>DASPOD010000023.1:0-40245 GCA_035626215.1 Thermoplasmata archaeon
CCTTCGAGCGCCGCGAGGGTCCAGCGGAGGAACGGGCTCGCCTCGCTCCCGAAGAACCGAGGGTCGGCGCGGTACTGGGCGTCCCAGAAGCGGGACTGGCGTTGCGCGGAGGTCACGGGCGGCTCGGCTCGCGCCACCACGGCCTGCTAATGAGGGTTCCGAGTGCGCGACGCGGCGGATTTTCGCGCGAGCGGGCCACGCGAGCGCGCGAGTTTATGTTCCATCAATCTCTCGCACGCCCGTGGAATCGTACGTTCGGACGATCGAGACCGAGGTCGACCGAGCATACGGCATGGCGGAGAAGGCGCGCCGGGTCGGCTACGACCCGGAGGTCGTGCCCGAGATCCCGCGCGCTCAGGACATGGCGATGCGGGTCGAGAAGCTCCTCGCCCACCTCGGGATCGAGGGGATCTCGACCGAGATCCGGAGCCTGGCCGCGACCGTTCCCCGCGAAGAGGTCGCGCTGACGATTGCCCGGCGGATCGCCCGTGACCCCACCCGAGGCGCGTCGGTCGCGGCGCGGGTCGACGCGGCGCTAAGGGTCGGGCTCGCCATCCTGACCGAAGGGATCCTCGTCGCACCGCTCGAAGGGCTCGCCGAGGTGCACGTGATGGAGGGACAGGACCACGCGCCGTACATCGAGCTCTACTACGCGGGCCCCATCCGGGCGGCGGGCGGCACCGCGCAAGCGCTGAGCGTCCTGCTCGCGGACGTCGTCCGTCGGGACCTCGGGCTCGCGGCGTTCCGCCCGGACCCCGACGAGGTCGGCCGGTACAAGGAGGAGATCCCGCTCTACAAGTCGCTCCAGCACCTCCAGTACGTGCCGACCCCGGAGGAGATCGACCTCGTCGTCCGGAACGTACCCGTGGCGATCTCGGGCGAGGCGACCGAAGGGGACGCGGAGGTGAGCGCGTTCCGCAACCTCGACCGGGTTCGCACGAACGGCATCCGCGGCGGCGCGTGCCTCGTCATCGCGGAGGGCCTCTGCCAGAAGGCCGCGAAGCTCCAGAAGATCGTCGAGAAGCTCGGCCTCGATGGCTGGGAGTTCCTCTCGGAGATCGGCCATCACACCGACGATGACCCCGACGCGGCCCGGACCCCGAAGTACCTCCAGGACTCGGTCGGGGGGCGCCCGGTGCTCGCGCACCCGAACCACCCCGGGGGGTTCCGCCTCGTCTACGGCCGCGCCCGGACCACCGGGCTCGCCGCGTGCGCGGTGAACCCGGCGACGATGGTGTTGCTGCAGAACTTCGTGGCGATCGGGACCCAGGTGAAGCTCGAATACCCGGGCAAGGCGGCGGCGATGGGCGTCTGCGACACGATCGAGGGGCCGATCGTCGAGCTCGATGACGGTACGGTGACCGCCGTTCACGACCTCGCGCGAGCGGAGGCGCTCCGCTCGCGCGTGCGCCGGATCATCGACCTCGGCGAGATCCTGGTCTCGGTCGGCGAGTTCCTCGAGAACAACCAACCGCTGGTGCCGTCCGGCTATTCGCTCGATTGGCATCTCGAGGAGCTCCGCGAGGCCGGCGCACCCGAGTCGGAGGGCCTCGGCGTCGCCTCGTACGACCAGGCGGTCCGCTTCGCCCAGACGTACCGCGTTCCCCTCCATCCGCGCTGGCTCCTCTTCTGGCATGACCTCACGCCGGCCGAGGTGCGGGCGCTCGGGGAGTTCGTCGAGCGGAGCGGACGATGGGTCGCCGGGGGGCTGATGCTACCCGCGGACCCGCAGTGGCGCGAACCGCTCGTCCGGCTCGGCTTCTTGTTCACCCCGGTGGAAGGGGACGACCTCCACGGCGAGCCGGACGCGTCGGCCGCCCTCGTGGGGGGCCTCGGCCTCGCTCCGGAGGGGGAACGCCTGGTCCGCCACGCGCCCCTCGACCCGGTCGAGGAGGATGCGCTTTCCTACGTGAGCCGGCTCGCCGGCGTTCCCGTGCGCGCCCGGGGGCCGTCGCGCGTCGGCGGTCGCGTGGGTCGGCCCGAGAAGGCGTACCACCGGAGCATGCAGCCGAACGTGCACGGCCTTTTCCCCGTCGGCGCCGCGGGGGGACCGACGCGCTCCCTCCCCGAGGCGGCGCGCCGGACGATGCGCGAAGGTGTGAGGGTCGACCTCGGGGTGCGCAACTGTCCGGCGTGCGGTCGCACGACCGTCTGGACGCGGTGCCCGTGCGGGAGGCACACCGAGCCGACCGGGCACACCGTCGCCGAGCCGCTCCCCGTCGCGCGGTTGTGGAGCGACGCGGTCGACCGTCTCCACCTGAGCCAGCCGCCCGTGGTGAAGGGTGTCAAGGGCCTCACCTCGCCCGGCAAGGTGCCGGAACCGATCGAGAAGGGGATTCTCCGGGCGTCCCACGCGATCTCGGTCTACCAGGACGGTACCGCGCGGTTCGACCTCACCGACCTGCCGCTCACGCATTTCCGACCGGCCGAGATCGGCACGGATATCGCGACCCTCCATCGCCTCGGGTACACCCGCGATTGGTCCGGATCACCGCTCACCGAGGCCGAGCAGCTCGTGGAGCTCCTCCCGCAGGACCTCATCGTCTCGCGGTCGTGCGGGGTCTACCTGACCCGGCTCGCGCAGTTCGTCGACGACGAGCTGGTCCGGCTCTACGAGGTCGAGCCCTACTATCGTGCCGACCGACCGGAAGGACTGGTCGGGCAGCTCGTGGTCGCGCTCGCTCCCCACACGTCGGGCGGGGTGACGGGACGCCTCATCGGATTCACCAACGCCGAAGCGTGCTTCGCCCACCCGGTGTTCCACGCCGCGAAGCGACGTAACTGCGACGGGGACGAGGACTCGGTGACGCTCCTTTTGGACGCGCTCCTCAACTTCTCCCGGTCGTACCTGCCCGAGAGCCGGGGGGCGCTCATGGATAAGCCGCTCGTCCTCACGACGCGGCTCGAGACGACCGAGGTCGACAAGGAAGCCCACAACGTCGACGTCTCGAACCGGTACCCGCTCGCCTTCTACCGCGCGGCCTCGGAGCGCAAGAACCCGAAGGAGGTCGAGCCGCTGCTCGACCTCGTCGGTCACCGTCTCGGGTCCTCCCGGTCCCTCTGTGCGTACGGCTTCACGCACGACACCCACCGGATCGCGGGCGGTCCGTCCCGGTCCGCCTACCGCGAGGGCCGGTCGATGGCAGAGCTCGTGGAACGGTCGGTCGTCCTCGCCGCCCAGATCCGGGCCGTCGACCTCGCCGAGTCGGTCACGCTCCTGCTGAACGCGCATTTCCTCCCGGACGTCATGGGGAACTTGCGCAGCTACGGGACCCAGAAGTTCCGCTGCAAGGTCTGCGAGACCACGTACCGTCGGCCCCCGCTCTCGGGACGGTGCGACGCCAACCGGCCCGGCGGGCGGTGCGAGGGAGAACTCCTGTCGACGGTCTACGAGGCCTCGGTCCGCAAGTACCTCCTCCTCGCCCAGCGGCTCGCAGCGATGGAGGGGATCACGCCGTACGTCCGCCAGCGCATCCAGCTGCTCGCCGACTCGATCGCGACGCTGTTCCCCGGTTCCACGGCCCAGACGACGCTCGACCGGTTCCAGCGTGAGGGTACCGCCAGCGCGACGGGCGCCACCGGCCCTTCGACGCCCGGCCCGGACGACCTCGCGGTCGCGGTGGACCCCGACTCCGGAACGTCCAAATAGCCGCCGTCCCGTGGAAGGTCGACGGGCTTGTGGGGTAGTCTGGACTATCCTGCTGGCCTTCGGAGCCAGCGACCTGGGTTCGAAATCGCGGAACGGCGTCGCGCTTCCGCGGCGAGACTCCCAGCAAGCCCGTTCCCGCGCTCGGCGGCGCGGCCCCCGCTCGCTAGCGGAAGTACCCGGGCGACTGCGGCGGCTCGCTGCGTTTCTCCTCGTCGGCCTTGGCGGCCTCGAGGATGTCGATCGCGAGGATCGCGGGCACCGGCACGATCCGGATGAGCCCCCGCACCTCCCCGCCCGAGCCGTCGAGTTCGATCGCGAGGGCGTTGTCCCCGCTGATCGAGACGAGGCCCCGGAACGTTCCCGTGGAGACGATCGCCTCCGTTTCGGTGCCCGCCGAACGGACCTTCACCCGCGAGCCCGGTGTGAGCACGATCGGCGGTCGCTTTCCGACGCCCGACGGGTCGCTCATCGCGCGCCTCCGCGTTCCCGTCCGCCGGCGCGCGGGACGGCCGGGGTCTTCGTGGGCAATTCCAGTGCGTGCTTCTCGATCAATGTCTGCAAGTGGTTCACCGTCTCCCGATATCGACGTAGCGCATTCTGGGCGTTGGCCTCCGTGAAATCCCACGCCCGGGCGAGATTGCCGTAGCGCAGGCGGTATCCTTTGCGGCCCTTGCCGTCCGTGGCGCCACCGGCCTCCTCCAACAGGTCGAGTGCCTTGAGCTTGTTGACGTGGCGGTAGACGGTCGGCTTCGAGGTCTTGAGGACCGCGGTCAGCTCGTCCACGTACCAGGCTCGCGTGGGGTCCTTGAGAAGGCAGTCCCGAACCAGGCGGTAGGCCAGGCTCTGGGCGACCGGCCCTTCCGACCCCCGGCCCTCTTCCCCCTCGGGCAGGTAGCCCACGAGGCGCAAGAATTCGCGCAACACCTCGTCCAGGTCGGCGATCGGGGTGAGGGGAGTGCTGTAACGCAACGAAAGTTCGAATGGCATGCCGACCGGTTGCCAAAGCCGCTCATTGGATAAAAAAGAAGACGTGTGGGCCCCTCGCCCGAGACGAAACCGTTAGCTCTCGGGGATGCTCCCGTCGGCGATGGCGACCTCGTTCGAGCTCGTGACCCCGGACAGCGTCGAGGCGGCGGTCGCCGAGCTCGCCGCCGGTGTGCCGGGCGAGGTGGTCGTGCTCGCCGGAGGAACGGACCTCATCTTCGACCTCGAAGGAGCGAGGACCGGCCCGCGTCGCGTCGTCTCGCTCCGCCGCCTACCGTGGCGCACCCTCGACTGGAACGGGTCCGTGCTCACGGTCGGGAGCACCCTGCCGCTGCGGGCGCTCGAGCAGGACCCCGAGGTCGCCCGCCGGCACCCCGGGCTCCTCGAGGCGGTCCGCGCGGTCGGTGGGGTCCCGCTCCGCCATCGCGCGACGCTCGGCGGCAACCTCGGACGCGCCGCGCCCGCCTCCGACCTACTGCCGATCTTGCTCGCGCTCGATGCCGAGGTCGACCTGGTCGGACCGAACGGCGAACGCTCGCTCCCGGTCGACCGGTTCCTTCTCGGCTCACGACGGACGGCAATCACGCCGGGCGAGCTGATCCGCTCCGTCCGGTTGCCCGAGCCGAGGCCGTCCGCCTACCTCTGGCAGCGCGTCCGACCCGAGCACGACATCTCCCAGATCGCGGTCGCCGCCGCCCGGTCGCCGTCCGATGGGCGTTGGCGGGTCGCCGTCGGCGGAATCCCGCCCCGCGCCGTCCGGCTCCCCGAGGCCGAAGCGCTGCTGGTCTCCGCCGCTGCGCCGGGCCGGGCGCTCCACGTCGCGGCCGAGCAGGCGGCCGAACGGCTCCCGATCGCCGCGGACCGCCGGGCGTCGGAAGAGTACCGTCGGCATCTCGTCGCGACGCTGCTGGAACGTGCCGTGGAGAGCGTAGCGGCTCGACCGGACGGAGTCCGATAGTGCGGCATCCCCTACGGCTGCTCGTCAACGGGGAGCGCCGGGCGCTCGAGGACGTGCCGGATTCGGAACGTCTTCTCGACACGGTCCGCTGGCGGCTCGGCCTCAAGGGGACGAAGGAGGGATGCCGCAGCGGCGAGTGTGGTGCCTGCACGCTCCTCGTGGACGGCGTTTCGACGCTTTCGTGCCTCACGCTCGCGCACGAGGTCGACGGTGCATCGCTCACGACGATCGAAGGTGTCGCGCGCGACCCGGTCGGCCGGACCGTCCAGGACGCGTTCGCCCGGGCCGGAGCGCTCCAGTGCGGCTACTGCACCCCGGGTTTTGTCCTCGCGCTCGTCGGCCTGCTCAAAGAGCGGGGACGGACCGCCCCGACCGAGGAGCTGCTCGCCGACCTGAGCGGGAACCTGTGCCGGTGCACCGGTTACCTCGCGATCGCCCGCGCCGTGGCAGCGCTTCCGCGGGAGGACCCGTGAGCGCGTCGCCGCGCCCGGACGCCGGGCCGAAGCTCGACGGCACGGCGGTGTTCGGCATGGACCTCGACGCGCCGGGAATGCTCTGGGCGGCGCTCGTGCCATCGCCGGTCGCCCACGGTCGCCTGCGTTCGGTCGACCTCGCGCCGGCGCGCGCGCTCGAGGGCGTGGTAGCGGTCGGCGCCGCCGACCTCCCGACGCTGTTGCCGGGCGTCGGAGACCCGGACCGGCCGCTCTTCCCGACGGATACGGTGTCCTACCGCGGCCAGCCGGTGGCGGCCGTGGCCGCCCCGACGCGGGAGCTGGCGCGCCAGGCGGCGCGCGCGGTGCGCGTCGACGTCGAGCCGTTGCCGGTCGTGAGCGATGTCGAGGATGTCTTCCCCGAGTGGCCGGGGCCTGCGGCCGACGCCTCGCCCCACGTCGTGGCCCACGTCCGAGCGCGGGACGGGGACGTCGAGGCGGTCTTCCGTACCGCCGAGACGGTGGTGCGGGAAACGTACCGGACCTCGAGCATCCACCAGGTGGCGCTCGAGCCGCACGCCTGCCTCGCGAACGTGACGGACGGCATCTGGCATGTCCGCACGTCAACCCAGACGCCGTTCGGAGCTCGCGAGGACATCGCTTCCCTGCTCGGTGTCCCCGAGCCGTCGGTCGTCGTGGAAGGTACGTGGGTCGGAGGCGGCTTCGGCGGCAAGGGCTCCGCGCTGCTCGAGCCGTACGCGCTCCTGCTCGCGAAAGCGACGGGTCGCCCGGTCAAGCTCGCGCTTGGCTACCGCGAGGAGTTCCAGCTCGGCCGGACGACGTTGCCCTCGGTGATCCGCATGGAGACGGCGGTGACCGGCGGGCGGGTCGTCGCGCGCCGCGTCCGCCTGCTGCTCGACGTCGGGAACTCGCTGCCCGGCCGGGACTTCGCGACCGGCTACTCGATCGGCTTCCTCCTCGGACCGTATCGCGCCCCGACGTTCGAGGTGGAGGGATACGCCGTGCGCACGAACAAGCCACCGTTCGGCCCGCACCGGGCGCCGTTCGCGCCGCAGTGCGTCTTCGTGCTCGAGTCGCATCTCGACCACGTCGCCCGGGAAGCGGGGCTCGACCCGGAGGCGTTCCGGGCGGCCCATCTCTGGAAGGAAGGGGACCGGACACCCCTCGGCCAGAGCGTCGGCCCGTTCGGCCTCGCGAGCGCCTTCGAGAGGGCGCGCGCCCTTGCCTCCCGTTGGCGGGCGGAGGCCGGACCCGACCGGGGCGTGGGCATCGCGGTCGGATTCTGGTCGACGAACTCGGGCGCCGGCGGGGAAGCTCGCCTGCGGCTCGCGCCGAGCGGTGTGACCGTGGTCCAGGGGGAGCGTGAGATCGGGAGCGGGAGCGTGATCGCCGGGGTCGCGGCGGTCGCCGCCCGGTGCACGGGGCTATCCCGGGAGTTGGTGAGGGTGGCGTACGAGGATACCGCGAGGGCGCCGTTCGACTCGGGCGTGTTCGGTAGCCGGACGACGGCCGCGATCGGCCGCGCCGTCCAAGAGGCGTCGTGCGCGCTGTTCGGCGAGCTTCGAAAGCGGCTCGAAGCCCCCGGGCTCGTGCACCTCGCGCTCGCGGACGGCGAGGTCGTCGTGCGGAGCGAGCATCGGCAGCGCCCGGTCCGAGAGCTACTCACCGAGGCGGAGCGCGCGGCCGGGGGCATCGAGGCGAGCGGCCGGCACTTCGGGAAGGGTGGCACGATCGACGAACGCAAGGTGGAGGTTGGGACATTCTACCCGTACACGGATTTCACCGGCGCGGCTCATGTGGCGGAGGTGTCCGTCGACCGGGGGACCGGCACGGTACGGGTCGTCCGGTATGCCGCGTTCCACGACGTCGGGACGCTCATCGACCCCGCGACCGCCTCGGCCCAGGTCGAGGGGGGCGTGGTGATGGGTCTTGGCACCGCGCTCACCGAGGAGGCTCTCTGGTCGGACGATGGCCGCCTCCTGAACGCCGGTCTCCTGGACTACCGGATCCCGACGCTCGGCTCGGTGCCCCCAATCGAGGTGACGTTCCTCGAAGGGTTCGCCGGCGCCGGCCCGTTCGGAGCGAAGGGACTCGGCGAGCCGCCGATCATCCCCGTCCCCGCGGCGGTCGCGCTCGCCGTGCGGGAAGCGACGGGGGCGCACGTCACGGAGCTGCCGCTCTCATCGGAGCGGGTGGCGCGAGCGCTTAAGCTCCTCTAACGGTGCCACCGGCCATGACGCTACCGCTCGACGAAATCCGGGCGCTGGTGGCCCACTATCCGAAACCGCCGGTGGTGGGGACGGTCGGTTCGCACTCGGCGATCGACGTGGCCGACGGGGCCGTGACCGAGGGGCTCACGAGCCTTGTGCTCGCCGAGTCGGGTCGCGAGGCGACCTACGCGCGCTACTTCCGGTCCGTGCGAGGACCGGACGGGACGCGGCTGAGGGGCTGCGTCGACGATGTGTGGACCTTTCCGAAGTTCGCCGAGATCGTCGCTCCCGCGGTGCAGGAGCGGCTGCGCTCGACCGGCGTCGTGCTGGTCCCGAACCGTGCCTTCAGCTCCTACGTTCCCCTCGAGGCGATCGAGAACGAGTTCCGCGTGCCGATCGTTGGCTCCCGAGCCCTCCTGAGGATCGAGGAGCGGAGCGAACGGGAGAACTACTACACCCTCCTCGAGAAGGCCGGGATCCGCGCGCCTCGCAAGATCGCGAGCCCGGAGGCGGTCGACCGTCTCGCGATCGTGAAGCTGCCCCACGCGACCCGTCGGCTCGAGCGAGGGTTCTTCACCGTCACGAGCCCCGCCGAGTACCACGCCAAGGTCGACCGCCTGGTCGCGCGCGGGACGATCGCGCCGGCCGACCTCGCGACGGCGCGGATCGAGGAGTACGTCCTCGGCCCCGTGTTCAATTTCAACTTCTTCTTCTCACCGCTCGTGCCGCGTGCGGAGGGCCTCGAGCTCCTCGGCGTGGACGAGCGTCGGGAGAGCAATCTGGACGGGCTCGTGCGTCTGCCCGCGGCGCAGCAGCTCGAACTGAACGATTCCGACCGGATTCCCGAGTATCTCGTCGTGGGACACGGAACGCTTACGGTGCGGGAATCCATCCTCGAGGAGGTGTTCCGGATGGGCGAGAAGTTCGTCGACGCGGCGCGCGCGCAGTATCCGCCGGGGATCCTCGGACCGTTCTGCCTGCAGACGTGCATCGACCGGGCGGGTCATCCGGTAGTGTTCGACGTCGCGGCCCGGATCGGAGGCGGCACGAACGTTCACCTCGCGCTGGGCCATCCGTACGGGAATGCCCTCTACCGGGGACCGATGAGCAGCGGGCGCCGCGTCGCGCTCGAGATCCGGCACGCGAGCGAGGCCGGCCGCCTCGCGGAGATCGTCACATGACCGAATCCGCCCCGGCGAATGCTGCGCCGCCCCGCCGCACCGCGCTCTACGAGTTCCACCGTCGCCACGGTGGGCACCTTGTCCCCTTCGCCGGCTGGGAGATGCCGCTCTACTACTCGGGCATCATCGCCGAGCACCGCGCGGTTCGCGAGTCGGTCGGGCTGTTCGACGTCTCGCACATGGGGATTCTCACCGTCGACGGCGCCCACGCTGCCGACCTCCTCGGCCGTCGCACCACCACCAACGTACCGGCGGTCGCCCCGGAGCACGTCCGCTACTCGTTCCTCCTCGAGGCGACGGGGTTCATCGTGGACGACCTGTTGATCAGCCGGCTCGATACGGGCGAGGGGCTCAGCCGGGCGTTCCTCACCGTGCCGAACGCGAGCCGGGCGGACGAGATCGAGGAGATTCTGCGCCAGCACCGCGGGCCCGACACGACGATCGGACGGTGGAACGGGCCGGTGGCGCTCCTCGCGGTCCAGGGACCGAAGTCCCGCGAGGTGCTCGAATCGCTCTTCCCCTGGGACCTGTCGGGGCTCCCGTTCTACCACGTGCGGTTCTTCCCGAAGAAGGAAGGCACCGGGCCGCGCACGGGCCGCCTCGGCCTACCTTTTCCCGGCGCGCTCTCCGACCATCTGCTCGTGAGCCGGACCGGCTACACCGGTGAGCTCGGCTACGAGGTGTTCGTCCCGGCACCCGAAGCGGAGGCGCTGGCGGAACGGCTCCTCGCCGCCGGGGTCGTACCGTGCGGGCTCGGATGCCGGGACTCCCTTCGCCTCGAGAAGGGGTATCTCCTCTCCGGCCAGGAGTTTCACCGCGACCACACGCCCCTCGAGGCCGGGCAGGAGCGGTTCGTCGACTTCGACCACACGTTCGTCGGGAGTCCGGTGCTCGAGAAGCAACGGGCCGAGGGCCCGAAGCATCGACTGGCCGGGATTGAGGTCACGGAGGCCGGAGCGATTCCCCGACACGGCACCCCGGTCCGGGCGGGCGGTAAGCCCGTCACCGAGACGACCAGCGGGGGAATCTCCCCCTCCCTCGGGAAGGGGATCGCCCTCGCCTACCTTCCCCCCGAACTCACGCCGGCGGGTACCTCCCTCACGCTCGACATCCGGGGCCGCGAGGTGCCGGGCCGGGTCGTGCCGCTACCGTTCCTCAAATCCGCTCGGCCGCGCACGTAAATAGGTGGACCCTCCCATCTACTCGGCTAGGAACGATGGCGGCCGAAGCCGGGTCCCGTCGCCCGTTCATCGGCCGGGTGGAGACGGTCGAAGCCCTGCACCGTCGATTCGAAGACGCCCGGGCCGGCACCGGCGGCGTGACCCTACTGGTGGGGGGCACGGGGGTCGGGAAGTCGGCGTTGGTCGCCGACCTCGTCCGGGACATCCGGGCCCGGGGCGTACGCGTCCTCGTCGGCCGCGCGCTCGCCCTGGACGACCCGCCGCCGTTCTCGCTGATCCGGTCGGCGATCCAGAGCGCCCGGGACGACCCGACGCTGCGCTCCGACGAGACGCCGAAGCTCGGAGGCGACCCATTCCTGATCGGCTTCGCGCCGCGGGTCGGGGAGCCGATGTTCCCCGCGCCGACCGGGCTCGAGGAGCGGCTGCTCGAGGCGCTCCAAGAAACGGACGAACGCGGGGAGACGTCCCGCGAGCGCGTCTGGTCGGGCATCGCCGAGCAGTTCCTCGAGTTCACCCGTCACGGCCCGATGGTCCTCGTCCTCGAGGACCTCCACCGCGCGGACGAGTCGTCCGTCGCGGCGGTCGAGTTCCTGGCGAACCAGCTGCAGAACCGGCCGCTCTGGATCCTCGCGACCAGCCGGCCCTACGCCTCCCTCTCCGAACTCGGGCGCGCTCGGCTCGAGTCGTTCGAGAGCGTGACCCGGGCCCGTCGCATCGTCCTGCGGCCAATGACGAGCGGGGAGGTCGCGGACTATCTGAGGATGAGCGACCCGACGCGCGAGTTCTCCCCCGAGGAGGTCGCGCGCCGCTACTCCGAAACAGGCGGGAACCCGCTGCTCCTCCAACAGCTCGACCGCCGGATCTCGACCTCCGAGGGGACCGGCCAGCTCGGCGCCCCACTGCCCCCCCTCGACCAGGAGGCGCAGCGGACGCTCGATGTCGCCGCCGTGCTCGGTCCGGAGTTCCCGTTCGCCATCCTCCTGCGCGCGAGCGGGGAGGACGAGGAGCGACTCGCTGAGGCCGTCGACCGCCTGGTCGCGCACGGCCTCCTCTACGAGCGGCCGGGCGAGCTGCTCGCGTTTCCCGAAGACCGGCTCCGCGAAGAGGCGTACGGCCGGCTCACCGAGAGCCGGCGCCGTCTCCTGCACCACCGCGCGGGCGACGCGCTCGAAGCGATGGGGAACGCTGACCTCACGACGATCTACGCGCTCGCCCGGCACTTCTATCTCGGCCGCGCGGACGCGAAGTCGGTCGAGTACAACCGGATCGCCGCCGAGATCGCGAACCGAGCGCTCGCCCCCGACGTCGCCCGCGACCACCTCGCGCGTGCCCTCGAGAGCCAGCGCCTGTTGAACCCCGATGACCGCGACGCCGAGTCGGAGCTCGTCCTCGAGCTCGCGCGGACGACCAACGAGCTCGGCCGCCTCCAGGAAGCGGAGGGGATTCTCCGGGACTTCCTCGAACGGGGGGAGGCGGACCCGCGCCTGGCCCCACGGAGTCGGGCCACCCTCGAGATCTACCTCGCCCGCGTCCTGAGCGACCGGGGCGATTGGCGTGCGGCGGGCGAGGTCGCGAAGAAGGTCCTCGCCTCCCCCGGCCTCGAAGAACAGCTGCTCGTCCGACTCGGGGCTCACCGGCTGCTCGGCGAGGCGCTGTTCTACGAGGCGAAATACCCGGAGGCGCTCGCTCAGCACGCCGAGGAGATCCGCCTCGCCCGGGAGGCGGGCAACGAACGCGCGACCGCCCTCGGACAGGCGCGGCGGGCGGGCGTACTGATGATGATGGGCCAGGCCGAGGCCGCGTTCACCGACGCGCGCGAGGCCGCGGCGGCACTCGACCGCGTCGGTCCGGCCCGCGAGTCCGCCTACGTGCACCTGTTCCTCGGGGTGCTGATCACGAACCTTCCGTCGACCGCCCCTCGCCACGAGGAGGCGATCGCCGAGTTCGCCGAAGCGATTCGCCTGGCCGAGAAAGCGCAGGACCCCCGCCGGGTCGGCTGGGCGCTGTTCAACACGGCGGACATCCTGCGGGACGCGGGCCAGTTCGAGGAGGCCGTCGAAAAGGCGGAACGTTCCCGGGAGATCCTTTCGCGAATCGGGGACAAGTTCGGCCTCGTCCAGGCGATCATCGTGCGGGGGAAGATCGCGATCGACCGCAGCGAGTACGACCTCGCGGAGTCGGACCTGCTCGAGGCGTACCGCCTCGTTCGGGAACTGAACGCCCCGGCGGACGAGGTGGACGTGGTGCTTCGCCTCGCCCAGCTCTCCTACGCGCGCGGCGACCGCGCGAGCGCGCGTCGCCGGGTCGTTGAGCTCGAACGCCGGAACCTCCCCGCGATTCGCCCGGATATCGCGGACGATTTCGAGCGCCTCCGCCGTGCGCTCGCGGCCCGCGAGGCGGAAGGGGAGACCGCCTAGCCGGGCTTTCCCCGGCCTCGCGACCGGGAATCCGGGGGAAGGCACGCGCGGCCGGGGGACCCGCAACTACATACTCGGCGAGTTCCATCGCGCTGACCGAGTCGAATGGCGACCGAAGCCGGACCCGGCCGCCCGTTCGTCGGCCGGGGCGAGGTCGTCGAAGCGCTTCGCCACCGGCTCGAGGACCTTCGGGCGGGTGCCGGGGAGGTGACGCTCCTCGTCGGGGAGGCGGGCGTCGGGAAGTCGGCGCTGATCGCCCAGCTCGTCGGCGAGGTCCGAGCGACCGGGGTCGGGGTGCTCAGCGGCCGGGCCCCACCGCTCGATGACCCTCCCCCGTTCTCGTTGCTCCGCTCGGCGATCGAGAGCGCTCGCGAGTCGTCGTCGCGAGCGACCCCGGGCGACGCCCCCATGGCAGGCGACGAGGACCTGATCGGACTCGTGCCTCGGTTGGGCGGGGAGGCGCTCCCCGACCTCGTCAGCATCGAACAGCGCCTGCTCGAACAGCTCGGCCAGGCGGACGACCGCGGCGAGCGGGCGCGGGACCGGGTGCTCGAGCTCCTCGCCGAGCGGCTGGTCGAGCTCACCCACCGCGGTCCGCTCGTCCTCGTCCTCGAGGACGTGCACCGGGCGGACGACCGGTCCCTCGGGGCCCTCGCGCTGCTCGCGGACCGATTGCATCACGAACCGTTCTGGCTCCTCGCCACCAGCCGGCCGGCCGCTTCGCTCTCCACCGCCGGCCGCGACCGGCTCGAGAGGTTCGAACAGACCACCCGCGCGCACCCGGTCGAGCTCCGACCCCTGACGCGGGAGGAGGTGGCGGAATACCTTCGGGTGAGCGACCCATCTCGGGTCTACTCGCCGACGGAGGTCGCCGATCGGTTCGCCCGGAGCGGTGGCATCCCCCTGCTCCTGGACCAGCTCGACCGCCGTACGCTGCCGAGCGGCCCGGTGCCGTCCGCCATCCCCCCGTTCGCGCCGGACGAACAGCGGGCGCTCGAGGTGGCGGCCGTGCTCGGCCCCGAGTTCAGCTTCGAGGTGCTGCGTCGGGTGAGCGGAGAGCCGGACGAACGCCGGTTCGCGGAGGTCGTGGGACGCCTCGTGGGCGCGGGCCTCCTCGTCGAGCGCGCGGCGGAAACCCTCGCCTTCCCCGGGGACCGGCTTCGGGAGGAGGTGTACGGCCGGCTGACCGAGCGACGACGTGAGGTCCTTCACTGGAGCGCGGGGGAGACCCTCGAGGCGACGGGCCGCGCCGGCGTCTCCACCGTGTTCGCCCTCGCGCGGCACTTCTATCTCGGTCACGCGAGCCGAAAATCGGTGAAGTACAACCGCCTCGCGGCCGAGGTCGCCGACCGGGCGCTCGCCCCCGAAGCTGCCCGGGACCACCTGCGACGCGCCGTGGAGAGTCAACGCGAGGTGAAGCCGCCTCAGGTCGAGGAGGAGGCGGAGCTCGTCCTCGAGGTCGCGCGGGTCACCGAAGAGCTCGGCCAGCTTGCCGATTCCGAGAGAACGATCCGCGAGTTCCTCGAACGGGAGCAGAACGACCCTCGCCTCTCCTCACGCCGTCGCGCGAGCCTCGAGATCTTCCTCTCGAAGGTCCTGACCGACAAAGGCGACCTTCCCGCGGCGACCGAACTGGCGCAAAAGGTCCTCGTCGCGCCCGGCCTCGACCCATGGCCGATCCTGCGCGTCGGCGCCCATCACCAAATTGGGATGAGTCTCTACTACGAAGGCAAGTACGCGGAGGCGCTCGTCCACCACACGGAGGAGCTGGGGCTCGCGCGCCAGGTCGGCAACGCCCTCGTGACCCTCCGGGCCCAGATCTGGCGCCTCGCGGCCCTCGCCATGATGGGCCCGACGGACGAGGTGGTCGCCGAAGCCCGGGCGGTCACCGTCGAGCGCGACCGGCTCGGCTCCCTGCGCGAGTCGGCGCAGGCCCACCTGTTCCTCGGCGACATGCTCGCCGACGGTCGTTGCCCCCCGGCCCAGCGACGCGAGGCGATCGCGGAGTACGCCCGGGCAATCCAGTTCGCCGACCAGGCCCACGACCCGCGGCGCGTCGGATGGGCTCGCTACAAGACCGGCGAACTTCTGCGCGAGACGCGGCGGTTCGACGAGGCGCTGCAGAACCTCCGCGCGGCCCACGACATCCTATCGGAGGTCGGCGACCGCGTCGGCCTCAGCATGGCGACCAAGGTCGAGGGGCAGATCGCGCTCGACCAGGGGAACCTCCCCCTCGCCGAGGACCGCCTCCTCGAAGCGTACCGCCTCCTCAAGGGGCTGCACCACACCCTCGAGGAGATCGACGTGGTGCTGCGTCTCGCCCAGCTAGCGAACGCCCACGGGGAGCGCGCCAACGCCCAGCGGCATGTCACGGAGCTCGAGCGCCTCCGCCTGCCCGTCCTTCGGCCGGACCTTGTGGAGGAGTTCACGCAGCTGCGTCGGGCGCTCGGGGTGCCGGGAGGGAGCGGTGACCGCCGCTAAACATCGCCCGGTCAGGTTCGACGCGCTGGTACGCCGAGCGCTCCGGGAGGACCGGGCCGACCACGACCGCACGACCCGATACCTCCTCGACCGGCCGGTCGCGGCGGAGGCCCGGGTCGTGGCGCAGGCGCCCGGGCTCCTGTCCGGGATGGCTGCCGCACGCGCCGCGGCGCGCGCGCAAGGCCTTCGCGTCGTCGGCGGCCGGCCGGACGGGAGTCGGGTCCGCCCCGGCACGGTCGTGCTCCGCGTGCGGGGGGATGCCCGTCGGATCCTCGCCGCGGAACGCACGATCCTCAACTTTGTGATGCACGCGAGCGGGGTCGCGACCGCGACCGGACGCGCCGTCGCCGCCGCCCGGGGGGCAGCCCACCCGCTCGAGGTCTGGGCGACGCGGAAGACCCTGCCGGGGCTTCGGGACCTCGAAAAGGCCGCGGTCGTTCATGGTGGTGGCCGGCCGCACCGTCGCGACCTTGCCGAGGCCGTGCTGATCAAGAACAACCATCTCGCCCTCGTGCCCGTTGCGGAAGCCGTGCGACGGGCGCGGGCCCGGGGTCGACCGGGCGAGTCGATCCAGGTCGAGGTGCGCTCGCGTTCCGAGGCCCTCGCCGCGGTGCGCGCAGGCGCGAACGCCCTCCTCCTCGACAACCTCACGCCCCGCGCCGCCCGCGCCATCGTCGGGGCACTCGAGCGCACCGGCCTCCGACGGGGTCGCTGGGTCGAGCTTTCGGGCGGGATCACACCGGACCGAGTCGCCGCCTACCGGTCGGTCGGCGCCGATGCGGTCAGCCTCGGGGGGATCACGCATTCGGCGCCGGCGGTACCATTTCACCTAGTGCTCTCCACCGACCGCTTAAGACGCCCGGTGTCCTAGAACGCGCGAACTCCCGTGACGCTGGCCGAGGAAGTCCTCCGCCTCAAGGAGGAACGTAACGCGGTGCTGCTCGCGCACAACTACCAGCGGCCGGAGGTCCAGGACATCGCCGATTTCGTCGGGGACTCGCTCTACCTGTCCCGGAAGGCGATGGAGTCGGACCGACCGGTGATCGTCTTCGCGGGGGTCCGGTTCATGGCCGAGACGGCGAAGATCCTCAACCCGAGCCGGACGGTGCTCCTCCCCGACCTTCGGGCCGGCTGCGGCCTCGCCGATTCGATCACCGCCGAACAGCTCCGCGCCTGGAAGGGAGCCCACCCCGGCGCCGTGGTCGTGGCGTACATCAACACCTCCGCCGACGTGAAGGCCGAGGCCGACATCTGCTGCACCAGCTCGAACGCGGTCAAGATCGTTCAGCAGGTCCCCGCGGACCGCGAGATCCTGTTCCTCCCCGACATGTTCCTCGGGGACTATGTCCGCCGCCGGACCGGGCGGGCGATGCACCTGTGGGTCGGCGATTGCCCGGTGCACGCGAAGCTGCGGCCGGAGGAGATCGCGAAGGCGAGGGCGGACCATCCCGGGGCGCCCGTGATCGCCCACCCGGAGTGCGGCTGCGCGACCCAGGCGATGGAGCATGTCGACCGGGTGCTCTCGACCGACGGGATGGTCCGCTACGCCGAGGAGACGCGGGCGCCCGAGGTGCTCGTCGCGACCGAGGTCGGGATCCTACACCGGATGTCCCGCCTCAACCCCTCGACCCGGTTCACCCCGCTCGATGCGGACGCCATCTGCCCGTACATGAAGGAGATCTCGCTCGAGGACGTTCGCGACTCCCTCGCGCTCGACCGATACCGGATCGAGGTCCCGCCCGAAACGGCGGCCAAGGCGCGCGTCGCGCTCGAGCGGATGGTCGCGGCGTAGCCTCGCGGGGCCGCCGGCTCAGAGCCGCGGAATGATCGGTGCGAGGTGGTGGACGTAGAACTCGAACGCGGAGGCGAGCAGCGCGAACGCCGAGAGAAACACGACGCCGATCGCGAGCCAGGACGGTTTCCGGGTGAGGTAGAAATGCGGGCTCAGCGGATTCAGTCGGGTCGATAGGAACGACAGTCCCGATAGGAACAGCACCACGCCGAGGAGCGCGGTCAATAGGACGGTGTACTCGCTCAGATAGAGGCCGGCCACGAGCAACACAAGCGCCACGGGGATCGCCGCGTGGGAGCGTTTCGCCTCCGTCTCCGCCGCCCGGTTGGGCGGGGGGTTCGTGGGTCGATGGTAAACCGACCGATACGCCCGGGCACTGGACACGTCGAGGAGGGGCGGGGCGGTCGTAGATGAACCCCACCCTCCAACCGCAGGCCGCTCAAATGGGACCTAAGCATAAAAAGGGGGTAGTGCCCTTCGCCCTTCGGTGAACGAGGTCCCCCCCCGCCGGCACTCGTCCCCGAGCGTCGTCCGGACGCCGCCCCCCGGAGTCCGTCCGGGCGGTCGGCGTATCCCCGAGCCCCCGGCGCTCGCCGCCAACCCGCTCGCGGGCGCGCGCGCCTGTTCGAGCTGTGCCACGCCCCTCGGCACGTCATCCAATCCCCCCCGATGCTGGGGCTGCGGTCGACCCCTCTGTACGGATTGTTACTGGCGGCACGGGCTGACGCCCACCGCCCACCGTTGCCCGAACTGTCTTATGCGGACCGTCGCCCGGAGCGCGCTCTCGGGCGGCCGGTCGACCCCGTCGTCCGGCTCCCTCGTGCCCCGGCTGTTGCAATTCTGAGCTCCCGCTCGGGACGGGCATTCACCACCGCGTTGGGACTCGCACCGGCCCGTCGGGCGAAGCCGAGGGCCACGAGGCGGGTGGGGTCGTCCGGAGCGGAAACGAGACCGGTGGGCAGATGGAGCGGGAGGCCGGCCTCCCGCGCCTGACGCGCTGCGACCGAGTCGAGCCGCTCGGGGCCGGGCCCGACCTCGAGCGCCGCGGCCGCCCGCCGGGCCTCCTCGATCCACGCGGCGAGGCCCGCCGCATCGGTCGCCACCGAGGCTCCCACGTGCGCGACCAGGTGAGGTCGCGGAACGTCGGCGGGGGAGTCGACCCCCGGTCGAGCGTTCGGCGTCGGACGAGCGATTCGGTAGTCATGAGCGACCTCGGCGAGGGAGGCCGGGACCGCCCCCGGCCCCGTCTCGACCGCCCGTAGGACCCGAAGCTCCGGGGTCGACCGCTCCGTAAGGCGCGCGATCGTGGGCGCCGACGCCGTCCACGGGGTGCCGTCCGCCTGCACGCCGGCGACCACGAACCCGAGGTAGGAGTATTTCCGGGCCCGTCCGGCGGCGATCCACCGGTCGACCACGTCCGGCGGGGCGCCGGGGTCGAGATGGACGTGGAGGTCGCCGCATAGTTCGCGCTCCGTGACGAGCGGGGGAAGGTTCCCTCGGGCGGCGAGGTCGATCTCGCCCCGGTCCTCGCGAAGCTCGGGCGGTATCCAGGCGAGCCCCAGAGCAGCGTAGACTTCCTCCTCGGTCGACCCCGCGATGCGCTCCTCTTCCCGAAACACACCGTACTCGTTCACCTTGAGCCCCCGGTCCCGCGCCCGCGAGCGCAGGCGGACGTTGTGGTCCTTCGAGCCGGTGAAATACTGGAGCGCGGCGCCGAACTCCTCGGGCTTCACGACCCGAAGGTCGACCTGAAGACCTCCGCGGAGCACGACGGTCTCCTTCGTCTCGCCCCGCATCTTTACCTCCGCGACGAGGTCGAGCGCGGAGAACGCGTCGAAGACCGTGCTCGGATCCTTCGACGTCACGAGCACGTCGAGGTCGCCGACCGTCTCGCGGGCCCGGCGAAAGCTGCCGGCGACTTCCACGCGGTCGACCACGGCACCCGCGCGGATCGCCCGCACGAGTCCGAGCGCGACCGGGTAGACCTCTTCGATCGGCCGTCGGGCCGGACCCGAGCCGGCCGCCGGGGCGGACAGCGCCCCCCGTAGCTGCTCGATCTTCTTCTCCCCGAATCCCTTCAGCCCCTGGAGGCGACCGGCGGCGATGGCGTCCCGCAGTTCCGCGGGCCCTTCGACGCTCAGCTCGACCCAGAACCGACGGGCGGTCTTCGGCCCCAGCCCGGGGAGTCGCATCAGCTCGATCAGACCGGGCGGGACCTCCCGCTTCAGCCGCTCGTAGTACGGGACCGTCCCGGTCCGAAGGTACTCCTCCGTCTTCTCCGCGATCGCCTCGCCCACCCCGGGGATCGACCGCAGTTCGCCACGGGCGGCGACCTCGGAAAGGTCCTCCGTCAGGCTCTCGATCGAACGGGCGGCGCGCCGGTACGCCTCGGGCTTGAACTTCTCCCCCAAGAGGTCGAGCAGGTCCGCGACCGTCCGAAAAATCTCGGCGGCTTCGGCGTTGGAGGTCATCCTTTGTCGCCTCTCCGCCCGCGCGACCGATCCACCTTCCGGGCCGGCCCGGCCGTCACGGCGCGAATCCGGCGCCGAGGTCGAGCCAGGTCCGGCGACCCAACGGCCGGAACCCCAGTCGGTCGTACAGTCGGCGTGCATCGACCCGGTCCTCGCGCACGTAGAGGCCGACCCGCGTTCGCTCCTCGCGAGCACTCGCCAGGGCCGCGGCGACCAGCGCTTGGCCGATTCCCCGACCCCGCGCCGCCGGGTCGACGAATACCCCACCGACCAGCCAGACGTCCGGCAAACGAACGGCCGCCCGGACGGCCCCGAGGAGTTTCCCCCGCTCGAAGGCACCCCAGATCCAATCCTCACCGGGGTCGAGCGAGGGATATTCCGCCGCCACCGGGTCGGTCTGCCGTCCCGCGAACTCCACGAGCGCCGTATGGTCGCCCCGCTCGAGCCTCCGGACCGGCACGGATTCCGGGGAACGTGGCAGATTCCGGGGGAGCCCGACCGGCTCGTGGGCCAGGAGCAGGAGCGTGGCCGGCCGCGCCGGTCCGCGGGCCGCAACCACCACGTCCTGGAAGGTCTCGGGAACGATGGCGATGAGTGGCCGTGGCGGTAGGGCGTCCGCGAGCATGCCGGCGCGAGGGTCGGAGCCGACCCAGTGGACGACCGCGCAGGTCGGGTGACCGAGCCAGACGAGCAGGTAGCCGACAGTCTCGGCACCGTCCAGGGCGGAAATGAACCGGACCCGGTTCGGCACGTGGTCGAGGTCCCAGAGCCCGTAGGCGTGCACGAACGGGTCCTTCGCTGCGGCGCGTTCGAGCCACTCGCGGTCGATTGTCGGTCGGAGCTCCATGGAGCACCGTCGCGCGTCCGTACGCCGACGAGTTAGTTAGACGTGCGGTCGGAGGTAGGTCGTGAACCGTAAATCCCCGGCACGGGTGCCGGCGACCCGTGCGACCCCATCGGCCGACCGTCGACTTTCCGCGCCACCTCGAGACGCTCTACGCGCGGTTCCCGTTCGACCGTTCGATCGCCGATGACCCGATCGCCGAGGTCCGTCCCCTCGCTTGGGACCTTCGCCGGGCCGAGGTCGCGGGACTGCTCGCGAGCACGCTCGCCATCGGCAACACGACGGCGATCCGAAGGGCGATCGTCGACGTCGCCCGTCGGGCGGATGGCGACGTCGATTGGCTCGTTCGTCCGGGCCACGCGGGGGAGCGTCGTCGTCGTCTCCGCTCGTTCCAGCATCGGTGGATCCGAGGCGACCAGGTCGACTACCTCTGCCGCGTCCTCGAGAGCTACTACCGTGACCATGACTCGCTCGAGCCCGTCTTTCGGGACGGGCTATCGACGGAAGGGTTCGCCGGAGGACTCGACGCGCTCGCCCGCGTCCTGCGGGGCGACGGCCTCCGGGCTCGCCTCGGCCCTCCGCCCCCGGGGTACCGTGCGCTCTTCCCCTCGCCGCGGGACCGACCGAAAAGTCCGTGCAAGCGACTGACCCTGTTCGTTCGCTGGATGGTGCGCGACCGCTTCCCCGACCTCGGCGTTTGGCGGCGGGTGCCGACCGGCGAGCTCCGAATCCCGCTCGACCAGCACGTGCACTGGATCGCGTTCCACTTGGGACTCACCGGACGGCGGACCCGGTCGTGGACGACCGTCGAGGAGGTGAGCGAAGCGCTGCGGCGCATCGACCCCCTCGACCCGATCAAGTACGATTTCGTGCTCTGCCACACCGGCATCTCCGGTGACTGTCCGAAGGAGCGGGATATCGCGGTCTGCGGCCCGTGCTCGGTGCGGCCGGATTGCCTCCTCTGGAAAGGGCGGTCGGTGGTGGAATGAACGCGCGACCTCGGCCCCTCCCGATCGACCCCGGCCTCCTAGCTCGGTTCCGCGCCGCGGGCGAGAAGATCGCCTGGCGCTCGGTCCCGGCGCGGGGGAAGCACCGAGCCGCAGGTCGCGTCCGGATCGCTCACCTCAACGATGAGGAGGCCCGGGTAGCGGTGTCGGGGCGGGGGACGAACGCTCGGGTAAGCGTCGATGCGGGACCGGTCGGAGCTCTCGTCCTGCTCCTCGAGATCGACCGGCGGGGAGTCCCGACCGCCCTCGGTGCGAGCGAGGCGGGGCGAGAGCCCGGGTTTCCCTCGGGGGCGATCGTCGCGGCGTGGGGCGACGCGCAGGTTCCGGACGACTCCGAACCGCGTCTCCCCGACTTGGTCGACCTCGCCCGGTACGCCCTCGCCTAGCCTCGAAATAGTTATATTCTCTAATGATTCGCTATTCGAATGATTAGGAGTCCGTATGATTTCCGCGGTTCCGAAGACGGAGGCTGGCCCGGCGCCCGCCGCGGTCCCCCAACTCGTCGACCTCGTTCACGAAGTGCTGCAAGGCTCGCTCCGCCAACTCCATCCGACCCTTACGAAGGAGGGCATCACGATGGGACAGTTCTGGGCGATCCGTACGGTGTCGAGTCTCCGGACGGCGTCCCTGAGCACGGCCGCGCGGTACCTCGGCCTCTCGTCCCCGGCATTGTGCGCGAGCGTCGACCAGCTCGAGAAAGCCGGCCTCGTCCGTCGGCATCGGTCCGAGCGGGACCGTCGGGTGGTCGAGCTTTCCCTCACCCCCCGCGGGCGGCAGGTGCAGACGCGCATCTGGCGGGAGATCGCCCGGGTCATGACCGAGGCCGGTCGAGGCCTCGATGCGGAGGACGTCGCCGCCGCCGTGCGCGTGTTCCGTGAGGTGGCGCGACGGCTCGAGTCGGACATCGCGACCCGCCGGGAAGGGCCATGAACGCGAACGGACGGGGCCTCACCGCCGCGGGTACCCCCTACGACCCTCGCGCCGCGCGGGGCGCGCTCCTCGTGCTCGCGGTGATGGCGATGATGGTCACGTACGTGGAGACGATGGTCCTTCCCGCGTTCCACAACTTCATCACGTTCTTCGATAACGCCCCGACGACCACCGTCGTCTGGATTGTCTCCGCCTACCTCCTGATCGGCACGGTCGCCACCCCGATCTTCGGGAAGCTCGGTGACAAGTACGGCAAGAAACGGATGCTCCTCTTCGTCATGGGGCTCTACGCGGTCGCCGTGAGCGTCGCGGGCTTCACCCCGAACATCGGGGCCGCCTTCGGCGTGTCGCGGGCGAACCAGATCTACGTCCTGATCGGCGTTCGAGCGTTTCAGGGACTCGGCATGGGGATGTTCCCCCTCGCCTTTGCCATCCTTCCCGAAGTGTTCCCAGCGGCCCGGGTCGGCCAGGCCCAGGGAATCGTTTCCGGAATGTTCGCGGCGGGCGCCGCGGCCGGGTTGGTGGGCGGTGGCTACATCTCGTACAACTACGGTTGGCAGCTCACTTACCACACCGTCACGCCGATCGCGATCACGCTGGTCGTCCTCGCCTACTTCCTCCTCCGCGAGTCGCCGCACCTATCCCCCAAGCCGATCGACGTCCCGGGCATCGGGAGCTTGGGGTTCGCGCTCGCGATGGCGATGTTCGGGATCACCGAGGGGGTCTACTGGGGCTGGACGAGCTTTTCCGCCGTCTCGTTCGCCGGGATCCCGTGGGGCGTCCCGGAGTTCTTCCTCCTCGCGCTCGCCGCCGCGGTCTTCTTCCTCTTCTGGGAGACGCGGGCTCCGACGCCCGTGGTCTCGTTCCAGGCGCTCAAGCAGCGGAACATCTGGATCTCGAACGTGAACGGAGTAATCGTCGGCATCGGGATGTTCCTCATCTTCGTCACGCTGACCATCCTCGTGGAGGACCCGTTCCCGCCGGGGTTCAACTACACCGAGTTCCAGTTCGGCCTAGTGGCCCTCCCGTCCGCGCTGGGGATGCTCGCGTTCGGCCCCCTGTGGGGCCGCCTCGTTGCGGCCCGGGGCCCGAAGCCGGTGATGATCCTCGGCTTCGTGGTGATGGGCTCGGGAGCGCTGGGTCTCGCTCTCTTCCACTCGACCATCCTCGCGCTGACGCTGTTCGCGATCCCGGCGCTCGTCGGCAACGTGGCCGTGCTGATCGCGATGTCGAACATCATCGTGCTCTCCGTCTCGCCGAAAGAGCTCGGGATCCAGACCGGGATGAACCAGACGTTCCGGAACCTAGGAAGCGCGGTCGGCCCGGTCCTCGCCGCGACGATCACCGCGACGTTCACGACCCAGGTCGTCGTGGCCACCACGCCGTTCGGCCGCATCTTTGCGTCCGTGCCGGCGACGACGGGCTTCGTCGTGTTGTTCGCGATCACCGCGGGCGTCGCGCTCGTCGGACTCGTGCTCTCCCTCGGCTTGCGGAACTACCGATTCCACGCCGACGGGACTCGTCTCGAGGCGCCCTCCGCGCTCCGCGGACCGGCGGCCTCCGCGTCGACGGGCGAGAACACCCCCGCCCTCAGCGCGGCCGACCGTCCGGCGTGAAGGGGTTCGTGCCGGGCGCGGCCGGCCTTCCTACGAGCAACCGCTCGTGGAACCGCAAACGGTGCACGCGTAACAGGTGCCCGAGCGGACCATGATGCCGCCGCAGAGGGCGCACGCCGGCGCATCCTCGCTCACGCCCCCGCTCGGGATCTCCGCGGAGAACGCGTCCAGGGCGCGGGTTTCGAACTTCACGGTCGTCGTCGGGCGGGAGGCGGCCGACTTGCCGCCGCTCGCCGCCGCGGGAGCGTGGCCGTTGCCGTTCCCCTCGGGGGGGCCCTCGAGCCCGATCGCCCGCCGCTCGTCCTCGGTGAGGAACTCGAGGGCGAGCCAACGCGCCACGTAGTCGGGGATCGACTTCGCGAACCGGATCTTCGGGTTGTTGGTCGCCCCGGCCGGCTCGAAGCGCAGGTGGGCGAGCTTCCGGACGAGGTCTTTGAGCGGTACGCCGTGCTGGAGCGCCATCGACATCGCGAGCCCGAGCGAGTCCATCAGCCCGTTGACCGTCGAGCCTTCCTTCGTCACCCGGAAGAAGATCTCGCCGGGGCGGCCGTCGGGGTAGAGGCCGACCGTGACGTAACCGTCGTGGCCGCCGACCTCGAAGTGGTGGGTGATCGCCTTGCGCTCGTTCGGGAGACGTTCGCGCGCCGGCCCGCGGGGGCCGACGGGGGCACCCGCCTTCCCCTTACCGGTCTCGAACGGTTGGGACGCCTTGCAGCCGTCCCGGTAGAGCGCGACCGACTTGATCCCGAGTTTCCACGCCTCGAGGTAGATCTTCTCGATGTCCTCGACGGTCGCGTCGTTCGGGAGGTTGATCGTCTTCGACGCTCCGCCCGAGAGGAACGGCTGGACGGCGCCGAGCATCTTGAGATGGCCCATCGGCGAGATCGTGCGGACGCTGCCCGCGGGGGCGAGCGCGCAGTCGAAGACGGCGAGGTCCTCGAAGTCGAGGCCCGGGGCGCCCTCGATCGAACCGGTCTTCTCGACGTGCTCGCTGATAACGCGGATTTCGTCCGGTGAGTAGCCGAGGGCGAGGAGGCCGTCCGGCACGGTCCGGTTGACCATGCGCAGGACGCCGCCGCCGACTAGGTTCTTCACCTTGACGAGGGAGAGCTCCGGCTCGAGGCCGAGCGTGTCGCAGCCCATCAGGAGGCCGATCGTGCCGGTCGGGGCGATGACCGAGATCTGGGCGTTGCGGTAGCCCCAGAGCTCGCCGGCCTTCACCGTGTCGTGCCAACGGTCGACCGCCGCCTGGGCGAACGCGGTGAGGCGGGCATCGTTGTGCGGGACCTCCTCGGCCGCCTTCGCGTGCTTGCCCATGACGCGGAGCATCGGCGCCCGGTTCCGTTCGAAGCCGGCGAACGGCCCCATGCGTTTCGCGATCTCGCTCGACATGTGGTAGCCCTCCGCGGAGAGGAACGCGGAGACGCTCGCGGCGAGCGTGCGGCCGGCGTCCGAGTCGTAGGCGAGCCCGTAGTGCATGAGCAGGGCTCCCAGGTTCGCGTAGCCGAGCCCGAGCGGGCGGTAATCGTGGGAGTTCTGCGCGATCGGCGCCGTCGGGTAGCTCGACGCGTCGACGATGATCTCCATCGCGAGGATCATCGTGCGGACGGCCTGCCGGAACAGCTCGATGTCGAACTGTCCCTTCGCGTCCAGGAACTTCATCAGGTTGATCGACGCGAGATTGCAGGCCGAGTCGTCGAGGAAGAGGTACTCGCTGCACGGGTTCGAAGCGTTGATCCGAGCGGTGTTCGGACAGGTGTGCCAGTCGTTGGTGACGTCGTCGAACTGGACGCCCGGGTCCCCGCACCGCCACGCGGCGTAGGCGAGCTTGCGCCAAAGCTCGCGGGCGGGGTAGGTGGCGGCGACGGAGTGGTCGGTCCGGTTGAACGTCTTCCACTCCTTGTCGCGAACGACCGCCTCCATGAAGGCGTCCGGGACGCGGACCGAGTGGTTCGCGTTCTGGTACGCGATCGAGGCGTACGCCGAGTCGGGCTCGGTGCCGTCGAAGTTCGAGGAGTAGCCCTCGCGGATGAGGGCCGCCGCCTTGTCCTCCTCGCGGACCTTGCAGTCGATGAAGTCGACGATATCGGGGTGGTCCAGGTTGAGGATCACCATCTTCGCGGCGCGTCGTGTCGTTCCACCGCTCTTGATGACGCCGGCGAGCGCGTCGAACGCCCGCATGAACGAGACGGGGCCGGAGGCGATCCCCCCGCCCGCGAGCTTCTCGTGGCTGCCGCGGAGCGGGGAGAGGTTGGTGCCGGTGCCGCTGCCGCCCTTGAAGAGGCGGCCCTCGCTCGTCGCGAGCGCGAGGATCGAATCCATGTCGTCGGCGATCGACTGGATGAAGCACGCCGAGCACTGCGGCGGCTCTCGAACACCGACGTTGAACCAGACGGGGCTGTTGAACGCCGCCATCTGCTGAACCATCAGGTACGCGAGGCTCTCCTCGAACGTCGTCGCCTCGTCCGAGGTGTCGAGATATCCCAGGTCGAGCCCCCGCTCCGCCATGAAGTGGCAGACACGACGGATCATCCCGTCGATCGAGTTCTCCCGGCGGCCCTGGAGGACCCGGAAATACTTCGACGCCGCGATGTTGACGCTCGTTTCCGACCAGGACGTCGGGGCGCGGATCCCCTTCTGTTCGAAGATGACCTTCCCTTCCGCGTTCTTGATCATCGCATCGTGCGTCCGCCACTGGACCGTATCGAACGCGGTCTTTCCTCGGGGAACGAGGCGGGGCACGGGAATCGGTTCACGCCCGAGACGGTTCGCCGGTCGTCCGACCGGCTCGTCCGACGCGGGCACCGCGCGCTTCTTGGCAACTGCCATGACGGCTCACTCCTCGAGGGTCGATGGAGAATCCCGACCGATCGCTGGTACCACCGCGTAGGAGCCTAATCCGTTCGCGGCCGGTCCGTGAAACGCCCCTGTCGAGAGGCTGTTTCGCGACGGTCGCCAACGGTTGAGGACGCAGGTGGTGTCGCTCGGGACACCGTGAAAACCCTCCGGGTGCGAGCCAAGCGCGACCCGCTATAAGTTTGCTTGGTCGCACAAAACTCCGGCGCGACGAAATGAGCGTCGCGCGAAGCGCACACACCGTTCCTTGGTAAGACACGTTGCGCATTTCGGCGACGAAACGGGCCGTGCGCTCGGCGGCCGCGGCCGAGCTCGAGCAGAACGGAAGACGACGGGCGGGCCGCTCGGCGGACACGCGCCGCCGCGGCTAAGTTCGGTCGCCGGGGGGGAGGGTGCCGGCCGGCAGCGAGGTCTCTGGGTCGACCCGAGATACGTCGAAGGGCCGGGGTCATCCCATGGAGTGGTAACTGATCGACCATGGGGTGGTCGTCAGGACGATGACTGGTTCCGGATTCGACGGACTCGACCAAAGTTGGACCGACCACGCTAGATCCGTGAAGCTGCACTGGAGTGTCGGGTGGCCTTGGTGAGCGACCGACGCGTTCACCCACCCGGTGGAGTAGCCCAGGCAGGGCGGAAGTGTGAAATTCAAATCCAGTGAGTAGTTCGGGCCACTCGGACCCGGATGCCAAATCATCTGGAAGCCGTACGACAAGGTGACGTTGAACGTCCCGGGGCCGAGGTTCAGCGGGAACGTCACCGTACCCCCCGGTGAGATCTCGAACGAGCTGTCGATGGGTAGCAGCGTATCGCTCACCCCCGCGCCGTATCCTTGGTTGTAACCGTCGTTATAGCCCGCGGAGTGACCCGCGGAGTACCCCAACCAGTCCCCCGCGAAGTAGCCGATCAATCCCGCGACAATCACCAGGGCTACCGTTCCGCTCACCCAGAGTACGCGGCGCATCGATAACCTCCGCAGCGCGCCGGATGGCCCGAGGCGAGATGAGTTTACCCGATAGGTACGCCCGCTCCGAGTCTGCCGAGGAGATGGGGAGTGAAAAACGGGTTCTCTCGCCGATGGTCACCGCGGGATCCGCGCGGGAGGCGTGTGAGATTCCGGCGGGAACGGAAGGAGACGCATCGAGCACGGCATGATCGCGCCGCAGTCGCCACAGTAGAGTCCCTCCTCGGCGACCCAGAGGAAGGCGCCGCAGCGGTCGCATTTCCTCGGATCGTCCGGGTCGTTGCGGCAGACCATGCGCGTCGCAGGAGAGAGCATCTCCCGCTATTTGGACGCGAACGTCCCGCGGCAACGCCGGACGAATTCGGCGGATCACGAAAAACAGAGAGAGGACCTTCCCGAAGGAAGGTCCCCGAGAAAGGGTGACGCCGGTCTAGGCGTTCTTCATCTTGGCGCGCGAGATGAACCCCTTCTTGTCGAGGAAGTACATGTAGCCGTCTTGGCGGGTGATCTTCTCGGTGCCGACACGTCCCTTCCTGCCGGACTTGTTCAGCTTCGTCGGGGTCTTCCAAAGGTACCCGTCCTTGCCGAGGTAGTACAGGTAGCCCTTCTCTCGCTTGATTTGCTCCTTGCCAACACGCTCCGCCATTGTGGCGACCTCGAGGGCGAAGAGGAGGGCCCCCTATTTAGAAGTAATGACGGAGTGTCGGCGGAGAAATCCGGTTTCCCTGACGGAAAACGACGGTGGGAATGACGTCGAAACGGTACCCGAGCTGGTCGACCGAACGGACCGGAAAGACCGCGAAATCCGCGGGACGGCCGACCTCGACCGTTCCCGCGTCCTCGAGACCGCTCGCGTGGGCCGCGTTGACGGTCGCCGCCGTGAGCGCCTCCGCCGGCGAGAGCCGCGCCGCGTGCACGGCGTGAGCGAGGACGACCGGCATCGCCTCGACCCAGCAGTTCGGAGAGCAATCGGACCCGAGCGCGACGGGCACCCCCGCGTCGACCATCTCGCGGCCGGGGCTCCGTCTTCCGGGCGAAGCGGTAACCGCCGTGATCGGAAGCAGCACCGCCGTGACCCCGCTCTTCGCGAGGGCCGCGCGGTCGCCGGCCCGCGCGGCGAGAAGGTGGTCGGCCGAGACGGCGTGCAGTCGCGCCGCGAGGCGAGCCCCCCCCGAGAGCACGAACTCCTCCGCGTGGAGCTTGACATCGAGACCGAGGGCGAGCGCTGCCGAGAGCAGTCGTTCGGACTGCGGCACCGAGAAGAAACCGGGCTCGCAGAAGACATCGCAGAACCGGGCGAGGTGTTCGGCGGCGACCCGCGGAAGCGCCTGCCGAACGAGGAGGTCGACGTACACATCCGGGCGCTCCCGGTACTCGGGGGCCACCGCGTGCGCGCCGAGGAACGTCGGGACGAGCCGTAGCCCGGTGCGCGCGGCGAGCCGCGGCACGAGCCGAAGCAACCGAAGTTCACCGGCGACCGTGAGCGCGTACCCCGACTTGACCTCCACCGAGGTCGTCCCCCAGCGTCCCATCCGTTCGAGGCGCGCCGCGCTCTCGTCGAGGAGCTTCGCGTCCGTCGCGGAACGGGTCGCCCGTACCGTGGCGTAGATGCCCCCGCCGGCGCGAGCGATCTCGGCGTAGCCGGCGCCGTGGACTTTGAGCGGCAGCTCGAACGCGCGATCACCGGCGAAGAGCGCGTGGGTGTGAGCGTCCACGAACCCGGGCACGACGACGCCTCCGGCCGCGCTCACGTGTCGACCCCGAGAGCGCAGCCGGACCTCGCGGCGGAGCGTGCGCTCGCGTCCGACCCAGGCGACCCGTCCGTCGGCGACGGCGACCGCCGCGTCCGAAAGGAGCCCGAGCTCTTCGGCGGCCGCGCCGACCCGGGGGATGGGACCGACGGCGAGGGTGGCGAGTTCTCCGATGTCGTCCACGACGAGGTCGGCGGCGATCACGGCTGGTGGACCAAGTGGTCGGCGAGCTCGCGCGCCGCGAGGGAGCCCGGGAAGAGGATCCGCGCTTCGGATTCGAGCGGCTCAAGCTCCTTGTACCGGGCCGAGAAGTGGGTGAGGAACAGTGTGGCGACCTCGGCGGCGTTCGCGAGTTCCGCGGCCTGACGGGCCGACGAATGGCCCCACTCGTTCGCCTCCGCCTCGAGCTCCTGCGACACGGTCGCCTCGTGGATCAACACCGTCGCCCGGTGCGCGAGACGCCGCACCTCGTCCGAGGGAGCCGTGTCCCCGGAGTAGACGATCGTGCGGCCGGGGCGCTTCGGGCCCATCACATCAGAGGGATGCACGACCGAATTGCCGACCCGGACGGGCTCTCCGGCTTCGAGCTTCGCGAAATCCCGCCCTCGAATCCCGAGGGATCGAGCCTTCTCGCCGTCGAACCGGCCCCGCTTCGCGCCTTCCTCGACCCGGTAGGCGAGCGACGGCACCGGGTGGAGGGCGGTCGCCGCCCGGACCGAGTAGCCATCGAGCTCCACCGTGGCGCCGGGCGTGAGCGCGTGGACGGTGACGGGGAACCGGAGCGTGAAGTAGCCCATCTTGAGGGCGCGCCCGACCATTTCCTCCGCGTCCGGGGGGCCGTAGATGTCGAGCGGCTCGGTCCGGTGGTTGAGGCACATGCTTTGGATGAGGCCGGGGAGACCGAGAAAATGGTCGCCGTGGAAATGGGTGATGAACACGCGGCGCACCCGCATGAACGACGCGGACGATTGGAAGAACTGGCGTTGAGTACCCTCACCGCAGTCGAGGAGGATCAGTTCTTTCTCGAGGTCGAGCGCGATCGCGCTCGCCGACCGTTCCTTGGTCGGCCACGACCCCGCGGTCCCGAGGAAGGTGATGCGCATCGGCGCCCCGCACATTGTCCCGGGTAAAAGGTGCGCGGGCCGAGCCCCCTACGTCCCCCCGTCGCGACTGCGGGGCAAAAGCGGAAAAGGAGCACACCGGTTCGTTCGGCAATGGTCGACTGGGACCGCGTCGAAGAACTGCGGTCGAAAGGGTGGGATTGGGACAAGATCGCGGACGACCCCAAGGTCGGGTTTCACCCCGATGCCTCCGTGCGCGAGCCCGGTCGCGCCCTGCGGGGCCTGTACCACCGCCAACGCACCCGCCAGGCCCGGCGCGGCGACGAGGAACGCCGGGTCAAGCCTCCCTCCAAGGAGGAGCGCGCCAAAGAGGAGCGTCGGTGGTCGCTGGTCCGGATCAGCTTCGTCCTCGTCCCGGTCGTAGGACTCTGGTTCCTCTTCGCCTTCCTCATCCCGTCGCCGGTCGGGCTCGTTCTGCCGGCGATCCCGTACCTCGCCCTCGTGTTCGTCGCCGTCGCGTTCTTGATGTTCTACGGGTTGCTCCGCGCCTCCGGTTCACGCTGGAACACCGTCTACCGGACCACGTTGATCTGGGGCGTCATCCTGGGCCTCATCGTCTCGGGGATGATCGCGCTCGGCGGGGCGCTCTTCGGCTGCCCGTTCCTACCACCGGCCGCCGCCGCGACGGCGCAGGGGGACCTCGGCTGGGTGTCGTTCGGCACCTCGCCCTGGCACGAGAACGGACTGCCCACCCTCTACTTCTACGGGGCAACGTGGTGCCCGTACTGTTCGGCGAGCAGCTGGGCGATCTGGAAGGCGTTGAGCGGCTTCGGCACGGTGAGTAATACGCCCTTCATGTATTCGGCCGAGGACTCGATACCGGAGGTCGTTCTGGCGAACGCGCAGGTCACCTCCTCGTACATCTCGTTCGTCGTGAGCGAAGATACCTCGGGGGTCCAGGGGAACTTCCCGACAACCTCGAACTGCGTCGAATCGGCGTTCGTCAGCGCCTACTCGGGCAGTGCGATCCCGTTCGTGGTGATCAACGGCCAGTACGTGCACGGGAGCGGCACCGGCGCCGGGTCGTTGATCAACCCGTCGGACGTCCAAACGTACACCACCGCCCAGATGGAGGTGAACGTCTCGACCGAGACCGGGAACCCGTGGACCATCGTCCAGGGCCAAACCTGGTGGATGATGGCGTTCTTAGCGAAGGCGTGCGGGGCGACGCCGTCGAACCTGCCGAGCCAGCCGTACTACTCGGGGTGGACCGCCTCGACGAAGAGCTCCGTGGCGACCGACCTCGCCGCGATCACGTAGGCAGGCTCCCCGATGCGCACGCGGGACATCCGGTCGGCGATCTACCTCGCTGGGGGGTTCGGCCTCATCGTCTCGATCTACGCCTATCTCGAGACCGTCCAGGCGTCGCTCCAAAAGTACTGCACGATCAACTCGTTCGTCTCCTGCGGCGCGGTCGCGCAGAGCGGGAAGACGACGGTCCTCGGGGTCCCGGACGCGTTCATCGGAATCGGCGGGTTCATCGTCATCCTCGTGGTCGCCTCCATCGCCGAGCGCCGGCGCCGCGAGCTCCTCTGGCCGTATCTCCTGCTCCTGGTCACGACCCTCGGTGTCGGCTTCTCGCTCTACTTCGTGACCGTGGAGCTCGTCGAGATCCACGCCCTCTGCCCGGTCTGTCTCGCCGCCTGGGCGCTCGGCTGGGTCGCGTGGGGCGCCACGATCGCGCTCGTGCTCAAGGTGCGCGCGAAAGCCCGAGCGCGCGCGAGCGGAACTGCCTCGGAATCGTCCGCTCCGGGGCCGGCGCCCAAGGCCACGTCGAAATCGTAGAATCCTCGCCGGTGGATGGGGGCACCGCGCCGGGGTTCCGGGTTATATACCCGACCTTACTCGGCCGCCCGAGTCATCGTATGGTAGCTAGCGACTACGCAACGCTCGCGGCCGGAATCGCGATCGCCGGTGGTCTGATCGGCACGGGCATGGCCCAGTCGGGGATCGGTGCGGCCGGCATGGGAATCATTGCCGAGAAGCCGGAGAAGTTCGGCCAGGTGCTGTTCTTCTTCGTCATTCCCGAGACGCTCTGGATCATCGGGTTCGTGCTGGGAATCATCCTACTGCTCGGGGTCATCTCGTAGGCCCCCGAGCCGACCCTCGCGCCCATGAGCCTCGAAAGCTTGGTCGAGGAAATCCGCCGCCGCGGCGAGGCGGACCTCGCGGCCCTGACGACGAATCGGGACGCGGAGACGGCGAAGATCGTCGCGGCGCGCGACCGCCAGGTCGCGGACGTCCGCGCCCAGAGCGCGCGCGCGACCGATGCCGAGATCGCCCACGAGCACACCCAGCATCTCGCGGCGGCGAAGCTCCAGGCACGGAAGCTCCTCTACGAGGCCCGGGAAAAGCGCCTCGAAGGGGCGATTACGGAAACCCGGACCCTCCTCCAAGAGTACACTCGAAGTCCGCAGTACCCCGCCGTCCTGAAGCGGATGATGTCGACGGCCACCGACACCCTCGGAAAGCAGGTCCGCATCCTCGGCCGGGGGGAGGACGCGGTGCTGCTCGCCCGCGTGGCGGGCAAGAGCTTCGACCCGACCCCGCAAGCGATCCTCGGGGGCCTCGTCGCCGAAACACCGGACGGAAGCCGCCGGCTCAACCTCTCGTTCGACGAGCTCCTTCGGCTGCGCGAGGACCGGGTGCGCGAGCTCCTCGCCTAGGCCCGGACCATGGCCGCCTCCCCGTACGCGAGCTCGCTCGGCCGGCTGAACCCGGAGTTCCCGGCGTTCCTCCCCAAGGAGACGTACCCGCAGCTGCTCGCCACGAAGGACGCGAACGAGTTCGCGAAGGTCCTCGAGACGACCCCGTACGCCGACGACCTGGCGCGCCTCCGCGCGATGCACTCCGACGTGACGCTGGTCGAGCTCGCGATCAACCGGACGTTCGTGCGTCGGAACCGCCAAGCGTTCGAAGCGACACCGTTCGCGGGGCGCGGCGTGGTCGGCGCCTATCTCGGCCGCTGGGACATCCAGAACATCGAGTTGATCCTCACCGCGAAGGTGAAAGGCGGGAGCGTCACCGATACCCAGGACCACCTCGTTTCGAGCCGTGAGATCCCGGCCGGCCTTTACGCCGGGGCGATGAACCTGGACGACTTCCGGATCTTGCTCGGCCAGCCGACGCTCGAAGCGATGGTCACGTCCCTCGTGAAGTACGGCTACGGCACCACGATCCTGCCGTTCCTCGAGGCGTTCGAGCGGACGCACAACATCTTTCCCATCCTGCACGCCCTCGACAAGGAGTACTACCGCAACGTGCTCGCCCAGGCCCGGTTCTTCCAAGGGGACGAATGGGTGGTCCGAGGATTGATGCAGGGCGAGATCGACGCGCGCAACGCGCTCCTCCTCCTCAAGGGGAAGGATCGCTCCCTCCCCGTCGACGAGGTGCTCACGCGGTGGGTCGACGGGGGTACGATGACGGTCGCCGAAGCGTCGGACCGGTACCCGGCCCGGACCGTCCCCGAACTCGCCGAGCGCCTCGCGGACCGGTTCCCGTCCATCGGGGAGGGAACGAACGAATTCACCACGGCCGACAGCCTCACGGGCTACGAGGTCGCGATCGAGCGCGACCGGGCGACCTCCACGCTCAAGCGACTTAGGACGTATCCGCTCTCGCTGAGCGTGATCTTCGCGTACCTCCTCCGCAACGAGATCGAGCGCAACGACCTCCGTCGGGCCGTGTTCGGCCGGCGCTATGGGGTCCCGGCGGAACGTCTCGCGCCGCTCCTCGTGTCCCCCCGACTGTAGGGCTCCTCGTCGACCGCGTCGCGCTCGACCGGCCCGCCGGGACCCCGCGCGAGCGCCGGGCTACGGAGTCTGGACGATCGGACCACCGGCCGGGAGCGGCTCGGGCGACACCGGCGAGAGCGTACGGTTCCGCGGGCTCCCGAACGGCCGGAACACTTTGCCGTTCCCGGTGTAGAACTTCGAGAAGTACTCGACGAAGATGAGCCGCGCCCCCTGGATCCCCGGCTCGAAGACGCCGATGATTACGTTGAACGACTGCCCGATCAAGATGATCGCGAGCCCGGCGATGATGGTGAAGATCGCACCGCTGAGGAACGTACCGCTGTGGACAAGGCCGCTCCCAATCGTGTTGATGACGAGAGCGAGGATGAGGCTCGCGAGCAGAATCCCCACGAGCCGCGTGTAGGAGAGGATGTGGCTCACGACCTCGATGAGCCCCATCATCCCCATCTGCAGCCCCTCCCCGGCCAAGAGCATCACCAGGCCGACGGCGAGGAGGGCGTACCAGACGAACATGATGGGGTGCGCGGCGGTCGAGGTCGCCTTGTGGATGACCGCGAGGCCGAAGAACGCGATGCCGAACGCGAAGAGGACCCCGCCCGACTTCGCCACGACGCCGCGGGGATGGTGGTGGAAGTACTCTTTGAGGGCCCCCATCAGAAAGCCGAGGACGACCATGCCGAGTCCGACGTACCCAGCGAAGAGGAGGTACTTCGGAACGCTCGTTGTCAGCGTATCGGCCGGTCCGACATAGCCGAACAGCTGGTGGAGGAGCCCGTAGCCGAAGAACGAGTCCGAGTAGAGCCCCCAGCCGATCGCGATCGCGCACCCCGGTAGAAGCGCGTAGGCGAGGTTCTGCATCCCTTTCGGGCTCAGGATCATCTTGACGAAATTGCGGCCGAACTTGGGCAGGTGCCGCGCACCGGGGAAGCCCCGGATCATCCAGAGCGAGATCAGCAGGATGACGAGCCCATAGCCCCAGTCCCCCAGCATGAAGCCGAAGAAGATCGGGAAGACGATCGAGAAGACGAGGGTCGGGTCCCACTCGGTCGCTTGGGGCAGCGAATAGAACCGCACGAAGAACTCGAAGCGGCGAACCCCCCGCGGGTTCGACATCATCGTCGGGGGTTCCTCGTCGGTCCGGACCCGATAGAAGAACGTCCGGTGGCGGGTCTCCCGATCGAGGATTGCTTGGAGGCGGTCGACGTCCCGCTCGGGCACCCACGCCTCGAGCGCGAACGCGCTCCGGCTCGCGCCGAGCTTCGCGACGACCTCCGCCTTCCGATTCTCGATCTCGAGCGCCTCGCCGATGGCGCTCACGAGCGCGTACGACTCCTTCGAAACCGCGAGCAGCCGGTCGGCAATCTCCTTCCGTCGACGGGCCAGCTCGGCCTTCGTGGCGGCGACCCGCGCGAGCTCGTCCGGGACCGTGCCCTCGAGCTGGGGGACCGCGGTGAGGCGGACCCCCCGGGCTTGCGAAAGACGCGAGAGCGTGTCCGCGCCGCCGGGGGGAATCAGCACGAGGAATCGAACCGGGTCTCCGGGCGGCCCGAGCAGGAGATGTACGTCCGTCCCGGCGGGGAACGCCGAGGCGAACTCCGCGTAGTCGTCGGACGACGCCTCCCCATAGAACGTGAGGAAGCTCTTCGAGTTGAGGAACTCGAGCCGGTCCGGATAGAACGACAGTTGTCCAAGGAGCTTTTCCGTCGCTTCGGCCGCCTTTTGCTCGGTCGCGAGTTGGTCGTCCTCGCGCCGGAGTTGGCCGACCTCCTCGTCGATCGTCACCGTCTTCGTGGCCGCGAGGATTTCCGCGACCGACCCGAACAGGCGCGGCGGCCCGCCGTGAACCGGGGGTAGGGCGCTCAGGAGTCCGCGGAAGCGCAGCGTCTCGTCCCCCACCTGGCGCAGCTCTTCGGGCCCCCGCTCGGGGCCGAGCTCAGCGGCCGTCGCGGGCGAGAGCGGCTCGATCTGAGCGAGCCGGAGGTCGTGGAGAACGGTGAGGACCCGCTCCTCGTCGTCCTTGAGCCCGACGAGCCCGACCTTGGCCATCCTGACCGGACGCAGCACCACGGTTCGCCCCTTGTCGCTCCTAATCCTTTCCGAACCCGCCGAGCACGATGTCGAGAATCGCCGCCTTCTTGTCAGCCGGCCGTCGTCCCTCGCCGGCGCCGGCCTGTTCGGCCGCCTTCCGGCCGTCGTCGACGATCGCCTGGGCCTCCGCATCCGCGTCGACCCGGGCTTGGGCGACCCGGGCAGCCCGGTCGCGTTCCGCCTCGGCCTGGGCCGCCTTCACCGCCGCCGCAGTGTCGGCGCGCAACCGCTCGAGCGTCGCGTCGGCGTCCTTGCGGGCCGCCCCCAATCGCGTCTCCCACTCGTTCTCGGTCGCCTTCACCCGCTTCAGCGCCTCGACGGAGTCGGTAGCGTTCGCGCCCACGGTTCCCGTGACCATCGTTAGAGCCCTCCGAACAGTTTCAGTACGACGAGGAGCAGGACGGCGAGCGCGGCGACCTTCACGAGCGTGCTCAAGGTCCAGAGCGCGGCGAACCGTCGGACCGCGGGGTTGACGTTAGGCGGCGACCGCATTCCCCGCCTCCCGCTCGAGCTTCCGCTTCACGGTCTTGAGCATGCTGAACGAGTCGCGTTCCATCTCGTCGAATCGGAACTTGATGTACCGGACGACCCCCTCGAGGCGGGGGACGAGGACATTCTCGATCGCGTTCGCCCGTCGCTTCGTCTTCTCGATCTCCTTGAGGAGACGACGCAGCGTGTTCTCCTTCTCCGCGATGTCGAGGACGTTCTGGTAGATGCGCTGGAACCGTCGGACCGACTCTTGGACGGAGACCGGAAGGTCGAGGAGGTCGACGCTCGGGAGCGGCTGAAATCCACCGCGGTCGACCTGCGGGGTGCGGACGCCCATGACGTTCTTCGTCGTCACGGCGACCGGTGCGAGGTCGGGGAGCATCATCGAGATGTTCTCGAGTCGGGTCGGGCCCTCGAGCATCTCCGCCATGCGGATCGATTCGTACCCCCGCTCGATGCGCGATTTGAGGTCGCCGCGCAACTTGAGCGCCTCGCGCGACTCCGCGAAGAACTCGACGATCAGCGCCGAGCGCTTCAGCTTGAGCAGGTTCAGCCCCTTCTTCGCGACCACGATGCGGCGACGCGTCCGCAGGAGCTCGAGGCGGGTCGGTCGGACGGTTTCGGCCGGCATCGGTCCCTTCCGCGTCCCGCTAGGCCGCCGGGGTCCCCTTCTTCGGGCGGTACCGCTCGATGAACTCGGGGCGGATCCGTTTCAGCTCCGCGTCCGGGAAGTCGGACAGGATGTCCCAGGCGAGCGCGAGGCTCTCGTCGATCGAGCGGTCCTCGTCGGGCCGCTGGTTGACGAACTCCGTCTCGAACCGGTCGGCCATCCTGAGGTAGAGCCGGTCGGTGGCGGTGAGCGCTTCCTCGCCGACGATCGCGGAGAGCGACCGCTGGTCCTTCCCCGTAGCGTAGGCCGCGAACAGTTGGTCGGAGACGCCACGGTGGTCCTCGCGCGTCCGGCCCTTGCCGATTCCCTGGCCCATCAGACGCGAGAGCGACGGCAGGATGTCGATCGGCGGGTAGATGCCACGGCGCTGGAGGTCACGGCTCACGTACACCTGGCCCTCGGTGATGTAGCCGGTGAGGTCGGGGATCGGGTGCGTCACGTCGTCCGCCGGCATCGTCAGGATCGGGATCTGGGTGATCGACCCCTTGCGGCCGTGGATCTTGCCCGCACGCTCGTACATGCTGGCCAGGTCGGTGTAGAGATACCCGGGGTAGCCGCGGCGGCCGGGGACCTCCTCCCGAGCCGCGGAGACCTCGCGGAGCGCTTCGCAGTAGTTCGTCATGTCGGTGAGCACGACCAGGATGTGGAGGTCCCGCTCGTACGCCAGGAACTCGGCGGCCGTGAGCGCCATGCGCGGGGTCACGACCCGTTCCATCGACGGGTCGGACGAGAGGTTCAGGAAGACGACGGCCCGCTCGAGCGCCCCGGTCGTCTCGAACTCCTTGAGGAAGTAGTTCGCTTCCTCGCTCGTGATCCCCATCGCCGCGAAGACGACCGCGAACCCTTCGGAGGAGTCGCGCAGCTTCGCCTGGCGGACGAGCTGGGCGGCGATCTGGTTGTGCGGGAGCCCCGCGCCCGAGAAGATCGGGAGCTTCTGGCCGCGCACGAGGGTGTTGTTGACGTCGAGCGTCGAGATACCGGTCTGGATGAACTCGCTCGGCTCCTCGCGGGAGTACGGGTTCATCGCGCTCCCGACGATCTCGAGCCGGTTCTCGCTCACGATGCGCGGCCCTCCGTCCCGCGGCTCGCCGAGACCGGTGAAGACGCGGCCGAGCATCTCGTCGGAGACGGGGAGGGTCGCGACCTCGCCGAGGAACTTCACGCTCGTCTTCTCGAGGTTGATCCCCATCGTCGCGCCGAACACCTGGACGATGGCGAGCCCCTTTCGGGAGTCGAGCACCTGGCCCTGGCGACGCTCGCCGGTCGGGAGCTGGATCTCGACGATCTCCCCGTACGCGGCGTTCGACACGTCCCGGACGAAGAGGAGCGGCCCGGCGACGCGGTCGATCGTGCGGTAGTCGACCGGCACCCCGGTCGCGCCGCCCGAGGGGGCGGCCCCCTTCGAGGCCATCAGCTCCCCCCCGGGGCCGCGAGGGCCCCGACGGCGAGCTCCGTCTCCGAGGCGAGGTCGGCGAACTGCTTGTCCGCCTCGGCCTCGGGAATCCACTTCATGCGCGAGAGCTTCGTGCGCACCGGCATCTGCTGAAGCTTCTGGACGGTCACTCCCTTCGCGACCGCCTCCTGCTCGAGATCGCCGAACTTGAGGATCATCCGGAGCATCAGCGCCTGCTTCTTGATCGAGGTGTAGGTGTCGACCTCGTCGTACGCGCTCTGCTGGAGGTAGTCCTCGCGCAGCATCCGCGAGACGTCGAGCGTCGCCTTCTCCCGCTCGGGGAGCGCGTCGACGCCGACCAGCTGGACGACCTCCTGGAGCTCGGACTCCTTCTGGAGGGTCTCGAGCGCCTTCTGTCGGAGCGCGGTGAAGTCCTTCGACACCGTCTGGCCGTACCACGACTCGAGGTCTCGGGTGTAGAGCGAGTAGCTCTGCAGCCAGTTGATCGACGGGAAGTGGCGGCGCGAGGCGAGCGAAGCGTCGAGCGCCCAGAAGACGCGCGCGATGCGCAGCGTGTTCTGGCTCACCGGCTCGGAGGTGTCCCCGCCCGGCGGCGACACCGCCCCGACGACGGTGATCGAGCCCGTTCGGCCCTCGGGCGAGAACGTGATGACCCGTCCCGACCGCTCGTAGAACTCGGCCACGCGGCGGCCCAGATAGGCGGGGTAGCCTTCCTCGCCCGGCATCTCCTCGAGGCGGCCGGAGATCTCGCGCATCGCCTCGGCCCAGCGGCTCGTCGAGTCGGCCATCAGCGCGACGTCGTAGCCCATGTCCCGGTAGTACTCCGCGATCGTGATCCCCGTGTAGACGCTCGCCTCGCGGGCCGCGACCGGCATGTTCGAGGTGTTCGCGATGAGCACGGTGCGTTCCATCAGCGGGCGTCCCGACTTCGGGTCCTGGAGCTTCGGGAACGTCGCGAGCACCT
>DASPOD010000024.1:0-108681 GCA_035626215.1 Thermoplasmata archaeon
TATCAACGGCCCGAAGCTGGCCGGCGTGTAGCCCCGTGGTGTAGTGGCCAATCATGCGAGACTCTGGATCTCGCGACGCAGGTTCGAACGCCGCGGAGGTCGGATTCCCCGACGGCCGAAACTCCTGCCGGGGCTACTCTCGCTATTGTTCTCTCGAGGTTACGGTGCGGGGGTGCTCCAGCTCGGCCAATCCGTCCGACCAGTTCGGCGGGGCCACCGAGGCAGGGCTTAGGACCCTGTTGCCTAGGGCATTCGCCGGTTCAAAGGGCCGGCCGGTCTCCGCGACCGGCGGCCGGGAACTCCGGCCCCCCGCACTTTCTCGGAGATTGTAGGAACCGACATGGCCGAGGCCGCAGTGCTGCGTTCCCCGTCCGAACTCCTCCGGATCACTCCTTCGCAAGCCGACGAACTACTCACGTACCTCGAGCGTCGCGTCCCCGTGCGCCCCCCACTCGTCGAGATTCCCGAGGACGGCGCGCCGGAAGCGGTCGTCTTTGGCGACAGCCACGGGGACTGGCGCTCCATCGAAGAGGTCGTACGGCAATACCGGAAGGGCGACCGGTGCCTGATCGGGCTCGGCGATTACGTCGACCGTCCGCCGGACGACTGCGGGGCCGGGTCCGTTGCGAACGGACTGTATCTTCTCGAGCTCGTCGCCGAGAACCCGAGTCGCGTCACCCTGATCCAGGGCAACCACGAAGTCGTGCGCCGGATTCCGGCCGTGCCGCACAATCTCCCCGAGGAAGTGGACGAGCTCTGGGGCTTCGACGCGACCCGCTACGAGCGCCTGTTGGGTCTCTTCGAGCGGGGGCCGCTCGCGGTGACCACCCCGAACGGGGCCTATCTCGCCCATGCCGGCTTTCCTCGGGGCCGGCTCCCCATACCGTGGACCGCGGCGTTCGTGAACCCCGACGACGACCGCCTCGCGGAAATCACCTGGGCGGAGTGCGATGCCTCGTACATCCGGCGAGGAGCGACCCGTGCTTGGGGGGAACGCGACCTCGATCGCTTCTTCCAAGCGACAGGGCTCTCGGTCATGCTCCGCGGCCACGACCCGGACCTCACGGGCCGTTCCATCTACGGGGGTCGGTGCCTCACCCTGCACACGTCACGGGTGTACGAGCGGTACGGTGGTGTGATCATCGCCAGAGTCCCGTTGCGGGCGCCGTTGCCGAGCGTCGCGGCCATCACGGTGGAGCACCTCTCGACGGAAGGGCAAACCTATCCGTTCCCCGATTGAAACCCCCGGCGGCGTGCACCGCCGGGCCCCTACGTGCCCCCGAACAGGTCCCGTTCGGCGGTTCGTATCTCCTCCGGTCCCGCAGCGTGGCGGTACCGTTCCAAGCGAATTCGGTTAATCTCGAGGAATTCGTCGCCGCCGGCGAATCCCGAAATCACGTTCTTGGCTTCGGCCTCCCGCCCGAGGACGGAGAGTGCTCCGCAGAACGCCTCGACCGTCGTGAGCTGCGTGAGCCGACCATAATGCTGGGGGTTGGCGGCGATGAGCAAGGGGAGCCTTCGGTGGATCCTCCCGAACCTCCGTCGGCCCTCCTCGCCAGGGAACATGCCGCGGGCCGAGAGCCGATTCCACGAGCAGTCCACCACCAGGATCCCGCCGCGCCGAGCGCTCTCCGCATCGGCACCGGACAGGGGCGTCGGAGCGTACGGGTCGAGCACGACCGGGTCCGCGGCCGCCGGCCACGCCGCCGAGAACGCTCGCACGCGTCTCCAGCGGAGGAGGCGACGGCCGGTGCATGCCTTGGGGTGGTCTTCGCCCGTGATGACGACCAGGAGGCGAAGCGGAGTTCGGCTACGGGGACTGGGCGTACTCCCGGAAGATCGCATGCACTTCGCGGGTCAGCCGAAGCGCGTCCGTCTTGGGTCGCTGCCACATATTGCGGCCGAAGATGATACCCGTCGCCCCCGCATCCATCGACGAACGCACCTTCTGCATCAGCTCATCGTCACCGATCTTCTCCCCGCCGGAGACGAGCACCAAGGAGCGGCCCGCGCTTTGGACGACCTTGCGGAACGCTTCCATCGGGGAGAGTCGGAGGGTGTTGTACGGGGGCGGGCTATCGGCGTCCTTCTCGGATGCCGCGGGATAGTTCAGCTTCACCACATCGGCCCCCAACTCGTGGGCGACGCGGGCGGCGTAATCGACGGCATACAGGCTCTCCTTGCCACCTTTCTTGGCCACCGCTTCTCCCCGCGGGTACGCCCAGACAATGACGGGCATGCCCAGGCGCTGGGCTTCTTGACGGACCTCGAGGAACTGGAGGAAGTCGCGGTCCTGCGCGGGCGAGCCCACGTAGACCGTGTACCCGACGGCTTCCGCGCCCAGCCGGACGGCGTCCTCGACCGTTCCGGTGAGCGGGCTGAACGCCTGGGCATCGCTCGGTATGGCCGTCTTCCCGTTGAGCTTGAGGATGAGGGGAACGTCGCCGGCGTACTCGTGGAAGTACTTCTCCGCGAGACCGATGTGCAAGGCGATGGCGCTAAAGTTGCCTTCCCGGGCGAGGTCGTACTGGTACTGAGGGTCGAGAGAGTCCGGATTCGGGAAGAAATCGATCGGCCCGTGTTCGAGTCCCTGGTCGATGGGCAACACGAGGAGCGTGCCGCCCCCCGGGCCATGGGAATACAGTAGGCGCTTCAGCCGGGTCATCTTTCCGGGGCCGAGCCCGAGACGGTTCAAGTGCGGGCGAGGGTACCGGTGGGAGCTCGCGGGCGTAGGGACCGAGCCGGTTACGGTCGGCCGGGTGGCTAGATCGCTCATCGGGACACCAACCGCCGAGGACGGGTCGCCGCGATTTAAGACTTGGTCCTCCCGGGACAACATTGGGGGGCCCCTCGGGACAAAACGCTTTATGGCCCGCGCCCGCGTTCTCTCCCTCCTCCGTGGGAGTCTTCGAGACCGATGCGCTCGCAAGTCGTCATCGTCGCGACCCTGATTCTCAACGGAGCCCTGTTCGCGTTGAACCTCTACGTGGCCCTGCTTTCGGGAAGCCGGGCCGTGCTCGCCCAGGCGATTTACAGCGTCACCGACCTCGCGGGGGGAGTTCTCTTGCTGTGGGGTCTTTACGCGTCACAGCTACCCGCCGACTATCGCCATCCGTTCGGTCGGGGCAAGGAGCGGTTCTACTGGGCGCTCATCTCGATCGTCGTGACGTTCACGATCGCGGGTCTGCTCGCCCTTTCCACCGGGGTCGACCAGTGGTTGAGTCCCGCGAAGGTGACGCACATCGGCCTCGCGCTCATCGTGATCGGCGCGACCTTGCTCGTGAGCGCGATCAGCATCGCGGTCACCCTTCGGGAAATCCGTCGGGCGCAGCAGACCCTGCAGTCGTTCCTCGAATCCCGGCGGATCGGACTCAAGTCGGTGTTCTACCAGGACGTGGTTTCAATCGTCGGTTGCCTCGTCGCGTTCTTCGCGTTGATCATCGTGTACCGGACGGGGCACGACGCGGTCGACGGAGCTGCGGCGTTCATCGAGGGCGTCTTGCTCATCATCACCGGACTCGTGCTTACGGTGGAGAGCCACGGGCTTCTGATCGGGCAGGCGCTGGACCCGGAAGAAGCCCGGGCGATTCTCGGCGTAGTCGAACGGGACTCCCGAGTGCAGAAGGTGCGGGCCCTCCAGTCGATGGTGTTGGGGCCGGACGACGCGCTGTTGGCGATCCGGATTAACTTCCGCGACGGTCTGACGACCGACCAGATCGAGTCGGCGGTCGACGACGTGCGTCTCGCGCTCCAGCAGAGCCACCCGGTGCTGCGGCACGTGATCATCGAGCCGGAGTCGTAGGTCGGTCCGTCCCACGGCCCCGAAGCTCGACCATGCGGGCGGCGGTGAGGGCCGCCAGCACGAGCGCGAGCGCCCCGAAGAAGATGTACAGTCCGACCTTCCCAAGATGCGAATAGAGCTGGGAGGAAGCTAGCAGTCCGACCAGCATTCCGACCGAGATCGTCAGCGAGTAGATCGCCATCGTGGTGGCTCGTCCGACCTCGGTCGATAGGTCGGTGAGCGCCGCCAGAGCGGCCGGCCCGTACATGAGGGCGAGGACGGCGCTCGCCCCGAGGCCGACGAGGAGCGGCACGGAGGCCCCGTAGGCCACGACCAGGGATGCGAACGCCATGAGCAGGACGAAGCCCGAGGCTCCGGTCGTCATCAGCCGCATCCGGCCGAATCGGTCCGACAGTCGGCCGAAGAGCGGCTGCGAGACCACGAGCAAAAGCCCCCCGGCGGCGATGATGGCCGCCAGCTCGACGAGCGGGATCCCCACTCCGCTCGCCGCCGACCCGATGAAGACGAGCGCCGTGCCGATCAGCATGTAGATTGCGAGCCAGGGCAGGGTCACCAAGAGCACGCTCTTTCGGAAGATGTGGTGCGCCACCGTGCCGAACGAGTACGTCCGGCTTCCGCGCGGAACGCTCTGTCGTCGCAGGAGGAGCGCCGAGAAGCCGAGGCCTCCCGCGAGGATCGCGGCCCCGATCAGGAAGGCTACTCCGAGCGAGCCGTTTCCCACCGCTGCCCGGATGCCGAGGCCGAACGCAAACCCCGCGATCCAGCCCGAGAGGTTCATCGCATCGAATCGACCCATCTCAAATCCGCGCTCGCCGAGGTCGGAGAAGTCGGCCACGATCGCGAGGCTCGAGGCCAGGATCGCGCCCGCCGCCACGCCGTACCCCAGATTCGCCACGGCGAGCAGCACCGGGTCGCGGGTCAGCGCGATGAGCACGAAGATGATCGCGGCGATCCCGATTCCCAGGAAGAGCACCGGGAACCGACCATAGCGGTCGGCGGCGGCGCCGGAGAACAACACCGTCGAGAACTCCCCGACCGGGGAAAGCGCGGCGATGATTCCGACGACCCCCACCGTCGCTTGGCCGATGCCGCTCGAGCTACCGGAAATATAGCTCGCCAGAACCGCGACCGTGATACCGAAGGCGAACCGAACGAAGAACGTCGCGGAGAAGACCGCAAGGAGCGGCCGTCCTTCGTGGTGGGGGTGGAGCTCGGGCGCTTCGGCCACGGTCCCCCGTCAGCCGGACGCGGGCGCCCGCTCGATCAGCTCGATCCAAACGTCGTTCGGGTCGAGCACGAAGGCGATCCGGGAGGAGCCTCCGGACAGTCGGTACGGTTCCTTCGCGACCCGGACATTCTTAGTACGCAACCGCATGAGCGTTCGGTCGAGTTCCTCCACCTCGAAAGCGAGGTGGTCGAGCTGCTCGCCGGGCTCGAAGGAGTCCTTGCCGTCCCAATGGGTGAGCTCGACCCGAGCCCCGGACGCCGGGTCGCGCACGAACGCGATCTCCGCATGGTTTTCCGGGATCGTGCGCCGCCGCTCGAATTGAAGCCCCAACATCTCCGTGTAGAAGGCGAGGCTCTCTTCCATGTGGCGGACCGTGATGGATGTGTGAAGGAACTTCATGAAGGGCCCACCGGAAGAGCGATTCCGTGTACAAAAAGCCCCTTGGGGCGCTACGGATGGCCGTAGACGACGCGCAGAGGCTTCGAGCCCGGGGTCCAGTTGGTCTCCACCCGGACGAATCCGACCCGCTCGAACTGGACGACCTCGCCCGGCGTGGCTTCCGAGAGGGCGGCCTCACCCAGCCCCGACGTATGGTCCCCCTCCATTCCGAGCAGGTCGACCGGCACCGCGCCGTTCACGCCGACCCATTGGAGCCGAGGGAGCTTGCGGTTCTCCCGGGTGGTGAACGTCGCCCGTACGTCACCGAGGGCGGGGACGGGGGCATCCCCCAGTCGAATGTTGACGAGGTCCTTGAGACGGATCTCCTCGCCGAGATGGGCACTGAGGTCGCGACGCGCGAGATAGAACGACGGCCCCGCGTCGACCGAACGCGTTCCGAGCTCGGGCCGGTCGGGATGGTTCGGGAGCGTGACATGACCGAGGTCGAACGGATACCCCTCCACGTCGACGCGGACCGGGTCGGCGACGAACGCACGACGGGGTGTGCTCGCGTCGATGCGCTTTCGGTTCTCCGAGTACAGAGTCTCGGCCGGAACTTCGATGTCGGCGAGCGACATCCCGAACGAGAGGATGAAGTCGCGAAGCGCGTCCATCGAGATCCCCCGTCGCACGAGGGACCGGAGCGACCACGTCCGGGGATCAGCGTACCCATCGTAGAGCCCGGTCCGGACTTCCTTGTACGACTTGCTCTTCGAGACCTTGGCCTCCCGGACCCGAAGGATGCCCCAGTGCAGGAAGGCGGGGCCTGAGATCCCGAGCAGGTCCCAGATGTAGCGCTCCATCCGGTCCTCGATCACAAGGTCCTTTCCTCGCAGGATGTGCGTGACCCCGAGTTCGACGTCGTCGACCGCCCAGGAAAACTCGAGCATCGGCCAAATCCGGTACTTCTTCCCCACTCGAGGGTGGTCGATGTCGGTGATGCGCAGCAGGACCCGGTCTCGGAACGCCGGGTCCGGGTCCGCCATGTCGGTCTTGAGACGAAGGACCGCCTCGCCGGGGCCGTAGGCGTTGCCGAGCATCTTCTCCCACTCCTCGAGCGCCTCGGGGATGGTCTGGGAGCGCTCCGGGCAGGGGACCCCGGCGGCCCGGTTCTTCCCGAGAAGCTCCTGCGGGCAGCGACAGACGTACGCTGCGCCTTTCTCGATCACTCGGCGGGCCCAGGGGTAGAACATCGGGATCCGGTCCGACTTGTAGTGGACCTCGTCCGGCCGGACACCGGCAAGCTCGCAGTCGCCGAGGATCAGGTCGAAGAATTCGGATTCGATGCGCTTGTCGGCCGAGCCCGCCGTATCGTCGAACACGAGCAGGATCTTCCCGTGGTACCGCTCCCGGTAGAGCTGGTTCACGAACAACATTCGAGAGTTCCCGATGTGGAGCACCCCGCTCGGGAACGGCGCTAGCCGCAGCACGACTTTTCCCGGCTCGGCGCCGGGCAGCTCCGGGAACTCGGGCGCTTCGTTCCTCGGGGCTCGCGGCGACCTCGTCTCCGCACCGCCGAGCGCGGCCAGGCGATCCTCGAGCTCGGAGGAGGGAAGCCCGCGGATCTCGGCGACCACCTCCGAAACGAGCGAACGGACCGCCTCGGCGTGGGCGCGCAGTCCTGGGTCAGTGGCCATCAGGCGGGCGATCACCGAACCGGCCTGGGCGGTGCCATCGTGCGCCAGGGCGTTCTCGAGGGCCGCCCGACGGGCCCGGTCCGCCACTTCCGAGGAAAGCGCCACGACTCCGCGACCGTTCGTCGGGTTAAAGGGGTTCGCGGGGGGTCGGCGGCTCACGCGTCGACCGGGAACGCGATGGACGCGCCATCGCCTCGGAGACGGCCTCCGCGAGCGTGAGCTCGCCCTGCAGCACGCGGTGCGCGCTCGACCGCGAAATGGTGAGCCGTCCTCCGCTGCCCTCGCGGCTCAGGCGCTGCAGGTTCGCAATCTCCCCCGGTGTGACGGTGAGCGGGAGCGGCTCCCGTACGGGCCTACCCCGAAGATGGGCGATGGTGCGCGCCGCGGCCGCGTCCCCGGGCCGTCGGCGTCCCCGAGGGGTCGTTCCCTGTTCGTCCACGAGCTCCACCGACCGCTGGTGTTCGAGCAGGGCGTTCACGATGCGGTTCCGGGCGAGCGGGTCGCCCCGCCCCACCCGGAACAACACCGGCCGGGCGGGAAACCGGTGCCGCAAATGGTTCGCAAAGGTTCCTGCGGATTCGGGCGACTCGAGGACCCCTTCCGCGAGGATCGTCGCACCAGCCAGCACGGAGTAGCCCGGGCGAGGCCCCGGGTCGAGACCGACTACGATCGCCTCCGTGGCGTCCGCCGATACGAGCGCGTGGTGGATTGCCGCCGCCAGGCTCCGCCGGTCCACGCTCTCCCCGACCGCGAGAACGTTCGCGTGGGCGATCCCCTCCGCCTCCGCAGCGGAGGTGAGGACGACGGCGACCTGGTCGGGAATCCGTTCGCCGGGAAGAAGGCTCACGGTCGGTACGCGCCGCTCGCGCAAGAACCCCGCGAGCTCGTGGTAGAGCCCCGGGTCCCGAGTTACGAGAGCGACCGACCGGCGTCTCACTGAACCCCTGACGGTGATATACGCCATTAACCTTGCCCCAGGCGATGACCGTCTGCCTCCATTGCGGGGAGCTCGCGAGCGAAGGAGCGCTCTTCTGCACGAAGTGCGGCTTCACGCTGCCGCAGGTCGACCCCTCCGTGAAGCCGCTGACCCCCTCGCCGACGGCCGTGCCGACGGTCTCGGGAGCTCCGTCTCCGGCCGGTTCGCCTTCTCCTCCGGCGCCCGTGATGCCCATCGTGGCCGCCCCCATCGCCTTCGGATGGAACTACACCCCGACCGGCTACGCGGTCCTCGCTCCACCCCCCGTCCCCGGGGCGGTGGGCCCGATGCCGCCCCCGCCCGCCGGCAAGTATTGCATTCGATGCCGGACGCTCATCAGCCGTGTCGCGGTCTATTGTCCCGTATGCCAACAACCCCAGTCCTGAGGCGCACGGGTCGACGGGGTCGGCGGACTACCTCGATGGTCCGCATCGCTCGGCGACGAGTCGCGGACCTCTTCGGTCTCGCGGAACGAGAGTCGAAGGGAGGCGATTCAGCTCTCGCGGACCGATACGTCACGCTCGCCCGCCGTATCGGTATGCGCTACAACGTCCGACTGCTCGGGGAATATCGCGACCTCTACTGCCGGACTTGCTCGGCCTACTGGGTCGAGGGTCGAACGGTCCGAACGAGGTTCCGGGCAGGGCGCAGGGTTCGAACCTGCCTGCGGTGCGGCACCGAGCGGCGGACCCGTATCTCCTCGCGGTCCGGTCCATGGCTCTCCGAGGCGAACGCCCGCGAACTTCGCCGCGATGAGGGCGCGCTCTCGCTCCCCGTCGCCGACGAGAGTGACCTAGCGGACGAGGAAACGGAAGACGAATAAAGTCCGCGTCTCCTCGCGTTTAACGCGCCGGGGTGGCCGAGCGGCCAAAGGCGGCAGACTCAAGATCTGCTCTCGTAGGAGTTCCCAGGTTCGAATCCTGGCCCCGGCAGATTCGAACCTGGGGCGCTGCGCGATCGATTTCTCTGCAACTGCTCTCGTCCGATCAGGAACCCCTCGTGGGGGTGTGCTCGATGTCCTCACGTCGAGCTCCGCGGATGTACCGCGGATCCGCAGAGATTCCGCCGACCGCTTGGGCGAGCTTGTCGAGGCAGTTGTTCCAACCGGGAACGAGTCGAACGTGGATGTGAGGGGCGCCCCGCTGAAGTTCCTCCAGCTTCTCGTGGACGATGGAGATATGAGTCTTCCCTTCGGGCTCCGGTCGAAGCTTTACGGTAACGAGCGTGTCGAAGTATTCCCCCTTCTCCGGCTCCGTCCCCACGAACGCCCAACGGTACACGAGTTCCCGCGGGGGGTCGATTTTGAGGAAGCACCCCTCGAACTTACCCGTGCTTTCTCCGTTCCTCGAGTGCCAGACTTCGAGGCGGCCGCCGACTCGGGCATCCACGGTCACCCGGTCGATCGCGAGATCGTCGGGCGCTATCCACTGCCGGATTAAGTCGGGCTCCAGAAAGGCGCGGAAGACCCGATCGGGCGAAGCGTGTAGCGTCCGCTCCACCCGAACGGCGACCGTTGACCCGTCCGCCCGAATCATCGCCTTCCCCTCCCCCGGGGACGGCTCGGTTCGTTAAGGACCTCGTCCATCCGACTGAGGCCCTCCTCCCAGAAGCGCTGGTAATACGAAAGCCACTCGGAGGCCTCGCGAAGCGGCCGACCCTGGATCGTGTACAGATGCTGCCGTCCCGCCTTGCGCAGGCTGACCACGCCAAATTCGAGGAGCAGGCGCAGCTGTTTCGACACTGACGGCTGGGACATGTGGGTCCGGTCGACCAGCTGATTGACCGAGCGTTCGCCGTGACGAAGGGCATCGAGGAGTTGCCTCCGCGAGGGCTCCGCGAGGAGCTGGAAGACGTCGTTCATGGTCGAGACATGCCTAAAGGGATATATGTCTATTTGTGCATGTGTCCGTCGCTCGAGATGCCGTACCGGTATCGCCAGTATCCACCAATTGGGGTGTTGGGAAGATGCGAAAGATCACAGCGAACGTGTATATGACCCTGGACGGACGCGGCGAATTCCCGAAATATCCGGGTTCGGACCGGCGAACCCGGACCGCGAACGCCCTGTTCCGGCACATGTGGATCGCTCGGTATGGTGACGTGACCACCGTGGTCATGGGTCGGCGCTCGTTCCTCGGCCATCGGCGGGTCTGGTCCTCGAAAGCCCGGAAGCCGAGTGACCCGAAGTTCCTGCACGACTACTCGCACTACCTGGACCACGTCGATAAGGTGTGTCTCTCGCGCCGTCTCAAGTCGCCGGGGTGGGAAAATTCCCGGATCATGAAAGGCGACCTTTCGAGAATCGTGGCGGAACTGCGGCGGGAGGAAGGCGGGAACATCATGATCGAGGGAGGCCCCCGGCTGGTCCGGGAGGTCCTGCGTCGCCGGCTCGCCGACGATTACTGGTTCTTCGTCATGCCGGTGGTCTACGGGAAAGGCCCCCGGTACTGGGGGTCGATGACGGAGCAAAACACCCTCAAGCTCCTCGAAGTCAAGCACGGTGAGGACGGGGAGATCATGCTGCACTACGAGGCCGTCCGGTAGCCCGGATTGACGCGGTCCGGATAGAAACCCGCCATGGAACCGCGGGCAGCCTACGGTATTCGCGAATTGCCGATCCTGCGCCGTGCCCAGGCCATAAAACGAACGGACCTTCGCCGCTCGTCCGATGCGCGTGGGTCATTCTCAACATGGGCGGCGGAGGTCGTCAAAGTCACCTCGGACGCTATGCACCGGGAGCCGCTCACGTTCTCCGCCGCTTTGCCTCGACATCCCGCAAGAACCGCCTCACGAGTCGCATGTAGGCCGCCCGCTCTTCCCAGAAGCTCACGTGGGAGCTCCGGGGGAGCACATGAAAACAAGAACCGCGGATCCTCTCGTGCATCCGTTCGCCGACCGCCGGAGTCACTTCGTCGTAACGGCCGTGGAGGATCAGCGTCGGCACCGAGATCCGCTCGAGTTCATCGCTGAAGTCGATGGCCTTGATGTTGCCGATGATCGTGAACTCGTTGGGACCATTCATCGTACCGTAGACCGGCCGGCTCGTGCGCATCATCGTCGAGACGAGCTCTTCCGGCCACGGCCAGAGGCGACAGACGTGACGTCGGTAGAATTCCATGACCGCGGCCTCGTATTCCGGATGCGAGAACTCGCCGCGCCGAGCGTATTTCCTCAGCACCGCCTGCGTCCGGCCGGGCAGCCCACGGACGAGCCGTCGCATCTCCCGGGTCGCGAAGGGAACGTCGCACAACCCCCCGGTGGCGTTGAGGCTGAGCAGATGGTCGGAGTGGCGCGACGCGTACGCGAGCGCCAGCATGCCCCCGTAGCTCGAGCCCATCAGGTGAATTCGTCCCGAGCCGAGGGAGCGACGAACTCGTTCGAGCACGTAGAGGTCGTGCTCTAGGGTGAACCGCTTCCGGTCGTCGGGGAGGTCGGACCGGCCGCAGCCGAGGGCATCGTAGAACACGACTCTAAATCCGGCGCGGGTCAGGTCGGAGAGCGGCAGGACGTAATCGTGCGTCCCGCCGGGGCCCCCGTGAACGCAGAGGAGGGTACGGTCCGTGTGTCGACCGCCGAATGTTCGGACGTAGATCCGATACCCATCGACGTCGAGGAAACGCGATTCGGACGTTGGCCACATGGCCAAGTGAAAGGCCGTACGCTCATGAAGACGAGTTGACCCGGGCCGGCCCTCGACCGACGGGGGAATCACTCGGGGAAAACTTCATGTCGCTCCCCGAGGCTCTTCGGGGTGGCCCCATCCCGTGAGGAGAATCTCCGGGTTCACCGTGATGCTCGCGGCATTGGTGGCTCTGCTCGTGGTATTCGTGACCATCCTAGGTCTCTCGCTACTTCCCCCGCACTCCACGTCCACGCATCGAAATACCTTCAGCTTGCCGGAGGCGCTACCGACGGGCACGATGAACGCATCGAATCCCGGGGGGTGCGGGGCGAATCGTTCCGACTTCCTCTCGTTCCCCGCGCATGCGCGCTTATACTACTACGTGAGCGTCAACGAATCCGACGCTCGCGTCAACTACTGGATTCTCGGCGTGAGCTCCCCACCCGAGGCCGGAACCGTCACGAGCGGGAACGAGTTCGGCGGAGACATCGAGCTCGAAGCCGTCGGCGCGACGATTCAATTCGTCTTCCAAGGATGCGGTTCGACATCCACGGTGCCGCTCGGGTTCTGGGGGAATTATACCCTACCGAGTGCAAGCTAGAGCCTGCGCCGAGCTCCCGGGATGCCTCGGCTGGTGGGCCGCGGGGTCAGTCAAGGAGCGTTCCCGGGAAGTGGTCCGCGATTACCTTGGTCCAGGCCCCCGAAATTCGGAGCGAAACCATCAGCGCGAGGACGTAGAGCAACAGTACGAAGAGTCCCACGAGTACAATCGTCCATCGTGCGAGCACGAGGGAAGCGAGCAGGTCGGTGAAGGCAGCTCCCAGCATCATCCCGGAGAGGACTCTCAGGGAGTTGCGCGATTCTCGGCGGCCGGCCGCTTGGGTGATCCAATCGAGGGCCGCCGGTAGGGGGAGAAGCGCGAACAGCAGCTGGACGCGATCGTCGAAGATGGAGAGTTTCATCAACGGGAGGGCTGCGAAGGCCACGAGCCACGCGAGCAATCCGATAAACTGTCCGGAGCAGCGGGCGCAGACGTGATAGGTCCGGGCTCGGCCGCGAATCGCGATCGTTCGGTTGAACCGGGTGGGCAGATGATGGGATAAGAGATACTCCCAGGCCGGCGCGTCCGAGGTCGGGGGCACGCGTATCGTCAACACCCCGCGAAATTCATGCGAGGATATATCCGAGAGGAGATTCTAACCCCGGTCGTGGGAGCTCCAGGGCAGTACGTCCAGGTGCCAGGTCCCGTCGTCTACAAGCGAAAGTACACCCTTTGGGTGTTGATTCTACTGGTCATCATCTGTTGGCCGGTGGCGATCATCTACTACTTCACCCGAGACAAAGTTCCGGTGCAGGAATTGACGACCTACCAGACTCCGATGGGCGCGTCGAGCCCGGGTTGGTCGGGACAGCCGGCGGCCCCGGGTGCCGCTCCGGCCACCGGCACGCGGTTTTGTCCGTCGTGCGGAGCGAGCGGCCAGCGAGCCGGCGGCTTCTGCTCCGTTTGCGGCAAAGCGGTCCCTCCCTAGCTGGAGTGCGATTCCCGGGCCGGTAGCGGTCCCCGGTGCTAGCCTACCGGCCCGGTCCCCGACCCGGCGATAAGCCGGAAGGGTAGCGTGTCGCTCCGTTGGGTCACGCCGCAGGAAACGATATGTTCCCTGTCTGTTCCCAGCGCGGCATGGTCGGCTGGTCGTTGCGGTCGAGTCTTGCGCTTGCTGTCGTGACGTTTCTCGTGCTCTCGTCGTTGGGGGTAGTGGCGGGGTTGGCCTCCGATTCCGGACCGGGCTCAGGTGGGACGCATGCCGCCGATACGACCCCGACGCGCTCGGGGGCCTCGCCGACGAGCGTCACTCCTCCCTCGTCGGCCGGGGTCGCCCGGGCCCTCACGATCGAGCAGGAACTTCGGGCGAAGGGGATCAATCCGGCGAAAATTCACCTACCGAACTTCCCGGGAGCGGTCGCAAACCCGGACCAACCGGTCCAGCCATCGTATACGAAGGCGCCGGCCCCGATGGGCCTCGCCGACATCGGTCTCAAGAACGTCTCCGGGGTACTAACACCGTACTCGTTGAACACGACGAGCGTCGCCGGGACGGTCGACATCACCAATCTCCAGTCGCTCTACGTGGACGGCGATGGGCCCACCACCTACGGGGTTCAGATGAACTCGGTCGTGAACGGGGTCACCATCTTCGGTAAGACCGGCTACCAATTCTGGAGCCAGAATTATGTGGACTACACTCCGAATACCGAGCAGCTCGTCTTCGGCGATGAAGTGTGGAACTTCTCGACCCCTTCCACTATTTTCCCGCAAAACGGCGTGTACAACTTCAGCGTGAATGGGACCTTCGCGGACTTCCCGTACCTGTACCAGGGGTATGGCCCAACCATCACGATCGGCTACCCGTTCTCCCTGACGCTCTACCTGAATACCTCGACGCTCGGCGACCGACCCGCCCTCTGGTTCAACTACACGGTCTCGAACTCCACGTTCCGACAATCGGAGTCGTACGACTACCTCGTCTTCAACTCCACAGTCGGGAAGCCGACGGCCCCGGCACCGGTGCCGTACTACCAGGCGGACGGGTACCACTACGACCCGGTCGGCGAGATCAACGACATGGAGATCGACCTCCTGGGTAACGACGACGGCGACGCGACCGCGTTCACGGCAGCGGACGCGACGATGACGCTCCAGTACTGGAACGCCACTGCGAAAGCCATGCAAGAAGTTCCCTCCGCCTTCAACGCGGGCCAGGAAACCGGCGAGACGTCGGTGGGGCTCAGCATCACCTCGAGCGGGACCGCGACGCCGCACGCGGTGGTCCACGCCGGACCGGGATTCGTCCACGGCCTGTGGAACTACTCGGCCGGGTCGGGGGCGACGGCGGTCACCGTCGACCTGCATCCCCGCAACGCCTTCATCTTCGTCAACCTCGGGGGCGCGGAGAATGTGAGCGGGGCCCAGTGGGTCCCGTCCTCGACGGGAGACACCGTTCTCTACGTGCCCACCGGAGGCACGTATTATTTCGAGTTCCTGATGGCCGACCGCGACCCCCAGGGGATGGCGGAGACCGTCACCGCGCCGGTCACGATCGCCGTCACGCTCGTGGTCGACGCGAGCCAGGGAATCTACACGCCGCTCTTCGCCATGAGCAATGCCCAACTGGCGGCCATTTCGGCGACGGGCACCGGCACCTCGGCGGACCCGTACCACCTCGTTCAGAACCAGTACGGCTCGATCGCCCCACAATTTGCGCAATTGGACGATTGGCTGTTCCCCATCTTCCCCGGGATACTGCTGGCGAACACGTCGGATTCGGTCGTGATCACGCCTCCGTCCCTCGAGATCAATATCCCGACCTGGGAGGTGATCCCGTACTTCGCCTCGCTTGACCTTCCGCTCTCGAACAACCTTCAGATCCAGTTCTACGACGCTTCCAACGTCTCGCTGGTCCAGGCCGCCGGGATTACCGGCTGGTTCAGTGCGGGTCAGAACGGGTACCCGGAAAGCGAGGTCATGCTGTGGGGCTGCTCCAACGTGCTGGTCGCCGCCAACACCTTCGACGACCAAGGAAACGCGCTGCTGCTCTACGGAGGGACCAACAATACGGTCTGGGGCAACAGGTTCGTGCCGACGTCGGTCGGCGTGACCCCGCCCGCGTCGATCGATGGAGGCGTCGGGACGACCGGAGTGAACGAAACGGAGTCGGGAGACCTCGTGTACAACAACTTCTTCACCGTCAACCTTCCGGCGATCACCCCGATCTACGACCCCTTCCCGTGCGACCAGTACGGGGTCTGCGTCCCGATCGCGTACACCGACACGTGGAACGTGAGCGAACAACCCGCAACGAACTACACGACCGTCCACGGCTTCAACCTGACCGGGAGCATCATTGGCACCTGGTACCAGGGCGGGAACTACTGGTCGAATTACGGCATTTCTTCGAACCCGTACGGGGTTTTGCCGTACAATGACTCGGGGTCGATCACGGCCGGTGGAGACTACGTCCCGCTCGTCCCGTTCGCGCTCTACGGCGTTACGTTCGTCGAGACCGGCCTATCGACCGGATCGGAATGGGCCGTGAACGAAAACGGTCAGAACGTTTCGTCGTTGGCTACGCACATCGCGGTCGCCGACCCCAACGGCACCTTCGGGGTCACCTTCGCGGGACCGGCGGGCTATCTACCGTTCGATCCCCCCCTCCAGTTCACCGTCGACGGGACCGCTGTCACGGTGGACGTCACGTTCGAACCGGCGGTGAATCTGACCGTCCGGGAAAATAACCTCGTGGCCGCAACGGTCTGGTCCTTCACCGTGAACGGTACCGGCACGGCGAACACGAACGTGACCGTCTCCGGCGACACGGCGGCGATGAACACCACGCTCCCCGAAGGGCGGTACAACATCTCGGCCTCGGCCGCGGGGTACATCACCCAAACTCCCCCGTTCTCGTTGGTGAAAATCACTCCGTCCGGCTACGGAGTGCTCTTCGTGTTCCAGCGAACTCCCGGCACCCTCGGGATCACGGTCTCGCCGGCCAACGCGACCCTGTGGGTGAACGGTAGTGCGGTGACGCTCGTTCACGGTAGCGGGTCCTCGACCTTGGCACCCGGGCTCGTACCCATCGAAGCGTTAGCCGCCGGGTACTACCCGTACTTCACCAACGTGACGGTGCTGAGCGGTGTCGTCCTGAATCTTACGGTCGCGCTCAAGCTGATCCCGCTCGGAACGTTGAACTTGGTCGTGTCCCCCGAGTCGGCGTACGCGTACGTGGACGGCAATCACGTGACGCTCGCAAGGGGGGTCTATTCCACGCAGATCGCCCCGGGAATGCACTCGATCGTCGTGGTCGCCGCTGGCTACTACACCTACTACAACAATATCACCGTCACGAGCAACCGGACGACCAACCTCACCGTCGCGCTGGTCGCCGTGAGTTCGCCGTCCTCCGCGGTCGCGGGCATCAGCACCCTCGGTTGGGCGCTCATCGCGCTCTTCGCCGTGCTCGCGGTGGTCTTCTTCATCGGAATGCTCGTCTTCGCGCGCCGGGGCCGCTCGGGAGGAAGCCAACCCGCCACCTCATCCGCCCAGCCGTGGCAAGAGCCTCCTCCGAACAACCCGCCTCCGTCGAACTGAACCGGTCCCGTCGTCTCGGTCGCCTCGCGGGCGTCGCCGGGTGGACTAGCCCGGACCGAAGCAGGGCAGAAGCCGCACCGCCGGGGGAAGTCCGGCCGGCGGGGCGTACTCGCCCACCGGTCGACCGCCGACCCGGAGGACGTGCTGGGCAACGCCCCGACAGTAACCGCACGCCTCGCACGTCGTGTGCTCGCAGTCGATGCCGGCGATGTGCCGAAGGAAATCCGGTGGGAACGCCCGGTTATCGATCGATAGCTCGCTGAGCGGGGTGAACGCCTTCTCGAGCGGTCGGGCCCCGTCGCCGCCCGGGGCGGCGGCCGCCCGATGGAGGGCGGCCAGCGGAGCTTTGACTTGAACGAGGCTCAGGATGTCCGTAAGGTCTCCCGGATAGCTTCGAGCTGCGTAGGCGCGTGCGCTACGGACGAGCCACTCCGTGGTGCGGTTCCGTCCCGAGACCTTGAAGCGGTGAACCCCCGCCTCCTCGTACACGTCGAGGTCCTCCGGCCGGACGAAGATCCCCGAGATGAGCTTCGCGGGGTCCCGGACGTATTCCAGTCCGCACTCGAGGATCGGATACTCGAACGAAGGACTCGGGGCCCCCGGCTGGGAGGCGAGCGAGCTCGTGTTGAGGTGATGCCCCCGATACGGGCAGGACGGGAGGCAGCTCTGGTTGACCAGGATCTCCACTTCCGCGCCCAGACGAACCAGTCCTCGGATGAGGCGGAAGTCTCGGTTCGCCTCTTCGAGAATGACCGTTCGCGCTCCGAGCCCCAGAAAATACTCCGCCTGCGTGACCGTGCGGACCCGGGCGAACGTGGAGACGGTGATTGGGATATCGGGCCACTCGGTCCTCACGGCCTCGATGAGCGCCGGGATCGCGATGATGAGTCCGTCGACCCCCATCTCGACGAGGTCGGAGACCTCGCCGAGGAACCGCTCGACGTATCCCGGTGAGTACTCCCGAAGACCGAGGTCGTTGCTGTTGAGGGTCGCGTAAAACTTCCTCGAACGTCGATGGACCAGTTCGAGGTGCGCTCGGAACCTATCGTGGGTGACGGACGGCAGGATCTGGGGGGGTCGTCCGCCGCCGGTGAGCTGGACCGGGAACCCTCCGAAGAACGTGGAGACCGGTAGGTCCGCCGTCGCGTGGACCAGGCGATCGTCGAAGTTGGACGCCAGGACAATCTCCATTCACCCGAGAGACGGCGCGCGGTATGTGAGCCGACCACCGCACCGGTGCGGCCCAACGGCCATTCCCCCGGCCGGGCTCGGTCGACCCATATGGCCGACCGAACGCGGGCCGGGTCGTCACTGACGGCCCTTCGCGAGGACCTCGAACTGATCGACCGTGCTATCGTCCTCCTGCTGGCGGAGCGCATCCATACCGCTGGGAAGGCGATTCGCTGCCGTTCGCACCTCGATGGTCGGGTCGCAAACCCCGCGCAGGAAGCGCGCGTTCTCGCGCGTGCCCGGGAATGGGGCGCGTCGCTCGGGCTCTCGGGGGAGCTCACCAACACGGTGTTTCGGGCGATGATCGAGGAAGGGAAGGAGCGGTATCTTGAGGCGCTCGGACCCCTCGTACCGCCGGACCTACCGCAGCTCGACAGGAAACTCCGTCATTCCGGTCCGGTGCCGGTCGTATCGGTGTTGCGGGCGAAGGTCAGCGCGCCCGCGTAAACCCCAGCCCCGCTCCGACGTCGGCGCGTCGGCCCGCGCGTTACGGGAGCTGTTCGAGCGAGGGCTCTTCGAAGAATCGCTGGGCCGCGAGCTTGGTCGTGCCCTTGCGCAGGAGCTCGAGGGCCGTCGAGCGGGTCACCCCGAGACGGCTCGCCAGAGTCGCGAGGGACGCCCTGCGGGGATAGTCGAAATACCCGATCTGGAACGCCTCTCGGAGCGCCCGTTCCTGCCGACCGGTCAGTCCCCAGGCGCGGCGGTACGCCCCCGCCCGGACCAGTTGGGGACGCGGACCGGTCGAACGGGCCGACGCCGATAGTAGTCGACGGGCGTCGACGATCTGGGGGACGAGCACTTTCCACGCACCCCCCTTCGTGGCGACCTCGTTCGCGGAGTACGGGCAGGTGATGCAAAAGTCGCCCAGGTCGAACGCGGCGGCGCACGTAGCGGGCATGGGGACCGATACACGGAGCAGCGCTCGGTCCGGCCCGAGGCTCGAAACGGTGAGGTCGCGGCTGGCGAGCCGGGAGCGCAGTCGGCGCACCACCGGTCCGAGGCCATCCGGGCCGGTCCGGAGTTCGAAGAGCCGCAGGAGGCGATGCCGTCCGCGGTCCGTGGGACGACATGCCAGCAGTCGGAACGAGGCTCCGAGCGAACCCAGGGTTTCCGTGACCCAGTCGCTCGTGTCGACGTCGCCGAGGACGATTTCGACGATCGGTAACGGCTCTTCCGTCTCGGCGGGCGGACGCGAATGTGCCATCGAGCGAGTTCGAGAACCGCGCGCGGAACGGAGGCGCATGCCCTAATCCCTCACCGGTGCGGGTCGGTAGCGCTATTTGTCCGTCCCGTCGGCCTCGTTTGACGCCGTGAGGCGGCGAAGGACCTCCCCAGGGTCCTCAGGTGACGGGGCTCGCGAACGAGGGAACGTAGTGCTCGGGGAGGCGGCCGACGATCGGGATCTGGCGTCCGCACTTCCGGCAGCGATTCTGGGGGTCGAGCCGCCACGATTGTATGGTAAACCCGAAACGCCGGATCACCACCGTCCCGCAGCCCGGGCAGTAGGTGTGCTCGAGCGGGTGCCCCCAGACGTTCCCGAGGTAGACGTACTCGAGGCCCTCGGCTTTCGCGACCCGATGGAGCTTCTCGAGCGTCTCGGTCGGCGTTTCGGGGAGGTCGAGCATGTGGTAGTCGGGATGGAAGCGAAGCAGGTGGAACGGGGTGGACGGGCCGAGCCGATCGCGGACGAAGCGAGCGAGTTTCTTGAGCGCCTCGACCGAATCGCCCACCTCCGGGACGATCAGATTGGTCACCTCGACGTGCACGCCCTTCTGCTGGAGCCCTACGGCCGATTCAAAGATCGGTTCCGGTCCCTTCGCGGCGACGTATTTGCGCAAGAATCCGGGCTCGCCGCTGCCCTTGAAATCGACACTCACCGCATCGAGGTGCGGACCGATCGCCTCGACCGCTTCCGGGGTCATGTATCCGTTCGTCACAAAATTCGCAAAGAGGCCTTCCTTGTGCGCTTCACGAATCACGTCGAGGGCGTACTCCGCGAAGATCGTCGGTTCGTTGTAGGTGAACGTCACGCCGCTGCACCCGAACCGCTTCGCCTCGGTCACCGCGGCGTGGGGCGGCAGCGAGCGGCCCACGACCTCGCGCTCCTGCGAGATCTCGGCGTTCTGACAGTAGGCGCAACGCCAGTTGCAGCCCACCGTACCGATCGAATACACCCGGGTCCCGGGGTGAAAATGGGAGAGAGGTTTCTTTTCGACCGGGTCGATCTGCACGGCCGAGGCCTTCCCGTAGCTCAGGAGGACGAGCTGACCCCCGACGTTCTTGCGGACGAAGCAGAACCCGTGCGACCCGTCGGGAACCGTGCAATATCGGGCGCAGGCGGTGCACCGGACCTTTCGGTCGCCGAGTGCTTCGAAGAGGCTCGCGGGATGCCCGACTAGGGCCGACATGGACTCTCGGTACTCGTAGGCGCTCCGGGACAATAAGCGTGGTCCCGCGCCGGGGGGTCGAGCCGAAGATTCATCTGCGCCGAATCGTCCCGGAACCTCGATGTCGGGGATTGAGAAAAGCCCGGCCCGGGCGGCCGCTGCCGACGCTGTGGAGCGGGAGGTAGCGGACCGCATCGCCCCGCCGTCCGAGTTTCTGGAACGCGTCGCCCGCGTCCGGGCGGCCCTCCTCGACCAGGTGGCGAAAGCTGCCGAGTCTCGGTCCAGCCCTCTCGTGCGCGCGCTCGTCGCGGGGAGCGCCGCCCGAGGGACCTTTCTCAAGGACCGCTTGGACATCGACCTGTTTCTCCTCTTTCCGCCCGACCTCCCGCGGGATCGGCTGCGGGAGGAGGGATTGGCCCTCGGCCACGCCGTACTGTCGGAGCCGGAAACTCGCTACGCGGAACATCCGTACCTGCGGGGTCGGTTCGAAGGGTTCATGGTGGACGCCGTCCCCGGCTTCGCAATCACCGACCCAGCCCATCCGATTTCCCCCGTCGACCGGACCCCATTTCATCAGGAGTATCTCGCGGCCCAAGAAACACCGGGGATCGTCGCCCAGGTCCGTCTCGCGAAGCAGTTCTTCCGCGCGCTGGGCGTGTATGGCTCGGAAGCTCGGACCGAGGGGTTCTCCGGCTACCTGGTCGAGTTGCTGGTGATTCGCTTCGGTAGCTTGCGCGCCCTCCTCGCAGCGGCACGCAATTGGAGGGTGCCCGTGCGGCTCGCGGAACCCGGTCGCGAGCCCCCGCGACTCCCGGCGGAAGTGGCGCTCGTGCTGGCCGACCCGGTCGACCCGAACCGCAATGTGGCGAGCGCCCTATCCCGCCGAAACCTCGGGCTGTTCATTCTCGCCGCCGGTGCCTACCTCGACGCCCCCACCGCTCGATTCTTCGAGCCCCGACCCCGCGCTCCGCTCGGCCGGGAGGAAGCCCTGCAGTATCTGGAGCGTCGGGGCACCCACGTGACCATCGTCACGCTCCCGCGACCCGAGCTCGTGGACGATACGCTCTACCCGCAGGTGCGCAAAGCCGCGCGAGCGGTCGCGGAGGAGCTCTCCCGATCGGACTTCACCGTCCTCGGAGAAACGAGCGCGGCGGACGGGCGGACGGTCGTCCTCGCCGTAGAGCTCGCGCACCCGCGCCGCCCCCAGGTGCGCTTGCAGGACGGCCCGCCGGCCGGAATCGACCGGGCCGGGCATTTCCTCGAGAAGTGGGGACCGAAGAACGACCAGGTGCTCCAGGGACCCTACGTCCGACCCGATGGGAGTCTAGGGGTCGAGACCCACCGGGCCGATCGCGACGCGGAGTCGGCGATTCGCTCGGCGTTCCCGAGGCTCTCCCTCGGGAAGGACCTCACCCCGACGGACCCGGAACAATTCCGTGTCTACCGGCTCTCCGACGCACCCGAGGGCGACGCGCTGGGCGAGGTGCTCGCCGACCTGCTCGCGAAACGGCTGCCTTGGCTGGACGACACCTAAGCCGCTTACACGGCGTGCGGCGACAGGCTCTGAAGCACGAACCAGAGCGCGAGCCATCCGAAGAATTCAAGCGCCAATAGGCCGGCCCAGTCGCCTTTCGTGTAGATCGATGACTTCGCGTGGAACATCCCGATGATGTAGGGACTCGCGAGGAGCAGCAGGACGCCCAAGGGGAACACGATGTACCAGAAGAATCCGGAGACCGAGAGCACCCAGGAGAGGATTCCCATGAGGACGGTGATCGCGCTCGCGAAGGCGAGGCCGTACGTCAGCTCGTACTCCTTGGCGACGAACGCCACCTCGTCGAAGGGAGGAAATTCGAACGCGGCCTCCTCCTCCTCTTCGAGCTTGCGGCGGACCTTCTTCGCCATGGCTCAGCCTCCGCGCGCCACGCGGGCGCGGTCGAACAGTTCCTCCGCTCGGTAGGAGCTCCGGACGAGCGGCCCGCACGCAGCCCCCCGGAATCCGAGCGCTAACGCCCTTGCCTCCCAGCGCGCGAACTCCTCCGGGGGGACGAACCGGTGAACAGGCCGGTGCTCCGGTCCCGGTCGGAGATACTGTCCGAGCGTGAGCAGGTCAACGTCCGCGGAACGTAGGTCGCGGAGCGCCACCTCGAGCTCGGGCTCGGTCTCCCCGACCCCCAACATGATCGAGCTCTTCGTCACGAGCGTCGGCGCGCCCAGGCGACGCGCGGCCCGCAGAACCCCGAGGGACCGGTCGTAGCCGGCCCTCGGATCCCGGATCTCCGGACTCACGGAGCGGACAGTCTCCAGGTTGTGGGCGAGCACGTCCGGCGGCCGCTCGAGAACCGAACGGAGCGGATCCTCCCGCCCTCCGAGGTCGCCGATGAGCAGCTCAACCCGCGTGCGCGGGGCAGCCTCGCGGATTCGGTGGACCGTCTCGGCCAGTAGTTCCGCTCCCCCGTCTTCGAGGTCGTCGCGACAGACCTGGGTCAGGACGACGTACCGCAGTCCCCAGCGGCGGACCGCTTCGGCGACCCGGGCGGGCTCACTGCGGTCGACGACCCTGCGCGGCCAGTGGGTGGTCACGGCACAGAACGAGCAGCGGCGGGTGCACTCCGTGCCCAGGAGCATGAGGGTCGCCGCTCCCGCTGACCAGCACTCGGAGAGATTCGGGCACCGGGCCTCCCGGCACACCGTTCCGAGTCCGAGCTCGCCCAGCATGCCCTTGACCTCCGGATACGCCGGACCGCGAGGGGGACGCACCCGGATCCACTCCGGGAGCCTCGAAGCTTCGGGCGTCGAAGTCGTGACGGTGGCGGTGCTCACGCCCGTCGGACCCGCCTCCCCACTTTAGGCTTTGCGCGAGCGTGTGCGACCGACCCGCTCCTCGAGCAAGGTCGTGAGGAGACTCGCCGGAACCTCGTCCATCGAGACGCTGTTCGATTCGCCGGAAGCCCCGGTCTCGAGCACGACCAGGCCGTCCCGCTCGAGCTCCTTCAGGGTCCGCCAAAACGTGGTGCGACTCATCGGAGGGGTCCCCAGTTCCTCGAGCAGGGCGGCATGGTTGACCCGAAGCTTCTGGCTCGATGTGGAAGCTCCGCGCCGCCTGAGCGTGCGCGACAACGCGAGCAACACGCCGAGCTCGTGGGTCGAGAGCGACTCGAGCTGGGTCTCGTTCATCGTGGGGAGCAACGACCCCTTCGCCCGGCGCACGTGCTCCGGACCGACCGCGTCGGCGCCCGCGTCCTCCGCGGCGTGCGCGGCGCCGGAGAGGATCTCGAGGGCGAACCGTGCGTCCCCGTTCGACGCCGCGATTCGCGCGATCTGGTCGAGCGTCTCTCGGTCGACGCTCCCGGGCCTCAACGCGAGCTCCGCGCGCGACGCGAGAATGTCGGTGAGCGCCGCCCGGTCGTACGGGGCGAGGGACAAGCGGTGCGTCACCCCAAAGCTCGACCGGCTCGCGGAATCAAGGTAGGGGAGGAGGTCCTCCACGGCGATCAGCACAAGCGAGATCGACCCCAGCTCCACCTCGCGCGAGCGCGACAACAGGTAGACGAGCTTCGTTTCCTGACGGACGAGACTGGACGCCTCGTCGAGCAGCACCACGAGGTGCGAAGGGTTCTTGCGCACCCCCTGCTCGAACACGTCGAGCATTTCGGAGAGCGAGTATCCGCGATCGGGCAAGGAGACGTTCACCACGCGCAACAGGTCGAGCATGACCGTCCGGTCGCTCGCGCGTCGCCAGCAGTTGACGTACGCCGGCTTCACCGGAAACCCTCCGACCCGGCCCCCCCGCTCGAGGTCCGCCGCGAGCCTTCGGGCGACCGCCGTCTTGCCGCTCCCGACGGCGCCGGTCAGAAGAAGGTGAAACGGAAGTCCCTTCGCGAGCGCCTCCCGATACCGCCGACGGAGAAGGTCGAGCTCGGCTTCGCGTCGGACGAGCCGGGCCGGGAGGTACGACGGTTCGAGCGTCTCCTCTCGGACGAGGATGGAGGTCGCCGGTGTCATCGTTCGGGACCGGGACCTACGCCGGGCATATCATCTTCGCCGTCGACCGGCCGCACTCGGTCGGAGTCGGAGTCTCGGCGCGAGAACGTCCAGCGCCCGTTGCAGGAGTTCGGCCGGGGGAGCCCGTGCGTCGAGAACCTTCCACCGCTGGGAGCGGGCCAGGGTCCGATAGGCCCGAGCGACGCGCTCGAGGGTGCGCTCGACCTCGAGGGGACCTCGGCGCCCACGGCGTCCACCGAGCCGACGCAGCGCCTCCGCGGGAGGGAGTTCGAGCAGGAAAACCCGGTCGGGCTCGCGAGCCGCCGAGCGCTGTAGCTCGGTCAACCGATGGCGGTCCCGGGGCGACATCGCACTGCCCTGGTAGGCAAGCGTCGAGTAGAACGACCGGTCCTGGAGAACGACGTCGTGGCGGCGCAGGTCGCGCTCGAGCGCCGGGGCCGCCAGGTGGCGGTCCACGGTGAAGTAGACGGCTCCCGTCCACGGGTCCTCGGCGGCGGCCGACTGGGCGAGGGCGCCGAGTCGCGGGTCGGCGGGCTCGCGCCGGACCACGACCGAGAGGCCGCGGCGACGCAGGGACCGGGCGAGCGCGAGGATCAGGGTCGACTTTCCCACGCCGTCGATGCCCTCGACGACGACGAACGCTCCTCGGGTGCGTCGAGTCATTCCGCCGAGCCCTCCGGTCCGACTTCCGGCCGCCAGCCGTACACCCGCTCCACCGACTCCACGAATGGGACGTACAGGCGCTCCCCACCTTGAGATGTGTTCTGCGCGATGGCGGAGGCCCTCCGGGGGACCGTCGCGAGGTCGAGAACCGCCCCCGGCCGCGTCGGGTCATCGAGGAAGTCGGTCTCGAGGAACCAGGGACCCGGGTTCCCCGTCACCTCGTCCACGAGGTCGCGACGGGCCAAGTACGACGGCACGACGCCCCCCGTCGACCCTGAAACCATCGGGCTTCGAGCGTAGTGCTTGACGACCCGCTCCGGGCGGACTCCGGCCTCGCGGGCCCGCTCCGCGAGCTCGCGGAATCCCTCGACCGACAGGTCGGCCGAATGCACAATCACCGGACAATCCGAGTCCCGGGCTACCTCGAGGGCATGGTGGAAGGCTTGCTCGACGACATTGTTCAGCGCCTCCGGTATCGCGAAGTGAGGGCGGCCCACTTCCCCGAGGGCGACGGCCTTCTTCTCCCGGATCCACCGGCCGGCGACGTCGAGCGCCGCGTGATGGAGTTCGAGCGCCCGTTCGGGTCCGAGTTCTTCGGATGCGACGAGGAGGTCGACCGGGTAGGGGGCCAGCACCGGATACGCCCGCACGCCGACCTCCTCGTGGGCCTGCCGGGCAAGCCGGCACGTCTCCTCAAACTGTCGGACGTAGGCCTCGAGCGATAGCGGAACGCTCGTCTCGTAGTTTTGCGTGGCCAGGAATAGGTGAGTGCCCCCGGCCGCCCGGAACCGCGCCACGGCGCGCACGCCTTCCCCCTTGGCCGAGAGGTGACAATGATGATCGACGACCGGGAGGCCACGTGGGAGGGGCATCCCGGACTCCTGGGCGGAGCGGACCTTAGCGAAGGAGACCCGCGCCCTGGAGTTCCTTCGTGATCTTCTTGACCGCGACCTCGACGTCCGAGGGCTTTCGGGCGCCCGTGCAGACGAGCTTGCCGCTCCCGAACAGCAGCACGACGACGCGGGGCTCGTCGATGCGGCAGACCAGTCCCGGGAACTGCTCCGGCTCATACTCCACCCGGTCGAGGCCCAGGGTCACCGCGATCGCGTTGAGATTGATCTCGCTCTCGAGGTCCGAGCTCGCGACGATGTTCTGGACCTCGATCTTGGGATGCATGTTGATCTTCTGGCCCCCCTTCTTGATCTGCTGGGAGACCGTCTGAATCGACTCCTCGACCTCATGCATGCTCTTCGCGCCAGTACAGACGACCTTCCCCGAGCGAAACAGCAGGATGGCGGTCTTCGGCTGCTTCAATCGATAGATGAGACCGGGGAACTGCTCCGGCTCGTACTCGGCCCCGTCGAGCCCGAGCGCAATCGACTGAAGGTCGAGCTCGTCCCCGAGGGAGGTGGAGGCGACGACATTTTCGATGCGAATCTTAACCAAAGTAATCCCCGCGGGCGTCAGTATTTAAACCAGTATTTAAATCATCGCGTTTCCGGAACCCCCCGTCACCGAGGAGAACCGGAGGCTTAGCCGTCCGGCTCGGGTCGACGCGGGGCAAAGACGGGGCCGATCGCCTCGTCCCGGTTGTCGACCCCGAAGAACTCGCAGAGCACCCGACGGGTGAAGCCCCACAGGATGTGGCCCTCGAACACCGTGGCACGGACCTCGGCGACTCCGCGCATCGTCTCCCGCTCGATCGGACGGGAGTCGGCGAGGGCCTCCCGAGGTAGCCAGAAGACGTGCGCGACCTCGTCCGCGCTGCGCGGGGTCGGTGCCTTCGCATCGGGTGCGAGCCCGACCGCGAACACGCCGACCTTGAGGTCGAAACGGATCGCAAGCACCGTATCGACGTAGCGAAGGTCCCCGCGGAAGTCGGTCCGGCTCAGCCCGACTTCCTCCTCCAGTTCCCGGAGCGCGGTGGACGCAAGCGAGCCGTCTCCGTCCGCGACGTGACCACCGGGGAAGGCGACCTGGCCCGAGGCCGGGTCCGAAGGCTGTTCCGCTCGTTCGATGAGCAGGGTCTCCACGTCTTCGCGGCCTTCGCGTAGCACGATCACGACGGCGGCACCAGCGGTCGAAACGGGAGGTGCTAAGACGGGAAAACGCTCGAGTATCGCGTCAAGGTCCGCCGGGGCCGTTCCGGGAGTTCCTCCTCGGGACGGGACGCCGCTCATGCCTGCCAGTCGTACGTGACTTTCTTCTGGACCGTCACCGCATCGGCTGGGTGCAACTGGCCGGCTCCCACCAGCCGTTCCAGGGCGGCGACGCGGAGATGCAGGTCCTTCAGGTCCCGCTCGATCCGGGCCAGGCGTGCCGAAAGCTCACTAGGGTCCTCGGGGGCCATCGGACCTCAATCCGGCCGGGGGCTCATAAGCTCATGGACCCGAGGGCGATTCCCGCGGCGTTCGCCCGCCGTCGTTCGTCCGATCGGCGGAGCGGAGGAACACGAGCATCGTCTCCACCAGCTCCTTCGGCCGCTCGACGGGGACGAGGTGGCCCGTCTCGGTGAGGATGCGGAGCTGCGCGCCCGGAATCGACTGGCGCAGGATCCTGCCGTGCGAGGCGTCGACCACCGCGTCGTTCATCCCCTGGACGATCAGCGTGGGTCGTGCGACGGATGCGACCCGGTTCCGCTCGTCGAACGTCCCCATCGACACCGCCCAGGCGATGGCGGGGGCGTAATCCTGGTGCCTCACCTGTTCCCGTACCGCGTCCGCAAAGTCGAGGTTCGCTTCGACCCAATCGGGATAGTAGAGGTCCTTCAGGAGGCGCAATGCGAACCGGTCGCGACCTTCCTCAGCGAGGGTCTCCCCCCACCGCTGAGCCACGGAGCGCGTGTGCGCGTCCGCGTACGCCGCGCCGCTCACCATCGTAAGGCTCCGGACCCGCTCGGGGTGGTCGAGGGTGATCCGAAGTGCGAGCAGGGCTCCGCCGCTCAGGCCCACGACGTGGGCCGACGGAAGGCCCTTCTCGTCCAGCAAATGTAGCACATCACCCGCGAGCTCCGCGAACGTGTAGTGGGAGCCGGCCGGCGATCGCGAGCGACCGTGCCCGCGCAGGTCGGGGGCGAGAACGAGGAACTCTTTCGACAGGCCCGGGATTACGTCGTTCCAGACGGTGTGATTGCCACCGACGCCGTGCAACAGCACGACCGCGGGACCGGTGCCTTCGACCCGGCAACTCAGCTCCATCGGAGGTGCGGCGAGTTCCTCGGGCATCGCGCTTCGGACCCGGGTGCTCTATTTACGCATCGCGCCAGGCGGGACACTGCGACTCGGCTACACCCCGGCGGCCACGTCGCGAGGCTCGGTTCCTCCGCCGTCGGGCATTGCCGGCGGGCTCGCTCGACGACGGATGGGACGATGCACACCCCTAAATAGCGCGGCATCGTGAAAGGCTCCGATGGCGCGCGGAGTGATGCTCATGAGCGGGGGGATTGACTCCCCGGTCGCGCTCCATTACCTGCTGCGTCAGGGCCACGAGATGGTCGCGGTGCACATGGACAACCGTCCGTTCACGGACGATTCACCCCTCGCGAAAGTGGTGGACCACCTCGCGATGCTGCGGGACCGCTATCACCAGCCAATCCCGCTCTACCTGCTGCCGCACGGGCCCACCCAAATCACCCTGATGCGCTCGACCGACCGACATTTCGGGTGCGTGCTCTGCCGCCGGTTCATGTGGCGCTCGGCGGAACGAATCGCGGTGCGCGAAGGAGCTACCTTCCTCGCCACGGGCGAGGCGTTGGGCCAGGTGGCTTCGCAAACTCTGTCGAACATGCGCAGCGCCACGGCGTCCGTCCAACTACCGATCGTCCGACCGCTCATCGGCTTCGACAAGCAGGAGATCGAGCGGGTCGCGAAATCGATCGGTACGTACGCGATCTCCACGCGACCCGGGGTCTGTTGCCAGGCGGTACCCGACAAGCCGGCCACTCGGTCGAACCTCGTCCAGATCCTGAAAGAAGAGGAACGGGTCGACGTCGACACGATGATCGACGACTGCGTTCGGAAGGCCGTCATTCTCTAGACGCCCGGCGTGGGTCGCCGCCTCCGAGAAGAGCTAATTGCTCCCTTGCTAGCTTCGGCGGGGACCATGTACCGGAGGTTGCGGCTCTGCTCCAACCGAGGAGGGTACGAGGCGATCGCCGAACCGGCCCATCCGATCGACCTCGTCGGTGCCAAGGCCCGGTTCGAGGCCGTTGGCATCCCCGTGATCGATGCGCGGGTGATGCTGATCGCGCATTTGGATTCGGAGGTCACCATCAGCCGGGCCGGTCGGCTTTTGTTCAAGACCCAGGACCCGCGGCTGGCCGAGCGGACGTTCGAGCGGTTGCGTTCGATTCTTGAGCTCCCGGCGATGGAAGACGCCCCGAGCGCGGGGCCGGCGAGCGGTTAGATTAAGCGCCGGCAGGAGTTATCGGCCGGAACGGACCGGAAGGTCGAAATGCGCGAAACGTGGGTGGTCGGAGCGGTGCAGAACCGCTTCGGCAAGATGAAGGACACCGCCCGAGAGGCGGCGACCCGGGTCTCGATGGAAGCGATTCGCCAAGCGGGGCTCGAGCCGAAAGACATCGGCTACACGTTCGTCTCGAACTGTTTCGGGGTCGCGGAACACCAGGGACACCTCGGACCCCTCATCAACAGCGGGCTCGGAATTCCGCACGTCCCTTCGGCGACCGTGGAGTCGGCGTGCTCCTCATCGAGCGCCGCGCTCCACGAGGCGTTCGTCCACGTGGCGGGGGGGTTCGCCGACGCGGCCCTCGTCGTGGGCGTCGAGAAAGTCTCCCATCTCGACACCCTCACCGCGACCAGCTACTTCGCCGTGGGCGCGGATTATCCGTTCGAGACGAAGAACGGCGCGACGTTCCCCGGCCTCTACGCCACGCTCGCGAGCGCTTACGCCAAGCAGTACGGGACCCGTCCCGAAATGTTCGGCGCGGTGGCCATCAAGAATCACGCGAACGCGTCCCGGAATCCTCACGCCCACTTCCAGAAGGAGATCACGATGGACACCTACCTCTCCTCGCCGATCATCGCCTCTCCCCTACGTCTCTACGACTGCTGTCCGTTCTCCGACGGTGCCGCGGCGGTCGTGGTCGCGGCGAAGGAGTTCGTGAAATCGCCGGTGACGGAGCCGCTCGTGGTCCGCGCCTCGGCGCGGGCGGGTTCGGTCACGGACATGCACGACCGACCGGACATGCTCGGCCTCCCCGCGACGCGGATCGCTTCGGAGAAGGCATTTCGCGAAGCGCATCTGGAACCGAAGGACATCGACTTCGTGGAAGTGCACGACTGCTTCACCATCGCGGAGGTACTTGCCATCGAGGACCTCGGGTTCTTCCCCAAGGGAACCGGCACGCGCGGAGCGGTCGAGGGGATTACCGCGCGGGACGGGAAAATTCCGGTCAATCCCTCCGGGGGGCTCAAGGCGAAGGGTCACCCGGTCGGTGCCACCGGGGCCGCCCAGGTGGTCGAGGTGTTCGAACAGTTCAACGGCTTAGCGGCCGGACGCGAGGTTCCCAAGGCTCAAGTGGCGCTCGCGCACAACGTTGGGGCGACCGGCGGCTCGTGCTCGGTCCACATCTTTGCCCGGCGCTAGGAGCGCGTCGATGTTCGGCATACGAGTCGAGGCCCCGCACACGGTCGAGGAGTTTGTCAAGGGCTACGAAGAGACGGGGAAGTTGCGCGGCCTTCGCTGCGCCAATTGCGGTCTGATCACGGCGACGTGGGGGCTGGCCTGTACGCGCTGCGGCCGATTCCCTCTGGACGAAGCAGAGCTTTCGCCCAAGGGAAAGGTCGTCGCGTTCACGATTCTCACCGTCCCCGGTGACGAGTTCCTGAACGACGCGCCGTACGCTTACGTCGTCGTCGACCTCGATGGCGGCGGGCGTGTGACCGGCTGGATGCCGTCGGTGCGCGCGGAGAACGAGCTCGCCATCGGCGACCGAGTGCACTTCGTGACCAGCTACAAGCCTGGCGTCCAGTTCGCGAAGGATGGCTCGACGCCAGGGTAGGAGGCGAGGACTGTGGCAGCCTCGATGGGTGAAGACCGACTCTGGCACCGATGGTACCCGGAGAAAGTGCCGCATCATCTCGCCATTCCGGAGGTCCTCCTGACCGAGCTGATCGAGGAGAGCGTCCGGAAGTGGCCCGACCGTACGGCGCTGATCTACTACGGCTCGAAATGGAGCTACCGGCAGCTCTGGGACCAGAGCGAGCGGCTCGCCGCGTCGCTCGCCCGGGAAGGGGTGGGCCCCGGCGACCGCGTCGCGCTCTACCTCCCGAACTCGCCCGCGTACCCCATCGCCTTCTTCGGGGTGCTCCGGCTCGGCGCGATCGTCGTCCAGGTGAGCCCCCTGTACCTGGGGCAGGACCTCGTTCGGCTGTTGAAAGACTCGAGTCCGAAGGCGCTCGTCACGCTCGAAATCCTCTACCCGAATCTGGCGAAGGTGAAGGGCGAGGTCGCCGTGCCCGCGGTGTTCGTCGCCCGCGTGCGGGACTTCTACCCATGGTACCTGCGGCCGTTTGTCAACTCTGTCCTTCGGCGGCAGAAGCTCCCCACCGAGTTCCCGCGCGACCCTTCGGTCCGACCGTGGCGGACGGCGGTCGGCACGCCGGGGTCGGTACCGCTCCACAAGGGCGACCCCAACACCACTCCGGCGGTCCTCCAGTACACCGGCGGAACCACCGGTCGTCCGAAGGCGGCGGTACTCACCCACCGAAACCTAGTGGCGAACGTTGTGCAGGGAAACGCCTGGAACATCCGCCTCGAGCCCGGGAACGAAGTGGTCATGGCGTCGATCCCGCTCTTCCACATCTACGGGCTCACGGTCGCCCTGCTGATGGGACTCAACGCAGGGGGCACGGTGGTGCTGCAGACCCGCCCGGAGATTCGCGAACTCCTCAAACTCATCGACCGCTACCAGCCGACCCAGTTCCCGGGGGTGCCGGCGCTCTACCAGGCATTCACCCACCAACCGGACATCGCGAAGTACCACATCCACTCGATCAAGTACTGCGTGAGCGGCTCGGCGGCGCTCCCCATCGAGGTCCAGAAGCAGTTCGTCCGGCTCACGGGGGCCTCGCTCGTCGAGGGGTACGGCCTCTCCGAGACGTCGCCGATCACACACGTGAACCCGCTCGTCGGTGAGCAGCGCATCGGCTCGATTGGCGTGCCGATCCCCGAAACCGACCAGCGCGTCCTCGACCTCGAAACGGGGACGAGGGTCCTCGGCCCCGGAGAGGTTGGAGAGCTCTCGGTCCGCGGCCCGCAGGTGATGCACGGGTACTACAACCAGCCCGAGGAGACCGCGCTCGTGCTGAAGGACGGGTGGTTCTCGACCGGGGACGTTGCCCGGATCGACCCGGACGGGTTCGCCTACATCGTTGACCGCAAGAAGGACATGGTCAACATCGGCGGGATGAAGGTCTACCCCCGCGAGGTCGAGGAGGTGCTCTTCCAGCATTCGGCCGTGGCGGACGCCGCGGCGGTGGGAGCACCGGACCCCGAACACGGGGAGGTCGTGGTCGCGTTCGTCGTGAAGAAGCCGGGGTCGACCGTCACCGAGGAGGAGCTGATCGCGTTCGTGAAGGAGCGGATCGCGCACTACAAGGCGCCCCGGCGCATCGAGTTCCGGGATGCTCTACCGCGCACCGGCGTCCAGAAGGTGTTGCGTCGGGTCCTGCGTGAGGAGGCCGCCAAGCTGCCGCCCCGCCGGGCCGCGAAGGCGTGACCGGCGGGAAGCTTCGGTTCCGACCTAGAGCCCCCGCCCCAGGATGTCGCGCGAGACCACGACGCGTTGGATCTCGTTCGTTCCCTCGAAGATCTCGGAGATTCGCGCGTCCCGGTACGCCCGTTCGATCGGGGTCCCGCGGATGTAGCCGATCCCGCCGTGGATTTGGAGCGCGTCGTCGATCACTTCGCTCGCCCATTCCGAGCCAAGGCACTTCACGATCGCGGCTTCCCGCGTCTTGTTGTAGCGTTCGAGTCGGCTCCACGCCTTGGGGTCGGTCCCCATGCGCTCCTGATGGGCCGCCGCGTGGTAGACCATGAGACGGAGCGCGTGGACCTTCATCGCCATGTCCGCGAGCTTGAACTGGATCACCTCGTACTCGCTGATCGGAAGGCCGAACTGGGTGCGGTTCTTCGCGAACTCCATCGCCTGATTGCACGCCCCCTGCATGCCGCCGAGGGACGCGGCGCCGAGCGAAACGCGTCCGACATCGAGCGCGGTCATCGCGACGTGGAATCCCTTGCCCACCTCCCCGAGAACGCACTCTGGGCCGAGCCTAACATGGTCGAGGATCAGCTCGGCCGTCGAGGTGCCGTGGAGTCCCATCTTCTTCTCGCACCGCCCGATGGAGAATCCGGGGAGTTTGGTGTCGATGAGGAACGCCGTGACCCCGCCGCTCGGGCCCAGCTTCACGTCGTTGCCCGCGAGCACGACGATGGTGTCCGCCTCGCGCCCGTTCGTGACGTAGATCTTGTTACCGTTGACCACCCAGTCGTTCCCGTCCTTCACCGCGGTGGTCTGCACCGCCCCGGAGTCGCTCCCGGACCCGGGTTCGGTGAGGCTGAACGCGAGCAACTTCTCTCCTTTCGACGCCGGGACGAGCCACCGCTGCTTCTGCTCCTCCGTGCCGTAGTAGAGGATCGGCGACCCGCCGAGCGAAGTGTGTGCCGCGACGATGGCACTATGGGAGGCGTCAACCTTCCCGAGTTCCTCGAGGAAGATGCAGTAGCCGACCTTGCCGAGACCTAGGCCCCCGTATTCCTCGGGCACCGGGATGCCGAAGTATCCTTCCTCCCGCATCCGTCGGACGGACTTCTCGGGGAACTCCTCCTTGTCGTCCATCTCGTCCACCACCGGCGCAATCTCCTTCTGGACGAACGCCCGGGCGGCGGAACGGAACGCCTCCTGGTCGGCGGTGAACTCGAACTCGATCGCCACAGCCGTTCACTCTCCCTTGAACTTCGGGGGCCGCCGCTCGACGAACGCGAGAATTCCCTCGCCGAGGTCGTTGCTGGAGAGGACCTCGGACTCGAACAGTTTCGTCTCGCCCTCGATCCCCTGCGCGAGCGGCAGCTGGAGGCCTTCCGCGATGGCTCGCTTCGCCGCTTGGACCGCTTTCGGGGCCCGCTGCGCGATCGTGTGGGCCAGGTCCCGCGCCGCTCGGAGCTCTTGACCGGCGGGCACCGTCTTGTTGACGAGCCCGATACGGAGCGCCTCGGCGGCGGAGATCATCGACCCGGTGAAGATCAGCTCCTTCGCCTTGGGCACGCCGATGAGCCGCGGGAGCCGCTGGGTTCCCCCGTAGGCGGGCATCAGGCCGTAGTTCACCTCGGGCGCCCCGAGCTTCGCCGACTCGCCCGCAATTCGGAGGTCGCAGGAGAGCGCGAGTTCGAGGCCGCCGCCGAGCGCGAGCCCGTTGATCGCCGCGATCACGGGGGGGCGCAACGTCGAGATCCGGTGGAACAGCTCGTGGCCCTTGCGAACGACATCCGGAGCGGTCGCGAGGTCCATCGTCGCCATCTCCTTGAGGTCGGCGCCGGCACTGAAATACTGGCCGTCCCCGGTCAACACCACGGCGCGCACCTTCGGGTCGTGCGAGATCTCCTCGACCTGGTGGGAGAGTCCCGCGAGCAGGGTAGTCGACAACGCGTTCACGGGGGGGTTCTTCAGGGTCACGATTTCGACCCCTTCTTCGTCATTCTTTCGAACGACTAGCTCGGCTTCGGGCATAGAAGCAATCGCCGCGCGGTCAACAATGTCCGAGGTCATAAGGGGTCGTGTCGCGGCCCGCGTTGAGTCCGTTCGTTCTGACGCTCAACGGTAAGTAATCACCCGAAGTAAAGCACTCATGCCCTCGCGGGAACTGCTCTCGCTCTCGCTGTACTCGCTCCTCGCGAGCAACCGGGGAGGGCTCTTCATCGTCTTCCTGCCGCTCTACCTCGTCGAGGTCAAGGGCGCCTCGCTCCCGGTGGCGCTCACGATCCTGACCCTCGCCTGGCTCCCCGCGAGCTTCATCGGCCCGTGGATGGGGAGGCTCTCCGACCGGTCGGGCCGACGCAAGCTTTTCCTCGTCGTGGGGGAGGCCTCGGCGTTCCCGCTCTTCCTCGCGATCGTTTTCGCTCCGGGGTGGGTGCTAGCCGGGGTCTTGTTCATCGCGGCGGAGCTCGTGCTCGCCATTGGGAGCCCCGCGTACAACGCCTTCGTCGCCGACGTGACGCAGCTGTCGGAGCGGGGGGAGGGCTACGGACTCCTGAATGCCACGTCGAACGCGGGAGCCGTCGCTGGTTTCGTCCTCGCCGGCCTCGTGACCTACTGGTACGGGCTCGGGGCGCTGTTCCCGTTCGTCGTCGTGATGATGATCGGGACCGTCTCCGTCGTCATCCTCATCGTACCCGACGTCCGCGTCCCGGCGCAGACGACGCGCCGGCCGATCCGCGAGATGCGCAACGTGGTGACGTTCTCCTTCGCCGTGTCGATCCGAGCGATCGGGTCGGGTGCGGTCGCCACGTTCTACGGGTTCCTCGCCGCGTCCCTGGGGGCGAACTCGTTCGAGGTGGCGATCGTCGCGATCGCTGGGCTCGTCACCGGTGCGCTGACGGGGGTGCCGCTCGGCCGATGGATCGACCGCTACGGGGAGATTCGGGGTATCTGGTACGGCACCGTGCTGACGCTCGCCTCGTATGGGATCTTCATCTTCTCCACGTCGTGGACCGAGGTGGTCCCCGCGCAGGCCGTACGCAACGCCGGTCTTTCCTTCCTAGGTCCGGGCATGACGGCCTGGGTCGCTCGCACCGCTCCGCCGGACCAGCGGGCCGAATATCTCGGCGTGTTCAACCTGATCAACTCGTCGCTCTGGAGCCTCGGACCCGCGGTCGGAGCGCTCGCCATCGTCCTCTACGGGTACCTCGGCCTCTTCGCCATGGCGATCGGCACGACCGTAATCTCGCTCATCGTGATGGAGTTCCTCTACGGGGAGATGGGCATCCGGGCCCGCCTCGCGGGCCGGCGCACGGAGGCCGGTGCGGGGTAGCCGCGCGGACGAAGGCACTGTCAAATAGAGCACCGCCGTCCGCCCGGCGTGCATCGCCCCACCACGTTCGCGGACGCGAACGCCTCGTTCGAAGAGGCCGAGTTCGTCATCGTGGGAGTTCCGTTCGACCGGACGACCTCGTTCCGACCGGGAGCACGGTTCGGCCCCGATTCGATTCGACAGCATTCGTGGAACTTCGAGTCGTACGACCTCGAGACGGGGGTCGACCTGGCGGAGGTGCCGGTCCACGACCTCGGTAACACCGAAGAGTTCGGGAGCTCGGAAGACATGGCCCGCTCCGTGCGGGAGGAGATTCGGCCGATCTACGCGGCGGGGAAGGTGCCGATCGTCATCGGCGGGGATCATGCCTGCTCGCCGCCGGTCGTCGAGGCGTATCCCGACTCCGCCGCGAGCGTAGGGGTCCTCTACCTCGATGCTCACATGGACTTCCGTTCGAGCTACCTCGGGGACCGCCGGAGCCATGGTTGCTCCTCCCGCCGGATCCTCGAGAAAGTCGGGCCCCGCAACATCGTGGTCCTCGGCGTCCGTTCCGTGTCGCGGGAGGAGATGGACGACAATTGCTCGATCGGCATGTCCTATGTCACGGCCGCAGAGATCGCCCGCGACGGAATCGCGTCGGCGGTCCACCAGGCCCTGAACATGCTCAAGACCGAGCGTCTCTACATTTCGCTCGATATCGACGCGATCGACCCCGCGTATGCGGGGGGCACCGGTACCCCCGAGCCGTTCGGCCTCACCCCGAGGGACGTGAAGTTCATCATCGGCGAGGCCGCCCCGCGGCTCGCCGGGCTCGACATCATGGAGGTGAGTCCCCACTACGATACGGGGAACACGAGCCTCCTGGCCGCGCGCCTCGCGCGCGAGGCGATCGTCCGAAGCGTCGCGGCGCGGAAGGGACGTTAGGGCGTCGGACGACCATGAGCGCCGAACCTGCCGCCGAAGGCCCGGAGGTGTCGCGCGGGGCCGAGGCCTCGCTGCGGCGCGTCGATTGGTGGGGGTTTCCAGCGCTCCTCAAGGTGCGGGACCTCAAGACGTATCGACCGAAAGCGCTCGACGAGCGGATCCGCCGGGAGAGGACCCGCAATGAAGCGCGGTTGCTCGTGGACGCCCGTCGGCTCGGCGTGCGCACCCCGCTCGTCTACGACGTCGACTTGGTGCGGCACCGACTCACGATCGAGGAGCTGCCCGGACCGACCCTCCGCCAGATCCTCGAAGACCCCGATGTTCCGCCGGACGATGTTCCCGTCGCGGTCCGTTCGTTCGGCCACGCCCTCGGCCGGTTGCACGCGGGCTCGATCGCTCACGGCGACCTCACGAGCTCGAACGTGCTGTTCCCCGAGGGACCGCGCGGTCCCCCCGCGTTCCTCGACCTATCGATGGGCACCCGGAGCCCGGGCCTCGAGGAACTCGGGATCGACCTCCACCTCGTCGAAGAGGACCTAAAGGCGTTGAGCGCGCGGTCGGATGCGCTCGTTCGCGCGTTCCACGAAGGCTACGGCGCGGGCAACCCGGACGGAGCCAAGGACGTTCGGGCCCGCGCGAAAGTCATCCGGGGTCGAGTTCGGTACGCCTGACCCCTTCCGGTCAGGTCGCGCGCTCGACCCGTTGCAACCCGGCGACCAGCGCCGCGGGGAGCTCGTCCACGATGTCCGTGGCGAGGACGCCGAAGCCACGGTGGCCGGCCGCCCGTAGCCCCGCCTCCCCGGTCCAGTAGGTCGCCAGCCGGGCCGCATGCAGCGGACGGACCCCTTGGGCGAGCAGGCTTCCGAGAACGCCCCCCAGCACGTCGCCGACACCGCCGACCGTCATCGCCAGGTGGTGGTGGTGGTTCCCGACCGTGCTCTCGCCGTCGGTGAGGATGTCGGGCGAGCCTTTCACGACGAGCGTGATCTGCCGCTCCCGGGCGACTGTCTCGGCGACCGCGCTACGTTCCTCGAAGGAGCCGGAGGCGGGTCCGTGGAAAACGCGCTCGAACTCTCCGGCATTCGGCGTCGCGATGAGGCCGGTCCAGCGGGGCGTTGACGTCTCGGCCACCGGGATCGACGCGAGCGCGGCCAGCCCGTCCGCATCGACCACCATCGGGAGTTCCGGCGCCAGGGCTTCCACGACGGCGCGGAGCGCTTCGAGGGTCTCGGGGTGGGCGCCCGCGCCCATGCCGAGCACGATGGCCCGCGGCGGGGCGGAACGGACAAGGTCGAGGATCTCGGGAACATCGGTAGGCCGGAACCGGTCCGAGCCGACGGCGCGGACGATCAAGTTGGGACTCGAGGCGCGGACCGCTCCGGCCGCGACCTCGGGCGTCACCACGGTCGCGCGTTCCGCCCCAGCGCGCATCGCGGCGAGCCCGGTGAGGGCCGGCGCCCCGGTGTACGGCCCCCCGCCCACGATCACCAACCGACCGTTGCGACCCCGGGGTTCCCGAGGGAGCGGGAAGAAATGGAATTCCCCCGGACCGGTCTGCCGCCAGGCGTTCGGGGGCATGCCGATGTCCCGGACGACGAGCTCGCCGACGCGATCCGCCTCCATCGCTTCCTTCGGGATGGTGAACGTCACCGTCCACGATGGGCGCACTCCCTCCGGGTCGAGGACGCCGGTCGGGACGTCCACCGACAACACGGGAGCGCCGCTCCCCCGGATCGCGGCGACCGCGTCGCGGGTGGGCGAACGGAGCCGGCCGGCCTGGCCGGTGCCGAGTAGGGCGTCGATCACGAGCGGCATGGTGGCGAGATCTTCGGGTCGGGGATTGCCGACCCGCACGGGTACCCGGTTTTTCACCCGGTCGAAGCAGCGCTGGGCGGCCCGCGATCGGATTTCGACGGGCGGGTGAGTGAGCCAGATCTCCGGAGAGTAGCCCCACTGGAGTAGGTAGTACGCGGCGCACGTGCCGTCCCCGCCATTGTTCCCGGGTCCCGCCACCACCGCCACCCGGGCCGGCGGCGAGGGAAGGTGGCGGGTCGCCTCCTCGGCGGTGGCGCGGCCCGCATTTTCCATCAGCGCGTCCAGGGTCACCCCGAGCGCCACCGAGTTCTGCTCGACGACCGCCATCTCGACGGAAGAGAGCGGACGGCGGGAGGAGGCCCACATCCTTCCGTCCCTAGGCCGTTGAGGGGGACTCCGCCGTCTGGAAGATGTTTACCGAGGTGGGAAGGAGGTTCTTCCGGGAAAGGTACTGCGACTGGGTCCGGCTGTACCGGAAGAGGATGTCTGCCTTCCCCTCTTGGAATCCCCAGGGACGTACGACCAATAGGTCGCCCTCGCGGATCCACATCTTCTTCTTCATCTTCCCGGTGATGCGACCCATCCGCGAGACGTTGTCCTCGCACATCACCCGAATCCGGGCCGCGCCGAGCAATTGGCTCGCGATGCCGAACACTTCGCCGCGGTTGCGCCGAGGAAGCGGAAGGCGTCCCACCTCCTCACCACCCTCCACGACCTCGATGGTCGGCGCCGGTTCCTCCTCGGCCGGAGGCGGCGCGGCCTCCTCGGGAGGCTCAGGGGTGTCGGGCACGACCGTGGGATTCGGCCCCACTATTTCAAGAGGGCGTCCGTCGGGGAAACACGCGGAGCGGATTCTCCTCGAGGATGCGGCGCTGGTCGTCGGCGGATATCGGGAGTCCCCGGAACGCCTCCAGGTTCGCGCCGATATCCCGGACCCCGGGCCCGGGCCAATCGGTGCCGAAGAGCACCTTGTCGGCCAATCGCGCGAGGCGCGGGAAATACTCGAGAAGACGACCGGGGGGTGTCCCCGACACATCGAGCCAGACGTTGGGGAAGCGTCGGGCGAGGAACATGGCCGCCTCCGTCCAGAGCGGTCGGCCGCCGTGGGCGAGCACGATCGTGAGGTCCGGGAAATCGACCGCGACGTCGTCGAGGGTCATCGGGTCGGCGAAGCGGTTGCGAGCCCCCGGGAACACGCTCGTTCCGGTGTGGAAGATGACCGGGAGGCGGTGACGGGAGCAGGCTTCGTACAGCGCCCGGAGACTCGGAAGCCCCCCGTCCACGTATGCGTTCGGCCGGAACATCTGATGCGGCGGGTGGAGCTTGAGACCGCGGATCCCGAGGTCTCTCGATAGGTGGGCGACCTCACGCTCCGGGTCCGGATGGTCCGGGCGGATCCCGCCCACCGCGATGAGCCGCTCCGGGTCCGCTCGAACGTACTCCGCGACGAAATCGTTCGTCGCCTCGGTGTAGCCGATCACCTCCGGGGCGACGTAGTTGACCAATACGGCCCGCTCGACCCCCACCCGGTCGAGGTAGCGCAGGAACTCCTCCGGGTGGCGAACGTAGTGCGCCGGCGGCGGGTCGATCGTGGCGAGGATGCGCGCCGCTTCGGGTCGCATCTCCCAGATCGGATTGATGTGGACGTGACAGTCGGTGATGCCCATCGACGGCCCCGATAGACCGGGCCATATAAGCACGGAACCGAACCGCCGTTCCGGCCGAGCCTTTATCTCTCGCACGGCTCCATGCCGGGCGCGATTGCCCCTATGTCGGCGACGGTGCGCACGATGCCGAAGCTCCTCAAGGCGACGTTTCTCGCCGACCAGGAGGCGTTGCTCGAGGAGACCCGCGCCACGAAGCTGTTCTACTTTCCCGGACCCGTGCTGTGGACGGTCATCTCCGGATTCCTCGCGCTCGTCTCGGCCCCGGCGATCAGCTCGTCGGTCCCCACCGTTTGGGCCGATGGTCGGACGTGGCTCACGCTCTCGAATTACCTCTCCGCGGATGTCCAGCGGTACCTGGCCTACTTCTGGCTCCTGCTGTTCCTCCTGGGGCTTCTCTGGCTCCTCATCCGTTACTTCCGTTGGATTACGACGGTCTACGCGGTCACCTCGCGCCGTGTGATCGTGCAGCGGGGCATCCTCGGCAAGGACTTCGACGAGATTCCCGTGAACCAGGTACGGGGCGTGGACGTCCGCCAGACGTTCGGGGAGAGGATTCTGGGGTACGGCACCGTGCGGGTCAGCTCCGAGGGCGGAAGCCGCCTCGGCAACGAGGACTGGCAAGGGATCCCGAGACCGTTCCGGTTCCAGAAGCTGATCGAGAACGCTACGATCAACCAGCAGACCACGACCGGTCCGGTCCAGTGGGCCGGACCCGGGCGCTAGCGCGACCCCGGACGGGCACTTTAAATCGACTCGGCCCCGTCCGCCCGGGGGTCATGCCCGACGATTTTGACGTGATTGTGGTCGGCGCCGGAATGGCGGGCGCCCCGGCGGCGATACGGATGGCGCAAGGGGGGGCCAACGTCCTCCTGGTCGAGCGTGGCGCCGAGACCGGCACCAAGAACCTCTCGGGCGGCCTCCTGTGGGGGAACGACCTCGCGCGCATCCTGCCGAACTGGTGGCGCGAGATGCCGGTCGAGCGTCACCTCGTCCGTAAGCGCTTCGGCATCCTGACGCCCGAGAGCGCCGTCTCGTTCGACCTCGAGGAAGGTAGTTGGGGCTCCGAGCCGTATGCCGCCCACACGGTCCTGCGTTCTCGGACCGACCGCTGGCTCGCCGAGAAAGCCGAGGCGGCCGGCGCCACCGTGGTCGCCTCCGTCCCGGTCGACCGATTGAACTGGGAAGGTTCCCGTGTCCATGGAATCGTGCAAGGTGGCGAGACGATGACCGCCCCGGTGACGATCCTCGCGGACGGCGCGAATTCGCGGCTCGCGCTCGGCACGCCGATCCGCCCGAGTCCCCACCTGTCGCCCGAAGCGACCGAGCTCGGCATCAAGGAGGTGTTCCGACTCGACCCGACCGTGATCGAGGACCGCTTCGGGGTGGGGCCCAACCAGGGCCACACCGAGGAGTGGGTCGCCGGATTCTTCCCGCCCGGGGTGATGGGTGGGGGGTTTCTCTACACGAATCGCGACACCGTCTCGCTGGGAATCATCCTGCGGATCGACTCGCTTTATGGACAGAACGCCTATTCGCAAGAGCTCATCGAGCGGTTCAAGCTGCATCCTGCGATCGCCCGACGATTGAAGGGCGCGGAGCTCGTCGAGTACGGTGCGAAGCTGGTGCCCTCGGGTTGGGCGAGTCGCCCCGCCGCCTTCCACGGCGACGGATGGATGGTGGCGGGAGACGCGGCCGGTTTCGTCTTTTCGAACGGAATCACGATCCAGGGGATGAATTACGCCATCCGTTCGGGTCTCGAAGCGGCGGAGACGGCGCTCGACGCCAAGGCAGCCGGGGATGCATCCGCCGCGCGTCTTGCCGAGTACGACCGAAGGCTGGAAGACACGGGGATTCTCCCGGACTTCCGGGATTTCGCCCGGCTCGACCGGGTCAAGTGGAATCCGCGGATCTACACCCTCTACCCGAGGTTCGCGAGCGAGCTACTTCGTTCGATGATGGCCGATGCCGGCTCGCCGAAGCGCTCGGCGCGCCAGGTCCTCATGGCCGTGCAGAAGGCCGCCGGGATCAAGGTGACGACGTTGATCCGGGACGGCATCGAAATCGCGTTCGACCTATAGACGGCCGCCCCGGCCCTAGAGCCCTCGGACCCGCTTGATCTCCTGCGTCAGGGCCGGGACGATCTGGAAAAGGTCGCCCACGATCCCGTAATCCGCGACCTTGAAAATCGGGGCCGATGCGTCCGAGTTGATCGCGACGATCACCCGGGAGCTCACCATCCCGACGAGGTGTTGGATTGCGCCCGAGATCCCCACGGCGACGTAGAGCTGGGGGGAGATGGTGCGCCCCGTCTGGCCGACCTGGAAGTTCGCGGGCCGCCAACCGGCATCGGTCACCGCGCGGGATGCCCCGACCCCCGCTCCCAGGGAGGCCGCGAGCTCCTCGATGAGGTGGAAGTTTTCCGCGGCCCGCACGCCCCGGCCGCCCGAGACCACGATCGACGCATCCGCAAGGCTGGGGCCGGCTCCCCGCGGCGTCGTCTCGACCCGGGTACGCTTCGGGCTCCACAGCGCCCTCGGCACGGCATCGAGCGGAACCGATGTCACGCTCGGAGTGGCGCTGCCGTCGGGAGCGGGCGTAAAGGCGTGCGGGCGAAGCGCGACCGCCGCGCGAGGCCCTTCGAGCTTCCGGGTTTCGGTGGCTCGGCCGCCGAAGACCGGCCGGCGAACCTCGAGCGCATCCCCCGACCGCACGATGCCCGTGACCCCGGTGGCGACGGCCGCGTTCCAGCGCACAGCGAGGCGGGCGACGAGGTCTCGTCCCACGCCGGTGCCGCCGGCCAGCACCACCCCCGCGGAGGTCGACTCTGCGACGGCGGCGACCAGATGAGCGACCACGGCGGTGACCGCCCCATCGAGGCGAGGGTCATCGGCGGCAAACACCCGACCGACCCCGAGCTTTCCGAACGCCGCGCTGGCCGACCCCGCCGACGGGCCCGCGATGAAGCCTACGATGTTCTCCGAACTCGTCAGACCGAGAGCGACGCCGACCGCCTCCTTCGTCGCGTCCGAGAGCCCACCGTCGTGAAGCTCGCCGACCACCAGTACCGGTGCGCTCATGGGAAGACCTTCGCCTCCTCCTGGAGCGCCTTGACGAGCTTTTGGGCGGCCTCCTCGGGGGTTTTGAAATCGATCAGTTTCGCGCCGGTTCGGGGGGGCGGGAGCTCGAACTTTGCCGGCCGGCTCGCTCCCGCTCCGGCCGGCGCGGGCTCGGCCGCCACTTTGGTGATGGGCTGTTTGCGGGACTTGAGGATCGCCGGAAGTTTCGCGGTTCGGGGGTCGTTCCAGGCCTGCTGGAGGGCGACCACGCACGGCAGCGGCGCTTCCCAGACTTCGGTGCCGAGGTCGGTCGACCGTTGAAACCGAAGCCGAGAGGCGGCGGCGTCCCAGCGGAGGTCCACCACGGCACTGAAATCCGGCACTCCGAGGAGTTCGGCGAGCGCCGCTCCCACCACACCCGCCTCGTCGTCGCCGGCCTGCTTACCCACGAGGACGAGGTCGTGCGGCAGGGCCGCGACCCCACGGGCGAGCGAGCGGGCCGCCGTGGTTGGGTCGAGCGCAGCTCCCGGGGGCATCTCGACCCACGTGGCGCTGTCGCAGCCGAGCGCGAGCGAGGCCCGCAGCACTTCTTCGGTGCGCGGAGGGGGCCCGGCCGAGACGACGTGGACCTTCGAGCCGGGGGTCGCTTCCTTGAGGAGAAGGGCTTGTTCGACCGCGGACTCATCGTAGCCCGCGAGGACGAATTTCACGGCCTCGATGTCGAGCGTGGTGCCGTCCGGCGAGCTTCGAAGCCGCGTCTCGGGGTCCGGGACCGGTTTCACACAGACGACAATTTCCATGGGGCGCCTCCGGCCTAGGAGTAACCCCGCAGAAGCTCGCGGGCGATGACGGTCCGTTGGATCTCGTTCGCGCCCTCGTAGATCTGGGTCAGCTTGGCGTCCCGCAGAAGCTTCTCGACCGGATACTCCCGCATGTAACCATACCCTCCGAAGATTTGGATCGCCTCGTTGGCCACGGCGAATGCCGTGTCGGAGGCGTAGCACTTTGCGATGGAAGACTCGAGCGTCCCCTTCTGGCCCCGGTCGATCGTCCACGCCGCACGCCAGGTGAGGAGCCGAGCGGCATGAATCGCTTGGACCATGTTCGCGAGCTTGATTTGAATCGCCTGGTGTTCGGCAATCGGTTTTCCGAACGTCTCACGTTTCAGCGAGTAGGAGGCCGCGTGGTCGAGGGCCGCTTGGGCGATACCCGTCGCGAGCGCACCGATGGGGGTCCGCGTCTGGTCGAGGGTACGCATGGCGAGCGAGAATCCGTTCCCTTCCGGCCCCAGCCGGTCCGCCGCGGGAACTCGGACCCCGTCGAACCGGATGGTCGATGTGGAGGAGGCGCGGTGGCCCATCTTTTCCTCGTCCGGGCCCACCGACACCCCCTCGGCGACCCGTGGGACGGCGAACGCCGTCACTCCCTTGTGACGAAGCTTCGGGTCCACCGTCGCGAAGACGGTGAAGAGCGACGCGTGCGGGGCGTTCGAGATGAAGCACTTCTCTCCCGAGAGGATGTAGTCGTTCCCGTCCTTGCGCGCCAGGGTTCGTACCGACCCAGCATCGGAACCGCCGGACGGCTCGGTCAGCGCGAACGCGGCGAGGTGATAGTCGGCACAGAACGGCTTCAAAAACCGCTCTTTCTGCTCGGGCGAGCCGTCCAGTAAGATGGGTTCGAGGGCGAGGCAGTTCGCGATCGTGGAGGTGGTCATCCCCCCGCACGCATAGGCGAGCTCTTCGACGATGAGGCACTGGTCGAACAGGCCGAGCCCACTCCCGCCGTACTCGGCGGGGACATTGAGGTTCATCAGCCCGAGGTCGTACGCCTTTCGATAGATCTCCTCGGGGAACCGGGGCAACCGGTCGCACTCCGCGGCATGGGGCGCCATCTCGGTCCGAGCGAACTTCCGGGCCAAGTCCCGCAGACTCTCCTGCTCGGGGGTCAGCGAAAAATCCGCCATGCTTTGCGAGACGGGCGGACCACCGGAATCCGCTATATCAGCGCTTGGGTGGTCGGCGTCATGGCCGCGAAGCGTTCGCGCCCGCCGCGAGGCCAAGACCCGAGGGCTCTTCGGGTCCGGCATTTCGCAAAGCTCGACCGCGACCGGGCGCGACGGGTCGGGGTTCCGGAGGTCATCCTCGGGGAGGGGAAGAGCGTCGACCACCTAATCGGCATCCTCGAAGCGCTCGCGGCCCGGGGCCTCGGTGCGCTCGTCTCCCGCCCCTCAGCCGAACAACTACGGGCGATGCGCTCGTGGCGGCCCCGGTCCGGTCGCGCCCGGCGCCTGCGATTTCTCGCCCAGGGTCGTCTCGTCCGACTCCCCGGACCTCTCGGCCCTCGCTACCGGAACGGTCTCGCGGCGGTCATCACCGCCGGAACGGGCGACGTTCCGCTCGCGGAAGAAGCCCGGACGGTCCTCCGCGAGCTCGGGGTCCGCGTGGTGCGACAGTACGACGTCGGCGTCGCGGGGCTTCACCGCCTCCTTAGCGCGATCCACCGGCTCGAGGCGCGGCGGCCGGAGGTCTATCTCGTCTTCGCGGGCCGTGAAGGCGCATTGCCCACGGTGGTCGCGGGCTTGGTACGTGCTCCCGTCGTTGCGGTACCCACGTCGATCGGCTACGGCCGGGGCGGCCGAGGAGAAGCCGCCCTGAATGCGATGCTTCAATCATGCGCCCCGCTCGCGGTCGTGAACATCGACGCGGCGGTCCCCGCCGCGCTGTTCGTGGCGCAGCACTTCGCGGAACGGCCGGGGACGGCCGTCGGCGGGGCCGGCGGGTCGTCTCCTTCTCCCGAGGGCGCCCGAACGCGTCCCCGGCGCAAGCTGCGGCGAGAGAAGGGCTTTTGAGAACCCCTTCTCCTCGCCGGGACGTGCCACCGAGGGCCCTGCTCTCCGACCAGGAGGAGCGCGAGGACCGGGACGACCGGGACCGGCTTCGCTCGCTCGACACGAAGCTTCGCTCCCTCTTCGACCGGCGCGAGGATTTCATCCAACAGGTCCGCAAGATCGCGTCCGAGCAGAAGGCAGTCTACGACCGGCGCCTCGAGCCGCAGACGGAGGTGGAGCGCCTCTACGAAGAGCATCACGCCCTCGGTCGTCGGATCGCCGAGCTGAGGTCGGCCCGAGAGGCGGCCCGCAAGAAGGTCGAGGACGCCGTCGTCCAGGTCCGGGAGGCCCGGCTATCGTTCGCGCCGGGCGAGCGGGTCCGGCCGGAGCAGATTCGCAAAGAGATCGCGGAGCTCGAGCTCCGCCAACAGACTCGCGCGTTGCCGATCGACGAGGAAAACGCCCTGATCGCGCTGCTCCGCCAGCGCTCGCAGGAGCTCAAGCAGGCGGAAGCTCGCACCGCCGTCGTGGCCTCCCATCAGCAGAAGCTCAAGGACGCCGAGGCCGCCCTCGCGGCCGCCCGGGAGGAGTTCGCCGAGCGAGGCAAGGAGCTCACGGCCGCGAAGGCCGAGCGCGACTCGAAAATGGTGGCGGTCCGGGAGAAGCTCGAAGTGGCGGGAGGGCTCATCGCGACCCTCCGCGAGAAGGGCAAGGCCCGGGCGGAGCTGGTCGCTCAAATCGATGCCCTCGGCCGCGAGATGGACGCCCTCGACCGCGAGGCGCGGCAGTTGGTCGCGAGAAGCCGATCGCGGCGGGAGCAGGCCCGGCGGATGCTGCGGGCGTATTCGCACACCCGCGGTCCGCCGACCGAGGACCTCCTCGCGGCGACCGCCGAGGCGCACCTAGAGGAACTGCTGAAGCGCGGCAAGGTTACGCTCTAGCGCCGACCGGGCGCCCGCTCACGCCGGGAAGATGTCGACCACCGTAACGATGAAGTCGAGGGTTTCGCCCTGGATCTCGGGGTTGAAGTTCTCGGAGAGAGTGCCGGTCGACAGGTCGACCGCCGAGACGATGAACTGCGTCTGGCCGCAGAGTCCGCTGCCCTTCGCGTGACCGAGCACGAGCCCCGCGTTCGTGGGGCCGAGCAGGCTCGAGAGCGTGATCGTGGTCGCGTTGAGCGCCGACACCACGAACGGCAACCCCTCCGGCGAGCTCTTGGCCCCGACGCTGGTGGACCCGAGCAGCGCGACCGTGGTCGTGTTCACGGAGAAGACGGTGTCGTTCCAGCCGTACGTTGGGTCCGGGAACACATCCCCGACGCTCGCGGTCCCATTCGGGTAGAGGGAGGCGAACTGAGAGAGCGGGACGGTCGTCAGCACCGGGACGGTGAAGACCATCGGGGCGGAGCGGATGCAGCTCTGGTTGGCGGGCCCGTAGCCGAGGTTGGGCGGCACGACGATCATATGGGACTGGTTGCCCGGCAGCCCGATCAGGCCTTGCCAGAAACCGGTCACGACCGAGTTGAACGTCAGATTGCCCACCGTGTAACCGCTCGCGGGCGTGTTGGCCCCGACGTGGACGGCGAGCGGAATGTACGCGCTGAGGGAAGCGCGCGGGCTGTACTCGAGCGACTTCGGATAGGTCAGGTTGTTCGACGCTGCCGAGTAGATCGAAGTGTCGAAGACCCGGCCGGTTTGGGGTCCGCTCCCGAACTCGCCGATGTAGTTCACCGTCACGTTGTCCCCGTTCGCGACCGTAAGGATGGTCGGGGGGGCCTTCGGCTTGTTGTACTCGTAGAGCAGCGTTGCGCCGACCCCGGCGACGACGACGACCACCACGATGAGCACCACGAGCAGGATGCGGGATGGGGGTCGTTCCTTCGCCATCGGTCACTCTGGAGAGAAAGTGGGGGTCAGCTGGTCGCTGGTCTCGTCATCGATTCGGAGAGACAGGTGTTCCTCATTCCCCCGCCCCCGAAGAGGACCCCGATATAAACCCTCGGGGAGGGGGTCCGCTAGGCGCGTCGGAGCTTCCCGACGATCGGCTCTTCGATGACGCCCTCTTCCTCGAGACGGTTGAGGACCGCTTCCGCCCGGTCCGCGACGAGCCCCTGGGCGGACGCCCGTGCCAGGACCTCCTTGAGGTCCGCATATCCATCGGTCGAAACGTCGGCGATCTCGTCGAGTTGGTCGAGGAACAGCGACTCTTCCGCCCGCTCGGCAGCGGAGGGTGGGGGAGGGGTGGGTCGCGGAGGAGGGGCTCGGGTCACCGTGACGGTCGCGGGAGTCGGGAGGGTTCCCCGCGAGGGTCCGCTCTCACCCGCGACGCGGCGGACCGCGCTCCCCAGCTCCTGCCGGAACGCTCTACGGTCGACGTTCGGATAGCGACGCAGCGACTCCTGTGCGGCCCGCAGCCAGGAGGGGGGAAGCCCTTGCTCGCGCACGACCGCTTCCGTGATGCCGGGTTCCTTTTCGACCCGCTCGAGCAAGTCGAGCCGGTCGAGCGTCTGCCGGACGATGTCGGCCACGCAGGCTCGCTCCTCCGACTCGGCGACGGACCGTACCGCCTCGGCCCGCACCGAAACGTAGCCGACACCGTCCCGCCCGCGGAAGAGATGGGCCTTGCCGACCACCACCGCGGGCCGGGGCGCGGACGCGGCGCGGAGCTGGGCCATCGCGCGAGGCTGGAACGACCCGGCCGTGACCGCAACCGCGCCCGTAGGGTCGCTCAAACGAGCGCGCCAAAACGCCTGAGATTCGTCTCGACCGATCGACTCCGCGGGGGAGAGGCTGCCCGCGAGCAGCACGCGGTTCATCCGGGCTCCGAACGGGGAGAGGAGGTACGTCGCCGGGCGTTCGCCCTCGCCTTTTTCCTCCTCGAAGGAGCTCTCGAGCTCGCGGGCCGTGACTCGCCAGGCCGGCTCGCGGAGCGACACTAACGACTCCCGCCCAGGCGCAACGTAAGCTCTTCCGCCGCGGCATCGAGGTCGATGTCGACCCGTTCGATCGATTCGGGGGTCAGCGTCACACCAAAATCGTCGCGGGTCCCGGCTCCGCGGACGCGGAGGCGGCGACCGAGCAGCGACTCGAGCATCTGCTCCTCGATGAGGGTCGGGTCCGGCTGGCTGCGCAACCGAGCTTCCGCTTCCTCGAGAGTGACTCCCCATAGGCGTTCCGTGTCGGCGCGGTTCGCGTTGATGGTGAGGGCCCCCGTTCCGTCGTCGAGCACAATACGGGCCCGAAGGTCGGCCCGGCCCTCGACCTGCCCGTGCACTCGACAGATCCCGCTCCGAACCGTGCGCTGACACGTCGGGCAGCGGAACACGATGCCGCTCGGGGGCAGCAACCCGACCACGAGCCCCTCCACTGCCACGGCCTCGCCACCCCCTTCATCCTCCACCTCAGCGATCGAACGGGGAGGCGACGCGAGCAGCTGCGCCGGTTCCGGGAGGTCGGCGCCCTCGATGCGGACGACGATCGAGCGCTCGTCGAGCACGATCTGGGGCCGTCCACGGAACGCACGAACATAGCCGCCGGCAATCCGCACCGCCTCGCCGGCCCGGAGTCCGAAGTCGCTCCAGGAGGAGAGGGCAATGGACCCGGTGCGGTCCGCGACGAGTCCCTCGTGGACGACCCGTCGCTCCGTCCCCACGGTCACGCTCTTCGGAGTGATGCGCGCGACCCGCAGTTCGATGCGAAAGCCCTCGTCTCCCGGACGCAGGTCACGGACGGTGCGGAATGGAACTTCCGCCGCGTCCACCGGCGGAAGCTCGGCGGGGCTGGCCGGTCCGACGCGGGTCTTCCACCCGAACGTCACCTCGGCGCGACCCCGGAACTCCCGCACTTCCGCTCCGACCGCCCGGAGAACGATGCCTCGTTCGATGCCCTCGCGGGGGGGGTCCCACCACGTGAAACGCACGGTGGCGGTCCCATCGCTCAGCAGGCCGGAGAGCACGGGCCGCCGGCTCCCGTCCGAACGGCGGGTGACCTCACGGCGGTCGCTCGTGACCACGCGCGCGACCAGCTCGACCGGAGAGGACGTAGGCCGCAGGTCCCGTAGTCGGGTCTCCACCGGGGTCGGAGTGCTGGGTTCTGCGCTCATGGGTGGGAGAGCACGCGCCAGCACTTCGTTCGGTGATAAAAGCGCGCGGCCGGTCATGGAGGCTGGACGATGGATTCCGTTGGTCGGGGCGCGCGCTCCGGTCATAATCCTTTTCCCCCAAAATTCCTGACTCGAGGAGCGTGGCGCCGAAGTTTGTCCAGAAGGTGGACCGAATCCTCTCCGCGCGCGACTCGCTCGTTTGCGTCGGACTGGACCCGGATCCCGCCCTCATGCCGAAGCCCCTTCGGCGGCTCCCGGCCCGGGTCCAGCTGGAGCGCTTCTTGAACGGCATCGTCAGCGGCACCTTCCGTCATGCCGCGGCGTACAAGATGCAGCTCGGCGCGTATCTCCAGTATGGACCCGCCGGAGTCACGTTCCTCGAGCGTTTGACCCGGCGCATCGGACCGACCCGTTTGCGCATTCTCGATCTCAAGGCGAACGACATCCCCAACACACTGAGGATGGTCCGTGATGGGGCGTTCGGCAAGTTCGGGTTCGACGCGATCACCATGACGCCGTGGCTCGGTTGGGAAACGCTCGAACCGTTCTTCGATGACCCGTCGCACGGCGTGTTCGTAGTCGCCCATTCGTCGAATCCGGGCGCCATCGACTTCCAGGAGATTCCGACGCCTCGGGGCCCCTTGTGGCTCGCGGTCGTCGGGGAAGTCCGGCGCCTCGCCCATACGCACGGCAACGTCGGGGTCGTGCTCGGCGCCACGTTCTCCGACGCCTTCCATGCCGCCCGTGCGACCTTGGGGAACGGCATTCCAATCCTTGTTCCCGGCATCGGCGCCCAGGGCGGCTCCCTCGCCACGGCCGTCCGCGAGGGGGTCGACGCTCACGGCCGCGCGCTGCTCGTGAACGCCTCGCGAAGCGTCCTCTACGCGTCGTCCGGCACCGACTGGAAGAAGGCAGCCGCGGGCGAAGCCGAGCGCTTGAAGGTCCAGATCAACCAGTTGCGCGCAGGCCTTCGTACAGGTTGAGGAGCGAGCGGACCACGACCGGCAGCGCGTAGAGCGCTTCCGCCCGCTCGCGACCCGCCCGGCCCATCTTGCGCGCGAGCTGAGGGTCGTCGAGCAAGGTCCGGACCTTCGCCGCGAGGTCGCTCGCGATGAGGGGCTCGGCCAGGAGTCCTTCCTTGCCGGGCTCGATGACCTCGCGTACGCCCGGCATATCGGCCACGACCACCGGAAGGCCGGCCGCCATCGCCTCCGCGACGACGAGGCCGAACCCCTCGAGCCGGTTCTGCGAGGGAAAGACAAAGACGTCCCCGAGCGCGAGAAATAGCGGAAGCTCCTCGTCGGAAACGGCCGGGCAGAATCGCACCCGCTCCTCCACCCCCAGTCGACGCGCGAGGCCCACGAGGCTCGGAAGGCGGGGTCCGGCGCCGACCACCACGAGCACCACGTCGGAGGGGAGCTGGGCGAGGGCCTCGAGAATCACGTCGACGCCCTTGTGCGGCACCAGCCGCCCGGTGAACACCATCACGCGTTTTCCTTCGAGCTGGAGGTCCGTGCGAAGGCGACTCGCATCGAGACCCGGACGGAACCGGTCTAGGTCTACGGCGGACGGGATGACGCTCATTGCGCGCCCCCGGAGCGGGGCCGAGGTGACCCCGTAGCTCCGCGTGTGCACGATGATTCGCTGGGCGCGATCGAGCGTCGTGGGGAGGAACACTCGCTGATAGAGTCCTGCGAGGAGCCGCCCCCCCGCGCTCGGCAGATAGAGGTCGCAGTGGTACGTGAGGCAGACCGGCGCTTTCGTCCGCGAGAGCGTTCGGGCCGCAAAGTACGAGGTGAGGGGCGGAGGGTAATGGAGGTGGAAGACGTCCGCGTCGAGCGAGCGAACCAGCGAGCCGGTCCCGATGTCGAGGGGAGTATCGAGCAGCATCCCCCACGTGCGGCTCCGCAAGACCCGGTAGCCCTCCATTTCCTCCTGGGCCGGGAGGTTACGGTCGTAGCGCGAAGTGACGATCGTCACCTCATGGCCCTGGTGGGTGAACTCACGCACCAGCCCGCGAACGTGGGACTCCACCCCCCCCGCATGGGGGTGGAAGAACGGCAGGACCTGGGCGATCCGCACGGGGCCGCCCTAGGGCGCCCTCCACTTTAGACGCATCGCCGGCGTCGCGACTCCGGGCTCACGTCTCGGGCGGTGCGACGTGGCGCGGCGCGGGCGCGGTCAGCGGAGAGGACTCGCGCGTCTGGAGCAAGGCGTCGGATGGCAGGGTCGAGATCTCGAGGCCTTTCATCGCCTCGCCGAGACCGGACGAGACGCGGGCGAGGACCTCCGGGTCGTCGTAGTGGAGCGATGCCTCGACGATGGCGCGAGCGACCTTCATCGGGTGCTGCGCCTTGAAAATCCCACTCCCGACAAACACACCGTCGACGCCGAGCAGCCGGCAGAGCGCCGCATCCGCCGGTGTGGCAATGCCTCCGGCCGCGAAGTTCACGACGGGGAGCCGACCGAGGCTCCGTACCTCGTTGACGATCGCCTCGGAGACCCGCTCCTTCTTCGCCCATCCGGCGAGATCCTTCTTCGGGAGCTTTTGTACCTCGGCGACGTCGAACAGCATCTGGCGGATGTGGCGGATCGCCTCCACCACGTTGCCGGTGCCGGCCTCGCCCTTGGTGCGGATCATGGCGGCGCCCTCTTCGATTCTCCGGAGGGCCTCTCCGAGGTTACGGGCCCCGCAGACGAACGGGATCTTGAACGCCTTCTTGTCGACGTGCTGGAACGGGTCGGCCGGGGTGAGCACCTCCGACTCGTCGATCATGTCGACCGCGAGCGCCTGAAGAATCTGGGCCTCGGCGGTGTGCCCGATCCGGCACTTGGCCATCACAGGGATCGAGACCCGTTCCTTGATTTCGCGGACCTTCACCGGGTCCGCCATCCGGGCGACTCCGCCGGCCGCACGGATATCGGCCGGGACTCGCTCGAGGGCCATCACCGCGACCGCGCCGGCCTCTTCGGCGATAGCGGCCTGGTCGGCGGTGGTCACATCCATGATGACTCCGCCCTGCTGCATGCGGGCGAAGCCGCGCTTCACAAGCTCCGAACCGAATCGGAGCTTCTCGACGGGGTCGCTCATAGCCTATGGTCGGCCGAGGGAGGACGAGCGCGCGTATAATACGGACGCCCGACGCACCCCCGAAAACTTAAGGCGACCGAGGTCCTGCTTCGGATGGCAGGGGGAGCTGGGCACCGGCTGAGAGGACGGGGGGAACCCCGTCGACCCCACGAACCTGCACGGGATAATGCCCGCGAAGGGAACGCGATGCACCACCTAAGGGGACTCTCCGCCGGACCGCGGAGGATGTGAGCGAGCTCCCTTCGTCATCGGGGCCAGCGCCCACGGCGCGCCGGATTCGCCGACCCGGGCGGGTCGGGCGCATCCTTGCCGCCGCCGCGGTCGCCCTCGTCGTGGTCGTCGCGAGCTTCGGGGTCTACGAGTACTACTCCTCGGGAGCCGCGTCCGGCGGAACGACGCTGGTCGTCTACACGTACTCCGCCCTGTTCAGCGGCAACTGTGGCGGCGGGGCCCCGGACCTCTCGATGCTGCTCGGGGAGTTCGAGCAGGCCCACGGCGTGCACATCGACCTGGTCTGCCCGACCGGTAACATCGTAAGCGCCCTCGAGTCGCCCTCGGATTACGGACTGCCGGCGGCGGACCTGGTCGTCGGCCTGGACGAGATCACCGCGCCCGAGGCCGAATCGCTCGGTCTGCTCGTTCCGTACTCGCCCCCGGAACTGGCGTCCGTCCCGCCGTGGCTGGTCACGGAGCTCGACCCCGAGCTCGGCGTCGTGCCCTACGAATACGGGCTTCTGGCGGTCGACTTCACTCCCTGGTTCTTCAACCAGACCGACGGGGCGGTCGCCCACGCCACCCTCCCCGAGTTCGTCGATAACGCGAGCTGGTCGACGCAGCTCCTCACTGAGAACCCTATCTACGACATCACCGGTGAAGAGTTCCTGGTCTGGCAGATCGAATACTACGAGAGCGTCCTCCACGAAAGCTGGACCGGGTTCTGGCAGCACTTCTTCGCCGAGCCGCATCCGAACCCGGCGACCGACTGGTCCACCGCCTTCGGCGAGTTCGGGACTCCTTCGGGCCAGAACCAGCTGGTGGTGAGCTACTCTACCGACCCGGCGTACGCTGCGGCGAACCCGGGCTCGACCCCGCTCAACTCGACGGTCTCCTGGTGGAACGGTACCGCGTACGGATGGCGAACGATCTACGGGGTCGGTGTCGTCCACGGCTCCCGCCACGCGGCCCTCGCGGAAGCGCTCGAGCAGTTCATCCTCGGCGGTCAATTCCAGTCGTACATCCCCGAGAACGAATGGGAGTATCCGGCCAATGCGACGGTGCCGCTGCCTTCGGTTTTCTCCGCGGCGATTGACCCCTCGGAGGTCGTCGCGCTCAACAACGCCACGACGCCCGCGTCGGTGGCGGCGAACCTGACGGCCTCGGGCGGCTGGCTCGATACGTGGGAATCGCTCGCGGGAGGTTGACGATGCCCCCCCGTACGGAGGGGGCCGGATTCCTCCTCCCCGTGATTGCGTTCGTCGCCCTGTTCGCCCTGCTTCCCGTGGCTCTCTTGTTCGCGGGAGCCTGGGTGCACGTTGGTGGCCTGAGCGGATTCCTCTCGGTCGTGACCGCCCCGCGCAACCTCCGCTCGCTCGACAACTCGCTCGAGCAGGGGGGCATCTCCGCGGCGCTCGCCGTTACCCTCGGCTATCCGGCCGGCATTTTCGTCGGTCGGTCGAGCTTGCCGGGTCGCGCCCTGCTGCGCTCGCTGCTCCTGGTGCCGTTTCTGCTGCCGAGCCTCGTGGTCGTCCTCGGAGTCCTCGACCTGTTCGGTCCCGCGGGGGTGATGACGGGGGTCCTGCCGTGGTCCGGATGGTTCGGGAGCGGCATTCCGGCGATCATCGCGGCGAACCTGTTCTTCAACGTCCCGATCGTGCTCCTCCTCACCGCCACGGGCTGCGAGACCGCCTCGGTCGAGCTCGAGGAGACGGTCGCGACGCTCGGAGGTTCTCCGGCGCGCGCGTACCGCGAGGTATGGGCACGACCGACGCTCGTGGGCGCCGCCGCGGGCGGGCTGCTCACCTTCCTGTTCTCGGCGCTTTCGTTCGCGCCGCCGCTCCTCCTGTGCGGAGCCAGCTCGCGCTGCTATACGCTCGAGGCGCAGGTCTACGCCCTCGACCAAACGTTCCTCCAGCCGAATGCGGCCGCGGTTCTCGCGTTCGCCATGGTGCTCCTCCTGTTGCTGCCCACGGCTCTCTATCTTGGTCTGGTGAGCCGCCTCCGAGCGAACCCAGGGCGTCGGGTCGCGGGCCCTCGGCCGGTCGATTGGCACCGGCCGGTGAGCTGGGCCCTGGCGGGCGAGACCGCTCTCGTGCTGGTGGCCGAGGTCGCCCTACTGAGCGCCGTGCTCTACCGGACGGTGGCGCCGACCGGTGGGTATGGAGCCGGGACCGCGTGGGAGGTGCTCTTCTCCTCCTCGACGACCGCCCATCTGGGTGTCTCCGCGGTCGGGGCGGTCGGCAACACGCTCTTCTTTGCCGTCGTCGCCGCGCTGCTCGCCCTCCTCTTGAGCGTCGTGAGCGGCTTCGCGATCGTTCGCCGACCCGACCGGGCCGTGGCGCTCGGACTCGTGCTGTTCATCCCGCTGCTCCTTTCGCCGGTCGTGCTCGCGTTCGCCCTCGCCTCGTTCTGGCACCCGGTGATCGGCAGCGGCACGAACATCTGGACCCTGGTCGTGGTCAGCCAGGCGATCCTGGCCCTTCCGTTCGCCGTTCAGAGCCTCGAGATCCCGCTCGCCGGCCTCTCCTCCGCCGCGCGCGACACCGCGCGGACCTTGGGAGCCTCCTCGCTCGGAGCCTTCCTCGACGCGGACCTCCCGCGCGTGCAGGACGGCCTCGTCACCGTCGGCCTGTTCGCCTTCGCCTTCGGTCTCGGCGAGTTCACCGCGACCAACTTCCTCGTTCCGCCGCCGCTCACGACCCTCCCCGTGGCGCTGTACGCGCTTTCGGAGGTTCGGTTGTTCCCGGTGGCCGACGCCGCCGCCGGGCTGTTGCTGCTGCTGAGCCTCGCGGTGTTCGTCGTAATCACCGTGGGAGGTCGTCGTGTCGAGCTCTAAGGCCGTCCTCGAGGTGGACGGGCTCGCCGCCGCGTGGGACGGGCAGACGGTTTTTCGGGATGTCTCGTTCCGCATCCACGAGGGCGAGTTTTTCGTCCTCCTCGGCCCGAACGGGAGTGGCAAGACGACGCTGCTCCGCTGTCTGGCGGGCCTCGAGCGCCCCACCGAGGGCCGCGTACGGCTCGACGGTGTGGATGTCACCCGACAACCGCCCCACCGACGCGGGATCGTCCTGATGTTTCAGGACCCCGCGCTGTTCCCTCATCGGTCCGTGTACGAGAACATCGCCTACGCGGCCCTGCTCCAGCGCCGTCCCGCGGCGGAGGTGCAAAAGGAGGTCGGGCGGCTGCTCGCCCTCCTCCACCTCGAAGGGTTCGAGGAACGGCGACCGCACCAGCTCTCGGGCGGGGAGCTCCAGCGGGTCGCGCTTGCGCGGACGCTCGCGGCCCGTCCCCGCCTCGTGCTCTTGGACGAGCCGTTCGCCTCCATCGACGTCGAGCTCAAAGCGGAACTTCGCTCCGAGTTCCGCGAGGTCTTGCGCGCTTCGGGCACTACGGCGATCCACGTGACGCACGACCGAGAGGAAGGTCTTTTCCTGGGGGACCGGGTCGGCCTCCTGTTCGATGGAACACTTCGAGCGGAAGGGCCTCCCGCGGAGGTTTTCGGACACCCGGCGACCGCTCGGGCCGCTCGGTTCTTGGGCTACAACGTTCTCGACGGGGCCTCGGGCTCGATCGGCGTTCTCCCGAGCGACCTGAAGCTCGTCCCCGCGGGCGCCGGAGGGCTCGAGGCGACGGTGTTGGTCGCGGGACCCGTCGGCGCGGTGAACCAGGTGGTGCTGCGAACGATTTCCGGTCAGCGCCTCGAGATGCGGAGCGATGGGCCTCTGCCTTCCCCCGGTACCCGGGTGCGACTCGCTTGGGAACGCTTCGTGCCGCTCGCGCGGGAGTGACCGGCCCCGCCCGGTCAAAGAACCCAAAAAGGCCGAGTTCCTGCGTCCCGCATGAATCCGACCGACCCGCGGAACGTTACCGACACGCTCGCCTGGGGAACGGACCGGGCGACGATCTACCTACCCGGTCGGCTTCCCGGGGTCGACCCGGTGCGCTTCGCGCGCCGACCCCGCACCGTCCGAGTGCTCCTCGAGAATTTCCTGCGCCACCTCGACCCGCATGTGACGGACCCGGAGAGCCTCGTGGCGCTCGCCAACGGCAATGCGCTCGTGGAGGGCGTCGAGTTCGCCTACTATCCCGAACGCGTCCTGCTCCAGGACTTCACGGGAATCCCGGTCATCGTCGACCTTTCGACGTTGCGGAGCGCCACGGTGCGTCGAGGGCTCGACCCCGCTCGCGTGAACCCGATCGTGCCCGTCGACCTCATCATCGACCATTCGGTCCAGGTCGATAGCTTCGGCTCGCCCCGTTCGATGCTCATCAACTTGGACCACGAGTACGAGCGCAACGGCGAGCGTTACCGATTCCTGCGGTGGTCGAAGGACGCCTATTCCAACATGCACGTCGTGCCGCCCGGCAACGGGATCTGCCACCAGGTCAACCTCGAGTACCTTTCGACGGTCGTTCAGGTCCGCTCCCAGAACGGCGTTCGGGTCGCCTTCCCGGATACGGTCATCGGGACCGACTCCCACACGACGATGGTGAACGGCGTCTCCGTCCTCAGTTGGGGCGTCGGGGGGATCGAGGCCGAAGCGGTGATGCTGGGCGAACCGTACTTCCTCGGCCGTCCCGAGGTAGTCGGCGTCGAACTGACCGGAACCCTGCCCGAGGGCGCCACGGCGACCGACCTCGTACTCACCGTGACGCGCCGGCTGCGCGATAAGGGCGTCGTCGACAAATTCGTCGAGTTCTTCGGACCGGGGGTCGCGCATCTCTCGGTGCCGGACCGTGCCACGGTCGCGAACATGTGCCCGGAGTACGGCGCCACCGCCGCGTTTTTCCCGGTCGACGAAGCGACGCTCGCTTACCTGCGGGGGACCGGTCGCAGCGCCGACCTGGTGGCCCGGGTCGAGGCCTACGCTCGAGCCCAGGGGCTGTGGGGCTCACCGACCCCCGGGTCGGTCGACTATGACGAGCTCGTCCCGATCGACCTCGGAACGATCGTCCCGATGCTTTCGGGTCCGAAGAACCCCGAGGAAGGGGTCGCCCTCTCCGCCGCGCGAGAATCGTTCCGCACGGCGCTCGCCTCCTACCGGAAGTCCCGGCCCGCCACCCCGACGGCGGCCGGCGCGCGGCCTTCCCCGGCCGTCAACGACGGCTCCGTCGTGATCGCCGCGATCACGAGCTGTACGAACACGTCGAACCCGAGCGTGATGGTCGGCGCCGGATTGATCGCGAAGCGTGCGTGCGAGCTCGGCCTGCGAGTCCCGGCCCACGTCAAGACCTCCCTCGCGCCGGGGTCGAAGGTCGTGACGGCCTACCTCGAGCGGGCCGGGCTCCTGCCGTACCTCGACCGTCTCGGCTTCGAAGTGGTCGGCTACGGTTGCACCACCTGCATCGGGAACTCCGGTCCGTTGCCCCCGGCGGTCGGCGAGCAGGTGCGGAGCCGGGACCTATACGTCGCAGCGGTGCTCAGCGGGAATCGGAATTTCGAGGCGCGAATCCACAACGAGGTGCGGGCGAATTATCTGGCGAGCCCGATGCTGGTGGTCGCCTACGCGCTCGCGGGCCGCGTCGACCTCGACCTCACGCGCGAGCCGCTCGGGTCCAAGCCCGACGGGAGTCCCGTGTTCCTGCGCGACCTCTGGCCGCCCGGAGAGGAGATCCGGCGGATCGTCGAATCGTCGCTCGACGCCTCGATGTTCCAGGAAAAGTACCGGACGATCGAGGTCGGCGACCACCATTGGGAATCGCTCAACCCGCCGGCCGGACTCGACTACCCCTGGTCCACCGCATCGACCTATCTCGCGCCGGCGCCCTACCTCGACCTTCCCACACCGTGGCTCCCCCACAACGGCCTGCTGGTCGAGGAGGCTCGTGCGCTGGTGGTGCTCGGGGACCGGGTCTCCACCGATCATATCTCGCCGGCCGGAGAGATTCCCGCCGATTCGCCCGCCGGGCGCTACCTCAGCGCGCACGGCGTCCCAATCTCCGAATTCAACACGTACGGGTCCCGTCGGGGTCACCACGAGGTGATGATGCGCGGAACCTTCGCGAACGTGCGACTCAAGAACCAGCTCGCCAGCGGCACGGAAGGGGGTTACACGCTGCACCTGCCGTCCGGCGAGGTCACAACCGTCTTCGACGCCTCGGAGCGGTATCGCGCGGAGCGGACACCGCTCATCGTGCTGGCGGGGAAGAGCTATGGTCAGGGAAGCTCCCGCGACTGGGCGGCGAAGGGCCCGCGTCTCCTCGGGGTCGGGGCGGTGATCGCCGAAAGCTACGAACGGATCCACCGAACGAACCTCGTCGAGATGGGCGTGCTCCCGCTGGCCTTCCGGCCGGGCGAGAGCGTCGCGTCGCTCGCTCTGACGGGCCGGGAGTCGTTCACCATGCGTCTGCCCGGCGCCGGCTTGCTCGCTCCCGGGGCGAACGTCGCAGTGACGGCCCGGTCAGCGGACGGCTCTTCTCGGACGTTCCCGGTCATCGCGCGGCTGAACTCCATGACGGAGCTCGGCTACTATCGGGCGGGCGGCGTGCTGCCGTACGTCATGGCGCACCGGTTCGCGCGCTAGGTGAGCCCGGCTGGGACGCCGAGGCCATCACGCCTTCGGGAAGGCCGGCCACCAGACGACCGCCTCGCTCCGCCGATACGTGACGACCTGGGAGCCGATTTTCGCTCGGGCGAGGCCCACGGCCCGAGCCAGCTCCTCGCGGGGGACCTTGAGGACGTGGCGGTACGCCCGCTTCTCGAGCGGGTCGAGATGCCGGACGAGCGGCTCGGTCACTTCGTGGTCGCTGAGCAGGCGGCTCTCCGCGGGAGGAAACTTGCGGAGGATCTCCCGCTCCTTGGTCCGCGGACCGGGTCGGATCATGTCCGGGTACCCCACGTCGGCGAGCACTTGACGCACGAGCTCCCGTGGCGCGGGTCGCGGCGGGAGGTCCCCGCGGACATCGGCCGGGTCGCGGTCCATGAGCGCCAGGATTCCGCCCCGACCGACGCGGCCAGCCTCCCGGAGCGCTGACCCGGGGTCTTCGAGCATATGGAGGACGTGCACGAACAGGACGGCGTCGAACGCCCGATCCACGAACGGGAGTCGATACGCCGTACCTTGAACGAGCCGGGCCACCCCCTTCGCAGCAGCGCGCGAGAGCATGCCGCGCGAGGGGTCGACGCCGACCACGGAGAGGCCGTGGTGAGCCAGCGGTCCCGCGATTCGGCCCGTGCCGACGCCGACCTCGAGGACCGATCTCCCGCCGTGCTCCAAAAGGAACCTCGCTAACCCCTGAGTGGTCTCCGGGTCCAGCGGCTCGCGGGTCTCGTCGTAGACCGCGGCAATCTCGTCAAAGTCCCGTCCCAGGTCGGCCGACGTCATGGGTGAATGGGCCGGGCTACTCGGCCCTCGTATATGGGAGAGTGGCCATTGCCCGGCGGCGTCGCCCGCGGCGAAGGTTCCGCCTTCAGCACCCCGAGCTGAGCCGCAGGCGGCCGCACCCGTGCGCCCCAGGAAGCACCGGACGAGGGTGAGCGCGGAATTGCACCCGCCACGGGGCCGAAGTGTTCCGGGACCACCGAAAGATACGAATCCCCCCTCAGCCTGGGGTGGACGATGACGACGATCCGCGACCTCGACCGCCTGGTGCGTCAGCGACACCTTCTGCGCCACCCGTTCTACACTGCCTGGTCCAAGGGTGAACTTCCGATTGAGACGCTCCGGACGTACGCCGGCCAGTACTACCACTTCGAGGTGAACTTTCCACGATTCGTGGCGGGTGCCTACTCCCGCGTCACCGATCCGGCGTCCCGCCGCGTCCTGCTCGAGAATCTTATCGACGAGGAGGGAAGGTCGCCGACCCACCCGGAACTCTGGCTCGATTTCGCGAGGGCGATCGGGGCTCCGCCAACTCCTCCACGACCGACCGGGCCCACCCGGCGACTCCTGGCTGCGTACGAGCGCCACGCTCTCGCCGGGAGCGCGCCGGGGGCGCTCGGGGCGTTCTACGCCTACGAGTCACAGTTCCCCGAGGTCGCCGCCGAGAAATCCCGCGGTCTCCGCGCGCACTATGGCCTACGTTCGAGGGCCGCGCACGAGTTCTTCCGCGTTCACACGCTCGCGGACGTGGAGCACTCGGCGGCGGAACGCCGCCTGCTCGGAGACCTGCTCCACTCTTCGACGAGGGCCGGGCGTCAGGCGGAGCGGGGACTCCAAGACTCGCTCGACGCGTGGTGGGCGTTTCTCGACGGCTTCCCGGTCGGGTAGCCGCCCGCTCGATCCGTGCCGTGGGCAGGCGGGTGCCCGCCGTCGGTCAAGGCCCAGATAAGCGCGAGTTGACCCAGCGTTCTTAGGCTGCACCGCCCACGCCAGCTCAAGGCAGGCGGCGGCGATGAAGCTCTGGGCCGCTCTCTATCTCGCGATCTGGCTCGTGCTGCTCGAGATCCTTCTCGGTTTGTGGCCCGACTCTCCCGCGGTGGTGCCGTACTTCCATCTGGTGCTCGGGGTAGGCATCGCGGCCCTCGCGTACTACTGCTTCGATCGCCTGCGGAAGACCCGCGTTCCGGCCCGAGTGAAACGGGTCGCCCGCGCTTCGTGGAGCCTTTCGCTCCTCGTGGTGGTGTTGGGGTTTCTCCTCTGGTTCAACGTCGGCGCGTCGTGGACGATTCCCGGGCTCAACCTCTCGGTGTATCGGGCGATTCTGTTCCTGCACGTGGTGAACGCGATTGCGGTCATCACCCAGATGGCGGCGGTGGCGATCGCCTACGACATGTGGGAGGACCGTGAATTCGAGAAGGAAACCGACCCCGGTCAAGTTCCGGAGGCGTCCTCACCGTAGCGAGGCGTTTCGACCCGGAGTTCGGGCTCGGGCGTCAGCAGTATAGGGACCGGCCCAGTGCGGGGTCCGATGCGGTTCGAAGTCGTCGGGCTGCGCGTGACTAACCTAGAGCGATCGCTCCGCTTCTACCAGCGAGCCCTCGGCCTGAGGGAGGTCCGCCGCGGCGACTCCCGAAGTTGGGGCGGGGGGATTTGGGTGGTCCTCAAGGACCCGCGGTCGGGTCGGCGAATCGAGCTGAACTGGTATCCCAAAGGGTCGCTGTTCGCCGGGCCTTTCCGCACCGGGGACGCGGTCGACCATCTCGACTTCACGCTCGGTGTAGCCTCCCGGCAAGCCCTCGAGCGAACGTATCGGCGTCTTCGGAAGCATGGGGCCCGTCCGACCGGCTACGAACCCTCCACCACCGAGGGGTGGATGGCGAGCGTGACGGACCCCGATGGGATCTGGATCACCATCGGTCGGCGCCCGACACGTCGCGAGCGTGGTTGAGTTCCCCGGTCGAGGAGACATCATGACATCGTCCCTCCGCATGTACGGAGAGCTTGCGAAGTACTACGACCTCGAGTGTTCCCGGAAGGACTACTCCGGCGAGGTCCGGCGGCTCGAGGAGCTCGCCCGCCGCTTCGGCCGCTCGGGTGGGAAGAGCTGGCTCGACGTCGCCTGCGGCACCGGTCGCCATCTCGAGATTCTCCGGCGCCGCCACGCGTGCGTGGGCGTCGACGCGAGCCCCGAGATGCTGCGCGTCGCTCGACGCCGCCTTCCGGGGGTCCATCTCGTCCGGGGCGACATGCGCACCTTCCGACTCGGCCGGCGATTCGACGTCGTGAGCTGCCTCTTCAGTGCCGTCGCTCACCTGGGTAGCGAGAGGGACCTCGCGAGCGCGTTCGCCAACTTCGCGCGCCACTTGCGGCCCGGTGGTGTCGCGATGGTCGAGCCCTGGATTCTCCCCTCGCGCGCCAAGCCCGGTCATCTGCATCTTCTTACCCGCGAGAGCCCGGCCGTCACCCTGGTCCGGTTGGCCCAGTCTCACGTCCATGGGCGCAGGACGGTCATCCAGTATCGGTACCTCATCGCCGAGCCGGGGCGAGGAATTCAGTACCTCGAGGAGACCAACCGAGGCCTGATGGTGGACGCATTGCGTCTCCAGGGGCTGATGCGTCGCGCGGGGCTTCGTCCGCGCTTCCTCTCGCGTGGTTTCACCTCGGACCGGGGGCTGCTTCTTGGGGTGAAGCCGCTCCGCCCGGAGGACACCGGTCGAGCGGAGGGGGGTCGACGCCGTCATGTCGCGTAGCCGTCCCGTGATGTTCCACGAGCTGGCCCCGTACTACGACGTCTACCTGGCCGACAAGGATTACCGGGGCGAGTGCCGGAAGCTCGCGTCGATCGCGCGACGATTCGGGCGCTCCGGCCGCCGGTCGTGGCTCGACGTCGGGTGCGGCACCGGCCGACATCTCGAGTGCTTGCGAAGGACGTACCGAGTAACCGGCATCGACGGCAGTCCGGAGATGCTCCGGGTCGCCCGGCGCCGACTGCCGGGGATCTCCCTTGAGCTTCGCGATGCCCGAACGTTCCGGCTCGGGCGGACCTTCGACGTCGTCAGTTGTATCTTCGGTCTGCTCGGGCATATCGAGAACGAACGCGACCTCCGGAGGGTGTTTCACCGGATCTCGGCGCACTTGAACCCGGGGGGTATTGCGATCGTGGAGCCGTGGGTCGACCCGGCCCATTACCATCCCGGATTCATCCATCTGATGGCCCACGACGGCCCTTCCACCAAGGCGGTCCGGCTGTCGTACTCTACCCGGCGCGGCCGGCAACTGCTCGTTCGGTCGCATTACCTCCTAGCTACCCGAGGCCGTCCTGTCCGTCATTACGAGGAGGTCAACGTCGGGCTATTGGTCCCTCCGAAGCGGCTCGTTCAAATGATGGAGGAGGCCGGTCTGCAAGGTCGCTTCCTGTCACGGGGGCTCGTTCCCGGCCGCGGTCTCCTGGTCGGCGTGAAGCGGCCGATGACCGGCGCCGGACTTTCTCGGTAACCGCGGGCGTGGGCGCGAACGCCGAGGAAGACCGCGCCGGTTCACTCGGGTATCAGGTCGGCGAACACGAACCCATCCCGCTCCACGACCGGCCCCGCCACCACCGGAATCGGCCGAACGAACATCGGACCACCGGTCACGAAAGTGTGGAACTCTCCGTTCTCGCCGCAGGGGTCGACCCCGACGGGCAGCTGCTCGAGAAACGCCGAGTCGAACTCGCGGCCGGCGAAGGTTCGCGGGAGCCTCCGAGGGTCGAGACAGACGACCCGAGCGCGAAGGCCGCTTCGGAGCATCTCGCGCGCGAGCTCCGTCGTATTTCGATGCCAGAGCGGGAAGATGGGGCGGATCTCGCTGGACGCCAAGCGCGCTTCGCGATAGGCGCGCACATCCTCGAGGAAGAGGTCGCCGAAGATGACCCGGGAGATGCCATCCTCCTGCATCTGCCGTACCGCTCGGCCCATCGCCTCCTCGTATAGCGAGTTCGGGCACGGATAAGGAATCTCGACCTTGCGGAGCGGTAGCCCGAGCGCCGACGCTTGCCGGTGAAGGAGTTCCTCTCTCGCTCCGTGGATTGAGACGCGACCGAAGTCCTTCGTCACCGTCGTGAGCAGACCGACCACATCGAGCTCGCCCGAGCGCAAGACCTCCCACAACGCGAACGCGGAGTCCTTTCCGCTGCTCCACGAAACGACGGCCCTCGGCCGATGGGCGGCGCTCGGTCGGCTCGCGTCGGACCCGTCGCGCATCGTCGCTACCGTGGGACCCCAAGGTCCCTATTACGGCTCGGTCCGCCTCGGGCCGCCGTCACGTGAGAATCCGGAGGTCCGACACGGCTGAAGAACACCCGAAGCCGCGGGGTATCGATGGCGATTCGGCTCGCACCGTTCGGGAGGTCGGGGAACGGAAGGCGGCGGCAGCCCGGAGTTGGCGCTCCCCAAAAGGGAAAATGTGCGAAGGGCCATGGAGTTCTGGGAACGCATCGTGCGTGGTCAGGGCCGCAAGCTCGGCGCTCGGATTGTCGCCGCTTGCTTAGGAGTCGTCCTGCTCACCGTCGCCCTCTTAGCGACGGGACCGACTGCCGGGGCCGACACCCGACTCGCTGCGGACGTTCCCGGCCCTTCTGGGGTCGGTCCCGCGCGTACTCTACCGGGCGTTCCCTCGTTCGGCTTGGGCGTCACCCCCGCCTCGGCACCGATCGCAGTTTCCTTGAGCGTGAGCAGTGCGAACGTTGAGGTCGGCACTCAGGTGACGTTCCAGCTGAACATCTCGCTGGTCGGCTGCACGCCCTTCAATCTCTCCTCGCTCGGCGAGTTGACTCTCACCTTCGGCGACGGTACCTCGTATCAGAAGTACGCGAATAATGGAGGACCCGGCTCGGCCCTCTACTGCGCGCCGCCCCCATATCCCGATGACACGTCGGACGTCGAAGATGTTCAATATGCCTATCCGAATCCTGGCACCTATTCGGTTAGCGCGCAACTGAACTGGAGCTCGGGACCCCCGCTGCTGACGAACAGCGTTGCGGTCGAAGTCGCCGGGTCTCCCATCGCGTTCGCGGTGGACGGTTGGTTCTACGGGGTGATTGGAACGGCCGTTGGAGCGATTCTCCTGGTGGTGGTCTTTCGCCGGAAACTGCCGAAACCGCCTTCGTTGCCTCCCGGAGCAGCCTAGGGATGTCGGGAGTCGTGCGAGGCCGTCCATTCCTGCGCGGTGGGTGGACGGCGTTCTTCGGATGGATTCTCGTTTTTCTGGGCGTCCTCGGCGGGTCCGTGGCCGTCGTCGAGTCCAACTGGTTCATGGCGTGGGTGACCTCGACGCAGCTGTCCCTTCCCCAATATGCCGTCCTCCAGGAGTGGACGCTCCTATTCTTCTCGGCCATCACGGCGGGCGTCGGAGTGATGCTGATCGGATTCGCCGTCGACGAACGTCGCCGGGAAGAGAAGCTCGACCTCGACCCGCTGGATTATCCGCCGTTCCGTCGTCCGACCTGGCAGAAGATGGTTCCGGTCGCGGTAGCGCTCGCCATCGTCGTGGCCGTGCCCGGTTTCTACACGATCCCGGTGTCGCAGTCGTTCCAGGAGGGATTCCCGGTCGTCGAATGCTCGGCGACCTTTGTTCCGTTCCTGGTCAGCCTTCCGGCGGGCGCGATCTTGACCTACGAGTGGCACTCGTCCGACGGGGCCCCCGTCGCCGAAATGTACGCACCGAACGTGCCCGCCAACGGGGTCCAAGGCATTTCGCCCGAGCTCTTCTATGACAGTTCGTTCGGTTACGGGAGCGTCCGGAGCAATGGGACGCCGTTCGGTTTCTGGGCGTGCGACCCCGGCGCCATCGCTGCCGGCCTCCAAATCGACCTCACCGGGGCCTACTACATCTTCCACTGAGGTCAAACGCACCTTCCCCGGGGTCGGAGCGTGAGACCGAGACTTGCGATGGCTCCCTACCGAACGCCGCTCTTCCGATCGTCTTCGGACCCCGTGGAGGGCCGGCCCAAGAATCGGTGCAGATTGGACGAAAGCCTCGCCTTCTCCGTGGCCACGCAGGAGATATCCTACGAAGATCATCGCTCGCGTCGGGTCGGTCGCCTCGACACCGCCTGCCCATGGAATGCGCGGACCGGTGGAACGACCCCGTGAATCTGGGCCAGAGCGTGTTGCGCGGGAACGTGCGGTAACCGGCCCCGGGCTTCGAGCGGCCTAACAACCACGGGATGGGCCCCGAAGGACGCCGCGGCGCACGCGACTACGACAACGCGACAAGGACCAGCGAGGTGTCGCCGCCGAGGCCGCGAGTGACGGTGCCGAAGTTGATCCCGCTGGCCGCCCCGCCGATCATGTACCATTGGTCGGCACGACTGTTGAACGTGGCCGCGGCCCACGTCGCGTCCGTGAACCCCGCGCTGAACGAGGCGCCGCCGACGTCCGTGACGTATCCGACGCACGCCACCAAGGTCGCGCCCGGCACGGTGGACACGTTCGCGGTGTCCTCGATGCCGACCGCGGTCACCCAAGTTCCTACGGTCGCCACTCCGACGTAACCGGAGTAGGATACGATCCCGAGCATGTACTCGCTCGCGACCGAATCCGTAAGCGTCACCACCTCATCCGGAGTGGTGAGGTTCGCGACCGCATCGAAGACGTACGTGACCAACGCCGGGTTTGCCGCGTTCGAGTAGGACGTGACAAGGGCGAACGTCTGGCCGTTCTGAGCCGTCAAAAGCGGCGTCATGAAGTTGGCGCCGTAGCTGCTCACCGTGGCCAACATGAGTTGGCCGGCCGTGACCGAGAACGCTTGCGTGGATACAATGGTGGCTCCGTCCTGCGCGTTGGTGGCTTGTCCCTCCGGACCCAGCGTTTCCGCGTCCGTAAGCCACGTCGAGTCCGCGTCCGTACCGTTCGCGTAAACCGCGACCACCTGGAAGCAGTAGGTGGTGTCTTCATTCAGGCCCATGACCGTAGCGGTGAGCCCGGTACCCACGTCGATCGGCGACCCCCATATTCCGCACGTCGCCGGGCTATGGCCCTCGGTGTAGAGGACTTCATACGTGGTCACCGATCCCGAAGCGGTCGACGTCGCGGCGGGGGTCCAGCTCAGGGTCACGGAGCTTACCGAAGCGGACACTTCGGTTACCTCGATGGGGGTTCGCGGGGCCCCGTGGAGGGTGGATGGGCCACTCAATGGCACGAACACCCCCGTCGCCCAAAACATAGCCAGTACGACCGCTAGCGCTACCGCGAGCACGATGAGCACGAACGTCACCATAGTTCGCGACCGCTCGACCGTGGAGGGTGGACCGGGCGGACTGGCGATGTTCCTCGCCATGTTCCTGCGAAAAGCAACCTCCGTACGCTCCCGAGCTATTTGGTGCTTCTCGCCCGTCGCCGCCTGTCGGCGATAGTGCGAACGCTGTATCAATTCAGGATGGAGCCGACGGTCATGGCAATCCCGATGAGGAGCATCACGATGCCGGCCCAGGCGAGTCGAGCGTCCGTCCATAGCATCTCGGACGCGAAGAACTTGGCCTCGCCCTGGATCCGCGAGCCGACCGCTTCGTAGAGCGCCCGGTCCTCGTCGCTTGCGGGTTGGTACGTTCCGTACTCACTCGCCCGCCCCGAACCCGTCCGATCAACGTTCAACGCCCAGTGACCCCTCAGGCCGGTTTCGCGGGCGCGCAGTTCGAGGTTTCGTGCCCTCCTCCTCTCCCGTCGCGCCGGTTCCGACCAGACGGAAGGCAGGATCAATAGGACCAGACCGACCACCATGACGAGGGCCCCAAGTTCGATTGCGGGTGCGTCCATAGGTCGTCCGGATGATCTCAGAAGAAACCGCCAAGCCCTCGTGACTTTTACGCAAGAGGGCCGGGTGGGTATCAGGGATTGTACCAGTAGCCAGGTCTATCGGGGAAACTCGGTGAAAACACCCTGGGGCAGGATGGATCTTCTGCAGTGGGAAACCGGCGGGTTCTCCCCGTACGAATGGAGAGGGTGCGTTTGCGTCGTTCCTCAAGCTGTCGGATAGTGTCGTCAACCGTAGGCGCGGAGGTCAGCTTCGTTCCCTTCATTCCCGCCCCGTGTAAGAGCCGGGACATTGCGGACAATGAGAATTACTGCGCGGTCAGTGAGCCAGCTCGAACTTCTATTGACATATTTCCGAACGACGGGTTCGGAACGACATGCGCGGCCCGACCTCACGCCACGGTCCGAAGGGCCATCGGGCTCGGGACGGTAGTCGAAACGCCCGTGCTGGGATTCGAGCAACTACTTGTTCGAATCCATGACCCAGCGGATGATTCGTGAGTTCACGGTGACAACAGGAAGCGCTGTTTCGTGGCGCCTTCGCTCTTCATTCTCGACGAGTCCAGAGAAAGGTGTTGTACTCTGGTGCGAACAGGAACCGGGAATGCCGGGGGACTCCTACCTTCTTGGCATTGCCCCGAAGGTCCGGGTGATCAACTCGAACCTCAGAAAAGCCGGCCCGTCGTGCGAATCGGACCAACGTCCTGTCCTCGTACAGCCGCGGCCCGTCCTTTCGTCTCGGGCCTACGGCAGGGGTACCGTAGGCCCTTGGCGTGCCGGTCCACGCGACAAAGCGTCCGCCGGGGCGCAGCGTCCGGAGTACTTCTCGGAAGGCATTAGTAGGATCCGGCAGCCACGGAAGCACGCCCGACATGAGTGCACACGTAAACCGTTCGTTCGGGAACGGAAGCGCAGCTGCATCCCCGTACCGAAGCTGGAGGTGTCCCGCAGCCAGCGCACGGGCGTTTTGCTGCGAGGCCACCCTCAGCATGTCCGCGCTGTGGTCGACGCCGGCAGCTGTGCATCCCGTCGCAAGGGCCCTCTTCAGGAGCGCCCCGCCGCCGCATCCCACTTCGAGGAGCACGTCGCCCTTCCGGAGCGCCAGACCATCGAGGATGGCTTGGAAGCCGGGGAGATGGTACACGGGCTCCTTCCAGAACGTCTTGCTTGTTGGGCCGGAGGGTCTCCGACCCCAACGGTCGTCGGACCATTCCGTCAATCGCGCGGGAGCGGTCGCGAGGAGCAGAGGCGTAATCACCTCCGACGCTACCCACCCCAGTTCGTACTCCTCTCTTGGCTCTCCTCGCGCCCCGATTCCACCCGAATGCTCGACGACGATCGCGGTCCCCCTTCCGTCGGCCTCGCATCGGATGCGAAGTCTAGGAGGGGATTCCGTACGGGCGCTGTCCTGGGTCCAGACGAGTTCCGCTTCGTGAGGTGGATTCCACCGTTCCAGGCGCCCGCGACCCTCTCGCGGGGACTGTTTTTCCGCGCTCCGAAGCTGCCCGCCGGGTTCAGAGTCTATCCGCCACCCTCGTCGAAGTAGGGAGGAGGAGATTTCCCCCCATAGGACGGGAAAAACTTCGGCGGGGCGGGCCGAGACGTGAGATCGAACTTCGACCACAGGGGACCCTGCCTTCGAGGATGCCATGTCGAGCTACCTCCAGTTGAGCCCGGACCATCTAGCTTTGGCTGATCGAAAGCGGACCATACCCGCGAGTTCCTAACGAGAGTGTCGCCGGGTTTCCCCCGGTTCTCAACCATAATCATTTGGTTGCCCCTGGTAACCTCTTGAATCGATCGAGGCGTGGCGACCTCCGTCGCTGGGGAGGGCACCGTGGAGGGTACCGATCCCTTCAGGTACGGCCGGACTTCGAAATATCCGAAACTTGAGAAGAGGTTTCCGGACGACTTCGACGGTACCTCGATTCCGGCCCGTGAACCGAGCTGTTCAGCTACCAGCGGATTCGAACATCTCCTTGTTCGAATCTCACGGAGCTCCCCGCCGGTCGAGGGAGGCGCCCGTGCTGGGAGGCGAACCCACGGGGGGGGTTTGAATCCGCCGTGAAAGCCGAGTGGGACTAGGGGATGGGGTTCGGTCACGGCCACGAGGCGTCTCCTCTAGACGAGCCCGCAGGAGAGGATTACCAGAGGCGATTATCGCACTGAGTGCAGAAGCCGTTTCCTTGCCGGACCTGAGCACCGCAGGCCGGACAGATTCCTACGTTTCTGGCGAACTGCCACCTCGTAAAGATCAGGAGTGGCCCAGAAACCACTAGGACCAAGCCCAGTCCAGCGACGAATCCCGCGATCTGTTGATAGGGCTGGGGCAAGAGGATCACGAGGATGAGCGAGGGAACCGCGAGGAGTGCCCCGGTCACGACCAGAAACGCTCCGAGACCGCGGCGGGAGTAGGCAGGTCTGGCGCGTGGTGTGGCGTGGACCGGGATACCCATGGACTCCCGCTCAGTGGTACCATAGCCCCCCGCCTTCTATTAGGTGTTAGGCGAAACCCGCGGACTTCCGCGGCCCAGGACGAGCCCCGACACGATGCTCTCTCTCCGCGTCGGGGTCTCCCCCCGCGAGGTCTCCGTCAAATCCGTCGGGCGGCGTCAGAGTCCATGCGATCCTCCGAGGCGCCCCTGTCGGCCCGCTTCGGGGGAATCAAACGTCCCAGTAGCACTGCACACGGGTGTTCTGGCAAAGGGCGGCTGAAGGGCGAGTCCGACCCGTCATTGAGAAGAGACCAGATCTAGAGACTGCCGCGAGCCGTTCGGCTCGGAACCCAACTCGCCCGTGCTGGGATTCGAACCCAGGTCTGAGGCTCCGCAGGCCTCTAGGATAATCCATTGCAGCGGGACGGGGTGTGGGCCCCGGTCCCGTAGCTACCCCACACGGGCTTTTCGAGTTCTCGATTGGTCCCGGCGCGCCGAGGAGGGTCCGCTATAAAAGCCCGGGGCCGGGTGGCCCGCTCTCGGAACGAGACTTTATACCGGTCACCGCTCCGGCGCACGTCCGTCGGGTCTAGTGAGGATGAGCGACCCCCCTTCGGCCGATGTCTGGAGAGAGTTGAGCGGGCTGCCGACCGGCCAGCGAGTGGAGCTCGTCGACTCCGAGGGCCGCGTCTGGCGGGGCGCGATCGTTCCTCGCCACGATTTCTCGGGCGAGCGCGTGGTGCAGCTCAAACTCGAGAGCGGCTACAACATCGGCGTTCGGGTCGGCCCCGACTTCCGATACCGGCTCTTGGGCCCTCCGCCGCCACCGTCGACCCTCCCTCCCCGGAGCCCGTCCGCCACCCCGGAATCCGACTCGGGTCCCTGGGTCGCTCTCCTCACGACCGGCGGAACGATTGCCTCGCGGGTCGACTACGAGACGGGCGGGGTGAAGCCCGTCAAGGAGGAACGTGAGGTGCTCGAGTTCTTCCCGGAGCTCGAGGCCTCCGGCCGCGTGCGGATCGTGCCGGTCTTCGACCGCTTGAGTGAGGACCTGGTCCCCGACGACTGGCGCGTGCTGGCGGAGAAGATCGTCGCCATGTTCGCTTCCGGGGCGCGAGGCGTGGTCGTGGCCCACGGTACGGACACGCTCGGGTTCACGGCCGCGGCCCTCAGCTTCCTGCTCGTCGACCTCCCCGGGCCGGTGGTCGTGGTCGGGGCGCAACGCTCGCCCGACCGTCCTTCGTCGGACGGCGCGTCGAACCTGCGGGCCGCGGTCGACGTGGCGCACGACGCTCGCATCGGCGAGGTCGTGGTCGTGATGCACGCGGGACCGTCGGACGACCGGTTCGCCATCCACCGCGGGACCTGGGTCCGGAAGATGCATTCGAGTCGCCGGGACGCCTTTCACAGTCGCAACGGGCCTCCGCTCGGGGTGTACGATGGGGGCCAGGTCGTGCTGGAGCTACCGGTCCGCGCTCCCACCGTCGGCCCGGCTCGCGTCGACGGGCCCATCGACCCGCGCGCGGCCCTGCTCTGGTTTTACCCCGGATTGACTCCCGAACGCGCGGCCCGGTTCGCCGAAGGCTGCCGAGGGGTGGTCCTTGCGGGCACCGGGCTTGGGCATGTGGGTGTGAACCACGTACCGTGGATCCGGGCGGCTACGGCTCGCGGAGTCGTGGTCGTGATGACGACCCAGTGCCTCGAGGGGAACGTCGACCCGTACGTCTACTCGACCGGACGGGAGCTCCTGCGCTCGGGGGTCCTTTACCTCGGTGACCTCCTGCCGGAGACGGCCTACGTGAAGATGGTCTGGGCCCTCGGCCACGCATCCGAGCCGGGCGATGTGGCGAAGCTTCTTGCGCGCGACCGGGCGGGCGAGTTCCACGACCGTCATAGCTCCAAGGAGACGGTGTGAAGGCGGGCCTCGAAGTCCACCAGCAACTCGCGGTGGGCAAGCTATTCTGCGGTTGTCCCGCGGAGCTCACCGAAACGGTGAGCGACGCGTTCGTGAGAAGCCTCCGGGCCGCGGGCGGCGAGAATCGGGCGGTCGATATCGCGGCGGCGCACCAGGCGTCTCGTCGTCTCGTCTATCGGTACGAAGCCGGGCCCTCCTCGTGCCTGGTCGAGATGGACGAGGAGCCACCCCACCCGCTCAACGAAGCCGCCCTCGATACCGCGCTGACCTTCGCGCTCCTCATCGGGGCCCACCCGGTCGATGAGATCCAGGTGATGCGAAAGATCGTCGTCGACGGTTCGAACACCTCCGGATTCCAACGGACGGCGCTCGTGGCCGTGGACGGTCGGCTGGACGTGGGCGGCCGCTCCTACACCGTTCCCACCATCTGCCTCGAAGAGGACGCGGCTCGGAAGATGCGGGAATCGCCGGGGGAAGTGACCTATCGCCTCGACCGTCTGGGGATTCCCCTCATCGAGGTCGCGACCGGCCCCGAGATCAGTTCGGGCGACGAGGCTCGGGCCGTCGCCGAGGAGATCGGAGCCCTCCTCCGGGCCACGCGGCGCGTGCGCCGAGGCATCGGGACGATCCGCGAAGACGTGAACGTCTCGGCCGAAGGCGGCCATCGGGTCGAGGTGAAAGGCGTCCAAGAGCTTCGTCTCATCCACGAGTATGTCGACCGCGAAGTCGCACGCCAGAAGCTTCTGCTCGAGCTGCGGGAGGCGCTCGTGCGGCGAGGAGCGCAGGTTCCCGAAGGGCCTCCACCGGACGTCACCGACCTGTTCCGCGCGGTCGCCTCGGGGCCGTTCGCGGGCGCCGGTAAAGGCGGCCAGGTCGTCCTCGCGCTCGCTCTGCCCGGATTCTCCGGTCTGCTTCGCTCGCCTCCGGGGACCGACGAGCGCCTCGGACGCGAGCTCGCGGACCATGCGCGGGCCGTCGGGCTTCGCGGTCTCGTCCACTCGGACGAGCTCCCCGGCTACGGGGTCTCCGAGGGGATGGTCCGGGAGCTCCGGGGTCGACTGGGGCTCGGAGAGCCCGACGCGTTCGTCCTCGTCACCGACCGTTCGGCGGACCGGGCGGCGCTCGCGCTCATCCGGGTCGCCGAACGCGCACGGTCCGCTCTCGCCGGGGTTCCCGGAGAGACCCGTGACCCACTCCCCGACGGGCACACCCGCTTTTCTCGCCCCCTTCCCGGACGGGACCGGATGTATCCCGAGACCGACATCCCGCCGATCCCGATCACCCCGGAGCGGCTCGAGCGGATTCGCTCGTCCCTTCCCGAGCGGCCGCAGGAACTCCTGGCGCGGCTCGCCCGGACCCACACCCTCCCCTCCGAGGTGGTCCGACAGTTGGTCTACGGCGACCTCCTCGAGAGTTTCGAGTCGCTCGCGACACGAGGTCACGCCGCCGGTCTCGTCGCCCGTCTGCTCATTCAGGACCTTCCCGCGGTGGCCGCTCGCCCCGACGGGTCGCCTCCGTTCGAACCCTCCCTCGACCAGCTCTCCGGCCTCCTCGCGGCGATCGAAGCGGGTCGGATCGCAAAGGAGGGGGTGCCGCCGGTGCTCGGCGCCCTCGCCGCGGGGGCGGCAAGCGTCGACGCAGCGATCGAACGCGCGGGTCTCTCGGGGTTCTCCCGGGACGACCTCCTCACGTTGGTCCGCCGCGTCGTGGCGGCGAACGCGGAGCTCGTGAAGTCCCGCGGCGACGCGGCGTTCTCGCCGCTGATGGGGGACGTGATGCGCGAAGTGCGGGGTCGCCGGGACGGTCGTGAGGTCTCGGAGGCGCTCCACGCCGAAATCGCCCGGGTCCGTGCCGAAGCCGACGGGTAGGCTGCCGGCCGAGGAATCGATGGACCCAGGTCGCGCTCGGTGGCGCTTCGCGCCTCTCCCGAAGCTCCGCGTGGTCGTCACCGACGTGGACGGCACCCTCACGGACGCCGACCGACGCCTCGACCCGGAAGCCGTGAAGCTCGTCGGAGTGCTCGAGCGCCGGGGAATCCCGGTCGCTCTCGCCACCGGGAACGTGCTGCCGATCGCCTTGGCACTCTACCGTGCGCTCGGTCTATCCGGCCCGATCGTCGCGGAAAACGGCGGAATTCTCTATCATCGCGACGTTCGTAGAGGGGAGGTCGTCGAGCGGCTGACCCACCGAGCGGTTGCGCTCGCCGCGTTCCGCCGGCTGCGCGCGGCCGGGCTCCCCGTGCGCCGGCTGTTCACGGACCGCTGGCGGGAGTGCGAGGTCGGGCTCGAGCCGAACGTGAGCGTCGCCGCGATCCGGCGGGTCCTCGGCGACCAAGGCGTCGAAGTCGAGTCCACTGGCTACGCCCTCCACCTCATCGAGCGCGGTGGCGGCAAGCTGCCGGCCCTCACCCGGGGACTCGCCTACCACGGGCTCACGCCCGCGGAGGCGGTCATCCTCGGCGACGGGGACAACGACGTGGCGATGCTCCGCGCCGCCGGCTTTGGGGTGAGCTTTGCTTCGGCGAGCTACCGCGCCCGTCGGGCGGCCCGCTACGTCACTCACGCCGAGTTCGCGACGGGGTTTGTCGAAGGGCTTAAAGCGAGTGGCATACTCGACTGAGCGGTCCCATCGGGAGGGACCGAACGTGCTCGTCGGACAATGTGCTCGATGCGGGGCGCCCGCGACGCTCGGTTGCACCATTTGCGGCCGGACGTTCTGCCGGAACTGCCTCGATATGGAAGAGCGGGTCTGCTCCGATTGCCTCGACGCGCAGAAGCACTCGAAGAGCCCGGTCGAGACCCGACCACCGCCCTCGCGTCGAATCCACCGAGCGCCGGCCCGCCCGGGACGGATTCAGTAGTCGTACCCGGGGAGCACGAACCGTCCCCTCGGCGACCCGCGACCGAGAGCGAGCAACACCACCCCGAACGCTCCGGTGAAGAGGCCAAAACCGAACGTCGCCCAGGCGTACGGACCGAGGGTCGAAGTGAGCTCGTGGCCGGCCACCATCATCCCGCCGGTACCGGCGAGATAGTGGGCCAGTAGGTTCGCTACCACCGCGATACCCCAGCCGAGAGCGATCAGGACCCCTCCGGCCACGAAGTAGCCGAGTCGAACGTCCCCGCCGGGGTCGAGCGGCGGCACGGCCGGGGTCTCCTGGATGTCGACCACGCGTCGGGCAGTTTCACATCCCGTAAAGCGGTTTTCGCCCCCATCGACCGCCGACCGGACGGTCGTGCCGGGAGGGTCCGGTTCAGCAGATGCGGGGGAGCTGTTCGCCGCTCGGCAGGTCGAGGAGCCGGGTGGTGCCGAGGGCGGTTTCCACCCGCACGACCACCGGTTCGCCCGTCGCCGCCTCCACCGAGCCGATCACTCTCGCCCCCTCTCCGAGCGTGACCCGGGCCGGCTCGGCTTGAGCGGCGGGGACGAACGCCACGAAACGGCCTTCGTTCGCCACCGAGAACGGTTCGAGACCGAGGATCTCGCAGGCGCCCCGGACGTCGTCCCGCACGGGGACGGCCTCCTCCTGGATGCGTAAGGGAAGATGTGCGCCCTCGCCGATCTCGACCAGAGCGCTCGTGAGGCCGCCTCGGGTCAGGTCCCGCAGGCAGTGGACCTCGATCCCCGCGCGCAACAGCGCTTGCACCGGGCCGGCGAGCGGCGCGCAGTCGCTCGCGATCTCCGACTCGAACTGGAGACCTTCCCGCTCGGCCATCACGGCGATCCCGTGACGTCCGATGTCGCCGTTGATCACAATCACGTCGCCCGCACGGACGCTCGGGGGTCCGATCGTGAGGTTGGTCTCGATCACGCCGACCCCCGCGGTGTTGATGAAGATCCCATCGCCGTGGCCCTTGTCGACGACCTTCGTGTCGCCGGTGACGACGCGCACACCGGCGGCTCGCGCGGCCGAGCCCATTGAGCGCACGACCCGCCAGAGGTCCTTGATCGGGAGCCCTTCCTCGAGGATGAACCCGGCGCTCAAGTACAGGGGCCGGGCCCCGCACATCGCGAGGTCATTGACCGTGCCGTTCACGGCCAGGCTCCCGACGTCGCCCCCCCGGAAGAACATCGGTCGCACGACGAACGAGTCGGTCGTGAACGCGACCCGACCGCCGGGCGGAGGGAGGATCGCACCGTCGTGCAGCGGGGCGAGCTCCTCGTTCGCGAACACGGGCAGGAAGATCCGTTCGATGAGGTCGCGGGTCATCCGCCCGCCGCCTCCGTGGCCCATCTGGATCGTCGGGTTATTGTCGAGCGGGATCGGGCATTGCAGTGCGAACTCGTCGATCATGCTCCGGTCCCCCCGGCCCTCCGGGCCGGAGCGGCCGGCGGGGTCTCGTGCCGCCGATACTTGTAGTAGGCCGCGCACGCGCCCTCCGTGGAGACCATGGTGGCACCGAGCGGGTGGAGCGGCGTGCACTTCGTCCCGAAGGCCGAGCACTCCTGCGGCTTGCGGATCCCCTGCAGGATGAGCCCGGAGATGCATTCCGGATTCTCTTCGGCGGTGGTGCGGTCGACCTGGAAACGACGGGCGGCGTCGAAGGCCGCATACGGCGGGGCGAGCCCGAGCCCGCTCGCCGGGATCTCGCCGATGCCCCGCCATTTCCGCGGCACCACGGTGAACACCTCAGCGAGCAGCGCGCGGGCCGGGACGTTCCCTTCCCGGCGGACGGAGCGGACGTACTGGTTCTCGACCTCCGCGCGGCCCTCCTCGAGCTGAAGAACACACATGTGGACGCCCTGCAGGATGTCGAGAGGTTCGAACCCCGTCACCACGATCGGCACGTGGTACTTCCGGGCGAGCGGCTCGTACTCCGTGTAACCCATCACGGTGCAGACGTGGCCCGCCGCGAGGAATCCCTGGACCCGGTTCTTCCGCGAGCCGAGGATCGCTTCCATCGCGGGCGGGACGAGCACGTGCGAGACGAGGACGGAGAAGTTCGAGATCCCCTCCTCCTTCGCCCGGTGGACCGCCATGGCGTTCGCGGGCGCGGTGGTCTCGAAGCCCACCGCGAGGAACACGACCTCCTTCGTCGGGTTCTCGCGCGCGATCTGGAGCGCGTCGATCGGCGAGTAGACGATCCGGACATCCCCTCCGTTCGATTTCACTTGGAAGAGGTCGCTCTGGGAGCCGGGAACCCTCAGCATGTCGCCGAACGAGCAGAAGATGATGTCGGGCCGGCTCGCGATCGCGACCGCCTGGTCGAGGATTTCGAGCGGGGTCACGCAGACCGGGCAACCGGGCCCATGGAGCAGCGTGATCTCGGGGGGGAGGAGCGTGTCGATGCCGAATCGGACGATCGCGTGGGTCTGCCCACCGCAGACTTCCATGATCGTCCACGGACGGGTCGTGGCCCGGGCGATCGCCCCGGCGAGCGTTCGCGCCGTAGCGGCGTCCCGGTACTCGTCGAGATACTTCATCCGACGGGAGAACCTCCCGGGGCCGAAGCGTCGCGCAGTTGCTCGAGCTCGCCGATCTGACGGGCGTATTCGAACACCTGCTGCGCCTCCTGTTCGTCGAGGCGACTGATCGCGAAGCCGACGTGGACGATCACGTAGTCGCCGACCTTCGCCTCGGGGGTGTAGGCGAGGCTCACCTGCTTGATGATCCCCCCGAACCGCACGCGGGCCATCCGGAGATTCGGGTCGGCGGGGTCGATGCTCTCAACGCGTCCAGGAATCGCAAGGCACATGGTTCCTCACTCCGGCCGGGCCGCGCCGCGGTGGGAAGGGTCGATGCGACCCCGGGTCTTAACGCGCGCGGCCGCCATCACCTGGCCTACCGAGATTCCCCCGTCGTTCGGGGGGACGCGGGCATGCCAGATCGGTTCCAAACCGGCGTCCCGCAGCCCGTCCAGGGTGAGCTCGGTCAGGTGGCGATTCTGAAAGCAACCTCCGGTGAGCGCGACCCGACGTTCACCGAGTCGTCGCGCGATATCGACGATGCCGCTCGCGAGCGTCACGTGAAAGCGAGCGGCCGCGCGACGAACATCCGACCTCTCCTCGATAAGGCCCGAGACGATGGGACCCCAGTCGAGCTCGAGGTCGCTCCCGGACTCGACGACTCGGTACGGATAGGGCGGGAAGGCCGTAGGGTCGAGAGGGACCGTTCCGGCCGCGAACTCGAGCGCCATCGCAGCCTCCCCTTCGAAATCGTTCCGCTGCACAAGACCAAGGAGCGAGGCCACCGCGTCGAAGAGGCGTCCCGCGCTGCTCGTCGGAACGACCTGGAACGACCGGCGGAGCAACTGGGCGACCACCCGCCCCTCCGCCGGGTCGAACGGAGCGAGCGCGGGGCCCGAAGGGTCGAGGGCCGACGGCCCTTCGAGCTCGAACAGCACGCCGGCGGCGGACCGCCGGGGTTCCCGGACCGCCGCGTCACCCCCCACGAGGGGAAAGGTGCGAAGATGGCCGACCCGCTCGAAGCCATCGGCATCGACCCGAAGGAACTCTCCCCCCCAGACGGTTCCGTCCGTTCCGTAACCGGTTCCGTCCCACGCGACGCCGAGGACCGGAGGGTCCGCGCCGGCATCGGCGAGGCAGGAGAGCACATGGGCGTAGTGGTGCTGTACCGCGACGGTCGGGAGCCCGCTCTCGAGGGCGTAGCGCGTCGAGAGATAATCCGGGTGGGCATCGTGCGCCACGAAACGGGGCGTGAACTCGTAGAACTGCCGCAGGTCATCGATGGCCCGGCGGAACGACGCGTACGTCGCGTCGTTGTCGAGGTCGCCGAGGTGCTGGCTCACCACGACCTGGTCGCCGAGCCCGACCGCGACCGTGTTCTTGAGTTGGGGTCCGACCGCCAGTACCGCTGGCACCGGGTGACCGGCACCGAGCGCGAGCGGAGCGTAGCCCCGAGCGCGCCGAAGGATCTGGAGGCGCCCTCGCACGACGCGCGTGACCGAATCATCGACCGGTCGGACGACCTCTCGGTCGTGGGTGAGGAAGACGTCCGCGAGCCCCCGAAGTCGGGTACGGGCTTCTTCATCTCCGATACAGATCGGTTCGTCGGATAGGTTGCCGCTCGTCGCGACGAGCGGACCTCCGACCTCCCGCAGCAGAAGATGATGGAGCGGCGAGTACGGGACCATCGCCCCCACGTTCGGGTTCCCGGGAGCGACCGAGGGCGCGAGTGGCGCCCCGTCGGCTCGCAGTTCCACCAGCACGATCGGGCACGCGGGTGACTCGAAGGCGCTCTCGGCGACAGAGTCGACCTCCGCGGCCGCCCGGACCGAGGCCAAGTCCGGGAACATGACGGCGAACGGCTTGCGGCCCCGCTGCTTGCGGACGCGCAGCCGAGCGACGGCCTCCTCGTCCGAGGCGTTGACGAGAAGCTGAAAACCGCCCACGCCCTTTAAGGCGACCACCTTCCCATCCGCGAGCCATCCCCTCGCCTCGTGAAGGGCGCCATCGGCGGTCGCGATGACCGACGCGTCCGGGGCCGTGAGGACGAGGGATGGGCCGCACGCCGGACATGCGGTCGGCTGGGCGTGGAACCTCCGATCGGCGGGGTCGTGGTACTCCTCCTCGCAGTCGCGACACATCGCGAACCGTTTCATCGACGTCCGGGGCCGGTCGTAGGGAAGCCCCTCGATGATCGAGTAGCGAGGGCCGCAGTTGGTGCAATTCAGGAACGGATAGCGGTACCTCCGGTCCCTCGGGTTCCACATTTCGCGAAGGCAGTCTCCGCAGGTCGCCACATCGGGCGGAACGACCGTCTGCCGGGAACCGCTCGGCGGGCTCGCGAGGATGCGGAAGTCCCGCTCGCCCACGAGCGGGAGGAGTCTCGATTCGACCCGCTCGACCACCGCCAGGCGGGGAGCGTCGTCGCGGAGACGTTGGGCGAACAAGGCGAGCCGCTCCGAGGTTCCCTCGGCCTGGACCCGGACCCCCTCGGTGTCGTTGAGCACCCAGCCCACGAGGTCGAGCTCACGGGCGAGCCGGTAGACGAACGGCCGGAAGCCCACTCCCTGGACCGTTCCGCGGACCCGGAACTCGCGTCGTTCGAGCTCCGACCCGTCCTTTTCCGACCGCATGGAACCCTCCGGCCAGAACGCCGGCCGCGGGCGACGGCGCGCATCCGCACCGGCTCCCACCAGGGACCGGAATCTCCTTAAAGCGTCTCTGCGGAAGAGTTGACGGTCTTCGCCCTCAATCGACGTCCAGACTTCGGAGCATCACGGCTTCCGCGTTCGGGTCGGTCCGGTCCGGGGAGAGCTCGAGGTCGACCCGGGCTCCCTCGAGGGCCGTTCCGCGCACCGCGTGGGTCCAACGCGCCTCGAGCTCGGGGCCGGCGAGATGGGAGAGCGCCCCCACCCAGATCCGCACCCGAGTTACGCGTCCGGCGCGCTCCTGCCGCGCGACCTCCAGGGCCTTCCGCACGAGGTCGCGGAGCAACGCTTCCTCATGCATCGCGGCGGTTCCCCGCCGGTCGCGCCGACGCGCCCGTCGCCTCGATCTCCGCTTCGATTCGGTCCGCGGTTTCGAGCACCGCGCGCGCCACGGGCGCGCTCAGACCCGCCCCGACATCCAACTGGTTGACCTCGATCCCGTACACGACCAGGTGACGGGGAAGGCATCCGAGCCCCTGGCCGAGCGCAACCGCTTCGGCGAGCGAGAGTCCGTGGGTCGACGTGGCCGTGTGGAACCCCGGGGAGAACCCATCCCCGACCTCGATCCGGTGGACCGTCCCCGGGACGCCGCCCGAGACGACCGCGTCAATGACCAACACTTGGTCCGCGTCGCGCCACAGGTCGAGCAGCACGATCCCTTCCGAGGCGCACTCCTCGATGCGAGCCCGGCCGGCGAGACGCGGCCGGAGCGCGCGCGCGACCTCGAGGCCGGAACCGTCGTCACCCCGCTGGTCATTCCCGAGCCCGATGATGAGCGGGAGCCGTCCGGGGGACGGTGGTGCGGGGGCCGCTCGATCGCTCATCCTCCCGGGTCCGTTCGACGCGCCTCCGTCAGTCCCGCTGCACGTCCATCTTGAGGAAGTGCGTTGCGCAGGAGATGCACGGGTCGTAGTTGCGGACCGCCCGCTCGCAGGCGTTCGTGAGCGAGGCCTCGTCGAGCGCGAGCGACCGTTCCACGAGGTGCCGCAGGTCCTCTTCGATCCGCTTCTGGTTCTGCGACGTCGGCGCGACGATTTTCGCGTCCTCGATCAGTCCGCCCGGGCCGATCCGATAGCGGTGATAGAGGATCCCGCGGGGCGCCTCGGTCACCGCGCCCCCCGAGACCGTCCCCGGGACGGCGGGCGGCTCGACGTAGGAGAGCTCGGGTCGCTGATACGCGTCGATGATGCGCAGCGCTTCCTCGACCGCGTAGACGGTCTCCACGGCGCGGACGATGATGCTCTTGTACGGATTGCGCACGACCTTCTCGAGCCCGACCGACCGGGCGAGCTCGTCCGCACGGCCGGTGAGGTGGTCGCGGTTGTTCGCGTAGCGCGCGAGCGGGCCGACGTGGTAGCTCGTCCCGGACCCTTTACGGACGGACTGGAGGGCGTTCGCGTAGGGCATGTGCACCTCCTCGAAGACGTCGTCCCATCGGTCCTGGGGGACCCTGAGCCCCTTGTTCGAGACGATCTCCCCCTCGCAGAGCGGGTACTCGTGCTCGTGGCGGAGCGAGACGAACTCGTAGTCCTCCTCGACCGCCGGAAAGTCGAGGCCGGCCGAGAAGCGAACGGTCTCCTCCGCGAGCTTGAGCGCGTGCTCGAGCTGGGGTCGGAACTCCTTGAGCTCGCCGACGGTCGGCGCCCGGTAGAACCCGCCGACCCGAACGTTGATCGGATGGATCTCGCGCCCTCCGAGGAGGGTCATCAGCGCATTGCCCACCTTCTTGAGGGCGAGGCCCATCTTGACGGCGTCCGGGTAGTCCTTCGCCATCTGGATGGCGTCCTCATAGCCCAAGAAGTCGGGGGCGTGCAGCAGGAAGATGTGGAGCGGATGGCTCTCAATCCATTCGCCGCAGTAGAGGAGCCGGCGCAGCGCCCGGATCGGTCCGCCGACCTTCATGCCGAGGGCGCGCTCCATCGCGTGGGTCGAGCTCATCTGGTAGGCGACGGGGCAGATACCGCAGATGCGCGCGGTGATGTCCGGCGCCTCGAGGTACGAACGACCGCGGAGGAACGCCTCGAAAAAGCGAGGCGGCTCGAAGATCTTGAGCTGGACCTCCTCGACCTTGTTGTCGTGGATCCGAACCTTGAGAGCGCCCTCGCCCTCGACCCGGGCGAGGTAATCGACGGCGATCGTCTTCTCGGTCATGTGCTCTTCCCCTCCGCGAGGACCGCCTCGCTCGCGGCCTTGAACGCGGGGGCGTTCGCGTTGAACGTCCGGAACAGACGCTGAACCCCGGGGGACGCGACCCCGAGTACCTTGAGCTGGCTCGTCAGGGACGCCGTATTCGGCGTGCCCTGGGGGCCGAAGCAGCCGTAGCAGCCGCGGTTGAACGCAGGGCAGATCGCGCCGCAGCCGGCCTGCGTGACGGGTCCGAGGCACGGCGTGCCGTGCGCGACCATGACGCAGACGTTCCCTCGGCGCTTGCACTCGATGCAGACGCTCTCGTTCGGGAGGTTCGGAGCCCGTCCCTGGAGGAACGCGCCGAGCGCCTCGAGGAGCTGCACCTTGCTGATGGGGCAGCCGCGAAGCTCGAAATCGACGGGAACGTGGTCGGCGATAGCGGTGGACGTGGCAAGGGTGCTGATGTACTCGGGTTTCGCGTAGACGACCCGCCGGTACTCCTCCACGTTCCCGAAGTTGCGCAGCGCCTGGATTCCGCCCGCGGTCGCGCAGGCGCCGATCGTGACGAGCGCCTTCGACTGCGCGCGGATCTCCTTGATCCGCTCCGCATCGTGCGGGGTCGTCACCGACCCTTCGACGAGCGAGAGGTCGTACGGCCCGTCCAGGACGGCCCGGGACGCTTCCCGGAAATCGGCGATATCGACCGCCCCGGCGATCGCGAGGAGCTCGTCCTCGCAGTCGAGGATCGACAGTTGGCATCCGTCGCACGACGCGAACTTGAACACCCCGAGGCGGGGTTTGCGGGATCCGGCCATGGTCGCTACACCTCCTTGACTGCGAGCAGCGGCGCGAGGGCCTTGTACGAGAGCACCGGCCCGTCCCGGCACACGAACGACGGACCGTACTGACAGTGGCCGCAGAAGCCGAGCGCGCACTTCATGTTCCGCTCCATGGAGATCCAGATCGACTCCGGCGGCACCCCGCGCTGGGCGAGGGCCTGCGCGGTGAGCTTCATCATGATCTCCGGGCCGCAGACGAAGGCGGTCGTCTTCGCCGCGTCGAAGCGGCAATCGGGTAGCCGCGTCGTGACGACGCCGACGTCCCCGTACCAGTCCCGGCCGGCCGCATCGACCGTCGTTTGGATCCGCATCTCCCGCCGCGTCAGCCAGTCCCGGACCTCCTCCGCATAGACGAGGTCCTTCGGCGTGCGGGCTCCGTAGATGATCTCGACGCGACCGAACTCGGCGCGCCGGCGGAAGATTTCGTAGACCGTCGGCCGTAGCGGGGGGAGGCCGAGACCGCCCGCCACCACGACGAGGTCGCGGCCGCGCGCGGAGTCGAGCGGCCAGCCGTGCCCGTAGGGGCCTCGGATGCCGACCGTCGCCCCCGGCTTCAGCGCGACGAGCGCGTTCGTGATCTTCCCGACCGCACGGACGGTGTGGGCGAGTTCCTCGGGGCGGTTCGGGTCACCGCTGATCGAGATGGCCGACTCACCGACCCCGAAGAGGTAGACCATGTTGAACTGGCCGCCGTGGAAGTGGAGCCGGTCGCCCGCCAGCCGTGGCTCGAGCCGCAGCGTGAACGTGTCCGGAGTCTCCTGGATGTTCTGGCGCACGACGTACGGGCGGGGCGCATACGGATGCTCGACGGGGACCTCGACCCCGTGGGCGTGGGTTCCGTGGACCTGGGTATCAGTGGCCATGGATGTCCAGGAGCTGGACGCGGGTGTTCTCGAGTCGTTCGGCGACCACCGGCAAGAACTTCATGAGGAACTGATAGGCGAACGCCGGGTGGGCCGCGAGCGCGTAGCGCGCGGTCGCGGCGTGGAGCGCGATCACCTGGGTCGGCTTGGTCGCCCGGGCATCGAACCGCCAGCGGTACGGCGGCACGAGCCACGACCAGCCGAGGAGCTCGCCGCGGCCGATCGTCTCGACCGTGATGATGCCCCGGTCCGCGGCCCCGACCTCGAGGGCGACCTTCCCCTCCATCACGAGGAAGAACTCCTCCGCCGGCCGGCCCTCCCGCACCAGCATCTCCCCGACGTCGTACGAGCGCTCTTCGGCCTTCGCCACCATCTCGTGAACGAGGGTCGGGTCGAGGCCCGCGAAGAACGGGTGGCTCAGGACGCGGTCCGCGGTCGCATCGCTTCGAATCTCGTTCATTTCTTCACCTCCACGGTCGCGGGAGCCGAGGGCACCATCCGGATCGCCGCGACCTCCTCCGTGAGGTCGATCCCGACGGGGCACCAGGTGATGCAGCGGCCGCAGCCGATGCACCCCGACGTGCCGAACTGGTCGTACCACGAAGCGAGCTTGTGCGTGAGCCACTGGCGGTACCGGGAGAGCCCGCTCTTGCGGACCGCCTGGCCGTGCATCTCGGTGAGCCCGAGGTTGAAGCAGGAGTCCCAGCGGCGCCATCGCTCGACCGTGTCCACGGAGAGGTTCGGCACCTCCTCCTGATTGCTGCAGAAGCACGTCGGGCAGACCATCGTGCAGTTCGTGCACGATAGGCAACGCTTCGCGACGACCTCCCAGCGCGGGTGCTCGAGGTTCTTCAGGAGAAGGTCGTGGATCCCTTCGGTGTCCATCGCGCGACCCATCGACGCCGCGGCCCGTGCGACGCACGCCGCCGCCTTGGTGGGGTCGTCGGCCGCCTCGGGCTTCAGCGGCACGTCGGCCAGCACCACCGCTCCCTCCTCCGAACCGGCTTCGATGAGGAAGTAGTGCCGGCGGGGTTCCAAGATCTCGGTCAGGATGATGTCCGCGCCCCCGGCGTGAACACCGGGTCCGGTCCCCATCGAGACACAGAAGCAGGTGCCGCCCGACTGGCCGCACTGGACCGCGATGCGCAGGATGTTCCGGCGGCGGGAGGCGTAGCCCGGGTCGACCGCCGGGCCGCCCATGAACACGCGGTCCTGGACCGCCACGCCCGCGAGCTCGCAGGCCCGCATGCCAAAGAAGGCGAGGCGCGGACCGTCGACCGGCTCCGGGGTCACCGCGAACGAGTCGCCTTCGCGATGGGCGGTCCACAGGCGCTCCCGCGGCGGATAGAGGAACTTCTTCCAGGAGAACGGCCCGACCGAATAGCCGAACACGGCCTGGTCCGACCGCCGCTCGAGGCGGTATTTCCCGCCCGACTGAACGTCCGTCCAGCCGATCGGAAGGTCGTCCACGCCCGACAGATGGTCGTAGACGATCGCCCCGTCCCGGACGGTCGGTCCCACCACCTCGAACCCTTTCGCGTGCAGCGCGCGGAAGAGCGTGGGAAACTCGTGCCGTTCGAGAACCCGACGATCGCCGACCTTCAGTGCATCCATAATCTCACTCAGGAGGACCTCGTCGCCCCCATCGCGCCGGGGGATACACCCCGTTCGTAAAGTCGCTGTCGGCCCCCCGGGCCGCGCGGCCGTATCCAGCCCGAGCTCGACGAGAAGTCAACGCCGTCCCCGGCGCGGAGGTACGCCGAGGAGCGCATGAACGAGCGGTCAAACAACCTTGACGTTTCGTCCGGCGTCTCCCGCCGGCATCCCGGCCGCACGGCGCACCGCAGTGGGCAAGAGCGCTCAGAAACCGCTCGAAGGAACAGTTATCTTTTTATACGAACGATAGGTTACTTTTGTTGCAACCGAGGATTCCCATGACGAGCGAAATCCAGAACCGAGAGAACCCTGCCGACCCCTGGGCCGACTTGGACCGCGCCTTCGACGCGATGCAGCGCCGCCTCGCGCAGTCGTTCGGGATCCTGCCGTTCGGGTCGTTCGAGACCGAGCCCGGCCGGCGGGCGCCCCGGATGGACGTGACGGACACGGGGACCGCCTTCAAGGTGGTCGCCGAGATCCCGGGCGTCCCGAAGGAGAAGCTGGACATCCGCGTGCGCGGCACCGCGGTCGAGATCCGGGCCGAGAACGAAGCCGAGACCGAGGAGAAGGAAGAGCGATACCTCCGCCGCGAGCGCACCTATTCGGGCTACTACCGGGGCCTCGAGCTTCCGGAACCCGTCGTGGCCTCCGATGCGACGGCGAAGGTCGTGAACGGTCTCCTCGAGCTCGAGCTTCCGAAGCAGAACCCGACCCCTTCGGACCACGAGGTCAAGGTCTCGGTACAGTAAGCGCCACCCTTTCCCGGCCCCGGGAGTTCACTCGGGGCCGCTCTGTTTTAGGGAGAGCTTTCCGGCGACGCGACCGCGGGACGATTCCTCGAACGGCGAGCGACCGCCTAGCCGAACCCCGGGATGGCCTTGCCGTCGCGGCCCGACCCCGGCCGGAGGGGCGGCTTCCTAAGCTCTTTCGGGCACTCCACGAGGCGGACCAGCGGCGCCGACTGAACAATGTACGCCGGAAGTCCCGTGTTCGGGTCGTTCCCGGCGCGCAGGATGTTCATGATCTCGAGGCGGATCTCCACGACCGACCCGTCCTTCAGCTTGAGGCGTACCTTCCCGTCCCCCTCGACGACCGAGTAGTCGACGATCTCGGCGTTCGCAAGGTCCGGCGGCGGGGCGCCGGGGGCTCCGATCATCGGGCGCTCCGCGCGGCGACCCGCGACTTGAGGACCGTTCGCGGGTCCTCCCCGCCGACCGTGAGGCCTAGCGACACACAGCTCCCGATCACCTGATTCATCCGCTCCTCGACCGTCCGGCCGTGCAGGTCGTCCCCCTTCGATTCGGCGATCCGCTTCACCGCGTCCAGGCTGACGTCCCCGACCGTCTCGGTCTTTGGCTTACCCGACCCCTTCTCCTTCTTCGCTTCCTTCAGGAGGAGCGCTGCGACCGGGGGTCGGCCCACGACCAGCGTGAACTCCCGCGTGTTCGGGTCGACCCGAACGATCACGGGGACCCGCATTCCGGCAAACTCCTTCGTCTGCTCGTTAATCTTCGCGACGACCTGGCCGACGTTCACGCCGAGGGGCCCGAGCGCCGAACCGAGCGTCGCGCCCGCGGCCGCCTTACCGCCCTCGACGAGGATGCTCACTTCAACCGCCACTCTTCCCGCCTCCCTTTTCAAGCATGCGCACGTGGTCGCCTCGGACGGTGACCGGAATCGGCACGACCGCCTCGATGAGCTCGACCGTGATTTCTTCCTTCGTCTGGTCGATCTTCTTCACGCGCGCTTTCTCGCCCTTGAACGGCCCGCTGATCAGCTCGACGATCGCGCCCTCGACGAACCCTTCGACCGTGATCTTCGGAACGAGGAGCGGCTCGACCTCCTTGAGCGATGTCTCGCCCTCGACGAGGCCCCGGGCCTTCCGGATCCCCTTCAGCATCTCCCGGACGCCTTCGAAGCTCATCCCTTCGGCGAAAACGTAGCCGCGCAGCGCGCTCGGGACGAGAAGCGCGAAAACGACGTCCGGTTTTTCCTCCGCGCGCGCGAGCAGCGTGTCGGCGACCTCGCGCTCGTAGCCGCGGGAGGTCTTGATTGCCAGCACGGCCTGACGGGCGACGCACGCGAGGGTCAGACGGACCGGGGTTCCGCCGTTGGTCGTGACCGCGAGCCGGACCTCGACCTGGTCGCCGTAGCGGACCCCGACGGGGGCGGTGATCGTGTACGAAAGCGGAACCCCCGTGTTCGGGGTGAGGTCGACCGGGTAGTTCTCCTTGCGCGGAAACAGCTCGACCGTCGCTTTCTTCCCGGGCGGGGTCCAGGTGACGGGCCACTCCGCGCCCTCCCCCGCGTAGGTCGAGGTGTACCCTACCTCCACGGTAAGCGTCGCGGTGAGCGGGGCGGCGGCACGGCTCGTCAGGACCGCGGAGAGGGTCGTGACCGTGCCCGCGGTGACGTCCCGGGAGGTATCGTCGGCGGCCTTGAGCGCGAGGATGGTCGACGCTTCGGCTTTCGGCGGAGGGGCTGGAGCCCCCGGGGCCGTTCCGGGAGCCGCACCGGGACCGGGGGCCGCCGGCTTCTTCGCCGGAGGCTCGCTCGGGCCGCCGGAAAGTAGACCGATACCTTCCTCGTTCCCCTCGTCGGCCATCGTCGAACCCCCGGACCTACAGGCCGCTCAACACGTTGGTCCAGATCCAGGGACCGGCCTGGGTGAAGAAGATGTAGATCGCGAACCCCGTGAGGCCGATGAGAATCGCCCCGAGCCACGTCACCTCGAGGACCTTCACGTACTCCTCGGAGGTCGGCCGACGGGCCATCCGAAGGATTCGGCCGTACTTTCCGTGGCCGACGTTGCGCAGGCGACCGTCGAACTCGTCCTGCACCCGTCGCGCGCGGTCGAGGAACGCCATGGGTTACCTAGTGTACGACGTCGAGCTCCGGCCCCGACTTGCGCGCCGGGGAAGTGCCTTTCGTCTCCCCCGCGAAAATCTGGGGGGATTTAACTCCGGTCACCACCAACATGACCCGGATCGTGCTCTGCATCGTGGGGTCGACGGCGGCGCCCCAGATAATCCGCGCGTTCGGGCTGATCGTCTTCTGGACGACCTCCGCGGCCTTCTGCGCTTCGCTCACCGTCATGTCGGGACCGCCGGTGACGTTGATGAGGGCGCCGCTCGCGCCCGCGATGTCGACATGCAGGAGCGGCGAATTGATCGCCTCGAGGACCGCGTCCTCGGCGCGGTTGTCGCTCTCCGACTCACCGATGCCGATCAGCGCGACCCCGCCGCCCTTCATGATCGTCCGGAGGTCGTTGAAGTCGAGATTGACGAGCCCCGGGCGCGTGATGATCTCGGTGATGCCCCGGATCGCACGGGCGAGTACGGAATCGGCGACCTTGAACGCGGTTTGGATCGGAAGCCGCGGGACGAGTTCCAGAAGGCGGTCGTTGGGGATCGTGATGACGGTGTCGATGACCTCGCGCAGTCGCTCGAGGCCCCACATGGCGTTCTCTTGACGGACGAGCCCCTCGGAAGCGAACGGGAGCGTGCAGACAGCGATCGTAAGCGGGTTCGCACCACCCGCGTCCTTGGCGCATTGGGCCACGACGGGGGCGGACCCGGTCCCGGTCCCGCCGCCGAGCCCGAGGGTGATGAACACCATGTCGGAGTTCGTGAGCGACTTCTTGAGCTCATCTTCGGCTTCCTTCGCCGCCTGCTCGCCGACCTGCGGGAGCGCTCCCGCGCCGAGACCGCGGGTGAGGCGGCGGCCGAGCAGGATCTTTCTCGGCGCGTGGATCGTGAGGAGGTGCTGAGCGTCCGTGTTGCAGGCGATCATTTCCGCCCCCGAAAGGCCCTCCTCGGCGAGCCGGTTGATCGTGTTGCAACCTCCGCCGCCACATCCAACGACCTTGATGTTCGTCTTGAGGGAGGCGAGCACGGCCTCGAGGTCCGCGTCGTCGCTTGACGGGGGAGGGGCCTCCGGGGCCCGCTTCGACTCTCCGGGAAGGTGCGCCAGGATTTCCTGGGCCAGCGGTCGCATCACAAGCGTTCCTCTATCGGCGGGAGCATGGTCGTCATTATAAAGCGTTAGTGCGGAGTCCCGTTGGGGAAGCTCGATTCTAGTTCCCGACCCTTCGGTTGGGGGCCGTCGGAAGGCCCGCGCCCCGCGCAAACCGTCCGGCAGCGTTCCATCCCGGAATGCGCCCGGGGAAACCCCAATAACGTCTCTCGGCCGTAGGCGCCGTCGGGTCGACCGTGGAGTACGCAGCGTGGGCCCCCCGATACGACCGTATCCGGGCGGAGTTCGGCTTCCCGTTCGAACGGGAGGTGGCGTCGGCCGACCGCCTGGCCGAGCTCCTGCCGAGCTCCGCCCCGGCGGACCCGCTCGAGCGTCTGCGTCCGCTCGTCGAGCACCGTACGGCCGTCATCGTCGGTCTCGCTCCCCGGGCCGGCCCTCCGCCGCTCTGGCGGCTGCCCCCGAGCGAGCGGGCTCCGGCGCTCCTCGCGGCGGACGGTGCGACGGAGACGTGCCTCAACGCGGGCCTCGTCCCGACGATCGTCGTCACCGACCTCGATGGACCGGTCGCGGCGGAAGTGGCGGCGAACCGCCGGGGTAGCTTCGTGGTGGTCCATGCTCACGGGGACAACCGAGCCGCCCTCGAAGAATGGGTGGGCCAGTTTCCCGGGGAGGTCGTCGGCTCGTGGGCCGGGCCGCCGAGGCCCCGCCTCCTCAATGTCGGTGGGTTCACCGACGGGGACCGGGCGGCCTACCTTGCGGACCACTTGGGAGCCGAGAAGATCCTCCTCTGGGCGTTCGATTTTGACCGGACGGCCCCCACCGACCCGGCGGCCCACGAGGTGAAGCTCGCGAAGCTCACCTGGGCGCGGAGAATGCTCGGCGAGCTGGCGGCGGACGGAAGGACGCCGATGTTCCTCTGGAGGGCCGACGGGACCGTGGCCCCCTATCCGCCCGAAAGGTACGACGAGTCCACCACGTACACGACGTTCTGACCGTTCTCGTAAAGGGGCACGAACGGGAGCGCACCGAACCACGCGATAGCGCTCGGGCTCATCGCGTGCGCCGGCTTCGACGGGTCCAGGGCGACACCCGAGTGCATCACCGAATCGACCGCTACGAGGTCGATCGGGCGGTCGGTGTACGGGGTCCCGGAACTACGGAGTTCCGCCACCGCCGCTGACCAGTTGTCGCCGGTAAACAACGCCGGCGTCGACGACCACGTGGCCGGATTTCCATCGAAGCCGAAAATCATCGAGCTCAATCGGTGGTCGGAGGCAACGGTCCAGTTCGCGGGCATGGCCATGCCGACCCACATCCACAGGGCGGCGTCCGCGTGGGTAAGCCCCTCTTCAAAGCCCCCGAAGTCGTTCTGCGGAGGGTAGACGATCGCCGCGTTGGCCGCGAGCACCACGACGACCGCCACGCAGGCGGCGAAGAACGCCCGCTGGCCCGCCCGGTCCCGGATCCGCGTCACCACTCGCGCGAGACCGACGGCGGCAAGGAGGCCGATCGGGATGAACAGGTATTCGACGTGTCGGTACGGCGAGAGCGTCGACGAGATCCCGGCGGCCGGACTCGTCGGGAAGGCGGGGGCGACGACCGACAGCACGATCATCGCCAAGGCCGAGAGCCCGAGCGCACCGGTCCACGCGAGCGCGAACGGTCCGAGCCGCGACGGGGAGAGCATGCGGCGACTGCCCGAGGTCGCGAGGCCCAGGAGGAGCACCGGCGAGAACCAGAGGATCGCCGCCGGGGTCGTGACCTGGGTCGTTCCGGGCACGGGTACGAACACGATCACGAAGATCGCCGCGAAGACGACCGCGCAAATCGCGAGGGCGTCCCGGAGCCAGCTGCGGTCGCTCGGAAGCCGAACCCATGCCCGGGTCGGTCGGGGCAAGCCCCGTCGCCAGCGCACGAGAAGCCCCGCGACCAGCACGGCTCCGAGGCCGATCGCCTCGAACAACGCGAAGCCGATGTGCTGGCCGAGCGCAAAGTCGAGCACTTTCGCGACGAACGTCGTGGTCCCGTAGAACCAGAAGAGGAACGTCCCGGTGAGAAACGCCGCGATGAACAGAAGCTCCCGCGTCGGGAAGCGTCGACTCCACAGCCCCGGACGCCATAGCTCGAGGAGGAGGATCCCGCCGAGCGCGCTCACCGCGAAAAAGTACGAGGAGAGGTGATGGGTCAGGATCAGGGCGCCGCCGGTGAGGGAGAGCGGGAGGTACCACCGGATATCCCGCCGGCTTTCCACCAGCATCCAGAGGCATCCGACGCACAGGAAGTCTCCGAGCGCGAGGGGCGCCGGGTGGGCGATGGAGAAGAGGCGCGGCATCGCGATGGAGGCGACCGCGGCGGCCAGGAGCGCCACGGTGTCCTGCGGGTAGATGCGCCGGAACAGAAGGAACAACGGGAACACCGAGAGGACCGCGATCACCGGAATGACCACCGCGAGCGAGCTGAACGCGTCGACCCCGAGGGCCCCGGACGCGGCGCCGGCGACCAAGTAGATCCCGGGAAAGTCTGGGTACGCCGAACCCCATCCGGCGTACGCCGCCCCGTGCGGAAGGGTGCCGGTCGAGATGAGGTCGACCGTCAAACGGTAGTATTCGCCCGAGTCCGAGCCGAAGAGGGCGTACGACAGGTACGGCTCGAGCGCGAGGAACACCAGAACGAACGCGAGGCCCGCGAGAAGCAGGAGCGAGTCCAGTCGGAGGGGAGCTCGGGACTCCCCGACCGTTCCCTCCGTGGACGCCATACGGCTCGGGCGTAGGCGGGTCGGTTCCTAAAGCGGTGACCCCGGACCGGCGCGACGCGAAAATCGGTGAGTTCGGCCACCATATCCATAAATAGGAGGGGTTGGTGCGCCCGACTCGAGGATTTGGGGATGGCCCGCGCCGTCCGTCAGAAACCGAAGGTGAAGCGACCGGCCGCCCGGCCGGCGCCCGCGAAGAAGAAGACTCCCTCCTCCGCCGGAAAGCCGACGGCGAAACCGATTCCGAAGAAATCGGCCGCGCCGCCGGGGAAGGGAACGTCCGCCGCGCCGAAGGTGCCGGCGAAGCCGAGGGAACCGGAGCCCGAGCTGAACGTCCCCCTACCGGACGGCCGGCATCACGTTCTATCGCTCTCGTTCGTCCGAGACGGCGACGAGTTCCTCGCCCGCCTCGAGACCGATTCCGGCCATATCACCGAGTTCAAGAACCGCTCCCTCGACCAGCTGTTGACGCTCGTTGCGGGCGAGCTCGAAGACCTGGTCGAGTAAACACGACGACCCTAGCGCGGGGCCTCGGTCGCCCTCGCTCCGCGGAACAATTGGTCCTCGACGAGGTACGTGCGCAGCGGGGCATCCCGGCCCCATAGTTCGAGCTGCTCGACCGGCGCGTCGGACAGGAAACCCGAAGGGTAGCGTCGGACCACTCGGGTCGACAGCGACTCGAGGGGCGGAAGGACCCGGCGTCCCCCCCAACGACCCACCACCGTGACGTGGTCGGGCGCCACCTCGACCGCGCGCGGGGCCGGATGGAGCGTGAGGATGACCCCTCCGAGGGCGAAGGCGACGAAGATGCCCGTGAAGACGAACACGCCGTTGCCCGCGGGCGACGACGTCCCTCCGGGAACGGACCGGTCGTACAGGATGAAGGCGGCGAACAACGCCACGAGGACCACCAAGTAGACGAGGGTCACGCGAACGACCCGTTGGGAGCCCGCGACGTTCGTGCGTCGCTCGGTCGTCGCGGCCGGGCGGTCGGGTCGTGAGGGCTCCGGCCCGGTCGTCGGCGCTACCCCGTGGGCCTCCGGCGAGGCGGTCCGGGCGATCCGCACCGGTCGGCTCGTGGCCATGCTCGCGATCCCTCCCGTTTCAGGGTGGCTCGACCACCTTAAAGATACGGTCGGAACATCGGTAACCGATGCCGAGCCGAACGGAGTACCTCATCATGCACACCGAGCGTCCGCGGGAGTTCGTGAACATCACCGACCGGATACGTCGCATCGTCCGCGGAAGCGGCATCGCGGAGGGCCTCGCGTTGGTCTCCTCGATGCACATCACGGCGGCCGTCTACGTGAACGACAACGAATCCGGCCTCCTCCACGACATCACCGCGTGGGCCGACCGGCTCGCGCCGCCCGGCGACTACGAACATCACCGGACGGGGGAGACCAACGGCGACGCCCATCTCAAGAACCTCCTGTTGGGCCACCAGGTGGTACTGCCGGTCACGAAGGGGGACCTCGACCTCGGGCCCTGGGAGCAGGTGTTCTACGCCGAGTTCGACGGCCAGCGGCCCAAACGGGTCATCGTGAAGGTCGTCGGGGACGGTGCGGGAACGTCGCGCGGGTCCGGCTAAGCTTCGAGCGTCGGGTCACCGGCCGCCCCCGCCGGCGCCGTGACCTTCGCGAACGGTGCGTTCGGGTCGACGAGCGGCACCTTGCGGGCGATCTCCCGGGCCATCGCCGAGCAGCTCGAAGGGGGAACCGGCCGAGCGGTGTAGCCGGGGAGAGCGAGGTCATAGGTGACCACCTTTTTCTCCGCGATCGTCTCCCAGACCGCGCGGAATACTCGGTCGGCCGCCTCCTTCTCGCCGATGTGCCGAAGCAGAAGCTCGAGGCAGAGGATCTCGGCGACCGGGTCGGCCTTGTCCTGGCCCGCATACTTCGGCGCGGAGCCGTGGACGGGTTCGAAGACCGCGAGCTCGTCCCCGTAGAGCGCGCCCGGAGCGACGCCGAGGCCGCCCGCGAGCCCGGCGCACAGGTCGGAAAGGATGTCGCCGAAGAGGTTCGTCGTCACGATGACGTCGTACTCTTCCGGCTTCTTCGCGAGCTGCATGCACATGTTATCGATCAAGCGCTCGTCGGCCTCGATGTCCGGATAGTGGGGCGCCATCTCCCGGAACGCGGTCTGGAAGAGGCCGCCCGTCGTCTTCATGATGTTCGCCTTATGGACGGCGGTCACCCGGTGCCGGTGCTGCCGGCGGGCGAGCTCGAACGCGAATCGTATGATCCGGTCGGACGCCTTCCGCGTCACCACGGCGACCGTCTCGGCGGCCGAGTGGTCCCGGTCGACCCAATGCTCCACCCCCGAATAGAGCCCCTCGGTCGCCTCCCGGACGACGACGAGGTCGGTCTCGGGATACCTCGTCCCCTCGCCGGCGATCGCGCGGGCCGGCCGCACGGAGGCGTAGAGGTCGAGCTGCTGACGGAGCGCCACGTTGACCGACCGGAAACCGCTCCCGATCGGGGTCGTGATCGGTCCCTTGAGCGCGAGACGGTTTTTTCGCACGGAGCGAAGGACCTCGTCGGGGAGCGGTGAGCCCGTCGCCTGGATCGCCTTCTCGCCGGCCTCGACGACTTCCCACTCGAAGTCGACGCCGGTCGACTCCGCCACGAGCCGCGCCGCGTGGGTGACTTCCGGACCGATTCCGTCGCCCGGGATCAGCGTCACGCGGTGGCTCATCGTCGACCTTCCGGCCCCCGCGAGCCCCGGGGGGATTTAAGCAATCGTCCGACCCGCCGCCCCAACTAGCTCGGGCGGGGCGTGGAAAGCTTCGCGAGCACCGCCCGGAGAACCCGGTCCCGGACCGGCCCCTCGTCTACCACTGTCGACCAAACCGTGACGACCGCATCCCAGGTCGTCATCGAAATGTCCGTCACTTCGACCCCGGGCGGGGGCCGCGACGGTGAAGCTCCGGGGAGGGTCGGGGCGATTTCCGCGACCGTCGCCTCGACGAGCGGAACCGGGACCGTCTGCGGGAACGTCATGCGGACCCGGAAAGCGCGGGCCACTCCGGGAACCTGGTGAAGGCTGAGCGCGGTGATCGCGATGCTGTTCGGGAACTTCGCGAGGCCGCCCGAGTCGAGCTCGATCACCGTGTAGACGAGCCCGACGTCCCGGATGGTTCCGGAGTATCCGGGGTACATCATCTCGTGCGGGTAGCTCGGCGCGAGCGCGCCGTAGCTCGAGGTGATGAACGCGACCCGGTCGCCCGGCCGATACGGGTCCGCGAGGACGATCAAGAGGCCGGCGAAGACGTTCGAGAGCACGGTCTGCGCGGCCAGTCCGAGGATGATGCCCGCGAACGCGCTCCCCAGGAAGATCGATTCCGGCGAGACCCCGGCGAGGCTGAACAGGACGAGGACGGCGGCGACCGCCACGAGGATGTTGAGGAACAATCGAGCCGCGTGGCTCCGGGACGCGATCCCGCGTCGCTCGAGGATCGTGCTCGTGGCGCTCGTGAGCGACTCCGCGACCGCGTACGCGACCAGCAGCACCGCACCGGCCTCGAGCGCGAGAAAGATCGGTCGGGCGAACCCATGCGCCTGGAAGTAACTCACCCCAAACTCGGAGAATAGTACGTAGAGCACGACCGCCAGCAGGGCCGAGAGCAGGAGGTTCCTCAGGAGGACGCGGAGCGGGCGGACGGGACGCGTCGCGGCCATCATCGGGGCCAACCCTGGCGCCGCACAGCAATTTTCACCTGGAAAGAGGTCCAGTCAACAGAATTCTTATAATGCACAGGTAATCCGGTCTCGATGCCGACGGTCACGCATTCCGAGGTCCTGGCTCATGACTGGCTGCCTCCGACCGCGTTCGGGCGAGCGCGGGAGGTCGAGGAGCTCGTCCTCCGACTCGACCCGCCCCGCCCGCACGCACCCGGCCCGTGGACGGTCGCGGTGGGAGGCCCGCCCGGCTGCGGAGCCTCGACCGTGGCCCGTCGAGCGGCGCGCGAAGTGATGGAGCAGGTGCGCGCGGCGCTCGGCGAACCGCTCCCGCGGACGATCGCTCTTCGAACTCCTTTCCTCCGGGGAGCCCACGGCGTAGCGACGGCGCTGGTGCAACAGCTCGACGAAGGGTTCGACGGGCGGGGGTTCCCCGTGCCGGAAATTCTCGCCGGCTTTCTTCGTCGGCTGCGCCGAGAGCGCCGACCGACCGTCATCCTCTTGGACGATTTGGCGCCGGGCGGGCCGGACCTCACGCCCATTCTCCGAGCGTTCGGGGACCCCGACCGATTCCTGCCGGAAGGAGAGTCCGGGCTGCCTCCTCTATGGACCATCCTCGCGGGCGTCCCCGAAGCGCTGGACGCTCTCGAGGTGGGCCTCGGCGGCCGGGTGTCGATGGGGCCGTTGGTTCGGCTCGAGCCGTACGACCCCGCCACGCTTCGATCGATCGTCGCCGACCGGGCCCAGCGCGCGCTCGGACATGAGGCGCCCTCGCCGATGATCGAGAGGGTCGTCCGCCGGACCGTCGAGGATGGCGGCGGTGCCCGTCGGGCGGTGGACCTCCTTCGGCGGGAACTCTTGGGGATGACCTTCCGGGGCGTCCCGGACGGTCTCCGTCCTTCACGGCTCGGGGGGATTCCGATCGAGCCGTGGGTGGTCCGGGCGATCGGTCTCGCGTCCCGGGGCAAGGCCGCGCGTCTCGCGGAGGTGCGTCGCATCGAAGCGGAGCTAGCCGGGGTCGAGGGCGTACGGTCTCTTCCGACCACGACCCTCTGGCGGCGGATCGTTCGACTCGAGCGGGCCGGCTACGTGCGGCGGGAGATTCGACCCGGGGGACCCGGGGGAACCCTCTCCGTCCTACGGGTCCTCACCCCGATCGAGGACTGGGTCACGACCGCTCATCGGTCGGAAATTCGTCGAGCCGACGGACCGTCGTCCTCGACCGACGTTCCACCCGCGGGGGTGGGGGCGGTGTGTCTGAGGGCGGCGCTCGGGCGCCTCCCGGACGGACCCGGAGCTGGCTCGTGACCATCTCGGCGAGCCGGCGGGACCTGAGCGCCTGCTCGATCCGGTCGATCGGAGCGTTCCTCAAGGCTTCCCGGTCGGGGAATCCGGCGCGGAACAGCTGACGCGCGCGCACGCGACCGATGCCCCGCAGCCGGACGAGGTCGAGCAGTTCCTCCCGAACCCCATAACGGACACGGAAGGAAAGGTCGTCCACCGCACGGCCGACGCGCCGCTGGAACACCCGCGCGAGCCGGCCGGCGGCGAACAGCAACCAGTCGGCGTCCTCGACCTTGGAGCGGAGGTCGCCCGCGCCGATGCCGAACCGTTGGGTGATCTCCACGATCGGCTCCTCACCGACCCACGCTTCGAGGACCGCGGCCGTCTTGAGCGTCGCGAGGAAGGCGTCCAGGTCGAGGTCGAGTGGGGCTTCCTCAGGCTTCACGAGGAGCTCCTCCGCCTCGTCGGTGTAGCGCGCGAGCAGGTCGGCCTCTTCCCCCCGGCGCAGGAACAGGGGCGGGAGGTCCGGGACCGCAGCGACCGCCGCGAGCAGCGGGAACATGCCCACGCCGATCGGGGCGCGGCCGAGCACGTCCCGCAGCACGATCGCGCTCAGCGGGTCGAGGTACAATTCGCTCGTGAGTTCGCCGAATCGCGTGGCGTGCAGCGCCTCGCCCGGGACGAGCAGGTCGTTCCGCTCGAGAAACCGGCGGACCGACGCGACCTTCGCGTGCAGGTCGGCGAGGGGCAGCGTGCGCCCGTAGAAGGTCGCCGCGAAGAACGACTGGAGCTCCGCATCGTTCGAGACCGCTCCGCTCGCGACCAGGGCGAGGAGGTGCATCCGAAGGGCGGGCTCCGCCGCGAGCCAGCTCTGGATCGGCTCGGGCGGGGCCGAAAGGTACCGGTCGAGCAGTCGGTCCTCGTCTTCGGGGGTGCGAGCGAGCAGCAGCGCCTCCCCGACCGGGTCGAAGCGCGGCCGCCCGGCCCTTCCGAGCATCTGGTGGACCTCCACCGCCGGGATCGGGGCTTGCAGGCCGAGCCGGTCGTCGTACCGGCTGGTGTCCCGGACGATCACTCGCCGGGCCGGTAGGTTGATCCCGGCCGCAAGGGTGGGCGTGGCGACGAGCGCCTTCAGCGCCCGGTCGCGGAACGCTCGTTCCACGACCCGGCGTTCGGGATTGGTCAGCGACGCGTTGTGGAACGCGACCCCGTTCGGCAGAAGTCCGCTCAATCGGCGGATCCCCTCGGTTTCCTCGTCGGAGACGCTCGCGAGCTCCGCGGCGGCCGCCTTTGCCCGGGCTCGTTCGTCCGGGGAGAGCAGGCCCCGGACCGTGGGGATCAGCGTCTCGGCGAGCTGCTCGCTCGACTTCCGGCTGTTGACGAAGACCAGAGCCTGCCCGCCGTCCTCGACCACCGTGCGCACCAGACGGGGCACCGCTTCGCCCGGGGGAGCGATGTCACGGACGGAAAGATCGGTGAAGGTGATGCGCCCGTCAAAGTAGACCCCGAGCTTGAGGGGCACCGGGCGGAACTCGGAGGTGATGTGTTCCGCCCGCAACCAGTCGGCGACCTCGAGGGAGTTCCGAACCGTGGCGGAGAGAGCGACGATCTGAAGGTCCGGGTAGCGGCGCCGTAGGCGGGTGAGGCTCACCTCGAGCGTAGGACCCCGCTCGGGGTCCCGCAGTAGATGGACCTCGTCCGCCACTACGACCCCGAGCCGGTCGAGCCACGGACTACCTCGGCGGAGGAGCCCATCCGCCTTCTCGCTGGTCGCGACGAGCACGTCGAGCTTTTCGAGCTTCTCGGCAGGCAGGTCGAAGTCGCCGATCGAGATCCCGACCTTGAGTCCGAGCTCTTCGAACTTTTCGAGCTCTTCGACCTTCTCCTGCGCGAGCGCGCGCAGCGGCACGAGATAGAGCCCCGTCCGCCGTTCGCGCGCGGCCCGCAGAAGGGCGAGGTAGGCGACCAGGGATTTCCCGCTCGCCGTGGGACACGCGAGCAGCACGCTCTTTCCCGCGAGCACGGGCCCGAGCGCCTCGGCCTGGGGAGGGTAGAGCGAAGTGATGCCGTCCGCAATGAGGATCCTCTGCCACGCCGGGTCGACCGCCGTCTCCGAGAGCGGCACCGAGGTAGCTCGGGTCGGCCGATCTCCCGGCCGGGGGGTTTCCCGGTGGCTTCGCGAAGGCACGGCTCGTCGGAGCCGGACGAGTTACAAAGGGTTTCGTGCGGGCGACGGGGAGAGGAGGCTGCGCGCGAGAATCAGCTCCTGAATCTCGGTCGTCCCCTCCACGATCGGGAAGACGCGAGCGTCGCGGAGCAGTCGCTCGGCGACCGCCCGCGCCTTGGGGCCGGCGTCGGCCGCGACATCCACCCCGGCGGAGGCGATCTCCACGGCGGCGCGGGAGGCGACCAGCTTGGCGACCGAGGCATCGGTGAAGAACGGGACCCCGGCGTCCTTGGCCTCCGCGGCCCGGGCGACGAGCGCCCGCGCCGAGGCGAGCTCCGCGAACGCTCGGGCGAGCGCGGTGCGTTTCCAGTCCGCGTCGTCGTGGGCGGAGACCGACCGAAGCATTTGCGCAAAGGCCGCTTCGGCGACCCCCAGGGCACAGCTCGCGATGCCGACCCGGCCTCCCTGGAGCGCCCCGAGGGCGACGTGCAGTCCCTCGCCTTCGGCGCCGAGCAAGCACTCCGGGGGAAGATGGACCTCGTGCAGCACGAGCTCGACGGTCTCGCTCCCGCGCAGGCCGAGCTTCTCGAACCGCTGAGCGACCGAGAACCCTTCGGTCCCCGGCGGAACGATGAATGCGGAGATCCCACGATGGCCGAGCGCGGGGTCGGCGGTGGCGAATAGGAGGACGATGCCCGCGCTCGCTCCGTTCGAAATGAACATCTTCGTTCCCTCGAGGATGAATCCCGATGCGTCCTTCGCGTAGCGGGTTCTCAGGCGAGCCGCGTCCGAACCCGCGCTCGGCTCGGTGAGTCCGAAGGCGCCGATGCGTTCGCCCCGGGCGAGCGGACGTAGGAACCGCTCCCGCTGGAGGTCCGTCCCTCGCGTGAGGATGGGCAGCGCGCACACCGAAAGGTGGACCGCGAGGAGCACGCCGATCGCCGCGCTCGACCGGGAAAGCTCGTCGAAGACCGCCACCGTGCCACGGGTGTCGCCGCCCATCCCGTCCCATTCGGGAGGTATGCCGAGGCCGAGGAATCCTTCCTTCGCGAGGTCGCGAACGAGCTCGTCCGGAACGCGATCCTCCCGGTCGATTTGCTCGGCGATCGGTTCGACCCGGTCGGCCGCGAATCGGCGCGCCCGCTCCCGCCAGCTCGCGGCGTCCGTAGGACGAAGGTCGCCCACGGCCCGCCCATCACGACGAACTCTTAATGCGTGGCGGCGGGTCGACGGTTCCGCTTCCCCGAGGGTCCGAACATGCCCGGAGCTCCGACGCCGAAGGACCGGTTCACGTCGCTCGACATCCTCGCGGTGGTGCACGAGCTCCGAGCGATGAGCCGCGTGCGGGTCGACAAGGTGTTCGACCTACCGAGCGGCGGCTGGTCGCTCGTGCTGCGCGTTCCGAGGGAGGGGCGACGGGAACTCCTCGTGGTCCCGGGCCGATTCGCGGCTCTCCTTGGTTCGGCGGTGGACCATGCCGATGCGCTCTCCCCCTTCGCCCGGGAGCTTCGTCGGCTCCTCGAGGGCGCGGTCCTCGAGGAAGTGCCGAATCCGGGGGGAGAGCGACTTCTCGAGGTGCTGTTCCGTCGGGCGGGGGAGCCGGAGCCGATTCGGGTCGCCCTCGAGTTGTTTGGGACCGGAAACCTCGTCGTCGCCCGAGGCGGAACGATTGCCGCCGCGGCCCACTCCCATCGCTGGGCCCACCGGACGGTCGCCGTGGGGGCGGAGTACGCCCGACCCCCGAGCCGGACGGACCCCTGGACCTCGAGCGAAGCCGAAATCGAGGCGGAGCTAGCTCGCTCGCATACCGACGTCGCGAGCACTCTCGCGGCTCGGCTCTCGCTCGGGGGCCCGATCGCGGAAGAGCTCGTCGTTCGGTGCGGTTGGGACGGCTCCCAGCCGGCGGCGGTCGCGGCGCCGAAACTCTCCCGCCCGTTGTACGCGGAGCTGCAGCGCCTCATCTCCGAGGTGGGCGACCATCCGACAGGGCGCCTCTACCTCCGCGGCGGGGTCAGCGTCGATGCCACTCCGTACGCATCGCTCCGATGGGCGGACGTAGAAGATGTGGTCGAGGCGAGCCGACCCACGTTTTCGGAGGCTGCGTTCGAGTACTTTGCTCCGCTTCTCGCTCCGTCCGAATCTCCGGAGGAGGCCGAAGCCGCTCGGGCACGCCGGGAGCTGGAACGTCAGGTCGACCGTCAGCGCAAAGCGGTCGAGGGCCTAGCCCAGGCGGTCGATACCCTCCAATCTCAGGCCGCGGCGATCTTCGAGCACTTCGCCGAAGCCGAGGCGGCGATCGCCCGGGCCGCTTCCGAGGAAGAGGGCGAGCTCCGTGTGGAAGTGCCGCTCGGAGAGCTCCGCGTGCCCCTCTATCGGGACCGGCCGGTTCGCGAGTCGGCCCAGGCTCTCTACGAGGAGGCGAAGCGGGCGCAATCCAAGCTCGCGGGCGCCAAGGTGGCGCTCGAGGAAGCTCAGGGTCGGCTCGTTCGCCCGATCCCGCGCAAGGAACCCGGCCCCGCGAGCCCGAGGACCGCGCGTTCGAAGTCCCACTGGTTCGAGCAGTACCGCTGGTTCGTGAGTTCCGAAGGGGTAATCGTGATCGCGGGCCGGGACGCCACCTCGAACGACCAGGTCGTCAAGCGCCACCTGAAGGAAGGGGACCTCTACGTCCACGCCGACCTCCATGGTGCCGCGAGCGTGGTCGTGAAGCATCCACCTCCGGGGAGTCCTCCCCTCACCGACGCGACGATCCGCGAGGCCGGGCAGTGGGCGGTTGGGTTCTCCAAGGCGTGGCGCGCGGGGCTCGCCTCCGCTTCTGCGTTCTGGGTCGCCCACGACCAGGTGTCGAAAGCCGGCGCTTCCGGCGAATTCGTGGCCCGGGGGGCGTGGATGGTCCACGGCACGAAACACACGTTGCGGGACTTGCCCACCGAGCTCGCTCTCGGAACGGTCGACTACGAAGGGGAGTCGCGATGGACCGTAGCTCCGCCGGAGGCCCTCCGAAGTCGCGGTCAGGTCCGGGTTCTCTTGACCCCGGGCGATGATCGCCTTCGGGCCGAGCGAGAAGTGGAGCTTTCGAAGGACCTCGGGATCCCGCGGCCGCTCCTCCAATCGCTCCTCCCGGCCGGCGGACTAACCGTGCGTCGGCCGTAGAGCCGCTGAACCTCTCGGGCCGGGAATTGGTCGCCGGGTCGCCGCCAGGTCCGTCCGCGCGAGCGAACCGCCACCACGGTGACGTTCCCACCCTCTCCCGCGAACGGGGCCCCCACCGCGACGAGGGCCTCGGGATCGACGACCCAACGGAAGGAGCGCGTTCGCTCGCCGTCCACGATCGATACTGCAAGCCGGTACTCGAGGGGAGGCACGACCCATAGCGTCCCGATGTCGGACACCCGCGCTTCGCGAACGGAACTTCCCCCGACTCCGGCGATTCGACGGATCTGGAGCGGCGGGTCCTCGCCGGGAACTAGGGAGCCGACTTCGAGCTTTCGAGCGATGGGTAGCCGGATACGTCTTCGTTCGGAGACCGCCCCCCTCGAGACGATGAGGTCGATCGCCTGGTCGGGGGCGGGGACGACCTCGAACGGATGGGTCCAGCCGCACTCCCGGCACCGAGCGAGTCCGTTCCATCGCTTTCCCGGGGTCGTGCTGCGGGGGTCCCATCGAACGATTCGATGAACCGTGACCCGACCACAGTTGTCGCAGCGAAGTCGCGCGGCATGGACTCGTCCGGGGCCAACCGGCATCGGATGGGCGGGCCTCGGGTCGGAGCCAGCCGTGTCCGGGTTCTCGGACCCCGGGTCGGGTTCGGGCGACCGCTCGGCACGACGCAATCGGTTCATCTCCGCTTTCGGGGATGTCGCTTCCGGGCCGACTCCTTCGTGAAAGACTCGACCACCGGCTGCCAACGACTCCTTGGGCTGCAGGTAAGCCTCGGGTTCGCTACGAATTCCATCGAGCGTCTCATGCCGCGTCCCTTCTCCCGTCCCATCTCCCGTGGGCGTTCCGGGGACAAAACCTAGTCGTCTCTTTCTCGGCGTTGGCCGAGTCGCCGTACAGTTTCCCATATCCGCCCGACGCGCGTACATCCCGTGAGGTCCGTCAACGCAACCCGGTGCGCGGGTCAGGTGGCTACCGCAACACCCATATCAACAGGGCTTCTCTTTGAATCCGGCAACCGGAACCAGAGGGGGAACGTGGGAGACGGCGGGGAAACTCCATCCTCCACCGGTGCTACCGCTACGCCAACGAGCTCCGCGGACGGAGGTGTACGACAACCCACGGTGAGCGTCGTGGTGGGTGCTCACACTCGGGTCGAATTCCTGGAACGAGCCGTACGATCGGTGGCATCGCAAGGCCCGGATGAGATTATCGTTGTGAAGTACGCCCGCAACCCCGGGCTGGACGAAAAACTGACCGCGCTCGGGGCCCGGGTCCACGTAAGCCGGGAACCCTGGTCGGGGGGAAAGTTCGCGGAGGGGATCGAGCTCGCCGCCGGGAAGGTCGTGGCGTTTCTTGACGACGATGACGTGTTCCTCCCGGGAAAGATCGCTCGGGTCCGGAGCGTCTTTCAGGACCCGCGCGTGGTGTTCCACGCGAATCGGTACTTCCCGTTCACCGACACCCCTCCGGAGCACGGTGAGGCCGGACCGATCGAACTCTTCGAAACGGCGCTCGGCGACCAGTACTGGCAGGGACTACGACCTGTGCTGACCAGCTGCTCCACGGTCCGTCGGGACATCCTCCTGCCGTGGGTCGATCAACTCCGTACGCTCACGGTCGCCGACCACCCGATGTTCATGAAGGCCGTGACGGCCCGACAATGGATAGCGATGGACCGGAGCATCCTCACCGGATTTCATCTGGTCCGGGCCGGAAACGTGATCCGGGCCGCCAATACCATCTGGTTCAAGCCGGGGGTGAGCGCCCAACGGGACATCGCCTGGATGCTGGACCTGCTGGATTCAGAATCCGGTGGAGTTCGCAAGACGCTCACCCCGATGGTCGTGAACTCCGTCGTTCATTTCGTCTTTCTCACCGGGGAAACGCGGTTCAGAGAGTATCGAAGGACCATGCGGGCTCTCCTCGATGGAGTTGGCCTTCGCCGACCCCTCACCGTCCCGTCCGCCCTAATGTTCGGATACCCCCTCTCTCCGAAACTAGCGATATCGCTCAATCGGGCCTGGAAATCCCTCGTCGGCAACGCCCACGTACAGCGTGGCTGACGGTGGGCGGCCCACGACCAAAATGCCGGTTCGGGCGCGGCGCCGGCCTAAAGGCTATAGTTTCGCCCCCGAATGGTGCGCTAAGGCGTACGGTTGCGGCTCGTCCTAGCGGTCCTGCGCTACCTTCCGGCCCTCGGGGGTAGCACGCGGGTCGTCCAACTTCTGGCCGAGGGCGTCGCTGCCCGCGGTCACGAGGTCACCGTAGTCACTCAAGAAGAGCCGGGCTCACCGACCCGGGAAGTCATCGGAGGAGTCCAGGTGGAGCGTGTTGGCATGCGCCACGTGGGCGGTTTCCGCATCCCCCGGGGCTACCTCCACCGTCTCCGCACCCTCGACGCGGACGTCTTCCACCTTCACGGGAACCGGATCTGGTGCGTCGATTACTACCTTCCTTTCGCCCGGTCGTTTTCGTGGCCCCAGGTGATCACCCCCCACGGGTTCTACCACTACTGGATGCGCCGAGGATTCGTCCGCTGGCTCTACTACGAACGTTACTTTCCGGGAAGGTTGCGGGCCTTCGACCGATACATCGCCCTGACCGAGGGTGAGCTTGAGCAGGTCGCGGGTTGGAAGTTCCCCCGCGAACAGATTCAGCGGATCCCCAACGGGGTTGACCTCTCGGAGTTCCGGGAGTTGCACCCAGACGCCGATGCGACCCGCACCTCGTTGGGAATCTCCAACCGGAGAATGGCCGTCTATGTCGGGGGTCTCTACGACAACAAACGGGTCGACCGGATCGTCCGAGCGGTCGCACGGACGCACGGCGCGTGGGGCCTCGCCGTGATCGGCCACGATATCCCCGGCACCCCCTACGACCAGCGCCACTGCGAAGCGCTCGCCCGTGAGCTGGGGGCGAATGTCCGGTTCTTGGGTCCCCGGCCCCGAACGGAGGTGCTCCGCGCGCTCGCATCCGCGGACGCTTATCTCCAGGGGAGCGCGTTCGAGGGGTTCGGGGTCAGCCTGCTCGAGGCGATGGCGGCGGGACTCCCGTTCATCGCGTTTGACGCCGGGGCCAGCCGAGAGCTGGCCGCAACGGGAGCCGGATACCTGGTCTCTTCCGAAGCCGAGATGGCCGACCGCCTCAACGACGTGGTGGACCATCGCGAGGATCTCCGTCGCTCGGCGCTCGCCGCCATACCTTCCTACTCGGCCGAGAGAATGGTCGACCGCCACCTCGAGATCTACCGGGAGCTCACCATCAAGCCACCGGCGCCGGCCCCGTAGAGGCTTTCCGTTCTACCGAGGAGCCCTTATGGAACGGTCATCGTTCTCATCATTCGAAGGGGGACCGTGAGCGGGAACTTAGGGAGCGTTCCGCGCCCGACGTCATCCTCGGGAGTCGGCATAGCTACCTCGTCGGGACTCCCGAGCTCCACCCCGGCGGAGGGACCGCGGGTGAGCGTCGTAGTCCTGGCTCACACGCGGTCGCAGTTCCTACGGCGAGCCGTGACCTCGGCGGCGGTCCAACGCCCGGACGAACTTTTGGTGGTGAAGTTCGGCCGCGACCCCGAGCTCGACGAGGAGCTCACCCAGCAAGGGGTTCGGGTCCACGTGACCCAAGAACCGTACCAGGGGGGCAAGGTGGCCGATGGCATCGACCTCGCGCGGGGTGACGTCGTGGTGTTCCTCGACGACGACGATGTCCTTCTGCCCGGAAAGGTCGACCGGGTCCGGAACGTCTTCCGCGACCCCGGGGCGGTCTTCCACGCGAACCGGTTCGTGGCGTTCACCGATACGCCTCCCCCGAGCGGGTCGATGGGACCCGTCGAACTGTTCGAACCCGGATCCGGCAACCTCTACCGAGCCGGGTTGCGGCCGGTGATCACGAGTTGCATGAGCGTCCGGAAGGGAGCGCTCGCTCCGTGGCTCGACGACCTCCGGAAGCTGACCATCGCCGACCATTCGGTGTTCATCATGGCCGTCACGGCCCGGAAGCGGATGGCGATGGACCAGAGCGTGCTCACGGGGTACCATCTGAACGTCGCCGACCGGGCGTATCGTTCATCGAGCACCATCTGGGCGAGCCCGGGCGTGAGCCCCAATCGGGACATCCGGTGGATGTTGGACGTTCTGGACCGCGAGGCGGGCGGGGTGCATGAAACCTTGAATCCCGTGGTGGCGAATGCCATCCTCCACCTCGTCTTTCTGTCCCGGGAACCCCACTTCCACGAGTATCGGAGAACGATGCGGGCGATTCTCCGCGGGGTCGGGGTGCGAAGACCGCTGACGGTCCCCACCCTCCTCATGTTCGGTTACCCGCTCGCTCCGCGGGTTGCGGTCGTGCTCGGCCGGACTTGGTGGTCCTTGGTGGGCCCCCGTCGCGACCTGAGCTAGTGCCGGGACCGCTTCGAGAGGGTCGTCCGGGGAGCCGCCCCTCCTCCACGTCGATAGCCTCGACCCAACGGAGGCGAGGGCCGTCCTTCAACCGCGAACGGAATGGGGCTGCCCGAATTTGAATCGGGGTCCCGGGCTCCCAAAGCCCGAAGGATGGACCAGTAGAGCGGACGGAGGGACCGACCTCCGGCCCGTAGCTACCCCACAGCCCCGCATCGGAGACTAGACCGCCTTCACGCGTTTCAACGTTCGGCCGATCAGGCACGTCGCCGCCTCGTCGTCGACCTGCTCGATGCGATACCGCTGCTTCGAGGGCAGCGATGG
>DASPOD010000025.1:0-12991 GCA_035626215.1 Thermoplasmata archaeon
CTGCCGGTTGAACAGCACGATGTCGCCGTCGACGAGCTGGCGCTCGACGATCGAGCCGGGGACGACGAGCTCGGCGCACGCCTCGGCGTTCTTCTCCATCACCTTGATCCGCTGGCCGTCCTCGCGGACGAGGTAGTTCACCCCGCAGCGGGTGTGGCCCTCGGCGTCGGGTCCCGGGCTCGGTCCGCGCCGGACGAGCTCCTTCGCCACCTCCTGATTGTGGACGGTCACCTCGAGCGGGACCGTCAGGCCCCGGGCGATCTCGATCGGAACGCCGACCTCGTTGATCGAAAGGAGCGGGTCGGGGCTGATCACCGTGCGCGCCGAGAAGTTGACGCGTTTCCCCGAGAGGTTCGAGCGGAACCGGCCGTCCTTCCCTTTGAGGCGCTGGGCGAGCGTCTTGAGCGGGCGGCCCGAGCGGTGGCGCGCCGGCGGGATGCCGCTCGTCTGGTTGTCGAAGTAGGTCGTGACGTGGTACTGGAGAAGCTCCCAAAGGTCCTCGACGACGAGCTGGGGAGCGCCCATGTCGCGGTTCTCGCGCAGCCGCTGGTTGATTCGCAGCACGTCGACGAGCTTGTGCGTCAGGTCGTCCTCGCTCCGCTCCCCGCTTTCGAGCGTGATCGACGGGCGGACCTGGACCGGGGGCACCGGCAGAACCGTGAGGACCATCCATTCGGGCCGACCGAACTTCGGGTTGAGCCCGAGCGCCCGGACGTCGTCGTCGGGGATGCGCTCGAGGCGCGCGCGCACCTCCTTCGGCGTGATCTTGTGGCTGTTCTCGCGGAAGGTGGTCGGCTTGTCGAGGACGATCTTCTGCTGGAGCTCGTGGCAGTGCGGACAGGTCCGTTCGTCCTTCGCCTCGCGCGGCCGAGGCGGTCGGGGCGCGGGTGTGACGTCGTCCGAGTCCGACGCGATCTCGGCCCGAGGGCTGGGCGCGTCCGGCAGGATCCGGCCGCACGCTCGACAGGTCGACTGGAGGAGGCGCTTCACCTCCTTCGCGTAGCCGACGTGGATCACCGGCATCGCGAGCTCGATGATCCCGAAGTGCCCGGGGCACTCGTTCACGCGGCCCCCGCATGTGCGGCACCGTAGGTTGGGCTCGATGACCCCGAGGTGGAGGTCCATGAGACCCATCTCGATCGGGTAGCCGTCGTCGTCGTAGGTGTCGGCGGTGATGATCTTCGCCGCGCTCATGCGGCGGATCTCGTCCGGCGAGAGGAAGGCGAACTGGAGGCCCCGGATCTTCTTCGAAAGTCCCTGCGCCATCGTCCGCCTCCTACCCCATCTCCTCGAGCTGCAATCGCATGATCACACCGAGGCTGATCAGCTCCTCGAGCAACAGCTTGAACGAGTAGCTCATCTCGACCGGGTAGATCGACGAAGTGTTCCCGCAGCTCGGGCAGCGTAGCGAGTTCGCCCGCGTGTCGGGGATCGCGATGTGCCCGCACTCGGGGTTGCCGCAGACGTACTGGATCGTCCCGTCGGACTCGTCGAGCAAGCGGTCCTTGATCACCATCGCGACGCCGTGGCCGATCAGGCAGTCGCGTTCCATTTCCCCGAACCGGAGACCGCCCTGGCGGGAACGACCCTCGGTCGGCTGACGCGTCAGGATCTGGACCGGGCCGCGCGAGCGCATGTGCATCTTGCCCGCGACCATGTGGTGGAGCTTCTGGTAGTAGATCACGCCGACGAAAATCTCGGCCTCGAACTTGCGGCCGGTGAGCCCGTCGTAGAGGGTCTCGCGGCCCGAAGGGTGGAAGCCGAGCGACTGGAGCTCCTCGCGGAGCGCCTCCTCCCGGGCTCCCGAGAACGCCGTCCCGTCGATCGTCCGGCCCTCGAGTGCGCCGACCTTGCCCCCGAGCATCTCGAGGACGTGGGCGACCGTCATCCGGGACGGGATCGCGTGGGGATTGATCAGAAGGTCCGGCGTGACGCCGTCCCGGGTGTACGGAAGGTCTTCCTGCGGGACGATGAGGCCGATGACCCCCTTCTGGCCGTGGCGGCTCGCGAACTTGTCGCCGAGCTCGGGGACCCGCTGGTTGCGGACCTTCACCTTGACGAGCTTCGAGATGTTCTCTCCCTCGGTCAGGATGACGTTGTCGACCCAGCCGGACTCGCCGAAGCGAACGGTGACGCTCGTCTCGCGGCGTTTCTGCGGGGTCAGGAGGTCGGTCTTCTCCTCGAGGAAGCGCGGCGGGCTCGTCTTGCCGACGAGGACATCCCCCTCGCTCACCTCGAGCTCGGGGAAGATGAGCCCGTCCTCGCCGAGGTTGCGGTACGACGTGTCGACGCGCGCGCCGGCGACGTCGGGGCGCGGGATCTCGAACCGGTCCTCCTGGCCGCCCGGATACTTCCGCTCCTCACCGCGGTACGTGCGGAAGAACGACGAGCGCCCGAGACCGCGGTCGATCGCCCCTTTCGAGAAGACGAGGGCGTCCTGCATGTTGTACCCCTCGTAGGAGAGGACCGCCACCACGAAGTTCTGGCCGGCGGGCCGCTCGGTGAAGTGGACGTAGCGCATCGTCTGGGTGCGGAGGAGCGGCGCCTGCGGGTAGTGGAGCAGGTGGCCCCGGGTGTCGGGCCGGCGCCGGTAGTTCACCGACTCGACGCCGAGCGCCTGCTTCGCCATCCCCGAGCCCATCGTGTTGCGGGGAGCGCTGTTGTGCTCGGGATACGGGATGAGCCCGGTGCAGACCCCCAGCATCAGGTTCGGGTCGATCTCGAGATGCGAGTGGCGTTCGGTGAGGAGGCTCGGCGTCGGGAAGCCGTTGTGGCAGAAGCCGCACTCCACGGTCGCCTGCTCGCTCTTGTCGCCCATCGACGTCCAGCGGATGTCGGAGCGGCTGAGCGACTTCTCGCACTTCGGGCAGCGGTCGGGGGAGACGTAGCCGTCGACCGCGATCAGCGCGTCTTCTTCCTCTTCCGCGTCGACCCACTCGATCTTCCCCTGGCGCACGAGGTCGCTGAAGGAAAGGGTGCCGCGGGAGAGCTCGTCGAGGTCCGAACGGGAGACGCGGGGGACGCCGTTCTTGCAGACCACGAGCGGACGGCGGAGGCGACCGCCGTCGCAGTGAACGATCACCTCGTTCATCTCGTCGTCGTAGCGGACGTTGATCTCGTAGGTCTTGTCGCCGAGCGTTGGCGAGAGCGTTCCCGTGCGGCGGCGCTCCCGGATCTCCCGGACGAGCTCGAGCGGCTGAGAGTGGAGACCGATGAGGTTCCCGTTCACGTAGACGCGCGCGGCGCGCTTACCGCGCGGGGCGGCGGCTTCCTGGAACACCTCCGGACCGATCTCGCGGGTGTTCAGGTCGCGGAGGATGAGCGTGACCTCTTCCTCGTCGGCGCCCTCGCTCACGTCGACGCAGAGCGCGTAGTTCTTCACGAGGCCGCAGTTCTGTCCCTCGGGCGTCTCGTTCGGACACAGCCGCCCCCACTGCGTCGGGTGCAGGTCGCGTGCCTCGAAGTGAGGCTGGCTCCGCGTGAGGGGACTCGTGACGCGGCGCAGGTGGCTGATCGTCGACATGTGGCTCGTCCGGTCGAGCACCTGGCTCACGCCGGCACGCCCACCGACCCAGTTGCCGGTCGCGAGCGCGTGAACCAGCCGCTGCGTCAGTAGGTCGGGGCGGATCGCGCTCGCGATCCGGAGGTCCTTCTTGCGCGCGAACGACCGCTCGAGCTGGTACTTGAGGTCCTTCAGGAGCAGCGAGAAGGCGACCCGGAAGAGGTCCTCCATGAGGTCGCCCGCGAGCTTGAGCCGCTTGTTCGCGTAGTGGTCCTTATCGTCCTCGCCCCGCACTTTGAGGTGGAGCTCGAGGACCGTCCTCGCCATGCGCGCGAGGTAGAGCGCCTTCTTGAGTCGGTCCGCCTTGGTGTCACCGAGGTGCGGGAGGAGCGAGCGGTCGAGGATGCCGTCGACCTTCCGCTGGCGGTACTCCTTCGCCTGGCCGGTCGCGAACTTCTTCTCGAGGAAGATGAGCGCGTCCTCCGTGGAGAGCACTCCCTCGGGGGGGTAGAGCTTCTTCGAAACGCACTCCTCGAGGTTGACGTTCAGCAGGTGCTTCATCGTCTGGACGAACGGCTCGTCCAGCGGGAGGAGCTCGCCGAGGACGGCTTGGAAGATCTCCTCGTCGTTCTTCATCCCGAGCGCCTTCATCAGGATCACGAGCGGAATCTGGCCGCTCGCCGTCGGGACGGAGACCTGGAGGACCCCGTCCTTCTTCTTCTCGACGACGGTGAGCGAGCGGTATCCGCCGCGTTGGCTGAACACCTTCGCGCTCTCGATCGGGGTGCCGTAGCGTTCGTTGTACTCGGCGAAGATCCGGTTCGGCGCGAGGTCCTCGAGCGAGATGATCACCCGCTCGGTCCCGCCGATGATGGCGTACCCGCCCGGGTCGAGCGGGTCCTCGCCGTACTCGACGAGCTTGGCCCGGTACTCGTCGTCCGAGAGCCAGATCTGGTCGTCCTCGGAGATCTTGTAGCGGTTCAAGTTGCACGGGCGACTCTTGACCATGATCGGGAGGTCGCCGATGTGCACGTCCTCGGGCGCCCGCTCGACCCCATTCTCCACGACCGTGACCTTGAGGAAGATCGGCGCCTGGTACGTGAGGTTGCGCAGGCGGGCCTCCATCGGGGTGAGCGTTGGCTTCGAGCCGACCGGCTCCTTCACGAACGGGGCCCCGATGAAGATGGTCGGCTCGGCGGAGGGGTTGACGTTCCCGCGCGTGTCGCGTCGGCGGCCGACGCGCACGTAGATCGAGCTCTTGGTCTTCTGAACGTCGAGGCGGATCACCCCGCGCTCGGTCGAGTCTTCGCTCACCCGAGCGTCGTCGACGATCCGCTGCATTCGCGAGTTCGGATTGTCCTTCGTCGGAAGGAAATCGTTGAAGCTCGCGAGGTGGTGGTTCACGATCGAGCGTTCCCGGAAGAACGCATCCACGATTTCGCGCATGGACTGAAAACTAGTCCCCTCCTACGGACGGGACGATGAGACGGTAGGCGATCGCTTCGCCGGCGGTCGCGCTCGGCCGGTGGACCCGAACGAGCCGGCCCACGAGCGCCTCACCGCGCTCGCGCAGCCCGTCGTACTTGGGGTCAGTCCGTAGGCCGGGGTCCGACACGAGGATCTTCGGGAGGCGCTCGGGCGCCGCGCCGAGCTCCTCGAGCACCTTGCGGGTCTCCTCCTCGCTCAGGATCTCGTGGGCCGGGGCGAGGTGGTGAGCGACGAACGGCCGACGGGCCGGCGCCGCGGGAGCCGGCGCGGGGCGCGCGCGCGAGCGACGAGCCGCGGTGGGGGTCATGGGGTCCTCCGAGGAACGTGACGGGCCCGGGGGGATGTCCGGAGCGACCTCGCCGTGGGCGCGAGGAAGCTCGTTCGAACCCCCGACCACCTGGTTAAAAGCCAGATGCTCTTTGTAGGGCCGCCCGGCGGGCCGGACGACCAACCTAACTGAGCTACGGGCCCGTTTCCGCTCCGAAGAACGGGGACCCGGGGGCCGTATTTGACCCTATGCCTGACGGGATTCACTGTAGGCTCTCCAAGCTCGAAATGATCCCCCAAATCGCGGTGCGACCGTGGGTCGGAAGGTTCGGGTCGTTCGCGAGGTCGTCGAGCACGTAGACGGCGTTCGCGATTCGCATGTCGAGGGCGGACCGGGGCTTCGCGAGGGCGTCCTTCGCGGCCTGCGCCCCCCGGCGGACGTTCCTCGGCACGAGGGCGTCATCGGCGAGCTGCGTGAGCGCCTCGACCACGCGCTCGAGACCCGGGAGCTCGGTAGGAGGAGACGGGACGGTCCCGGTGGTATCGACGGTCGTCGTGGACGGGGCGGCCGTGGGCGCGGTCATGGGCTGTGGGACTCGCCCCCCTCCTTGTACGCCGTGACGACGAGGAGCGTCTTCGTCTCGCGGATCCCGTGGACCGAGGGAAGGCGGTGGAGCACGAACTCCTTCAGTTCCTCGTAGTGGGGGAACCGGACCTTGAGGAAGATGTCGGTGTCGCCGGTGACCAGGAAGTCGTCCTCGACCTCGACGAACTTCGCCACCTCGCTCGCGACGTTGTCGGCCTCGGTCGTCTCGACTTTGAGGGCGATGAGGGCGACCACCTGCTCGCTTCCCCAGACCTTCGTGTACGCGCTTTCGACCGCTCGACTGACCGGTGCTTTGGATGCGGGAGTTTTCTCCATGAGTTTGCCTCGATGATGCGTCGACTCCTTCGTGAACCGCGAATGCCCCCGAGCGACTCCGACCGCGCGTCTACGCCACCGGGGCGGACTCGAACTCCTCTTGGAGGTCGTTGATGACCTGTTCGATCACAGTGCCGGCCGCGCCTCCGCGATACTCGCGGATGCCCCCTGCCTCGCTCGAAACACGGGCGATGACGTCGGCCGGACCGCGCAGGAACTCAACGCTGCAGATGAACTCCTCCATGACGGCCGGCCCCCCACCGAGCCGGCCGCCCGAAAAAGCCCCCCTATATAGGCTTTTGCAAACGGCCGGAACCCCCACGCTGTGCGAGCGGGTTCCGACCCATCCCGGCCCCCGGCCCGGGCGTATCGTTATCTTTCCGGTCCGGTACGAGCGCACCGGGGGTCGGGACCACGGGCGATTCACCAGTTCGGATGGAGGTCCGGGTCGAACTCAAGCCCGGGGTGCTGGACGCCGAGGCGGAGAGCATCGAGAAATCGCTCGGTCTCCTCGGGATCCCGTCGGTTCGCCACGTAACGACCGCGAGAATCTACGACCTCGAGTTCGCGGACGTGACGGAGACGGAGGCGCGCCGGCTCGCGGATGAGGCGGTCGAGCGGCTGCTCGCGAACCCCGTAATCCACCGGGTGTCGGTGCGCCCGCTTTCCGCCTAGAGGCATGACCGACTGGGCGAGCGCGGTCACGAGCGTCCCCTTCCGCCACGCTTCTGCGGCGGCCCTCCGGACCACGTCGGATGCCCGGGGGCTCGGACTCGACCTGCGGGAACTGCGTCGGCTACAGACCTACTTCCGTACCGAGGGTCGCGAGCCGACGGACGTCGAGCTGGCGGGGATCGCGCAGAGCTGGAGCGAGCACTGCAGCTACAAGAGCTCCCGACCGTTCCTGAAGCGCGCGTTCTCCTCCTTGCGCCCCCGCCCCAAGGTGCTCGGCACCGGTGATGCGGGGGTCCTTCGGTTCGAGGACGGCTACGCCTACGCCATCCGCATCGAATCGCATAACCACCCGAGCGCCGTCGAACCGTACGGTGGAGCGGCGACCGGTATCGGTGGGATCCTCCGGGACGTGCTCGCGGTCGGGGGTAAGCCGGTCGCGCTCAGCGACCCGCTCTTCTTCGGCCCGCTGGACCGAGGCCCCGACGCCCTTCCTCCGGGCGTGAAGAGTCCGAGGTATCTCGCGGAAGGGGTGATCGCCGGCATCCGAGACTACGGAAACCGCGTCGGCGTGCCGACGGTCTCGGGCTGCGTCTACTTCGACCCGGCGTACATCGTGAACCCTCTCGTGAACGTCGGTTGCGTGGGATTCCTCCCCCGGAGCCGTCTCACTCCGAACCGGGCGCGGGCGGTCGGGGACCGACTCATCCTCGTCGGAGGGCTCACGGGCCGCGACGGGATCGGCGGCGTGGCGTTCGCTTCGAAGGAGCTCACCGACCGAAGCGAATCGGAGTCCCGGGGAGCGGTCCAGCTCGGCAACCCCATCATGAAGGAGCCTCTGATCCACGCTTGCCTCGAGGCCTACGACCGAGGGCTCGTTCGGGGCCAGAAGGACCTCGGGGGTGGCGGACTCGCGACGGCCTCCGGCGAGCTCGTGAACGCCGGGGGTTTCGGTTCCCGGATCGAGCTCACGCGCGTGCCGCTACGGGAGGCGGGACTCCTTCCCTGGGAGGTCTGGATCTCGGAATCCCAGGAGCGGATGATCCTGGACGTCGCCCCCGCCGACGTGCCCGAGCTCCTGGCGATCTTCCGTCGCCACGACGTCCCGGCGACCGACATCGGCGAGGTCGCGCCCGGCCCGTACGAGACCCTGCTCTGGAAGGGGGATCTCGCGGCGCATCTTCGCGTCGGGTTCCGGGTCGACCCGCCGGTCGTGCATCGTCCGACCCGTGCGCGTCGCCATCGAATCGTCCGCTCTCCGGACCTCCGGAATGAATCTCCCGCCGAGCTGTTCACCGACCTCGTCCTCGCCCCGGACTCTCTCTCGCGCGAAGCCGTGCTAAGGGTCTACGACCACGAAGTCCAGGGGCGGACGGTCGTGAAGCCGCTCCACGGGCGGGTCACGTCCCCCGCGCACGGCGACGCGGCCGTGCTGCAGCCCCGGCCCTCGAGCCGCCGGGGTCTCGCCATCGCGACATCGACCCAACCCTGGGCTTGTCAGCAGGACGCCGAACAGGGCGGGGTGATGGTGGTCGAAGAGGCGGCGCGGAATCTCTACGCGGTGGGGGCGCACCCCGATGCGTTCACGAACTGTCTCAACTTCGGCAACCCGGAGCACCCTCATGTCCTGGGCGATTTCGCCGGGGTGACCCGGGGGCTTTCGCGGGGAGCCCGGGCGCTCGGTTTCGCCGTTCCGTCCGGGAACGTGAGCTTCTACAACGAAGGCCTCGGCGTCGAGATCCCGCCGACGCCGGTCCTGCTCGCGACGGGAATCGTGGACGACATCGACCATGCCGTCACGAGCGACCTCAAACAGGCCGGCGACCTCCTCTACCTCATCGGGCGCTCATCCCCGGAACTCGGCGGCTCGCTGTGGGCCCGACGGCACGGCCGCTCGGGGCTCGCTCTTCCTCGGGTCGACCCGTCCGGTCTTCGACGCCTCGGCGAACGGCTCATCGCGGCGGGGCGCCGCGGGCTCATCCGAGCGGCGCACGACGTTTCGGATGGGGGACTTGCGGTCACGCTCGCGGAGATGGCGTTCGGCGGTGGCCTCGGCGTGGAGGTCGACCTGGACGCGACGCGGCTCGGGACGCCGGCGCTCGCACTAGCCGCGGAGGGCTCGAGTCGTCTCGTCGTCGAAGTGCCGGTCGCACTTCGGGCCCGGTTCGAGCGGGCGTTCGCGGCTCTCCCCGGCGTTCGGCTCGGGTCGGTGACCGGTTCGGACGCGACCCTTCGCTGGGCCCACGAGCCGATCGCCACCGTGCCGCTGGCCCCGCTCTATGGGCGCTGGCGGAGCGGCCTCGGGCTGCCGTAGAACCCCTCATGACCGTCACGGCCCTCGTTTCGGGTGGCAAGGATTCGATATACTCGGCGTACCTCGCGGACACCCAAGGCTGGCCGGTCGATGAGCTCGTCACGGTCGTGCCGGAAGAGCCGGAGGCGATGATGTTCCATACCCCCAATCTCGACCTGGTCGCTCTCCAGGCGCGGGCGTGGGGGAAGTCCCACCGAACGGTCGCGGTCCGGGGCCGGGGGGAAGCGAGTGAGCTCGCCGCCCTCCGCGAGGCGATCGACGGCGCGACCGGACCGGTCGTCGCGGGCGCGATCCAATCGTCGTACCAATGGGCCCGACTCCTCCACGTGGCCGACATGGCCCACCGTCGTGTGTTCGCTCCCCTCTGGCGGGTCGCTCCGGCGCGGGTGGTCCGGGAAGAGGTGGCCGCCGGACTCGATATCCGACTCGTGCACCTGGCCGCCGAGCCATTGACCCCGGACCTACTCGGCCGGCCACTGGACCCACCGATGATCGAGGAGATCGAGCGACGCAGCCGAAGCATGCGGTCCGTCAACGTCGCCGGCGAGGGCGGTGAGTTCGAGACGTTGGTCGTCGACGCTCCGTTCTTTACCGAGCGGCTCGAACTCGAGGTCGTCGACCGGGTCGTGACGAGAGCGACTTCGTCGCTGCGCGTCGAGCGAGCCCGGCTCGTTCCCAAACGACCGGATCCCTCCGAGCGAGGGTCGGCGTGACTCGGCTCGAGCGACCCGCGGCCCCCGTGCCCCGTAGGGTGCAGGCGGCGGTCGAGCGGGCCGTTCGTGCCCTCGGGGACCGCCGCGCGGCCGTTCGGTACGATTGGCTCCAACGGCTCACCGGAGCCTCGTGGGACCGGATCTCGGACGTGCTCTCGGAGGTCGAGGAGTTCCGGGCGTTGGAGGAACGAATTCGACGCGAACACCTCGCCGCGGGACGTCCGTACTACGCCCAGTTCCGCGCGCCGCTCGAGCTCTATGCGTTCGTCCGGCTGACCGGGGCTGAGCACATCGTCGAAACCGGTGTGAGTAGCGGGGTCTCCTCGGCGCATTTCCTGCTCGGCGTCCGCCGGAACCATCGGGGGACGGTCCACTCGATCGACCTACCGCACCCGCAGCGCGGGAAGCGCTTCTCCCGTCGCGATTCGCCCGTCGCGCTTCCTCCGGGCCGCACGAGCGGCTGGGCGATCCCGCCGGAACTTCGCGAGAACTGGGACCTCCGCATCGGGCCGAGCGAGCGGCTGCTTCCGCCGCTTGTCGACGAGCTCCCCTCGGTCGAGCTGTTCCTCCACGATAGCGAGCACACGCCCCGCCACCTCGCCTTCGAGCTCGCCACGATCCGGCCCAAGCTCCGGTCGGGGGCGGTGGTGCTCGCCGACAATACCGTGTGGACCGGGGCATCGTTTTCCCGGTTCGCCGAAGCGGTCGGCGCACGGGTCGTGCGTCGAGGCCGTAGCGACCTCGTTGGACTTCTCATGCCGTAAGGCGGGGGGATTCCGCTCGGCCCCCGGAACTTATAGTGCTCGCCGTCCTTCGGGCGAGCGATGTCGGCCAGCCGACCGATGCGACCCTCGCCCGAGGAGGCGACGGGCCGGGAGCGAGGCGACCCGGTGCGGGCGGCGGCCCTCCGGTGGGAGCAGGAGCAGCTCGCTCCGGCGTTGGTCAAGAATCCGGAGCGCAAGGAGCGGTTCACCACGCTCGGTGGCATCCCCGTGGAGCGGCTCTACACACCTCGGTCGTCGCGCGGTTCGTTCGAGCGGGTCGGATACCCCGGGCAACCCCCGTTCACGCGGGGCGTTCACCCGACGATGTACCGGGGCCGCCTCTGGTCGATGCGGATGTTCTCGGGGTTCGGAACGCCCGAGGACACGAACCGACGGTTCCGCTATCTCCTGAAGCACGGCGAGTCCGGTCTCTCGATCGCGTTCGACGACCCAACGCTCTACGGGATCGACGCGGACGACCCGGAGGCGCTCGGCGAGGTCGGCAAGTGCGGGGTGAACGTGAGCTCGCTCGACGATATGCGCCGCCTCCTGGCGGGCATCCCGCTCGGCGACGTGACGTCGAGCATGACGATCAATGCTCCCGCGAACATCATCTGGGGGATGTACCTGCTCGCGGGTTCGGCCGGCCGGGTGCCGTTCGCGCGTCTCGGCGGGACGACCCAGAACGACATCCTGAAAGAGTACATCGCCCAGAAGGAGTTCCTCTACCCGCCGCGAGCGGCGCTACGGCTCGTCACCGACACGATCGAGTTTGCGACCCGCTCGACCCCGCGCTGGAACCCGGTGTCGATCTCGGGCTACCACATCCGCGAAGCGGGGTCGACCGCGGTGCAGGAGCTCGCGTTCACGCTCGCGGACGGACGCACCTACGTCGCCGAAGCCAAGCGTCGGGGACTCGACGTCGACGAGTTCGCGCCGAGGCTCTCCTTCTTCTTCAACTCGCACAACGACTTTTTCGAGGAGGTCGCCAAGTTCCGTGCGGCGCGCCGCATCTGGGCGAAGGTGATGCGGGACGAGTTCGGTGCGAAATCGGAGCGGTCGATGTGGCTGCGGTTCCACACCCAGACCGCCGGATGCTCGTGCACCGCCCAGCAGCCCGAGCTCAACATCGTGCGGACGACCATTCAGGCCCTCGCGGGCGTGCTCGGCGGTACGCAGTCGCTCCACACGAACTCCTACGACGAGGCGATGCAGCTGCCGAGCGAGGATGCGGTCCGGATCGCGCTGCGCACGCAGCAGATCCTGGCGTACGAGTCGGGCGTGGCGGAGTCGGTCGACCCGTTCGCGGGCAGCTACTTCGTCGAGTGGCTCACCGACACGATGGAGGAGGAGACGTTCCGCTACTTCGACCGGATCGACAAGCTGGGGGGCGTGGTCGCGGGGATCGAGCGCGGGTTCTTCCAGCGCGAGATTCAGGAAGCCTCGTTCCGGTACCAACGGGCCGTCGAGACCGGCGAGCAAAAGGTCGTCGGCGTCAACGCCTACACGGTGGACACCCCGGTGAAAGTCCCCCGGCTCAAGATCTCGGAAGAGGCGCGGCGGGCGCAGGCCCGACGCCTCAAAGCCCTGCGCACCCGGCGGGACCCGGCTCGCCACGCGGCCGCGCTCGACCGCCTGCGGAAGGTCGCCGCGACCGAGGAGAAGAACACGATGCCCGCGGTCCTCGAAGCGCTCCAAGCGGAGGCGACCCTCGGTGAGATCGTCCACGCGTTCCAGGACGTCTTCGGCTCCTATCGCGAACGGTCGATGTACTAGCTCCGGGGCCGGACGCGACCTTAAGACCGCACGACGGACGGACCGCTCGGACGGGACCGACGTGACCCACGACGAGTACCGTGCGTCGCTCGAGGAGCTGTTCCAGCGACGCCGCTTCGGGATCCGCCCGGGTCTGGAAACCGTCGAGGCGCTCCTCGCCGAGCTCGGGCATCCCGAACGGAAGTTCCCGTCGATTCACATCACGGGAAGCAAGGGCAAGGGGTCGACCGCGGTGATGGCCCAATCGATCCTCTCCGCGCACGGACTGCGCACCGGTTTGTTCACCTCACCCCATCTCGTCACCTACCGGGAGCGGGCCCGGGTCGACGGGCGGATGATCTCGCGCTCGGCCGTGGTCGAAGGGCTCGCGCGAGTCGAGGCGGCGGCCCGGGAGGCGGAGGCCGCCGGGCGGGTCGACCGTAGCCCGACGTTCTTCGAGGTGACCACGGCGCTCGCCTTCGACTGGTTCGCCCGGGAAGCGGTCGACGCGGCGGTCGTCGAGGTCGGGATCGGCGGTCGCCTGGACTCGACGAACGTTCTCGACGCCCGCGTCGGGGTGATCACGACGATCGA
>DASPOD010000026.1:0-75388 GCA_035626215.1 Thermoplasmata archaeon
TGGACCGGTCGTCGTGCGCTCGAACTCGGGCTCGTCGATGCGCTCGCCGACCGGGAGGGAGCCCTCGAGGAGCTCGCGCACCTCACCGGGGTTCCGTCGCGGAAGACCGTGCAGTTGAGCCCGCCGCGCCCGTTCCTCGAACGGCTCCTGGTCGGCAGCGCGAACAGCGTGGGCACAGGTCTCGTGGGTCGTTTCCAGGACTCGCTCGAGGACGCGATCCTGGACGGCGACCGCTACTGGCTACGCCGTTGAGCGGGCCGAGAGCGGTTAAATAGCGCCGCCTCGCTCCCGGAGGCCGATATGCCCGAACAGCGCCAGCGGGGCTTCTCGAGCGCCGCAGGTCTCATCCAGTACTACGACATGGAGGAGACGCGGGCGCTCAAGGTCAATCCGTACATCGTGATGGGGATGGGGATCGCTGCCGCCGTCTTCGTCTCGATCCTGAACTGGCGGATCGTCTAACCGCTAGGCACCGACGACGGTCGGCGCCATCGGCCACGGTGAGATTTCGGGGGACCGTCCGACCAAGTATCGGCCGTCCGCCGAACGGCCTAACAACACGACCTTCGAGTCCGGCGACTCGTCCAGCACGAGGTAGCCGGTCCTCGAGGCGAGGCGGTCCGCGAACGCCGAGACCTCAGCATGCGTCGGCTCTTGGTCACGGCCGAGGCGCTGCCGGGACTTGCCCATGTACACGTAACCTTTCGGCTCGATGAAATCCGGGCGCGCGATCTGGTCGAGCTCGGCGTAGGCGCCGACCCAGCCAAGGTTCCAGCCCCTCACGAGCGTGTGGCGGACGACCCGACGGGTCTTGAGGTCCCGCAGGATGGTGAGTGACTCCAGGAGCCGCTCCCAGGCGTCCTCATGGGCCGGCAACGTCAGTCGGCGGAACACCTGGGCGTTCGGGGCCGTCACGGAGACGTACAGTTGTGTCGGGAGAGGGTCGAGCGCGCGCAGCGCGTCGGGGTTCGTCCCGTTGGTCACGAGGAACGTGGTAATCCCTCGGCCGTGGCACAGTTCGAGGAACCGGTTCATCTTCGGGTACAGGGTAGGCTCGCCGGTGAGCGAGATCGCGATGTGTCGGGGCGACTGGGACTCCTCCCATCGTTCGTTCTCCACCGAGGGGTCGCCCTTGAAGCCGGAGAGGATTCGTCGTTGGGCCTCGATTGACTTATCCAGCAGCGTCTCGGGGTCGTCGAACTCGGGCATCGTCTCGTCGTTCTCCCAGCCCTGGTTCCTCCAGCAGAAGCGGCAATGGAGGTTGCACGAGTCGATCGCCGGGGACATCTGCAAGCAGCGGTGGCTTTCGATACCGTAGAAGCGGCCTTTGTAGCAATCCCGGCCCCGGACCAGGGATTCGCGGGACCAGTAGCAGAGCTTCACCGCGCTGTGCCGGCCGACAAGCTGGTAGCCCTGGCCGGAGAGCTCGTTCGAGAGGTCCTGGTCCGCCATCGCTCGACCGCTCGACCGAGAATCGACCCTTAAGGCTTTGGAAACGGGCGAAGTTCATCGTAGCTCGCCCGGGGTAGGGCGCCCCAGCGGTCGACCCTAGGTGAACTCTTCCCGCTCGAAGAAGAACAGTCCGGCGATCGCGGTGAGGATGAAGTACCCCGCCATGATCGCGAGCCCTTCGGGATACGTCGGGTTGTACGTCGTGGACGTGATAGTCCGCCCCCGGGGTCCCATGGTGGTCGTGGTGGTCACGTGCGGGGGCAGCGTTGAGAGGAACGGATAGGAGATGGTGGTCCGGGCGTAGTCGATGATGAACCACGGCTCGATCTTGACGAGGGCAACGATGAGATCCTCGATGAGCGTGAACCCAAAGAGGAAGAGGATCGCGACCACCAACACGGCGTAGTTCGAGTTCTTGAACATCGAGCTGAACAGGAAGACCGCCCCGAGCAGGGCGAGGAGGTAGAGGAGCGCGATCGCGAACGATTCGAGCAGTGCCACGGGGAAGAGCCCGAAGCCGAGATAGACCGCGCCGTTCGCCACGAGGATCGCGAGGTAGAACACCATCGCCACAATCGATGCTCCCAGGGCGGCCAGAAATTTCCCGACGTACACCGACGTCCTTCGGATGGGAAGTCCCATCAGGAAGTAGCCGGTCTTGTTCTGGAACTCACCGGCGATCGCGTCACCGCCAAAGATGATGCCGGCGAAGATGATCACCACGTAGACGCCCCCGCCCCACAGCGAGCCGTAGAACGCATCCGGGCTGGAGGTCAGCCCCGAGACGAGGGAGGAACCGTGATAGTACGCGAGGATGAACGACAGGATGGCGCCAATCGCCGACACGATGAGCAACATCAGGATGAATCGGCGCGAGCGGAGGTAGTCCCGGAACTGGTACCTCGATAGAAGCAGCGACTGCTGCACCGTGTCGGGGACGCGACCGAGCGTCGGGGAGTAAGGGGCGTCACCCGAGATCACGGTGGCCGTCACGTTCAGTCCCCCCGCGCGATTTCCTGCAAATAGAGTTCCTCGAGAGCGCTCTGCGAGGGCTCGAAGCTGAGCAGACCCACGTGCGCGGTCGCGAGGCTCTCGAGGACCCGGGACTGGGTCTCGGGGCCGCCCGAGATCACGATTCGCGCTCGCTGCGCGTCGACACGCTGGACGCTCGCGACGCCGCCGACGGACGCGACCGTCCCGGCGAGCGTCGCATCGCTGACCGGGCCTACGAACGAGAGCTCGACCATCGAGCTCGTCCGATTGAGGCGGGTGGTCACGTTGGCGAGCGTGTCGTAGAACAGCAGCTTCCCGTGATTGATGAGAGCGACCTCGTCGCAGACGTCCACCACCTCGCTCAGGATGTGGCTGCTCATGAAAATCAGGCGGTTCGCCCGTTTGAGGCCCCGGACGATCTCCCGCACCTCGGCCATCCCCCGCGGGTCGAGCCCGGTGCTCGGCTCATCGAGGATCGCGACCTCGGGGTCCGACAGCAACGAGGCGGCGATGTTAACCCGCTGCTTCATCCCCTTCGAAAAGCTGCCGACCTTCTGGTCGGCCCATTCGCTCATCTTGACCTCGGCGAGAACTTCGGCGGTGCGCGACCGAACGTCCTTCGAATGCATCCCACGCAACGCCCCAATCATCTCGAACGCTTCGCGGGGGGTCAGGGAGGGATAAATCTCGGGCGACTCGACCAAGTCGCCGCATACCGAGAGCGCTCGCTTCCGGTCCTGCTGGACCGAGATGCCGTTGATGCGTGCCTCGCCCTCGGTCGGAAAAATCAGGTCCGTGAACATCTTCAGGGTGGTCGTCTTGCCCGCCCCGTTGGGACCCAGGAACCCGACGCACTTCGCCCCCTCCACCCGGAGGTTGAGGTGGTCGAGCGCGGTGAACGAGCCGAACCGTTTCGTCAGCCCCACCGCCTCGAGACTCGGTGACATGGTCGTCCGAAGTTGCGGGGTCGTGCCGTGGGGACTAAAAAGGGTAATGGACCGGCGTCAGCGTCGAGCGTTCGCACGGGACGCGCCACGCCCGGCGGGCCGCGAGCTGACCCCCGCCCAACGCAGCGACAGGGAATTCACTACCACGAACGTCGAGGAGAACCCCATGGCCGCCGCGCCAACCATGGGAAGGACCGAGTACATCCCAAGACCGAAGAGCGGCACGAGTACGCCCATCGCCACCGGCAACAATACCGCGTTGTACCCGATCGCCCAGCGGAGGTTCCCTCGCACCTTGCGAACCGTTCGCCGGCCGATTCGCAACGCGCCCGCGACGCCTCCGAACCCAGAGCGGATCAGGATCACTCCTCCGGCTTCTCGGGCAACGTCCGTGCCGGCGCCGATCGCGATGCCCAGGTCCGCCGCCGCGAGGGCCGGAGCATCGTTGACCCCGTCCCCCACGTAGGCGACCTTTTTCCCCCGGCCCTGGAAGTCACGGATCACCTCGAGTTTGGCCCGCGGAGTCATCTCCGCACGAACCTCGTCAATGCCGACCGCCCGCGCCACGGCGCGCGCCGCGGCTTCACGGTCACCCGTCACCATCACGACGGAGATTCCGTCGTCCCGGAGCGCGCGGACCGCCTCCGCTACCCCGGGAGCCGCCTCGTCCGCAAAACCAAGGAGGCCAATCGGTTGGTCCCCTTGAAGCACCACCGAACCTGCACGACCCTGCTCATCGAGATGCGTTGCGGCGACTCGCAACGAGGAAAGGTCCGCCCGTTCGGCGAGCGTCGCATGTAGGCTCAGCACCTCGACCGTGACCCCGCCCAGCTGACCGCGCACGCCCCGCCCAGGGTCGATTCGGATTTGCTCGGCCGTACGGAGCGACAACCCTCGTTCTTCCGCGGCCGATACGACCGCTCGGGCGAACGGATGCTCCGAGCCGGCTTCGACTGCCGCAGCCGCCGAGAGAAGCTCGTCCGCGGCGACCCCCGGCATCGGAATGAGGTCGGTGAGCTTGGGTCGACCTTGGGTGAGCGTGCCCGTCTTGTCGGTCAGCACGACGTCGACCTCGCTCGCTCGTTCGAGCGAGTCGCGCCCCTTGAATAGGACCCCGTCCTCAGCGGCTCGACCGGTGCCCACTACGATGGCGGCGGGGGTGGCGATACCGAACGCGCACGGACAGGCTGTGATCGCCACCGACACGAAAACGAGCAGCGCGACCGTGAAGCCGGCCCCGACGACGAACCAGCCGAGCGAAGCCACCGTCGCGAGAACGAACACCACGGGCACGAATCCCGCGGCAATGCGGTCGGCGAGCTGCTGCAGAGGCACTCGGCTCGTTTCCGCCTCCGCGAGGAGCTGACCGATTTGAGCTAGCAGCGTGTCGGTCCCAACGTTGGTCGCCACCACCGTGAGCACCCCTTCTCCGTTGGTTGCGCCGGCGATGACGCTCGAGCCAGGCCCCTTGTTGACCGGCAAACTCTCCCCGGTCAGCAGAGCCTCATTCGCGGACGACCGGCCCTCGATGACGGTGCCGTCCGTCGGGAAGCGACCCCCGGGGAGGACCCGAAAACGATCTCCGGGTTGGACCTCACCGACCCGTATTTCGATCTCCCGCCCGTCTCTCAGGACCGTCGCGGTCGTCGGGAGAAGCTCGGAAAGCTTGCGGACCGAGCCACGCGCACGCTCTCGGGTCAGGTGTTCGAGATAGTTCCCCGTGAGAATGAGCGTCACGATAAGCGCCGATGCGTCGAAGTAGACGGCGGCCGGCAATCGGCTGGGCCAAAGGAGCACCGCCAGGCTGTAGCCGTACGCAGCGGTCGTGCCGACCGCAATCAGGATGTCCATGTTCCACACACGGCTACGAATCGCGTCGCGCGTGCTCGCGTAGAATTGGAGTCCCGGATAGAACTGGACGACGCTGGCGAGCGCCGCCGCTACCACGACCTCTCCGGGGAATCGGAGGAAGTACGTGAGCAGGAGGATGACCACGGACAGGGGCCAAGCGACGGCGAGCTTCCGCCGTAGCGCTCGGATCGCCCGCTCGGGCTGACTGAACTCTTCGAGGCAGCGGCCGGAACAGAAGTAGTAGGTCCGGTTATCGCGGACGAGCTTGAGCTCCGCCTCCCGTTCGTCGACGTACATCCCGCAAATCGGGTCGGTCGCCATGAACCGGACGAACGACCGATGACCCCGGACGGTCGGCGCTTCGAGCCCTACGCAGAGGGGGGGTGGGTCCGCTCGTAGGTCTTCTGACAGCCCGCGGAGCAGAAGTAGACCTTCACGCCACCGTAAACCCCGTGCGCGGCGGCCTTGCTGTCCTCGATCACCATTCGGCAGACCGGGTCCGTCACCTTCGCCATACGATTCTCCCCGCCCCGCGAGGCGTCACGAGCTTATGATTTCCACGAAGGTTCCCGGGGGCCTGTAACAAAAACTAAGCCTCCCGGGACTTCGGGAGGCTCACGATGTTCGAGGAACTCGACCCCACCACCGTGGCTCGACGGATGAGGGAAGCACCGGGCTCCGTCGTCCTGCTCGATGTCCGCGAGCCGTTCGAACGGACGCTCGCCGCGATCGAGCCGTCCCTGCACATCCCGATGAACGACGTCCCCGGACGCATCGAGGAGATCCCCCGCGATCGGCAGGTGGTCGTCTATTGCCACACGGGCGGACGCTCGATGATGGTGGCGAGCTATCTCGTGGGCGAAGGGTTCCCTTCGGTGGCCAACCTCGCGGGAGGGATCGATGCCTGGTCCCGGCGTGTTGACCCCGACATCCCTCGCTATTCGTAGGGCGGGGCCCGGCTTCGGGTCCCGGCCGCCGGCTCGGAGTCACCGCGGATTCTTGCGACGCCCGTTCCACCCGGGGGCCTGCTCAAACACCTCGATGTAGCCGCGCATCTTCCAATAGGTGTCGAGGAACTCCTGACCCCGGGCCGTGATGTCGTACAACGCGCGACCGTCGACTTCTTCCGACGTGAGCAGGCCGAGCGTCAGGAGCCGGTCGAGGAAGTTCCGGAGCCGGTCCACCGGCATGCCCGCGCCGTAGGAAATCCGGGTGATCCGCGCCGCACCGTGGTACCGTTTGACGACCTCAAGGACCGTCGCGTAGAGGTCGCTCACTTCCCTCCGACGAGGGTTGGTGGGCGACCCCTCCATCATACGTCCACCGCCGTGCTACAGGGGAAAGGGCGGCAGCTGAGCGACCTTTTGCGGCGGGGTTCGCACGCGCGCCCCCTCCCTCGTTTCGAGGGTTTCGGTGTAGACCACCTCGGCGACCGAGCTGTTTTCCCCGAGCACCACCCGCCGACCGAACACGCGCGCAGCCTCCGCCTTCTCCTCGAGCTCTACGGTGTCGGCGTAGATATCCTCGGCCACGGCCTTTGTCTCAAGACGCACGTACCCGCCGACAACCGGCCCTCGCGCTCGCGAGCGCCGACGCAGCCGGACCTGAGCTCCTTTCAATCCCTCCCGGGTCGTGACCGCACCACCAATCTCGACAGTCCCCGAGAACGATGCCCGACGGGCTTCGAGCTTTCCGCCTACATCTAGGTTGATCCCAGTGATCGCCTCGCCGACGGAGATCATGCCCCCCACCTCGACGTTGCCCGATAGGTTGAGGCCGCCGTGAACGGAGAACTTCCCGCCCACCTCGACATTGCGACCTTTCCCGTTGCCTCCGATGGAGCAAATCCCCCCGGTGTGCAGATCCTCGAACTCGAGGTCTCGGTCGGCCGTCATCATGCCCCCGGTGTCGACCCGGCCGCCTTTCGTCCGGTCGTGGAAATGTGAGATACCCCCGACGCTGAGGTTTCCGAACTCGAACGGGGCGGTAGAACTGAACCGCCCTCCGACCTCCACGGTGCGGCGTACGATGCCCCCCGCCAGGTTCACGACCCCTCCGACGTCGAGGGAATCCAAAGCGACCTCGTGCAGGTCGACCGCGCCGCCCGCTTCCACGCTCTCGGCGGTGAGCTTGCCGGCGAGCTGGAACTTACCCCCCACGGAGACCGTACGAGCGGTGAGAGACTGCGCTCCGTCGAGGTGCCCACCGACCTCGAACCGCTCGGCGGACGCCGGGCCCCCGACCGTCAAACCCCGGTCCGCGTCCACGCGGCGGGCCTTGAGCTCGCCGTCCACCTCCACCGCGCTGTCCCGCGCTTCGAGGTCCTCGGTCACGAACAGGTGACCTCGTACTCGTACTCGGCCGTCATCGGACCGGAACGAGCGACAATCCATGTCGCCTCGGACCTCCGAGCCGCCGTCGAACCGAGCTTCACCGGTGACCGCGAGCCGGCCGTCGACATCGATTTCCGTGTCGGCTTCGGCCCTCAGATCACCTTCCACCACCCCGAGGCGGACCTTCCCGTGTCGGGGGACACGCACCTCTGCCATCGACCCTCCCAACCGTTCCGGCGTCTATAGGGGTAGGTCACGCTCGGTGACTACCGGAACGGAACCTTCGACCCCGGGCGAAGCTCGAATAACCTGACGCAATGCCCCGTCCGTGGCCGATACCCTCGAAGCCGTCCGTCGGGAAGTGATCGCCTGCACTCGGTGCCCCCGCCTGGTTCGGTACCGAGAGCGGGTGGCTCGGGAGAAGAAGCGCGAGTTCCGTCACGAGGACTATTGGGGACGTCCTGTTCCGGGGTTCGGCGACCCGTCGGCCCGCCTCGTCGCGGTGGGACTCGCTCCGGCCGCGCATGGCTCGAACCGGACGGGGCGAGTCTTCACCGGGGATCGGTCCGCGGCGTTTCTCGTGCGGGCCTTCCATGACGCCGGCTTCGCGAACCAGCCGACATCGCTGCGTCGCGGGGACGGTTTGCAGTATCGGGACCTCTATCTGACCGCGGCCCTTCGTTGCGCACCTCCCGACAACCGCCCGACGCCCGACGAGCGGGCGAGCTGCGCTCCGTTCCTCGAGCGGGAGCTTCGGCTGCTTACCGAAACCCGCGCTATTCTCGCGCTCGGCGGGGTGGCGTGGGACGCGGTGCGCGATGTGGTGCCTCGAGTGTACGGCGTGGGCCGACCGGCGGTCGCCTTCGCCCACGGTGCCTGCGCTCCGATCGGAGCGGGCCGACCTCTCCTGTGGGGGTCGTACCACCCGAGTCCGCAGAACACGAACACCGGCAAGCTGACGCTCCCGATGCTGGTCGACCTCCTGAACCGAATTCGTGGGGCCTACGCCCCTTCCGATGGCGTCTCGGCGCGCCATCTTTAACGGGCGGATCGAGTGAGCGGAGCGATGGTTGACTTCGAGCTCCTCGACCGCGATGGCCTGGCCCGCCGGGGCCGGTTCACCACGCCCCATGGAACGGTCGAGACGCCCGCCCTGCTTCCGGTGGTCCATCCCGACCCGGCTCGCCAGCCGGTCTCACCCGAGGAGATGCGGAACCGGCTGGGCATCCGTGCGGTCATTTCGTCAGCGTACATCACCTGGCGAACTCCGCCGTTACGGTCGGTCGCCGAGCACGAAGGGATCCATCGCTTGCTTCGGTTCGACGGGACGGTGATGACGGACTCCGGGGCGTTCCAGCAGCACGCGTACGGGTCCGTCGAGGTCACCCCGGAGGAGATCCTGGCGTTCCAGAACGCCATCGGGACCGACATCGCGACGGTGCTCGACGTCTTCACCGAACCCGAGGAGTCCCACGACGCGACGAGCGCGGCCCTTCGGGAGACCGTGGCGCGGGCGCGCGCGAGTCGGGAGCAGCGTTCGGGACTGCTCGCCGTCCCGGTTCAAGGCGGACTCCACCCCGACCTGCGGGCCGAATCCGCCCGAGCCGCGAGCGAGCTCGGCGATGTGCTCGCGGTCGGCGGAGTGGTCCCGCTGATGGAACAGTACCGTTTCCCCGAGCTGGTCCGGGTCCTCGCGGCGAGCCGACCGACGCTGGCGCCGGAGGGCGTGGTCCACCTGTTCGGAACGGGCCATCCCATGACCTTCGCGCTCGCCGCCCTGTTCGGCGTCGACCTGTTCGACTCCTCCGCGTACCACAAATTCGCCCGTCGCGGGAGTCTGATGACCCCCGACGGAACCGTCGCGCTCGAGGAAATCCGCGAGAACCTCTGCCACTGCTTTCTCTGCAGCGAAACGCCGCTAACCGAACTCTCCGCACTTCCCGCGGAGGAACGCGAGCGACGCGTGGCGTACCACAACCTGTGGGTCTCCGTCGAGGAGGTGGCCCGGGTGCGTCAAGCGATCCGGGAGGGAACGCTCTGGGAGCTCGCCGAACGACGGAGCGCCGCTCATCCGTCGCTGCGCGCCGGTCTCCGGGAGGCGATGGCCCGCTCGGAAGTGTTTCTGCCGACGGAGCCCGACTCCCGCCGGGCGTTCCGCGAAGTGATCGGGGAGAGCCGGGACCGGCCGGTCGCCGTACGCTTCCGGCGTGCCGTTCAGGTCTACCGGGTCGGCCGGACGCAAGCTAGGACGATCGTCCGGTTTCCCCTACGACCGGAGTATCTCGAGCGCTTGCCCACCCTCGACCGCTCGGGGCGACCGTTGGAATGGGAGAGCCCGACTCCGTTCGGTCCCGTTCCGGTCGAGCTGACCGATATCTACCCGGTGGGGCCGTACCTGGGGATCGACGAGTACCTGGACCGGCCGCGCCATCGGTCACCGTCCGCCTTCGCGGATGCGGTTCGCGAGGCCGCCGGGAGCGACCCCGAGTGGGACCGTGATCGTGACTGGACCCCATCGTGGAACGACCGGCAGGTCGAGCGGCTCCTGGAGTGGCGATACGGCCGCATGGCCTCCTCCGCGGTCGCCCAGGGTCTGCGGGCCGAGCGTTCGCGGCGCACCGGTCGTCTGCGGGCGATGCTACGCGACGGACAGCCCGAATTCGTCGTCGGCACGGATGGACTCCCCCGTCCCACCTTCCGAGGAGGAGCGCGGTTGCACGGCCAGCTCGGCTCGGGGCGCGAGCGAGTGGTCGTCCACGACGACGCCGTGCCGTTCGTGCGCGAAGGAAAGAGCCTCTTCTCGACGTTCGCGGTGCGGGCCGACCCGTCCCTGGTCCCCGGTGCTTCGGCGCTGCTGGTCGACGAAAGCGATGGTTATCTCGGCGTGGGCCGACTGCTCCTGGCCCCCCACGAGATGGGCCGGTTGCATCGGGGCGTTGCCGTGCGGGTCACGGCCCACGCGCGGTCTTCGCCCCTCGAGCCCGAGGAGTGAGCCCGCGCGGCGGACCTCACGGGCGACCCGGCATCCTTTCCACCGTTCGCCTTTAAGACCGGGAGGCTTAGCGAGCGTTGGGCCGTTCGGGACCGGCGATGACCAAGACGTTCCTCCTCCTTCAGTTCGATAGCGAGGGCGCGCCGTACTCGGAGGTCGCGTCCCTCCTCGAGGACCTGGGCTTCCGGCCCGAGTCCGAGGGGTACGATTTCCTGTACGACTGGGGACGGCCGATCTCCGTCGCAGAATCCCTCGCCTTCGCCGACCGGATCCAGGAAGCGTTGCACGGTTCCCGGGTGCGATTCCGGATCGAGTCGGTCGAAGACTGACCGGCCCGTACGCCTCGGTCCGAGGTGGGGTTATAATGGTCCCTCCGGTCGTCGGCCGATGGTGATCCTGGGGATCGAGTCCACGGCCCACACGGCCTCGGTTGGCATCGTGGACGAAGCGGCCAAGGTCCTCGCGCTGGCGTCCGACGTGTACCAGCCTCCCTCGGGCGGCATCCACCCGCGCGAAGCCGCCAACCACCACGTCGAGGTGCTGCCGGGACTTATCGGAAAGGCGCTCGAGGCGGCCCACGCTCGCCCCAACGAAGTGGAGGCCGTCGCGTTCGCCCAAGGGCCGGGGCTCGGCCCCTGCCTTCGCGCCGGAGCGACCGTCGCCCGGATGCTGTCGCTCGCATGGCAGCGACCGCTCGTCCCGGTGAACCACTGCGTCGCGCACGTGGAGATCGCCCGCGTCCTGAGCGAGCTCGACGACCCGCTCCTGTTGTACGCGAGCGGCGGGAACACCCAAGTGATCACGTACGCCCGGCGACGCTACCGGGTCCTCGGCGAGACGCTCGACATCGGGGTCGGCAACTTCCTCGACAAGTTGTGGATCGGGCTCGGGGGGAACTTTCCCGGTGGGCCCGCGATCGAAGAAGAAGCGCGTCGAGGGGAAGAGCTGCTCCCGCTCCCCTACTCCGTCCACGGCATGGACGTCGCGTTCTCGGGCATGCTCACCGCCACGCTCGCACTGCATCGCAAAGGAGCCAAGCGGCCGGACCTCGCGTACTCCGTCGAGGTGACCGCCTACTCGATGCTCACCGAGATCACCGAGCGGGCCCTCGCGCATCGGGGCCGGAAGTCGGTCGTGCTGGGCGGCGGCGTGGCGTGCAACGGACGCCTTCGGGAGATGGTCCGGGCGATGACCGAGAGCCGCGGAGGGTCGTCGTTCGGTCCGCCGAGGTCGCTGTGCGTCGACAACGGTGCGATGATCGCGTGGACCGGCCATCTCGCCTTCCGCGCGGGCGTTACCACCACCGTCGACGCATCGGCGGTGCAACCCCGGCAGCGCACGGACGTGGTTCCCACCCCCTGGCGACCCGACTGAAAAGCCCCGCCGCTCGTTAAGTGTCCGCGACGGCTCCGGACCCCGTGGACGAGGTCGACGTCCTGGTCGTGGGCGCCGGGCCCGCGGGGTCGACGGCGGCCGCACGGATCGCGACGGCGGGTTACTCGGTCCGCGTGGTCGAGGAGCACCCGAAGGTCGGCTACCCCGTCCAGTGCGCGGGGCTCGTTTCCCAGCGGGTCCTCGACCTGGCCGGCTCGACCGGATTCGTCCGGAAGGCGGTCCGCGGCGCGACCGTCTTCGGGCCGTCGATGGAATCGATCAGCTTCCGGGCGGATTCGCCGCGCGCCTACGTGATCGACCGGGCGGGTCTCGACGTCTACCTAGCCGACCGCGCAGCTCGGGCCGGTGCGGAGATCCGCACGAGGACGCGGTTCGATTCGGTCGACCCGAGTTCGGCCCATCGGCTCGTGGTGCAATTGCGCGGGCCGGACGGCGCGGCCGAAATGCTGCGCACCCGGCTCGTCATTGGGGCCGACGGGGTGGCGAGCGCGGTCGCTCGGGCCTTCCGGCTGCGGCGGCCAGTCGAGGTCTTGCCGGCGTTCGAAGCCGAGTTCCCCGCCAGCCCCGGTGACCCCGACGTAGTCGAGGTCTACCTGAGCCGCAAGTTCGCTCCCGGACTTTTCGGATGGTGGATTCCCGACGGGGCGGGCGGGGCCCGGGTCGGCATCGCCGCCGATGCGGACGGCACCCCGGCACGGGTCTACTTCGACCACCTGCTCGAGTTCCTCGCACGTCGATTCGGCCAGCGACTTGGCAACGCGACGGCCTACCTGGTGTCGGGCATCCCGATCGGCGCCCTACCGCGGACCCACGCACGGCGCGCCCTCTTGGTGGGGGATGCGGCGGCGCAGGTGAAGCCGCTGTCGGGCGGGGGCATCTTCACCGGTATGCGCTGCGCTGAGATCGCGGCGGAGGTGGCCGTCGGGGCGCTCGCACGGGACGACCTCTCCGAGGGCGCGCTCGCGGAGTACGACCGCCGCTGGCGCGCCGAGCTCGGCGAGGAGTTCCGTCGGGCGCTCTACCTGCGCCGGCTCTTCACCCGTCTCTCGAACGACGAGCTCGACCGCGTGGTCCACGCCCTCAAAGGTGCCCACCTCGCGTCGACGATCGTTGCGTTCGGTGACATCGACTTCCCGACGCACGTGGTGCGCGAGCTGCTCAAGGAGTCTCCCGGCCTCGTACGTCTGCTCCCGAAGGCGGTCGGCGCCTGGGTTTCCCCGGGAGCTTACCGCGCTCCGGAGCTCGATTTCGACGCCCGGCGGAAATAGACGAACGCGCCCGCGCCGACGAGCACGAGCCCGGCACCGAGGATGAGCGCGAGCGCCCACGCCCAACTCGACGACGAGACGAGGATCGACGTCTCGGCGGTGACGCCCGACACGCCGAGCATCGACAGGTTGAGCGTCGCGCTTCCGTTCGGCAGGATCGTGGCGGATTCCCACAAGCTCTCGGAGAACCATCCGCGCGAGGCGAGCCGGTAATCCGTCCCGTTCGCGACGAAGGCGAGGGCGGTGCGGACGGCGAACGTGCCGGTCGGCGTGTTGGTCGCCGTGGCGACCCCGACCGAGCCGGCATCGTTGGCCCCGGGGTCGAGGGATGGGAGGGAGACGTTGACGACCGTGCCCGACCCGGACGGTGTGACCAAGACCGGGGTGCCGGCGCTCGCTACCGACGAAGTCGCATTCCCAGGGAAGGCGTTGAAGGCATAGACGTCGAGCGTGAGGGTCACGACCGTCATCGGAGCGAACCGGGCGGGGTCGCCAACGTGGAAGCTCAGGGTCCCCGAGCTTCCCGGCGTAAGGTCCGGGCCGGTCAGGTTGGATAACAACGTCGCATCGAAGCCGAGGGGAAGTGGCGGGTACGTGCTCGCCCGGGCGGTGGCTGGGGCACCCAGAATAGCGGTTAGGAAAATGGCCGTCGCGACGGCGATCGGAAGGAGACGGCCGCCCGCGGACCGGAGCCTACGCACCGGACTCCTCCGGGAACCGTCCGCTCTCGGCGAGCGCGACGAGACGCCGGATCCGCTCCACGGCCTGCCGCCGGCCCCGCCGTCCACCCACCCCGAGAAGTCCCGGCAGGCTCGGAGAGGAGAACGAGGCCGGAAGGGCCGTCGCTTTGTAGAGCGCCCGCGCCAGCGCGCGAGGCCGGTGGGTGAGCTCGACGGCGTCCAGGTCCGCCCGGAACTCCTCGCGTCGGGTGAGGGACTCCGCGAAGTACGCCAAGATCGGGTCCCAACGCATCATGCGCGAGAGCGTGCGGAAGAACGTGAGGTACCGGCCGTCGAGTTCGCGCAGGTGGCCGAGCTCGTGGGCGATCACCGCCTCCCACTCGTGGGGGTCGAGCTCCCCGAGTAGTCCCTCGGAAATCATGATGACGTCCCGCGCTCGGACGCCGCGACCCCCGCCTCGTTCGAGGAGGGTGAACGCGAACGCGCCTTCCCCCGGCGCGTCGAAGGCGCGCAGGGTAGTCGCCGTCGCCGGTTCCGGAACCCGCGCCGGCCACGGGAGCTCCCGCGAGGGATAGAGCCGAAGGAAGCCTCGGCCCACCGCCTGGCTCAGGAGGAACGCCACGAAGAACACCGCGAACGCCCCGAGCGCGCCCGCGATCCAAACCCCGACGGAGCGTGTCCCGAACAGAAGCGACGGCGTCCGCGCGAGCGCGACCAGGGCCGCCCATCCGCCGTTCGCGAGAACGTAGGCAAGGGCGGTGGTAGCGAACAGCGCCCACGCGCCGAGGAACACCGCGCTCAGTCGGAACACGGTCGGCGAGGCGGAACGGCGGGACGCGAGGCCGAGCGAGACGCCGATCGCGAGCCAAGCGGCGACCGGCGCGTAAGCCCCGACGAGGGCGTCGGAGAGCATAGTGCAAACGCGGCGCGGCTCAATCGAGCCTAAGCCGGCGCCGAAGCTCTCGCTCCTCTTTCGGGTTCAGCTTCGCGATCTCTTCGTTCAGGTGGACGACCCCCGAGGGGCCGAACATGTCGACCACCCCGCGGAGCACGTTCATGAGGTATTTGTGTTCGACGTTGGCCGGCCGGTAAATATACCGCTCCCCGCCTCGGCACGTTTCTCGCCGCCGGGTCACGAGGTGTTTGGCATGGAGGCGCGCCAGGATCGTAGCCACGGTCGTATAAGCGACCCGGACCCCTCGCTCCTCGAGCGCCTTCCGGACGTCCCGTGCCGGAGCCTCCCCGAGCCCCCGCAGCGCGACGAGGACCTCCGATTCAAGCGTTCCAAGCATTCGGGACGTCCTCTTGGTTCGTTGAAAAGGGGTCCCACCTTAACACGTTCGAAGGAAAGGAAAGGACCGGTTCGTACCGACCGAACTCCGGCGCCCCCGTCCAACCCGAACCCCATCCCCGCCCTCGCAAGTCGGGCAAGGGTTAATGGGGGGGTCTCGCTGCGCGCCGTCGTGGCCGCCCGCAAAGCCCCGCCGGAGAGCGTCCTGGACCTCGTCGGCGGCACTCCGCTCGTTCCGCTGCGGCGGGTGACGCGGGACCTGCCGTACCGCGTGCTCGCGAAACTCGAGTACTTGAACCCCGGCGGGTCGGTCAAGGACCGGATCGGGGCCGCGATGATCGAGGCGGCTGAAAAGGACGGCCGATTGAAGCCCGGGGGCACGATCGTCGAGGCGACGAGCGGCAACACGGGCGTGGGTCTCGCGATGATCGCGGCGGTCCGCGGATACCGGATCGTGATCGTGATCCCCGACAAGATGAGCTCGGAGAAAATCCGCATGCTCCGGGCGTTCGGTGCACGGGTGGTGGTCACTCCCTCCGGCATCCCGCCGGACCACCCCATGAGCTACTACTCCGTCGCCCGGAGGCTCGCGACGGAGATTCCGGGCGCGTATTTTCCGAACCAGTACGAGAACATGGCCAACCCGGAGGCCCACTACCGCACCACCGGGCCCGAGATCGACCACGATGTTCCCGAAGGGCTGGGGGCCGTTATCGGGACGGTGGGGACGGGCGGCACGATGAGTGGGATCGGACGGTACTTTAAGGAACACCGACCGACGGTCCGGATCATCGCGGTCGACCCCGCCGGGTCGGTCCTGGGCCGTTATTTTCGGACCCACGAGGCGGGGCCGGCGGTCCCATACCTCGTCGAGGGGATTGGGGAAGATATGGTCCCGAAGTCGATCCAGTTCCAGTACCTCGACGATTTCGTTGAGGTGAACGACCGCGAATCGTTCCTGATGGCACGGCGGCTCGCGCAGGAAGAAGGGTTGTTCGCGGGCGGCTCCTCGGGTTCCGCCGTCGTGGGCGCCGTCCGTTGGCTCTCCGGACATCCGATCCCGGAAGGCAGCACCGTCGTCGTGATCCTGCCCGACTCGGGAGACCGGTACCTTACCAAGGTCTATTCCGACGACTGGCTGCGCGAACAAGGATTCCTCGACATCGCTCTCACCGCGAGGGAGCTCGTGAGCCGAAAGTCCGGCACGCCCGCGCTCGTCGCCGTCGAACCGACCACGGTCGTGCGGGACGCCCTCGCGCTCTTGCAACGGCACGGAATTTCCGCCGCGCCGATCCTATCGGGCGGCCGGCAGGTCGGTCGCATCGAGGAGGAGGACCTACTCCGTCGGGGCCTCACCGACGAGACGAGCCTCGACCGGTCGGTCCGCATGGTCCCATCGAAGCCCCTCCCGGAGGTGCCGTCGGACGCCTCGGTCGCTGAGCTGCTCCGCAGCCTGCGCGATGAGCGGACGCTCGTCGTGCGCGACGCGGTGTCCGGCAGCGTGATCGGGGTACTGACGCGCCACGACCTCGTTGGATTCCTTTCCGAAGAAGGTGGTCCCCATGCGGTTTAACACGCGACTGTTGCACGATGGACAACCGGCCGACCCCTTGACCGGCGCCGTGAACACTCCGGTCTACCTGACGAGCACGTTCCGGCAGGCGGCCCCGAATCGACACCAGGGATTCGTCTACGGCCGAACCGGCAATCCGACCCGGGCTGTGCTCGAGACCGCCCTCGCTCGACTCGAGGGTGGTGCGACCGGACTCGCCTTCTCGTCCGGCCTCGGCGCTCTCGCGACGCTCCTCGAATCGGTTCCGAGCGGCCAACGGATCGTCGCGGTGGACGACGTCTACGGCGGCACGTGGCGGCTGTTCGAACACCACCGGCGTCAGTTCGGGTTGCGCGTGGACTACGTCGATATGACCGACCTCGGAAAGCTCGAGTCGGCCCTCGCGACGCCGGCGGACATGGTCTACCTCGAGAGCCCGACGAACCCGCTGCTCAAGCTCGTCGACATCCGCCGGGCGATCCGACTGGCCCGGCGCGCCGGGGCGACCGTGACCGTGGACAACACCTTCGCCACGCCCGCGCTCCAGAACCCGCTCGAGCTGGGAGCCGACATCGTGCTTCACTCGACGACGAAGTACCTGGGCGGGCACTCCGACATCATCGGTGGGGCTCTGGTCCTGAGGCGGCCCAAGGACGGCGAACGATTCGCCTGGCTCCAGAACGCCGTCGGGGCGGTGCCGAGCCCGTTCGACTGCTTCCTCGTCCTGCGCGGGATCCACACCCTCGGCGTCCGGATGCGCGCGCACGGCGAGAGCGCGCGGGCGGTCGCCGACGCTCTCGAAGGGCACCGCCGTGTGCGGCGCGTGCTCTATCCGGGGCTCCGTTCGCATCCCCAGTATGCCCTCGCCCGCCGTCAGATGCGCGGTTTTGGTGGCATGGTGAGCGTCGAGTTGCACGGCGGAAAGCGCGCCGCGCTCCGGTTCCTCAAGGCGCTACGAATCTTCACGCTCGCCGAGAGCCTCGGCGGCGTCGAGTCGCTGGTCGACCACCCCGCTACCATGACGCATGCGAGCGTCCCCAAGGCGGAGCGCGAGGCTCATGGGGTGACGGACGGACTTCTCCGGCTCTCGTGCGGGATCGAGGACCCCGACGACCTCGCCGACGATGTCCGACAGGCGCTGCGGGGGATCTAGCCGTGCGGCGGTTCACGGTCTACGATAGCCGCACCCGGGAAACCCGCGTCTTCGCGCCGATCGCGGCTCCGCGGGTGGGACTCTACGTCTGCGGCCTGACCCCGTACGCGCCCGCTCACATCGGGCACGGACGCACGTTCGTCTTCTTCGACGTGGTCGCTCGGGCGCTCCGTCGGTGGGGGTACCGGCTCTTCTACGTCCAGAACGTCACCAACCTGGACGACAAGCTGATCGCCCGCGCCGCCGAAAGCGGGGAAGAGCCGCTCGAACTCGCCGAGCGGCACTTCGCGCAATATCGGCGTTCGATGGAGGCCCTGGGCGTTCGGTCGGTCGACTACTATCCGTTTGCGACCGACTACGTCCCCGAAATCGTCGCTCAGATTCGCCGGCTGGTGGACAAGGAGTACGCGTACGTCGCCGACGACGGCTCGGTCTACTTCTCCGTCGCGAAGTTCGCGGACTACGGGAAGCTCTCCGGCCAGCGAGTGGAAGCGCTCAAGCCGGGCGCCCGGCTCGAGCTCGACCCGCGCAAGCGCGCTCCCGAGGATTTTGTCATCTGGAAGGCGACGACGCCGGGCGAGCCGAGCTGGGAGAGCCCATGGGGACCGGGCCGACCGGGCTGGCATGTCGAGGACAGCGCGATGATCCTCCGGCTCCTGGGCGAGCGGTGCGACCTTCACGGCGCCGGCCTCGACCTGATCTTCCCCCACCATGAGGCGGAAGTCGCTCTCGCAGAGGCGACCACGGGTGCCGCGCCCTTCGCGAACTACTGGATGCACGGGGGCATGCTCCTCATGGAGGAGGAGAAGATGTCGAAGTCGATCGGCAACGTCGCGGCGCTCGACGAGACGATCGCCCGGTACGGGGCCGGTCCGCTACGCCTCTACTATCTGAACGCCTACTACCGGAGCCCGCTCGTCTACCTACCGGACAAAAGTCTCGAGGAGGCCCGCGAAGCGTACGCCCGCCTCACGGTCGTCGCCGACCGGATCGCTGAGATCCTCGAGCGGGACGGCGTCGACCGGTCGGGCGCCGAGATTCCTGAGCCGCTGGGCGACGAGGCGGAGCAGCTGGTCGAGAAGCTGGACGCCACCCTGGCAGAGGATTTCAACACCCGCGAGGCGATCGCCCTGCTGTTCGGTTGGACCCGGCGTCTCGCGGAAGAACTTCCTCGCCTGGAAGGGTACTCCGGGGCCGCGCTGGAGGAGCTCGCGGGCCCGTACTGGTGGGGCGAGGAAGTGCTTGGGCTATTCGCCCGGGCGCCGTCGGCTTCGGAAGGAGCCTGGGCCGCCCTCGTCCCGGTCGCGATCGAGGCCCGGGCTCGGGCCCGCGCCCGTGGAGATTTCGCGGAGGCCGACCGGATCCGCACCGAGCTCAGGGCGGTCGGCGTGGAGCTTGAGGACCACGCCCACGGTACCCGCTGGCATGCCGTCCGGCGCGGGTAAGGGTCGATGCGGGGGTTCGGTTTCCTTCGGCACGGTCCCCTGAGCGAGCTCGGGTTCGTGGAGATCCCCGAACCAACCCCCGGCCCGGGCGAGGTCCGAGTCCGGATCCGCGCCGCCGCGTTCAACCACCTGGACCGGTTCGTGCTCGAAGGAATCCCCGGAGTGCCGATTGCCCTCCCGCATGTTCTCGGGTCGGACGGTGCCGGCACGGTGGATGCCGTGGGGGAAGGCGTCCACGACCTCTCGGCAGGCGCGAAGGTCCTCCTGAACCCGGGGATGTGGGACGGCAGCTGCTCGGCGTGCCGCGCCGGCCAGGAAGCGCTGTGCCGGAACTATCGGATCCTCGGGGAGCACACCCAGGGCTCGGCCGCCCCGTTCGTCGTCGTGCCTCGTCGAAACGTGCACCCCTTACCGGAACGGATGTCGTTCACGGACGGGGCGGCCGCCCCGCTCGTTTTCCTCACTTCGTGGCGAGCCCTCGCGACCATCGGCGGCGTACGATCCGGCGACCGGGTGGCGATCGTCGGGGCGGGGGGCGGTGTCCCCACGGCCGCGGTGCAGGTGGCGAAGCTCCTCGGGGCGAAGGTTGCGGTCGCGTCGCGTTCGCCGGGCAAGGAGTCCCGCGTGCTGTCGCTGGGCGCCGATGCCTTCCTTCCTTTCAGCGAGGCCCGGCCGCTCGACCGGGCGCTCTGGGAATGGAGCGAGAAGAACGGCGTCGACGTCGTCCTCGATTCAGTCGGTGCGGCCACGCTCCCCCGGTCGATCCGCTCCCTGGCGCGAGCCGGCCGGGTGGTGGTGATCGGCGCCAGCGCGGGCCCGAACGTCGAGCTCGACGTCCGGACGCTGTTCTGGCGCCAGGCGTCGGTCCGCGGCAGCACGATGTCGTCGGCCCGCGAGTTTCTCGAGGTCTACGAGCACCTCGCCGCGGGCCGGTTGCGGGCCGTCGTTGACTCGGCCGTGCCGTTCGCGGAGGCCATCCGGGGGTTCCACCGGTTCGACGCGCCGGACCTGTTCGGGAAGATTGTGGTGCTGGACCCGCCCGGTTGACCTTCCGAAATCGACCGCCGAGCTCGAGCGGCCGCCGGTGAGCGAAGGCACCCTTAAATACCGGAACCCGACCTTTCTTCGGTCGTGAGTCGTTCACTGGGACGTCCCTCTCGCTCCGGGGGAACGCGCCGCCACGCCCCAAACCGAATGTCCGAAGCCTGGGTCACGGCCATCCTTCTCTTGGTCGTCATCGGGTCGCTCGGTCTCGTCGCCGGGATCGTTCCGGCGACCGCGGCGTCGACCGGGTCGGCCCGGGGGTTATCCTCAAGCTTGAGCGCCCAAGCACCGCTCACGCACGGCGACCTCCTGGTCGAAGCGGGGCAAACCTACGTCATCCAGCCCACCCTCGCGGGCCCCACTTACTACCAAGGCGGCAACATCACCGTCGAGGCGGGCGGGACCCTCGACGTCGAGAACGTCACGCTCTCCTTTGTCCAATACGTGGCGAACTCGGGCACCGCCGAGCAGCGGCTCTCCCACATCTATCGCTTCCAGGACGCGGGCACGGTCAACTTCATCGGTGCGAACCTCACCACCGATGTTCAGGTCATCAACGCGTACGCGAAGCTCAACTTCTCCGTCACGGGCACGGCGGACGCCCTCCGTTCCTCGTTCGCCTTTCCCGGCTGGATCTACATCAACGGTCCGAGCGCCCAGCTGACCCTCAACCAGTCGAACATCACATGGAACCCAGCCGTCCAGTCGCTGCTCGAGCCGCTCCCGATCAAGGGCGACACGCTGTGGGCCCCCACGATCAGCGTCGTCAACGGCGGGAACCTCACGCTGCTCGGGAGCCAGATCCAGAACTCCTACGCCGACAACACCCAAGCGTACAACTTCCCCCGGCCCACCCCGCTCGTCTTCGCCGTTCCGTCCCCGGGGGTGACCGCGGGGCTGGGCACGACGGAGTTCCAGGTCAATGGACCGAGCGATTCGGCCAACCTCACGTTGGACTACCTGTACCCCCAGGCGGGGGCGCTCAACGGTTACGTTGACCTGACGTTCTCGGCGTCTTCGACCGCCAACACGACGTTCGACCTGGGCGTCTCCTACGGCGGCACGATCTATTCCGTCGCGACCGGGCTCGTCGTCACGGGGAACCTTTCGGCAACGATGACGGTCCCGTTCTCGACCGCGCTCATCAACGCGATCACGGCGGGCGGCATGCTCCAATACCTCAACAACACTGGTGACTTCGGAGTGTCCGGCGTCATCGCGGTGACGGTCGATGTCACCGTGGGTCCGGCGCTCTCCGTGACCGGAGCCCGCTTCCAGCTGAACACCACGGGGGTCTCCTATAACGACTTGGTCGTCGGCTCGGAGTTCTCGGCCGTCGACTCTCAGCTCGACTTCAACTGGAACCTCTACAGTCTCGCGCCCGGCTACGCCTACTCGCAGCAGCCACCGTTCCCGTGGTTCTCGAACAAGCTCCTCTTCGAGGACCACGCGGTGGGGTACCTCGCGAACATCACCACCCCGGGCAACCCTCTGCCCGACGTGTTCAGCGCTTCGGCGTTGCTCCCCGACGCTACGAGCCAGGTGTACTTGTATCGGTGGGCTGAGTTCAACCTCACCGGCCGTGGCGGCGTCCTCCCCATCCAGGGAGCGACGATTTCCGCCTACTATGCGTACAATTCGAACCAAGCGAACAACGCCACCGCGACCGCCCTCAACCACCTCAAGACCACCGACCCGATGATCTGGGCCTACCTGCAGTACTGGGACCTTGAGCACGGCGTGCTGACCTACGGCACCTCGAACGCCGCGGGGCAGGGATATTTGCTGCTCGCCTCCGGCAACCTCACCGGGGCCACTCTCCCCGACGGAATCTTCCTCGGAGGTTATCACGTCGGGGTCTCCGTGCCGGCGGTCGGCGTAGCGAGCCACTGGTTCAATTGGTCCGTGAGCCCCTACCCCGGCGGCGTCGCTGCCGCGACCCCGCATTACAACGGACCGGACCTCGCTCCGAATCAGGCGTTCCCGGACTACTTCGGCGATGTCACGCTCTACTCGGTCCATGTCACGGCGAACGGCGCCGCGGCGACCGAGGTCGACATCGGGCAGACGCTCGGCGTCAAGGTCGTCGTGAACGACTCCGGTACCGCCACGATCACGCAGGTGCTCGCCCAGCTCTACTACAACACGTCATTCTCCCGGAGTTCGCTGCTCGCGGCGAACGAGTCGACGACCCTCCGCCTCACCGCGCCGGGCCAGCAGGCGACCTTCGACCTCTCCTGGCTGGTCACCGACACCGTCACCGGCCTCCACGGCTGGTTCGCCCACAACTTCACGCTCGCGATCGAGTTCAACTACAACGTTCCGTCCCTCGCCGGTGGCGCGTTCAACGACACGATCCCGCTCAAGGTCGCGCCGTCCGAGATCGCGATCACGCAGTTTACGCTCCCGCCGTCCACGATCCAGCTGACCGACGTCTACGTCTCGGCCGGCACCGTCGTCTACAACGGCAGTGAGCCGGCGACCATCCAGCTCTGGGCGACTCCGGTCGGCGGAGGTACGCCGACCCTGGTCGCGCAGACGCCGAGCCCCTCGGGCAACTTCAGCCTGCCGTGGTCGAACCTCCAGACGGTCTACCCGGCGCTCGTTCCCGGGACGAGCTACACGCTCTCCGCGCGAGCGATCTACAACGGGCGGACGGCGTACGACAACCTCACCGGGACGTACACCGTTCCGAAGAGCCCGACGTCGCCCACGAGCCTGCTGTTCCAGAAGTTCCTCGGCCTGCCGCTATGGCTCTGGATTGCGATCGCCGCCGGGGCGGCGGTCGCGATCGTGCTGTTCCTCCTGTTCGCCCGGCGTCAGGCGGCCGGTAAGCTCGTCGAATGCGGCGAGTGCGGCAACCTCATCCCCGAGGACGCGACCGTCTGTCCGAAGTGCGGTGCGGAGTTCGAGAGTGACCTCGTTCGGTGCAGCCGCTGCGCGTCGACCATCCCGGCCAACGCGAAGTTCTGCCCCGAATGCGCCGCGCAACTCCTCGGTAAGCCCGGCGAGGCCGAGGCCGACCCGGAGAAGCAGGCGTACGCGGACTTCACCGAGAAGTACCGCGCCGAGGCGAAGCGCGAGCTCGGGGACAACTACACCGAGGGAGCGTTCTGGGACTGGTGGAAGCGCCAGCCGTCGTACACTCCGTTCAGCCAGTGGAGCCTCCAGCAGGGCCAGGGCACGGCGCGCGCGGGCATGACCGCGCCGCCCGGAAGCACGCCACCGACGGAGGGCCCGGCGGGCCTACCGCCGCGGGGCGGAGCTCCGCCCGCCGCCGGCGCCCCGCCGAGGGGCGCGCCACCCGCGCCTCGGGCTCCTCCCGCGCCGCCCACGACCACCACGGTCCCGCCGCCGGCCCCCGGCGGTGCGGGCCTCAAAGCGTGCCCGAGCTGCGGTAAGGAGATCCCGGCCGAGTACCTCGTCTGCCCGTTCTGTAACGCGGTGACGCAGTAAGCTCGGGACGGTCGCTCCGCCCGTCCAACCCCTTCCCTCAACCTTTTTCTGGCCCTACCGCTCCCCGGGAGCGGGGCCATGACCGGGGACCTCGCTCGGGGCCGCCTCAAGATCGAGTGGGCCCGCTCGCACATGCCGGTGCTCGAAGGGATCCGTCGGCGCTTCGAGAGGGAACGGCCGCTCGCGGGACTCACGGTCTCGGCGGTGCTGCACGTCGAGGCGAAAACGTGCGCCCTCGCGCTCGCCCTCCGCGCGGCGGGGGCGAACGTCCGCTTGGCCGCTGGCAACCCGCTATCGACCGACGACGACGCGGTGGCGGCCGTCCGCGAGGAGGGCGTGCCCACCTGGGCGGAGAAGGGGGAGAGTCTCGCGCAGTATCGCGCCGGAGTCCAGGCGGTGCTGGACGCCGACCCGGACGTGATCGTCGACGACGGCGCCGACCTCGTGGCCCTCGTGCATACGAGTCTCGGCAAACGCGGAAGGATCCGAGGGTCGACCGAAGAGACGACGACCGGGGTGACACGGCTCCGGGCCCTCGAGCGGTCCGGTAAGCTGCTCTTCCCGGCAATCGACGTGAACGACGCCGAGATGAAGCACCTCTTCGACAACCGCTACGGCACCGGGCAATCGACGGTCGACGGGATCCTCTCGGCCACCAACCTTCTCATCGCCGGGAAGGTCTGCGTGGTGGCCGGCTACGGCTGGTGCGGCAAGGGTGTGTCGGCCCGGCTGCACGGCATGGGCGGCGAAGTCATCGTCACCGAGGTCGATCCGGTCCGGGCGATCGAGGCGCGTCTCGACGGATACCGCGTGGAACCGATGTTGGACGCGGCCCGGGAGGCCGACCTGATCGTGACGGTCACCGGGAACACGGGCATCGTTCGGTCGGAGCATTTCCGTGTCCTCAAGGACGGTTGTCTGCTCGCGAACTCCGGGCATTTCGACGTCGAGGTCTCGAGGCGCGACCTCGAGGGGATGGCGGTGAGTCACCGGACCGCCCGCCCGAACGTCGAAGAGTACCTCTTCGCCGACGGCCGCCGGGTCTATCTGCTCGGCGAGGGGCGGCTCGTGAACCTCGCCGCCGGCCAAGGCCATCCGGTGGAGATCATGGACCTGTCGTTCGCCCTGCAGGCACTCAGCGCCGAGCACCTCGCGAAGCACGGGCGCGAGATGGCGGCCCGCGTGCACGCGGTACCCGCGGAGCTCGACCAGGAGGTCGCGCGGGCCGCGCTCGCCCCGCTGGGGGTCCGGCTCGACGCGCCGACGGACGAACAGGTGAAGTACGCCCGGGCATGGGAGGATGGAACATCATGAGCGAAGAGAAGGTCCCGAACGAGCTGCGGTACACGAAGAGTCACGAGTGGGTCAAGGTCGAGGGCGACGTCGCGACCGTGGGTATCACCGACCACGCGCAGGCCGCGCTCACGGACATCGTGTTCGTCGATTTGCCGGCGGCGGGCAAGGCCGTCACGAAGGGCGGCAGTGTCCTCGTCCTTGAGTCGGTGAAAACGGTCGCCGATGTCTACGCCCCGGGGAACGGCTCGGTGAAGGAGAGCAATACGGAGCTCAAAAGCCACCCGGAGTTCGTGAACCACGACCCGTACGGGAAAGGTTGGCTCTACCGCATGCAGCTCGGTGCCCCGATTGCTTCGGGGGAGCTCTTGTCGGCCGACGAGTACCGTGCGTTAGTCGCGTCGGGAAAGTAAGCGAGCCTGTCCGCGGCGCGGCCGAGCCTAACGGCCCTTGAACTCGGGCTTGCGCTTCTCGAGGAAGGCCCGCATCCCTTCGAGGCGGTCCTCCGTCGCGAACGTCGCCCCCGCGGACTCGCCTTCGAGGTAGAGAGCGCTTTCGAGGGACGCGTCCATCCCTCGGTCGATCACGCGCTTCACCCACTGGACCCCGAGCGGCGCGCGGCTCGCGATTATCTCGGCGATCCGGGCGACGTCCTCCCGGGCGGTCGCCGCCGGCAGGACCCGGGCGACGAACCCCATCGCGAACGCCTCTTCGGCGGAGACGGGAACGCCGGTGTAACCGAGCAGCTTCGTCTTCGCCCGACCGATGAGCCGGGTGAGACGGCTCGAGCCGCCCATCCCCGAATGGATACCGACCGTCACCTCGGGCAGGCCGAGGAGCGAGCCCTCCGCGGCGACGATGAAATCCGCCGCGAGGGCCAGCTCGAGCCCGCCGCCGAGCGCATACCCCTCGACGAAGGCGATCACCGGGGCCGGGAAGCGCTCGATCCGGTCGGCGACCCGCTGACCGTGGAAGCCGAACGCCACGCCTTCCGCCAGGCTCTTGCGCTCCATTTCCGCGATGTCCGCGCCGGCGGCGAACACGGGCGAGGAACCCGCGAACACGACCGCTCGGACGCCGTGCTCCTGCTCGAGCGACCGGAAGGCCCCCTCGACCTGGCCGAGAACCTCCGAGTTGAGAGCGTTCAGCGCTTCCGGACGGTCGAGGAGCACCCACGCCACCGACCCCTTCCGGTCCACCCGGACATACCGAAGGGGCCAGCTGCGCTCGCCCCGGCTCGCGCGGTCCTTGAGCTCCTTCGAGACCGGGAAGTTCCCGGGCCACCGATCGGCATACTGCTCCACGAGGCGCAATCCCTCGGGGACCCCGACCGACGAAAGTTGCGCGAACGGTCCGAACCGGCGGCGGAGGCCGACGGTCGCTCCACGGTCGGTCGCCTCCGGGCTCGCCACCCCCTCCTCGACGAGGCGGGTCGCGATCCCTACGGTCAGCCCGAGGAATCGCTCGCGGACCGCGGCCTTGCGGGTCGGGTCGACCTCGGTCTCCTTCCAGCGCCACGGCTGGTTCGCGCGGAACTGGCTCTCGAGCAACTTCGACGGCGCGTAGGCCGGGCCGAACGCGCGGTAGAGGCTGGTTTCGGAGTGGAAGGCGATGGGGATCCCGGTGACGTTCATCAGCTCGAACGGGCCGAGCGTTGCCCCGAACAGCTCCCGACCGACCTCCTCGATGGTGGCGAGGCTCGCGACGTTCTCCTCGGCGAGCCGAGTCGCCTCGTTGAGGTACGGGACGAAGAAGCGGTTCACGCAGAACCCGGCCCGGTCGGCGGTCTCGATCGGGACCTTGCGGATGAGGTAGGCGAACCGCTCGAGCTCGCCCATCGTGGCCCGGTCGGTCGCGGCGCCGGCGATGATCTCGAGGAGCTTGTTCACCTGAGCCGGATAGAAGAAATGGAGCCCGGCGAACCGGGCCGGGTTCGGGAACCCTTCGGCGAGCTCCGTGACCGAGAGGGACGAGGTGTTGGTGACGACGACCGCGTCGCGGCCGACCTCCGGCCCGATCTCGGCGAACAGGGGGCGCTTCACCGAGGCGTCCTCGAACACCGCCTCGATGACGAGCGAAGCGTCCCGCACCGTGGCGACGAGGTCGGTCGAGAAGCTGATCCGGCCGAGGACTTCGTCGCGTTTCGCGGCGGTCATCTTCTTGCGCTCGATCGCGCCGGCGAGCATCTTCTCGATCAGTCCGCGGCCGCGGGCGAGGGCGGCGTCATCCACATCTCGGACACGGACGGCGAAGCCGGCTTGGGCGCACGCTTGAGCAATGCCGCTGCCCATGTTGCCGCCACCGAGAACCGCGACCTTGGCCGGCGGCCGAAGCGATGGAATCGTCATGGGGAGGTCACCGTCGGCGGCGAGCAGGGGTCCGAACTATTAACCGTTCGGTCTCCGGGCGCCGGGCGCCGCGCGCCCGCCGACCACCCTCACACACCTTAAGGGGCGCGTCCTCACCCGGTCGTGGATTCCGCCGGGGAGCTTTGGGTCGAGGCCGCGCTCGAGGCGGAGCGCCAGTTCGTCCTCACCCTCGGTGGCTTCGCGCTCGAGGTCGCGGGCGCCACGCTCGTCACCCACGAGAAGCTTCCCGTGCCTCGGTTCAACTTCGTGCAGGAGCTCGGCGTTGGCCGCGAGCGGCAGACGGCGTTCTTCGAACACGCCCTCGACCACTACTTCCAGCGAGCGCTCCGGCCCACTTTCCGCGTCCCGGAGCCCGTCCCGGACCATCTCGATACCGGACTACGGCGGTTCGGCTTCCGCCCCAAGGAGGCGCCCCTCGTGCTGATGCTCTCGGGGGAGAGCGAGCACCCGGCCATCCCGGCCGACGTCGAGGTTCGCCCGGCGCGGCGCCAAGAACTCGACCTGGTGGCGTCATTCTGGACCGGCGAACGCGAACGGCCCGAGTTCCGGACCGCGCTCGACATCACGTGGGCGCATCCGAACCCGAACGAGCGTTTAATCCCGCTCATCGCGACCCTCGGGTCCGAGGCGGTGGCGGCGGCGCTCGTCTATCGCTACTGCAACGTTGCTGGGATCCATGCGGTCGCGACGCGCGTCCCGGCCCGGGGTCGGGGAGCAGCTTCCGCGATCGTGGCGTTCGCTCGGCACCACGACCCGGCCGGACCCGTCGCGAGCTACTCGATCTTCGCCGATTCCCCACGCCTGGAGCGCCGCCTCGAAAGCCTCGGCTTCCGGCCCGCCCGCTCGTTCACGGAGTACGAGCTTCCCCGGTCCGCCGAGCTCTCCTTCCCTTCCCCGGGACCCCCCACCGGTCCTCGGTGGAGGCCGCCCCGAAACCCTGGGACGTCGGAGGCGTGAACCGGGAACGAAGGCCGGGCTACGCCCGGGCCCGAAGGCCCTGGAGCTTCAGGCGCTGTTCGAGCGAGGCGATCGTTCGGATCGTCGGGACCACGGTATCGGCGTTCAGCGAGATCGAATCGATCCCCTGGCGAACGAGGAACTCGGCGAACTCGGGATAGACGCTCGGGCCCTGCCCGCAGATCCCGACGGTCCTTCCCTCGGCGTGCGCGCCCTCGATGAGGACCTCAATCGCCCGCTCGACCGCCGGGTCCCGCTCGTCGAAGTAGCCCATCCGCCCGAGCGTCTGCGAATCCCGGTCCGCCCCGAGGACGAGCTGGGTGAGGTCGTTCGAGCCGATGGAAAAGCCGTCGCAGTGCTTCGAGAACTCCTTGGCGAGGAAGGCGACCGAGGGGACCTCCGCCATCAGGTAGAGCTGGAAGTCGCGAGAGCGCCGCAGGCCTTGCGAGCGCATCATCTCCGCGACCTCCTCGAGCTCCCAAGTGTTCCGGACGAACGGTAGCATCACCATGGCGTTCTTGAGCCCCATCTCGGTGCGCACCTGATGGATCGCTTCGAGCTCGCAGAGGAAGGCCGGTCGGTACACCGACGAGATGTACCGGGAGCAACCCCTCCAGCCGATCATCGGGTTCTCCTCGACGGGCTCGAACTCCTCCCCGCCCGGCATCCCGCGGTACTCGTTCGTCTTGAAATCGGAGGTCCGGATGATCACCGGGCGCGGGTGGAATGCCTGGCAGACTTTGCCGACCCCCTCCGCGAGGCGTCGAACGAGCTCGTCCTTGCGGCCCTTCTTGAGGAGCGCGAGCGGGTGCTCGCGGACGTGGGCCGTGAAGATGAACTCGATTCGGAGTAACCCGACGCCCGAGACCGGCAGGCGGGCGTACTCCTCGGCCTTCTCGGGCACGCCGACGTTCACGTAGATCTTGGTCGCCGTGATCGGCGCGGCCTCGTGCATCCCCGCGGCCCCTTGGGCCGGCGCGGCCGTCGGCGGGGCGGCCGGCGCGGCGCCGGCCCGTAGGCCCCGGTACACGGTGCCGGTCTTGCCGTCCACGGTCACGTCCGCTCCGTCCGAGATCAACTTCGTCGCGTCGCGGGTCCCCACGACGCACGGCACCCCGAGTTCGCGCGAAACGATCGCCGCATGGCAGGTCATCCCACCCTCGTCCGTGACGATCGCGGCGGCGCGGGACATCGCCGGGACCATGTCGGGGGTCGTCATCGACGTGACGAGAATCTCGCCCGGTTTCAGTTTCTCCATCTCCGCCGGGCTGTGCAGGATCCGGGCGACGCCGCCCGCGACCCCCGGACTGGCCCCGAAACCCCGCAGCAACGGGGCCCCCTCTCCCTTCGGCCCCTTCTCGACCGCGACGGGGGCGGGAGGCGGGGCGGCCACCGTGGACTTCGGGATCGTCGTCACGGGCCTCGCCTGGACGATGTAGAGCGTTTCGGCGTCACCGCACCACTCCACGTCCATCGGGCGTCGGTAGTGCGACTCGATGACCCGGGCGAGCGAAGCGAGCCGCTGGAGCCGCGCGTCGGGAAGCTTCTGGGCCGCTCGGTCGGCCGCCGGGACGTCTTCGCGACGGTTCCCGCCCCGGTCATTCCGGACCAGTCGAACCTTCTGCTCGGACAACTGCTTGTGGATGACCTTGAGCGTGCTCCCGTCGATCACGTAGTGGTCGGGGGTTACCTCGCCCCCGACGATCGCTTCGCCGAGGCCCCAGCCGGCCTCGATGATCATGTGGTTCTCGCCGGTGTTGGGGTCCCGCGTGAACAGAATTCCGCTCACCGTGGCGTCGACCATCTTCTGGATCAGCACCGCGAGATGCACGGTGCGATGGTCGAACCCTTTGCGGTGCCGGTAGATCAGGACGCGCGGCGTGAACAGTGAGCCCCAGCATTTGCGCACGGCCGTGATCACGTGCTCGGTCCCGGTCACGTTGAGATACGTGTCCTGAAGACCGGCGAACGACGCTCCTTCCAGGTCCTCCGCCGTCGCGCTCGAACGGACGGCGCAGAAGCGGACCGCGTGCTGCTGGGCGAACGCTTCGTAGGCGGAGGCGATCTCCTCGCGGAGGGAGGGCGGGAACGGTACGGTCTCGAACAAGTGGCGGATCCGCTGCGAGGCGGCGTCCACCGTCTCGGCCTGGTCCGGTTGGATCGTCTCGAGCGCGGCGGGAAGCTCGGTCTTGAGCGCCGTCCCCTGGACGAACACGTCGTACGCCTCGGTCGTCAGCACGAACCCCGGCGGCACGGGCAGGCCCTCGCGAACCAGTTCGCCCAGCTTGCTCGCCTTGCCGCCCACGAGCCCGAGGTCCGATTCCGATACCTCTTGCAGGCCGACCACGTGCGCCATCGTTGCTCGCTACCTCAACCTCTGAAGCGTGAACGCCACGAGGTCCGAGGACGGGGAGTACGGATGGACCACGCGCTCGTCGACGACCGTAAACGTTCCGACCGTGGACAACGACGTCACGAGCAGGGTCCCTCTTCCTGGAAGCTCCGACCGGGGCACGACCTCGTAGTAGTAGAGCCGTCCCCCTATCGCGGTGGTGCGCGCCACCGAGGGTAGATACTTAATTCCTTCGCGGGGAAGATTCATCACGACGCGTTCGACGGGCGCCGCGTTCGGTACGAAGGCCTCGACGGACGCGGGCACCGGAACGACCCGCCCGCCGAAGGCGCTGCGGGCCAGGGTGGCGCGAAGGAGCGCGATCGCTTCGGGGTTCGCGTCCACCGCGGTGATTCGGGACGCACGGCCGAGCCGGGCGATGGCGAGCGAGAACGGTCCGACCCCGCAACAGAGGTCGTAGACCTGCTCGCCCGAGCGAACTTCCTCCGCCACGCGGGCATGCTCGCGCGCGAGGCGCGGCGAGAAGTACGCCCGCTCCACGTCGACGTCGAGCTCGAGACCGTTCTCCCGATGCCGGGTCCTCCAGGTCCCGTCCCCGGCGATCCGCTCCACCTGCCGAAGCCGGTCGGCCCCTTGAACGCCCCGGTCCAGACCGACGAGCCGAACGCCGGGAACGAATCGAAGCAGGGCCTCCCCGACTTCGTGCTTGCGCGCTTCCGCCGCGGGCGGCAGGCGGATCAGCACGATGTCGCCGATCACATCGAACGAGCGCGGGAGCGACTCCTTCTCGGCGTCGGGCCAATCCAGAAGGTCCCGATAACGCATAGGCCCCCGTCGCGGGACCTCGCTGAAATCGCGCTCGACGACTTCTCCCCAAGCGGCCGGCACCGGCTCCCCGCCTTCCACAAGGGGTAGGACGAGAAAATCGCCCTCGCGACGTATCTCGAGGTCGGGCCGAAGGAGCCCCGAACTGAGGAGCTCCTGGCGGACTTCTTCCCCGTGGGTTCGAGGAACGAGGAGTCCCGGGGCCATCATGTCGTGGCCGGCGGATGGAACAGCAGCGGAAGCACTTCCGAGCCGGACCGGTGGCCGAGAGCGCCGCGGGCGGCCGCGCTCTCGCCGAACTTGACCGGGCCCGTGCCGGGGGCGGCGGGGACCCCCGCCCCCGCGAGCAGAAACGGGACCGGGTCGTCGGAGTGTCCTTTCAGGATGCACGGGGTCGCGTGGTCCGCGCTGACGGCGATGCGGACCTTCGTAAGGTCGAGGCCCTCGAGGAACGGACCGAAGAACGACCGGTCGATCGCCTCGATGATCTCCCGCTTCAGCGCTGCGTTCCCGTCGTGTCCCGGCTCGTCCGGTCCCTTGAGATGGACGTACACGAACGGGAACCGTGCGAGAAGCTCCTTCGTCCCCGTGGCACGGTCCCGATACCCTTGGTCGCGGTCCGCCCCCATCGGTCCGACGTACCGGTCGTCGAGTGCGAGAACGCGGGCGATTCCGCGCTCCACGGGCATCTCCGTGAGCGCCGCGCCGTGAATTCCGTACTTCTGCTCGAAGGTCGGGCAGGGAGTTTTCGGGAGCGCCCCGGCGTTCCGCACCAGGAGCCCGTTCGCGACCTTCTTGCCTCCCAGTGCCCGCCGGGCGTTGATCCGATGACCGGCGAGGACGTCCCGAGCTCCTGCGAGGAAGAGATTGATGGCCCGCGCCGTCCGTGCCGCTTCGGGCGTGGCATCGGTCGGCGTCACCTCGAGGAGTTTCGGCGACTCTGGTCGCCGTGCCTGTCCCATGCCTCCGACCTTCTCGTAGAACGGGTCGGCGTTCGACACCTCGGGCGAGAGCGGGCCGCCTCCCGTAGGGTGCAACCAGAGAACACCCCGGTGGCCCACGGTCGCACGGACTTCCGCGCGAATCTCCTCCGGGGCGAGTAGGTTCGCGTCGGTCAATCCGCGGGCGAGCTCCCGAGCCTCGCTGGTCCCGAGGGAGCGACCGACGCGAGCGTCCAGCACCGTTCCGTCGCCGTCCACCGTGGCGAAGTTGAGGCGCAGCGCCACGTCCCCCGGGGCGAGCGGAATTTCGACCCCCAGCGCTTCGAGCACCCCCCGGCCGGGAGAGTCGTGCACCGGGTCGTATCCGAGCAGCGCGAAGACCCCGGCATCGGATTCCGGCGCGATACCGGGACCGACCACCGTCACATCCCCGAGTCTTCCCTGGGCGGCGAGGCGGTCGAGGTTCGGGGTCGCCGCGGCTTCGACCGGGCTCCGCTCTCCGGTGGCCGGATGCGGACGGTCCCCGAGTCCGTCGAGCACGATGAGCGCGGTGGCAAGGTCGAGGACGCTCGCGGGTCGAACCGGGGTTGCCATGAGCTAATAAGGAGAGACCGGTCTTCTCACCGGTTCCGTGGCGCAGCAATCCCAACGCGGCTTTAGGCGTTTCCTCACGACGCCGGGCGGCCGTATCCTTCTCCTTGTGGTCGCGGTGCTCGCTACCTTCGCGAGCTACGCCTACATCTCGTTCATCATCGCGATCCCGGCGATCCTGCTCTTCGGGCTCGCGCTCCCCATCTGGGCGGGTCTCAAGCGGCCGCGCTACCTCGCGCTCGCGGGGCTCGCAATCATCCTCACCGTCGCCCCGGTCGCGAACGTCGTCTTTACCCAAGAGATCTTGCTGCCGGTCGGTAGCACCGCGTCGGCGACGGGCGCGACGTTCGCCAACGGCACCCCGCTCATGCAGAACGCGACCGTCACGCCGTACACCGGGTCCACCAGCACCAACTTCACCTGGACGGTCACGATCTTCCCGGGGAACCACCCGCTCAACAACTCGACGCCGGTCCGAATTGACCTTTACATCAGCACGTGTCCCGGAGCGACCAGCACGACCTCACCGTTCTGCACGTCGGGTTACCCGTTCATCCAGCTCGAGAACGACTCGCTCCCGAACGTGACGACTCCCTATACCGTGCGGTTCCACTACCAGATCGGAACGGTGGGGATCTGGTCGTGGCAGATGGGCATCTACACGAACAACTCGACCACCAAGAAGGCGTTCTTCCAGCTGTTGGTCGGGGACCCGACGTACAACGGTATCGAAGGCCCCGTCGTGGGGAGCTTCGCGGACATCTACTTCGAGCTCTTGCCGGAAGTATACTTCCAGGACTTCCTGTTCCTCGGGGTGCCGTTCTACTGCATCCTCCTTGTCTACATGCTGTTCAAGAACCGGGAACGGCGCCGTAAGGACGCGGAACGGCGGGCTCTCGGGCCCGTGCCGCCCGCCGGCGGAGCGGGCCCGACGCCCCCGGGCGATCAACTGGCTCCGCTCCCGTCGACGTCCCGGGCCGGTGCCCTGGCCACGGGAGGCGCATCGACCGGCGGCGCGGTGAGCGCCGTCGCCGAGCTCAACTGCCCGAAGTGCAACGCGGTCGTCTACGCCGGTGAGAAGACCTGTTGGAAGTGCGGCGCGACGCTCCCGGGCGCGTCCAAAGGCCCATAGGGCGGACTTAAGCTCACTTTCGGAGCCGCGGGCGGATCCCGAGCTTGGACGCGTTGGCCCCACCGCTCTTCGGGGCTCGATCGGCCCTTTTGGGCATCGGTGCGCTACGTTCGACTGAAGTACGCCGTCGCGGACTGTCCGCTCGTATAGTCGTACGCCGCGAAGGTGTAGAGCGACTGGGCGCCCGCCTTGGGCATCGTAATCGAGCAGGAGAAGATACCGCTGGTCGTCGTCGTGATGGTGGAGCCGGTCAGGCTCGAGCCGGCATAGGCCCCCGTGGTCGCGCACGTCAAGGTCAGGTTGTGCGGGGAGCCGAGGATCGTTCCGTTCAACATGATGGAAACGAGCGAGGAGGCCGCGAACCCGGTACCGTTGATGTAGACCTTCTGCGACACGGTGTGCGAAAGAGTGCTCGGACTGAGGGTGATGCTCGCGGAGTAGGTGGACGAAATGGTGACGACCACCGCGCCGACCGCGGTCAGGCCGGTCCCCGTCGGTCCGGAGGCGTTGACGAAGCCGTAATACGTACCGTTCTTCGTCGCGCCGCCGCTGAGCGTGTAGGTCCACTGCCCCTGGGCGTTCTGGGTCATCACCTGCGGGGTACTCGGAGCTCCCGGCACGCCCGCGAGATTCACGTAGACGGAGTTCGTCTTGTAGGCCCCCGAGAGGCTGGCGTAGACCGTGAACGCCTGGCTGATGGCGGGGACCGCGGGGGAGATCGCGGTGGAGACGATGGTCGGGGGGGCGCTGATAGCGGTGCCGGGCAGGATGACGCTGAAGAGGAGCGTCGATTGGGAGACAATATAGATGGTGAGATTACCCCCGGCCAACGGCAGTACCGTCGTGAACGTAACGCTCCACGCTTGGCCCAGGTTCCAGACCGATGCCCCCCCAATCCCGCTGGCAACGGAGTACGGGGTTTGGAAAATCGAGAGGCCCGGCTGGACCGCGGACTTGAGGTAGACCACCGCGTTGCCCGGCACGACCGGGCCCGCGAGGTGGACGATTCGGACCCCGCCGATGAACCGCATGGTGCCGTTCGACGGAGAGAACAGCGAGGCCTGGAACTGGTTATTGCTTTGAGCAGGCGGCGCCGGGAACGACGTGACGAAGGCGAACACCGCCGCGAACAGGGTGATCGTGAGCGCGAGGAGAAGAATGGTCGCCACGACGTCGGAAACGCCACGACGCGGCCGCCGAGCCCCCGAGCGAACCCCGACGCGATGGCGCCACCGGCTACGCTTCCCCATCATGGGACCGACCGCGTTGATAGGGTTCCCCCCAGTGCCGCTGTTAACAGGTGGGGGGGCTCTATTTAGTCGTTGTCGTTCCAACTCACTTTGTGACCGAGTCCGGACCCCGACTGGAGGGCGATCCGGCGTCGATCCTCCGGACCGCAGCGTCGGGTGCTCACTTGTGTGAACCTTGACACGCTGAGAAGAATTGGGAAAGGGTTGGGCCCCCCTGCTTTCGCAGGAGGGTCGTCGATCGAAGCGCGCTCCCTTACGAGAACGAGTTGGACGGAACGCTACCGGAGTAGCCGCTCCCTCCAATCGCGACAATCTGGTCGCCCAAGAGGCCAGTGCCACCCGCCGCCGCGTAGTAGACGTTGATCACGATCGTGAACCCGCCGGACACCGAGCCGGAGAATCCGGTTGCGAGGGTCCAGCTGGTCGACGCCGTGGCGTATCCCGCGACAGGCGTGGTCGACGTCGGGCTGATCAAGGCGATCTGGGTGGTGGCGGCTGGGTTCGAGAGCAAGCCTCCGCTCGATGCGACGGGCCAAGCAATCGTGGCGCCCACAGCGTTGCGCAGTTCGAGAATGAAGTTCGACGTGGTCACGCTCGAACCTGCAATCTCAATACTGTAGCAGTAGGCGTGGGCGGGCGCGGTCAACCCGCTCGAGCATCCCGTGCTCGCGACACCGGTCGTGTTGATGGGAGTTCCCCACGAGAAGTTCGTTCCCAAGGGGGCCGACCCGGTTCCGTGCGTCAGTCCCGAGATCAGCACGTACAGCACGGCGGCCAGCACGACCGTAATCGCCACGAGCAAAATCGTAGCGATGATCGGCGATACACCGCGCTTGCGCGCTTTTCGCCAGCTTCGTTCCCGCTTTCCAAAGACGTTCATTCCTGTTCGTTCCTCCGATTTCTGTGGGCCCGTTGACCCGCGGGTGACGGTATGGCCGGCCCCTGGTATTTGAAACTACGGGGCAGTGGAAACGGCATAACGCGAACTCGACTTCGTCTATTGACGTAATACACACCAATGCGCATAGTGACGCACTGTCGCACGTCAGGAGAGACCGGCAGGCCGGGAGGCGTGTTCGACGCGTGTGCACCGCCCGCCCGCCCGCCCGCGCGCGCGGCCGGGCCCGACCGCGAAACGCGCGACGCGCGGGATCGAGTCGCCGGACGCGAGTTGCGCGAGCAGTTATACTGTGGTCGGCCAAGTTCCTAGTCCAGTTCGACACGTCTTTAATCTTGTTCGACACGTCAGAAAACTGACCGGATAGGACCATGGAGCGTGTCCTATCGTTCGGTCGTGCTTGTGTTTAAGTAGATGGAGTTTCCATCCCTCTGCTCGACTGTGTTCGACAACGCCTCCCGACGCGGCAACGGAGCTTCGGAAGAGCCACCGGCCCGTGGGGAGGAGCCCGAGGATGCGCGCATCGCCCTACGGTGCAACCGCAAGGAGCTCCAGCTGGTCGACTCGTTCGTGGCGAACGGCGAGTTCGCGACCCGCTCGGAGCTGATGCGGACGGCGCTGCATGCGTTCCTTCGGGCCCGCGCGATGTCGACCGCGCCAACGCCCGCCGTGGACGCCGAGGGCTTCATCGAGGTCCCCGTGCGACTGCGGCCCGAGGAGTACGCCCGCCTTGAGACCTACGCCCACCACGTCGCGAACCGCAGCTCGGTGAAGGATGTCCTCGCTGAGATCGTGCGGCGCGGTGAGATGGAGATGAAGGTCCACGAGCTCGTTCAACGGGCTCGCGCAACGGTGCGCGAGGCAGTGGAGACTCGGACCCAGGTCGGAGCGCTCGGTGAGAGCGCGAAGGACCTGGAACGCAAGGGGGTCGTCGGCCGGTAGATGCGCGCGAGCGGTTCGAGAGCTCCGTCATGGGGGGGTTGTGGAGACCTACGAGGCCGGGCCATCGGGTGACGAGCGAACCGTACCATCCAGCAACGGAGAGCCGGTCGGGGACAGCTGGGAGGCTCCCCTCCGGCTCGGTCAGGACGTCCGGTTCGTCCTTGCCGCGGTGGGTGGCGGCGCGATCCGCGTGGCGCGGGAGGTCGCCCGGCACCATCTCCGGTACCTCGAGACCGTGGCGATCAACTGCGACCCCAGGGTCCAAGGTTTCGACGAGTTCGACCGCCGGGTCTATCTCGGGCCGGACTCGGGAGCGGACACGGACACCGGAGGCTCTCCCTTCGTCGGGGGCGTGCTCGCCCGGGCGGCCGAGCCCGCGCTCCAGCGGATATTCCACGGCGTGACGTTCGTCATCGTCGTCGGCAGCCTCGGGGGAGGCGCCGGTAGCGGCGCGTTCCCGTACGTTCTCGAGGTCGCATCGCGCAATGCGGAGGTCGTGAGCGCGTTCGTGATCAAGCCGTTCCGCTGCGAAGGGGACCGACGGGCGCTTGCCGACCGAGCGATCGGACGGCTCCACTTCGTCGAGTCGTTCGTCGAAAAGCGCGAACGAGGCGTGGCCTCGCTCCAAACGCTCGACAACGAGAGCCTGGTCGCCTCCTGCGGGTCGCTCGCCTTCACGCGCATCGCGGAGCACTGGGCGTCCGTGATCGAAGAGCACATCGAGCGATCGTTCTTGTCGCCCACCGAGGCGATCCTCAACGCTGCGGAGCTCGCTCCGAGTCCAGTCTCCGCCTCGATCGGCGCGGCGGCTATCGAGGCCCCCGCCCTCGACGTAATTCCGGCGCCCCGGTCGCCCGAACCCGAGATTCCCCTGCCGTTGCCGGCCGCTCACCGCGCGTCGGGTGAGGTTGAGCTCACGTTCGAAGTGGACGTGAAAGCCCGCCCGCCGAGCGTCCCGTAATCGAATCGGTCACGATTTCGGGCGGGGGACCTTTCCCCCTTGGTTCCCCGCCCTGCTTACCTTTATGAGCGGACCGCCCTCGGGGAATTCCGATGGACGGAAGACTGTTCACCCTGCTCGTGCTCATCGTCCTCCCGGCGGCCCTCATCGGGCTGACGGTGGTGGAGTTCAGCTCGAACCCGGTGTCGATCCTCGCGCTCCTAGCCGTGATGCTCGTCGGGGCGTTCTACCTGGTCTCGTACACGGAGTCGTTCGCGTAGACCCGCCGTGCCACGGCCGGCCCCAACCGCGCCCTAACCGTACATTCCGGGGGTCGGCACGGTGGCGTGCCCTTCGGGCGGCGCCGCAACCGGTGGGTGCGACTTCATGACCGCCCGTAGCGCCTTTTCGATCTGCTCGGCCTGGGCCCGCAGGGGACCGGTGTCGATTTCGAGCTCCGGGAGAACCCGGTCCAGGGTCTCGATCAACGCCGCGCCCGCGCGGTGGTCGGGTAGCCCCTCCGCGACGCGGGCGCTCACCAACATCACGACGACGGGGAGGGGTCGTCCCATGCCTTGCACGAGGAGGGCCCCCGAGACCCCTCCGATCACTCCGTCCTCCAGGAGCCGAGCCTTCGACGGCTCGAACGCCTTGAGGACGGCCGCGTCCTTGTGGGAGTAGGCGACCCACACCTGCTCGGGCGACTGTTCCTCCGCGACGGCGCTCTCCTCGTCCTCCGTTTCCTCGTCCCCGCCGGGAGGATGCGGGACGACCCCTTCGAGCCCGACGATCATGCGGGCTTTGTGGCGCTCGGCAGCGTCGAGGATCGTCCGCGCAATCGAGTTCGCCTGGGACGGGCTGGGCGGGAACTCGGAGAGCACCAGGCCGAGGTCCGACCTCCCGTAGACCCGGATGGTCGGGTGGACCTCGCCGCTCTGGACGACCGCGATCGGGGCGATCTCGGGGGACTCGAACCGACCGATCCGCGGAAGATTCAGCGCCCGGATCATGTAGTGGGCCGCTACGGTGGTCGCGAGACCCGCGCTCGGGAAGGCGGAGACCACGACGGACCGTTCCCCGAAGCTCTTCGCCACCGGTGCCTCGTCCCGCCACGTAAACTCCATCGCGCGCCCCCGAAGCACGCAAACGTCGGGTCCTATAGAGTCTGGCGGAAGATTCTCCGCGCTAATCCCAAGTACTCGGCGCCCCTCGGACGCTCCCGTGGGGCTTCCGCTCCGGGACTTGGTGACCGCCCAGGAGCTTCCTTGGGAAGCGCTCGCCGGCCGGATGCTCGCGGTCGACGGCTACAACGCCGTCTACCAGTTCCTCGCTACGATACGGCAGCGTGACGGCCAATTGTTTTGCGACGCCGAGGGTCGTGTGACCAGCCACCTGATGGGCGTGTTCTACCGGACCACATCACTGCTCCGGGAGGGGGTGCTACCGGTCTGGGTGTTCGACGGCAAGCCTCCGGAACGCAAAACCGGCACGATCCGCCAGCGCATCGAGGCGAAGGAGAAGGCGGAGGGCGAGTGGCAGCAGGCGCTCGCGGCCGGTGACCTCGAGACTGCCCGGAAGAAGGCAGCGCAAACCTCCCGGCTCACGCGGCCGATGGTCGAGGAGCTCCAAGTACTCCTGAATGCCCTCGGGGTCCCGTCGATCCAGGCTCCCAGCGAAGGCGAGGCCCAAGCGGCGGTGATGAGCTCCCACGGGACTGTCTGGGCGACCGCCTCCGAGGATTACGATAGCCTCCTGTTCGGATCCCCCCGGCTCGTACGGGGGCTTGCGGCTCGCGGCCGGAGCGGCGTGAGCCCCGGCGCCCAGCTCATCGACCGCAGCGAGGTGCTATCGTCGCTCGGCATCAACGACGAGGAGCTGATCCTGCTCGGCATCGTTATCGGGACCGACTTCAACGACGGGGTCCGGGGCTATGGGCCCAAGAAGGCGCTCAAACTCGTCCAAGAGCACCTCGGCTTCGGGCCGACGGTCGAGAAGGTCGGCCTCGACCCGACGGAGGCGGACGAGGTCGTGGAGATCTTCCGGCACCCGCTCTCGGTCGAAGTTCCCCCTCCCTCGTTCGGCCCGGTGGACGAGGACGCGGTCCACCACCTTTTGGTCGAGACCCACGGCTTCTCGGAGGAGCGGGTTCGCTCCGCCGTGAGCCGGGCCCGACAGCGACCGGCCCGGGCCGCCTCGCCGCAGGAGGCTCGGGGGCATCAGACTCTTCTCGAGACGTTCGGTGGTCCCTCGAACAACCCATGACGCTGTTCGAGTGTGTCCCGAATTTTTCGGAAGGGCGCGACGCGGAGAAGATCGAGCGGATCGTGGCGCCGGCGCGCGACATCCCGGGCGTCACCGTGCTCGACGTCGAGCGCAACGCCGACCACAACCGGTGCGTCATCAGCCTGGTCGGCGAAGGGGATGCGCTCCTCGAAGCGGTGTTCCGGATGGTCGGGGTCGCGACCCAGCTGATCGACCTCAACGTGCAGCGGGGCGAGCATCCGAGGATGGGCGCGACGGACGTCGTGCCGTTCGTTCCGATCGGCTCGTCGACGATGGCCGACGCGATCCGCCTCGCCGAGCGCCTCGGAGCCCGGGTCGCGAAGGAGCTCGGGATTCCGGTCTACCTCTACGCGGCCGCCGCGAAACGCCCCGAGCGCGCCGACCTCGCGAACGTCCGGGAAGGACAGTTCGAGGGCTTGCGAGAGGCGATCGTCTCCGACCCGGCCCGCGCGCCCGATTTCGGGGAGCCCAGGCTCCATCCGACGGCGGGCGCCGTGGCGGTCGGCGCTCGCCCGGTCCTGATCGCCTACAACGCCTACCTCACTACCCCGGACGTATCGGTCGCGAAACGCATCGCGAAATCCGTACGCGCTCGCGATGGCGGCCTTCCCGAGGTAAAGGCGCTGGGTTTCGAGATACGGGAGCGGAACCGAGCCCAGGTCTCGATGAACCTCACGGATTACCGGGTCACGCCGATCCACCGGGCGCTCGAAGCGGTCCGCCGGGAAGCCCAACGGTTCGGGGTGGCGGTGGAAGAGTCCGAGATCGTCGGGCTCGTCCCCGAGGACGCGCTGTTCGACGCGGCTGAGTACTACCTACAACTCCACTCCTTCGACCGCGCGGCGGTGCTCGAGCGGAAGGTCCGGGCAGCGGAGAGCACCGGCCCCGGCCACGAGTCGATCGCGTCGTACGCCGCCCGCCTCGCCGCCCGCACGCCCACGCCCGGCGGCGGCAGCGCCGCCGGCGTGGTCGCCGCGCTCGCCGCGGCCCTGGGCGAGATGGTGCTGGCGTACTCGATCGACCCCGCCAAGCCCGCCGAGGAGCTCGTGGCGGTGAACACCCTGCTCAAATCGGGTCGCGCCCGATTCCTCGAGCTGGCCGACGAGGATGCCCTCTCGTACGACCGGGTTCGTCAGGCGAAGAAGTTCCGCAAGGAGCATCCGAACGACCCGTCGGCTTCGACCGCCTACCTCCAGGCGGTCCGAGGCGCGGCGGAGGTACCGCTCGAAACGGCCCGGCGGGCCGTAGAGTCGGCGCAACGGCTCGACCACGTCCGGACGCGAACGCGGGCCGCGCTCGGGAGCGACCTCGTCACATCGCTCGCGCTGTTCCGGGCCGCGGCGGAGGGCGCCCTGGCGAACGTTGCGATCAACCTGGACGACCTCAAAGCCGCCGGTCAGCCGACCGACGACCTCGAGGCCGAGGTCGCCCGCCTCCGAGCGACGGGGTGAGGGTCTCGGGATGGATTCCGCGGGGGACTCCGCTCCGCCCCGACCGGTCGTCTGGGTGAACTGCGCGGCGTCCCTGGACGGGCGAATCGCCTTCGCGGGGGGCCGGCGCGCGGGCCTATCGGGGCCGGAGGACCTCCAACGCGTCCAGCGCCTGCGTGCGGGCGCCGACGCGATCCTCGTCGGCGTCGGCACGGTCGTGAAGGACGACCCGTCGCTGCGCGTCCATTGGGAGCTTCTCGGTGAGCCGCCCGGCCCGAACCCGACCCGCATCGTGGTCGACGCGAGCGGGCGGACGCCCGCCACGGCCCGGGTACTCGACGGTTCCACACCGACGATCGTCGCGACCTCCGAACGCTCGAAGCGGACCTTCCCTCCTCACGTCCGCGTCCTGGTCGTTGGCGCTTCGAGAGTGGACCTCCGCCGGCTCCTTCCGATGCTCTACGACATTGGGGTTCGTACCCTCATGGTGGAGGGGGGTGCGGAGATACTCTCGAGCGTGCTGCGCACGGGGCTGTTCGACCGGTTCACGGTCTATTACGCCCCCGTCGTGGTCGGCGGACTCACCGCGCCGGCCGTGGCGAGCGGGCCGGAGACGCGCGGGCCGGAGGAGCTGGCCACGCTCGAACTCGTCGGGGTCGAGCGGCTCGGGGTTGGATATCTCGCGACGTACGCTCCCGCGGGACGGAAAGGCCCTCTCCCACAGAGCTGGACCCGGACCCTGCGGGCTCGCACACAGGTTCATAACCCGGGAGCGAACGTCTAGAAGCCGGCAGGCGGGCCTGCCCCGAGGATTTCGTGACGGCCCAACCGACAGCCCAGTACGCTCCCCCCGCTCCACCCGCTCCGCCCTCCCGACCTCTCGGTGTCGCGATCCTGGCCGTGTTGGTCGGATTGTATGGATTCCTCCTCCTCCTCGGGGGGTTGCTGGTCCTCGCGGGAGTCGCCGTGACCCACTTCCTCGGGGTCCCGACGGGCTTCGCGGGTCTCGGTTCGTTCGCGCTCGGTCTCGTCGTGTTCATCGTGGGGTTGATCATCCTCGGCCTCGCGCTCGGGCTCTGGCATCTTCGGATGTGGGCCCTCGTCCTCACGCTGCTGTTCGTGCTGTTCGAGTTGGTGAGCTACGGACTTGCGGGAGCGTTCGTGAGCCTCGGTTTCATCCTCGCGCTCGTCCTGTTCATCTACCTGCTCGCGGTCCACCGACATTTCCGTTAGACCGGGGCTTGGCGCCGCGGCCCGTCGAACTTGGGGGAGCGCGGGAATCCGTTATCCGCCCGGACGGTTCCCCGGCCGCGAGGGGATCTCGTGAAGCTCGTCCATTTCACGCTGCAGGACCAGTTCCACTTCGGGATGATCACCGACGCGAACGAGTTCATCGACCTCGACACCGCCGTCCGGGACTACTACGGGGTGAATCCGGTGAAAGGAGCCGACCCCAGCCGGTTCCGGGACATGCAGGCGTTCTTCGGTGGTGGAGCGGACTCGGTCGACCTCACGAAGAAGATCCTCCAGTACATCGACCGGCGGCGGCAGGCCGGATGGACTCCCCGCGCGGCGACCGGAGCACGGTACCTGTTCAAGGCCGAGGAGGGCGTGAAGCTCCTGGCCCCGGTCGTGCGCGGCAGCAAGGTCTACTGCCTCGCCTCGAACTCGAAGACCCACGTCACGGAACAAGGGAAGCCGCTCCCGACGCAGCCGTACGTCTTCTCGCGGTACTTCAACAGCCTCGTCGGGCCGAGCGAGAACCTCGTCCTCAGCCCCGCGGGAGCGTTCCCCGATGTCGAGCTCGAGCTCGCCGCCGTGATCGGGCAACGGGGCAAGCACATCCCGGTCGAGAAGGCGATGGAGTTCATCGCCGGCTACACGATCGCGCTCGACATGGGCTACCGTGACCTCCAGTACCCCACGGCGGGGACCGTGGACTGGGTGATGGGAAAGGGGTTTGACGCGACGATGGCCGTCGGGCCGTGGGTGGTCCCGAAGGAGGAAGTCGGCGACCCCTACCCCCTCGCGATGGAGCTCAAGGTGAACGGCACGGTCCGCCAGGCCGGCGACACCAACGACTACATCTTCCGGATCCCGCAGATCATCACGCACCTCTCGCGAGGGATCACGTTCGAGCCGGGGGACATTCTTTCGCTCGGGAGCCTTGGGGGCGTTCTGGGCTACGAGTTCGGCAACGAGTCGCGCAAGCTGAAACCGGGCGACAAGGTCGAAGGGGCGATCGAGAAGATCGGCCGGATCGTCATCCCGGTGAAGGCCGAAGCTCCGCCTGCCCCCGCAGGAGCAGGAACAGCGCCACCGGCGTAGGCAGCTCGTCCGTCCCGTCGGGAACGGCGTGCACCTCGCCACCAGGGAACGGGTAGTGCGCCTCTTCGAGAAACCGGACGGGAGTGCGGGAGCCGTCCAGGGGGGCAAGGAGGGCGTCCCGGAACGGGTCGAACCCGGCGATCTCGTCGCGGCCGAGCGGAACCACTCGGAAACCGGTGCCGCCGTGCAGCGAGTTCGGGAGCCGTATCAGTCGGTGGATGTCCGTCGTCACCGGCGCATCGGTCTCGCCTTGCACTTCGACCGCCGCCCGAGGAACGACCGCTTCGAGGAACTCCGCGGGCAGACCCTCCTTGAACACGTCGAGCGACAGCCGCTCCCGGATCTTCGCCGCTCCGCCCTGGTCGATCAGGAGTTTTGCGTAATGCCGGGCTCGCGCGGGTGGAATCCCGTACCCTTTCATTTCCTCGGCCGCCGCCTTGGCGCCTTGCTCCTCCCAACGCCGCAACACCTCGAGGACCGCCCGCGTGGTCCGGCCGGGCCACCCGGGAGCATTCGGAGGGGCGAGAGTTCGGGTCCGGGGCGCTCGGCGTGCGGCGGCCGGCTCGACCTCGTCGTCCAGACCGGCGGCGGTCGGTCCGAATCGAACGTCCGTCCGTCGGCCCTCGACGACCATCATCGGGTCGAAGCCGGTACCGAGGACATAGTCGACGAGCTCCCGCCGCTCGGGGCTCGAGAGGGAGAGGAACCGGTCGTCTTGGACGTGCACGTGGTAGCCGCGACCGCCGGAGAAGACGAACGACGTCGCAGCGGGGTCGATCCCGAAGTCGCCCAGCAAAAAGTCGTCGACGAGGGCGATCAGTCGGGATTTCACGAGGGCCAGCTGGCCCGCGTAGTCAAGGGCCTCCGCCCCCCGAAGATGGTCCGAATCCAGGTCGAAGATCAGGTCGGCGCCGAGCCACTCCTTCCCCGGCATCGTCGGCTCGGCCGGACGGCGATAGTACGCCGAGGAGTAGTAGACATGCCGCGGCGTCTCACGTCGGAGGAACTCGCGAAACTCCTCGGGGGTCCGGAGCGTCGCGTGTCGCCGCATCATCGTTTCCGTGGAAAACGGGAAAGCGGCGAACTCCCGGCGCGCCAATCGGTGCGGGGGCGCAATCTGCGTCGCAGTGTAGTACTGGGCGAACTGGCGCCGTGCCCATTCCAGGCCCGGGCCCTCGAGGGCGAGCGTCTTCGCCACGCGGCTAACCTCCGAAGTCCTCGACCCCTTGCGACGAGGTCGCCTCCTTCACGGCGTCGTCCCGCTTGAGCCGCGCCAGGAGATGGAAGACGGTCGAATGCTCGCTGCCTTTGACGAGCAGCTCCACGGCCCGCGTGGCGCGGTCGAGCTGTTCTTCCTCGCCGATGAGGGCGACGGTCGACCCGTAGACGCTCATCGAACAGCCCGAGAGCTCTTCGATCCGCTCGCGGGCCCGTCCCCGCGTACCGATGACGCGCGATCGGATGCGCCGGAGGGCGGCCTTCTCCCGATGGCCGGTCGCGAATTTGATGTCGAGCACCCCGAGGAACGTGTTCTCCTTGAGGAGCCGCATCGCGCGCTCGGGGGAGAACCCCCGGCCGATGGCCAGCACGATGTCGCGTGCCTTCAGGACCCCCATCGGGTCGGTGTCCGGGCCCGTCACGATGACCTCGCCTTCGGCCGCGTCGATGTCGAGCTGGGTCTCGGTCGCGCTGGCGATCGCCCGCTTCGTCCGTCCCCCCGGGCCGATCACGACCGCCACGCGGTCCTCCGGGATCCGGGCGTACAGTGTCGGCATCGTCACGCCTCCGCCGGGGGAGGACCGATGGTCTTGCCGCCGACAGCCTCGAGAAAGTCGGAGGGCTCGACCGAGTAGCCGAGACGCTCGAGGAACTTCACGAAATTCCGAATGTCGCGTTCCATGAGCCGCAGCGCTTCCGGGTGGTCCGAGGAGACCGCCTGCGCGACGTCGATCAGCACGGGATGACCTTCGTGGAAGAGGACGTTGTAGGGCGAAAGGTCCCCGTGGACGAGGCGGGCCGTGCGCGCCATCCCGCCGATCTCACGGACGAGGTCCTCGTACAGGGTGGCGGGGTCGTCGACCACGACGTCGATGAGTCGGGGCGCCGCGAGACCCTCGGCGTTCCCGATAAACTCCATCACGAGGACGTTGCGAAAGTGTCCGAACGGTCGAGGGGCGCGGACCCCCGCCTCCGCGAGCCGTCCTAGGATCGTGTGCTCCCGGCGGGTCCAGGCGAAGATGAGGCCTCCGAAGTTCTTCACGCTCGACTCGCGCCGCAGCGACGTAAGGACGTAGTCGGGGAGGTGGCGGAACACGGTGTTGCTCACCCGGTAGACCTTGACGGCGCGGAATCCTGGGCCCGCGGTGGCCCGGAACACTCCTCCCTCTTTGCCGGTGGAGATCGGGTAGTCGACCGCGTCGAACAGACCTCGGTTGACGAGACGCGAGACCGCGAGTAGAGTCGAATGGTCGAAGAACTCGTCCAGCAACTTACGGTGCTGCTCTTCCTTGCGCCGGTCCTCCTCTCGCTCGGGCCGTTGCGGGAAGACCACGTCGTGGGGTCGAGGCATCGTGCGCGTGAATGGGGGCGTGCGTTCTTAGGTTCTCGGGAGGGAGGACGGGTCTCGACCCACCCGGCCGTGGAGCAGGTAGGCACGTTTCCCTTCGGTAAGCGACCCTATATCCCCGCCGGCCCGGTCTCCTCAGCATGTTCCTCCCGTTTGCGGACTCACGGGGCCTCTCGGCCCCGACGCCGGATCGTCCCCCGCGGCCCACGCCCGAGGCCGCTTCCGGCTTGGCCCGAACCCTGGAGGCGCCGGCCGATTACAATGCGGTGTTCCGAGTGGTCCGGGACGCCGTCCGACGGGTTCTGGGCATTGAGCGGCCCGGCCTTGGGCTGGGGCTCTCCGACCTTCCGCCTCAACTCGGCGCCTATTGGCAGGTCACGGGGAACCTGATCGTGCTCAACGAAGGACTCGTGGACGCCATGCGTGCTCACGCCGATAGCCCGCTCGAGCTCAACTCGTTCCTCTACGTGATCTTGGCCCACGAGTACCTGCATTCGCTCGGCTACTTGGACGAGCGGTCGGTGCGGGAGGTCACCGCTCGGGTCACCCGAGTGGCGTTCGGCCCGACGCATCTCGCGACCCGCATGGCCGAGGGCAACCTCTGGAGGCTCTACCCATTCCTCGGGATGGCCCGGGGAGGTCGGGGCCGGCACCTCAAGGTGGTCACGAACTTCGACCTCGATACTACCGACCGTTACATCCGGTGAGCGGGAAGCTACCCCCGAACTTTAATCTCCGTTCAACGGTTCGCCCGTAAGGGACCGTGAGCGTGATCGACCCGACCATTGGGATCGCCCTCGTGATCGTGGGGATTATCTTGCTCGCCTTCGAGCTCGTTCACCCCGGGGCCCTGCTCCTCATCCCGGGTTCGATCCTCCTCGTCGCGGGATTCCTGTACCTCTTCCTGCCGAACGTCCTGTTGGACAGTTACATCGGGCCGGTGCTGATCATCGTCGTGGCGGTCGTCGCGGCCCTGATCGAGATCCCGTACTACCGGTGGATCGCCCCCACGCATACGCCGCTCTCCACCACGAGCGGTGGGCTCGTCGGAGCCGAGGCGGTCGTCATCGTTCCGATCGTTCCGAACACCCTGAAAGGGAAGGTCCGGGTTCGCTCGGAGGTCTGGTCGGCCAAAGCTTCCATGCCGATCGCCGAGGGCACTCGCGTCAAGATCGTCCACGGCGAGGGCGTGTCGGTGACGGTCGTTCCGATCGAGCCCGCTCCGCCCAGTTAGCCGGTCGTCCGCACCGACGGAAAGGGTTACCTCCTCCGGCGGGCTGACGGGCTCGGTCGCCGCGTAGGAGCGACGGGCACCGAAGGAGTTCCGATGGACTACACGTTCGTCATTGTAGGCATTGTCCTAGCGTTCGTGATCATTCTCGTGCTACTGACCCGGATGATCTACACGATCCAGCCGTACCAGCAGGGAATCGTCACGCTGCTCGGTTCCTACCGGCGGATGATCAACCCCGGGTTCAACATCGTGAGCCCCCTCGCGAGCGTCCTCAAGATCGACCTGCGGACGCAGGTGCTCGAGGTGCCCCGCCAGGAAGTGATCACGAAGGACAACTCCCCGACGAACGTCGACGCCATCATTTACATCAAGGTCGTCGACGCGCCGAAGGCGATCTTCCAGGTCCAGAACTACCAGGTCGCCACCCTCGCCCTCGCCCAGACGACCCTTCGTTCGATCATCGGCGACATGGAGCTCGATGAGATCCTCTACAACCGCGAGCGGATCAACGCCCGTCTCCGCGACATCCTCGACGAGGCGACCGACAAGTGGGGCGTCCGCGTCGACGCGGTGGAGATCAAGGAGGTCGACCCCGTTGGGCCGGTCAAGAGCGCGATGGAGGAGCAGACGTCCGCCGAGCGTCAGCGGCGGGCCGCGGTCCTTCGCGCGGACGGCGAAAAGCGCAGCGCGATCCTCGTGGCCGAGGGTCAGAAGCGCTCGCGTATCCTGCAGGCGGAAGGTGTCCGGCAGTCCCAGATCCTCGAGGCCGAGGGCGCCCGGGTCGCGACGATCCTCGAAGCCCAGGGTGAGGCCCAACGGCTTCGAATCCTGTCGATCGGGGCGACCGTTCTCGACTCGAAGGCGCTCACCGTCCTCTCGCTCGATACCGTCACGAACGTCGGGAACGGCCAAGCGACGAAGATCCTGTTCCCGTTCGAGTTCTCGCGGCTCATGGAAGGGGCGTCCGAGTACATGGGCGCGAGCCGCCAGGTCCCCGACCGCAACTTGAACACCCTCGACGACCTCGAAAAGCGCGTCGGCACGATGGACGACATCCTCGGACCAATCCCGCGGCAGGAAGAGCTTCTCAGCGAGATCAAGACCATCGAGGAGGAGATCAAGGCCGAGTCCGATGAGTCGTCGTCCCTCGTGTCCCCGTTCACGAAGGGCGGCCGCGCCAGCATGCCTCCCGAGCTGCCGGGGGCCGACACGATCGCACCGCCGCCTCCCTCGCGGCCGGTGCCGCACGGACTCCCGCCCCCGCCCGGCACGGCCACCGAGCCCGGGTCCGCCACGCCTCCGGGTCCGCCCCCCGACGACGGACGGACGGGCGCCCGGCGCCGGCCCCCGGTCGACACCTCAACGAACCCGTAAGCTTCGCGCTCCCTCGGGGGCCCTAAGAGACTTCGTGCCTCGCCGCTCGTGACGACGGCGGTCTTGGCCCGGCCGCTCGGACTATATGCCCCCGGGTCCCGTGCCGGGGGCGGGGACGCCGATGCCGAACGTGCTCACCGAGCGTAGCGGAGCGATTCTCACGATCACGATCCACCGACCCGAGCGGCTCAACGCCCTCGACGTCGCGACGATGCTCGAGCTCAAGACCGCCCTGCAGGGAGCGACGGTCACCCAGGAGGTGCGCGCGGTGCTCCTCACCGGCGCCGGTTCGGCGTTCTGCGCCGGTGGCGACGTGGCGGTCATGGACGAGTACCGAGAGCGCGGCACCCTCGCGGACCTTTTCCATCGTCTGACCGCCGAACAGGAGAACATGGTGCGCGAAATCCTGACGATGCCGAAGCCGGTGGTCGCCGCGATTCCCGGAGTGGCCGCGGGCGGTGGGCTCTCCCTCGCCCTCGCGGCGGATTGGAGGATCGCGAGCACCACGGCGCTCCTCGTCCCCGCGTTCCTGCAGCTCGGGACGGTCCCGGACGGGGGGCTATCGTATTTCCTCCCACATTTCCTGGGCATCGGAGGCGCTCAGGAGATGCTCTTCTCGAACGCGCGGGTTTCGGCGGAGCGCGCCCGAGAGATGGGATTGGTGCACGAGGTCGTTCCGCCGGCCGACCTTGCGATGCGCGCACGGGCCCGGACCGAAGAACTCGCCCGGGGCCCGACGCGGGCGTACGGCTGGGCGAAACGGCTGCTGGTCGCAGCGTTCAGCGAGAGCGTCGAGACCCAGATGGCGCTCGAACGGAGGAGCGCGGTCGACGCGGCACAGGGTCCGGAGCTTCCCGAGGGGATCCGCGCGTTCCGGGAGAAGCGTGCTCCGAACTTTCCCTCGCCGTAGGTCGCGCGACTAGGTCGCCGGGGACGCCGGGCGTCCGTCCCAGGGACGCGCGAGGCTCCCCTCGAGACGACGCTTCACCTCGGGCCACTCGGGCGCGAGGATGCTGTAATATTTCGAGGTGCGGAAGTAGCCACCGGGGACGAGGTGCGCTTCCCGAAGCTCGCCCTCGGAGACCGCACCGAGCCGCTCGAGCGCGACCTGGGAGCGAACGTTGCGCACGTCGGTCTTGAACTGGAGGCGGTGGACCCCTTCCTTCTCGAAGGCGTAGGAGAGCATGAGCAGCTTCGCCTCGGAGTTGACGGGGGTCCGCCAGTAGTGCGAGTCGATCCAGGTCCCGACCTCCACCGCCCGGTTGGGCCGGTCGATGTCGAGGAACCGGATGATGCCAAGGGGGGTCCGTTCGGGGAGCAGCAAGATCGTGAGAGGGAGCACCTCCCCCGCGGCCTGGAGGGCGAGCGTCGCGTCGATGAACGCCTCCATCTCCGGTAGGGACGGGGGGTGGCCGGGTCCGATCCGAAGGAGCTTCCACACCTCCGGGTCACGTCCCGCCTCCGCGAGACCGGGCGCCTGGCTTCGTTCGAGGGACTGGAGCTCGAGGTATCGGCCCCGGAGGGTGAGCGGGGGCCGGAATCCATCGCCCGTCATCCCTGCTCCTTCGGGGTGTCGGCGGACACCGACGTGATCTCGGGCGAGGTCTTCCACTCCCGAGCGAGCATCGACTCGAGCGCGTCCCGGACTCGCGACCACTCCGAGACGAGGATTCCGTAATAGACGGACGACCGGTACGACCCGTCGGGTCGGATCTTATCCTCGCGGAAGGTCGCCTCCCGAAGGGCGCCGGCCCTCGCGATCGCTCGCTGGGCCCGCTCGTTCCGTAGGTCGGTCTGCAGCCAGACTCGATGCACCCGGCCGGTCTCGAAGGCATACCGGAACAGGAGGTACTTCGACTCCGTATTGAGGGGCGATCGCCACAGGGCGGAGTCGAGCCACGTCCCTCCGACCTCGACCGATTGGTTGGTGCGGTCGATGTGAATGAAACCGGTCATCCCGACGGGACGGTCGGTCGCCCGGAGGACGGTCGTGAACGGGAGGTCCATCCCGACCCTCTGTTGCTCGAGCCGGTAGGCGATCAGGGCGCGCATCTGCTCGGGCGTCTCGCCCGGGCCGTGGAGTAGATAGCGCCGGACCTCGGGGTCGCGGGCCGCTTCCCGAAGGTCGGGGGCATGGTCGAGCGAGAGCGGTACGAGCCGGACCCAGCGTCCGGTGAGCGTGACCGGCGGCCGAAAGCCTTCCATGATACGTTGGGAGGACCGAGCGGCCGGACACCTTAACCCATGCGACCCCGGCCCCGGCCGGGGATGGAAAACGGCATAACCTGCGCCGTCAGCCGGTTGGTGTTAAATAACGTCCAAGGGTCGCACCGTCGCGCGGCGTACGCGAGGGTCGGACCGATGGAGGCCGGGGTCACCACGTTCCTGGTTTTCGCCATCATCGCCACCGCGTTCGCGGTCGGGTCGCTCATCGCGAACCGGATGATCGGCGCGAAGCGCCGGAGCTCGTATCTCCAGCTTACGACGTACGAGTGCGGGGAAGAACCGGAGGGCGAGGCTCAGGTCGACTTTCCGACCCAGCATTACACCTTCGCGATCGTCTTTGTCGCCGTCGACGTTCTCGGATTCATCCTCGCACTCTGGGGTCTGACCTTCCGAGGCGCGAACTCCGCCTGGTTCCCCGTGTTCATCGCGATCGCGTTCACGGGGCTCGCGATCACGGGCATCTACTACGCGTTGAGCGGCGAGAAGAGGTGGTTCGTCTGACGACCCCACCGGCCCAAGCGGCCGCCCGACCCATCGCGCCCGCCGGGGACCTCACCCTCGGAAAGGAGCTCCCGATGGCGACTCAGCCCGCGGTGCCGTTCGTCGAGATCGAGGCCCTTCGGGTCAAGGAGTTCATCCCCGCCGCGAAGGAGGCGCTCTCTTCGATCATCACCGAGCAGGGACAGTCGAAGGTGATCCGGCCGGTCTTCAACTGGGCGGGTCGGAACTCGCTCTTCCCACTCCACTGGGGCCTCGCCTGTTGCGCGATCGAGTTCGCCGCCGCCTTTGGGGCGCGATGGGACGCCGAGCGGTTCGGCGTCGTCGCTCGTTCGTCCCCCCGGCAGGCCGACCTGATGATCGTGAACGGGACGGTCACTTGGAAGGTGGCGCACAAGCTGATCACGCTCTACGAACAGATGTCGGAGCCGAAGTGGGTCATCGCGATGGGGAACTGCGCCACCGGGGGCGGACCGTTCCGAACCGCCTACTCGGTGGTCCCGGGCGTGGACAAGCTGGTCCCTGTCGACGTCTACATCGCCGGGTGCCCGCCGCGCCCGGAGGCGATGCTGGACGGGATTCTGAAACTGGAACAGCTCATTCGGGAGCGCAAGGAATAGGCGGCTCATCCGCCGGGGCACTTAGGAGCGCGCGTTGATGCAACCGGACGACCTGCAACGCTCTCTGGCCCCGAAACTGGGACCGAACCTAGTTTCGGTGGAGACGTTCGAAGGGCTCGCCGGCCGGGTTCGGTTCCGGCGCGAGGGGGCCCTCGACCTGTTCCGCGCCGTCCGCGACGACCTGGGGTTCGACCACCTCTCTATGGTCGGCGGGATCGACTGGGTCGACCACCGCGAGGTGTTCTACGTCGCCTGGTCGGACGCGGAGCATCAGTACGTTCTGCTCTCCGCCGACGTGCCGGCCGACGACGCGCGGATCGAAACGGCGTCCAGCATTTGGCCGAGTGCCAACTGGCACGAGCGCGAGACCTGGGAGCTCGTCGGCATCACCTTCGACCACCACCCGGACCTCCGACACCTCCTCACCCCCGAGGGCTACGCCTTCCACCCGCTGTTGCGCTCGTTCAAGATCCATGAGCCGGAGGAGCTGGAGGTGAAGACGCGCCATGTCTGAGATGTGGATCAACATGGGGCCGCAACACCCCATGACCCACGGCCTCTGGAACCTCCGCGTCCGGATTGACGGCGAACGCATTCTGGACGTCGACCCGGAGATGGGGTATCTCCACCGGGGGATCGAGAAGATCAGCGAGGACCGGCACTACAACGAAGTCGTGACCCTGATGGACCGGACCTGCTACGTCGCGGGTCTCAACTGGGAGCACCTCTACATCCTCGCGTCGGAGCAGGCCCTCCACATCACCCCGCCCGAACGCGCCGAGTACATCCGGATGTTGTGCGCCGAGTTCCAACGGATCGGCTCCCACATCATGTGGTACGCCGCGTTCGTCGCGGACATCGGTCTCCTCACGCCGTACCTCTACGGTATGCGGGACCGGGACCTCGTGCTCGACCTCTTCCAGAGCTTCACCGGGGCGCGCATGACCTACGAGTTCATGCGGGTCGGTGGGGTCCGCAACGACCTGCCGCCCGGGTTCGCCGACCAGGCCCGCAAGGTGCTCGACTGGCTGACGGACCGCTTCCGGGAGTACGACCAGCTCTGCCTCGGCTCCGACCTTTTCCACAAGCGGTGCGACCACTTGGGCGTCCTCCAGGGCCCCGACGCGATCGCTCACGGGGTCACCGGCCCACCGCTCCGGGCCGCGGGCGTGAAACGCGACCTCCGCAAGGACCGGCCGTATTCGTGCTACCGGGATGTCGACTTCGACATCGCTCTCGCGGACAGCGCCGACGTCACGGGGCGCTACCTCGTGCGCATGGAGGAGATCCGCCAGTCGGTCCGGATCCTCCGTCAGGTGATCGAATGGCTCGAGCATCACCCCGGGCCGGTATTGGCGGAGAGGCTCCCGCGGTGGCTCGGCGCCCCGTACGCCCCGGTCGGCCGGGAGGGGTACGTCCTGAAGCGCAACTACGCGAAAGGCCTCGGGTTCTCCTCGGTCGAGGAGCCGCACGGAGAAGCCCAGGCGTACGTCGTCAACGAAGGCTCGGAACACCCGTACCGCGTGAAGTTTCGTTCGCCAGTCTTCGCGAACCTCAGCGCCGCTCGCCAGTACCTGGTCGGCTACCGCGTCGCGGACATCCCGCCGATCATGGGCAGCATCGACCCGTGCATCGGGGAGGTCGACCGGTAAGGAGGTCGGGCGGTGTCGCAAGCGACCCTCTACTCCGTCTCGTACGACATCTCGAGCGCGATCGCGGGCGCGGTCGCGTACGTGCTGCCGAGCACCCGTTCCGTCGTGACGAGCCCGGACGTGGTGACCGGCTTTGCGGTCCTGATCTTCGGCGTGATCATCCTTGCCGCCACGATGGTCAACACGATCATGCTGATCTGGTGGGAGCGCAAGCTGCTCGGTCGATTCATGGACCGGCGGGCGGCGATGCACGTGGGTTTCGCGGGGCTCCTCCAGAACTTCGCCGACGGGTTCAAGCTGTTCCGCAAGGACACGGTCAAGCCGCGCGACGCGGACGGGCTCGGCTTCTACTTCGGGCCGACCGCCTACATGATCACGTCGCTCGTGATCTTCGGGGTGCTTCCGATCTCCTCGGGCTGGGACACGGGCGCACTCCCGCTCACCCTCCTCCTCGCCCTCGCGATCTTCTCCTTCGCGCCGCTCTTCATCTTCGTGAGCGCCTGGTCGAGCAACAACAAGTACTCGCTCATGGGCGGGATGCGCTCGGCCGCCCAGATGATCGCCTACGAGGTGCCGCTCCTCCTCACGGTCGTCTCGGTCGTGATCGTCGCGGGGAGCTTCGACCTCAATACGATCGTCTACGAGCAGCGGAACTACTGGTTCTGGGGACCGCTCGTGCTCTCCCTCATCGTGTTCGTGGCCGCGATGCTCGCCGAGATGGAGCGGATCCCGTTCGACCTCCCCGAGGCGGAGGCCGAGCTCGTCGAGGGGTGGAACACCGAGTACAGCGGGATGTTCTTCGCGTTCTTCATGTTCTCCGATTACCTCCGAGCGCTCGTCGGGAGCATCCTCGTCGTCCTGCTGTTCCTCGGCGGTTGGACGATGCCGTCGACGGTCCCGGCCGCGCTCACCTCCTTCCCGCTCGCCGGGATCTTCTGGTTGATGGTGAAGACGTACATCGTGTTCGGGGTGTTCGTCTGGGTCCGCGCGTCGCTCCCGCGGGTGCGGACCGACCAGCTTCTGCGCATCGGCTGGAACCGGATGATCCCGCTCAGCCTCGTCTCGGTCTTCATCGCGGCCCTCCTGGTCGTGGCCGGGTGCCACTCACCGTTCGGATGCTTGCCGTCGATGGGGACGTAGGATTCGGAGGTAACCGATATGGCGAGCGAAGTCACCCCGACCCAGAAACCGAACCAGAACCCGATCCTCTGGGTCGCCCGGCCGATGGCGACGGCCGCCCGCCAGTTCGCGCGGAGCCTGGTCCGCCCTTCGACGATCGTCTACCCGTACGAGCGCCTCGAGGACCCGAAGTTCCGCGAGAAGGTCGACGTCGCACCCGGCAAGCCGATCGGGGTCGGCCAGGTGTGGGACAACTACCGGGGGGTCCACGCGCTCAACATCGCTACGTGCATCAGCTGCAACCTCTGCGCATTCTCCTGCCCCGACCTCTGCATCGACATGGTGACGGTCCCGGGCGGGGACCCGAAGCACCCGAAGAAGTGCCCCCAGATCGACTACGGCAAGTGCAGCTACTGCGGATTCTGCTCGGACGCTTGCCCGGAGGGCTGCCTCACCATGACGACCCGCTACGAGCTCTCCGTCACGAAGCGCGCGGAGATGGTCTACTCGCCCGAGCGCCTCAACGAGGTGTTCAAGACCAAGCTCCCGATGAACCCGATCCGGCTCGCCCGGCCCGAGAATGAGGATTCGATCCTCCTCGACCCCCCCATCTGCATCGGATGCAACGCCTGCGCCCGGGACTGCCCGACCCAGTGCATCACGATGCTCGACATCGCGAAGCCGGAGGCGAAGCCCGGCGAAAAGCTCCCGAAGCGGATTTGGAAGGAGCCGGTCGTGAACGACTCCGACTGCGTCCGTTGCGGTACCTGCATCAGCGTCTGTCCGAAAGAGTGCCTGTTCTGGGGGACTCGAAAGTGAGCTTGGAGGAACTCGCGTTCCTCGCCCTCGCGGCGGTCGGCCTGTTCACCGCCGTCGCGGCGCTGCTCGTCCGGGAGCTCGTCCACACGATCCTCTGGATCGCTGTCTTCTTCGTCGACATCTCCGCGATCTACTTCCTGCTCGATGCTCCGTTCCTCGGCGTCCTTCAGCTCGGCGTCTACGCCGGCGCGGTGACCGTCCTCCTGTTGTTCGGGGTCATGCTGACGCGCAAGCGGATCTTCTCCCGCGAGGCGGTCACGGGAATCGGTGCGGTTCCGCTCGCCCTCGCTGTGGTGACGTTCATCTTCGCGGTCGCGGCGGTCGGCGAACTGCCGCAGTCCGCCGAGCCGGTCCGCTCGTACGACCCCGCTCTCCTGTCGCAGAACCTGTTCAACACGAACGGCCCGTGGCTGCTCCTTCTGGGCCTGCTCATGATGGGGGCGGTCGCCGGTGCGATCTACCTGGTCCGGGAGGGACGCGATTGACCGCCCTTTCGCTCGTCGGGTTCGTGGCGCTCTCCTCGGCGCTGTTCGCGGTCGGCCTGTTCGGGATTCTCACGCGGCGGAACTTCATCCTCCTCCTCATCGCGATCGAGATCGCGATGAACGCGGCGATCCTGAACTTCGTCTACTTCGGCGCCTTCATGGGCGGGGTCGGCGGGCTCACCGGCCAGGCGGTCGCGGTCGTCCTCATCGGCTTCGCGGCGACCGAGGTCGCGGTCGGCCTCGCGATCGTCCTCGCGCTCAACCGCCTCAAAGGAACGATCAACGTCGCGCAAGCGACGGACCTGAAACTGTAGGAGGGGGCTAGCACGAGCGGGCTCCTCAACGGTCTCTACGGATGGGCCTTCCTCGTCCCGCTGTTCACCGCGCTCGCGTTCATCATCGTCGGACTCGCCGGAACGCGGATGCGCCGCCTCGAGTGGGGCGGCTGGGTGGCCGTCACGCTCTCGGGGGCCTCCTTGGTCATCGGCGTGCTGATCGGGGTGGGGGAAATGATCTCGCCCGGCACCTACGTCGATACCCGGTACACCTGGATCCATCTCGCCCCGGCCCCGGGCGCCTTCCCCTCCGGCTTCTCGCTCGTAATGGGGACCCTGGTCGACCCGGTCTCGGCGCTGATGCTGATCGTCGTGACCGTCGTCGGCTTCCTCGTGATGCTGTACTCGATCGGGTACATGCACCAGGACCGCGGCCTGCCCCGGTACTACGCCGAGCTCTCCCTCTTCCTCACGGCGATGTCCGGCCTCGTGCTGGCCGACAACCTCCTCGAATTCTTCCTGTTCTGGGAGCTCGTCGGGGTCTGCTCGTACTTCCTCATCGGGTTCTACTACGAGAAGCCGAGCGCCGCGAGCGCCGCGAAGGAGGCGTTCATCGTCACCCGGGTCGGGGACATCATGTTCCTCCTGGGGGTGTTCATCTACTTCTACAACTTTGCGACCGCGGTCTCCCCGGGAGTCGCCGGAAGCTGGGCCGCCAACGGTTTCCTTTTCACGAACGGGAACCAGCCGTTCCTCGCCGGGACCGCCGGCTTCCACGGCAACACGTTGCTCCTCACGGTCGCCGGGATCATGATGCTCGGCGGCGCCGCGGGCAAGAGCGCCCAGTTCCCGCTCCACGTCTGGCTGCCGGACGCGATGGAGGGCCCGACGACCGTGAGCGCGCTCATCCACGCGGCGACGATGGTCGCAGCCGGCGTCTACCTCCTTGCCGTGACGAGCCTCTTCCTCGGGTTCACCCCGACGGACCAGCTCGCGATCGTCGCGGTCGGCGGATTCACCGCGTTCTTTGCGGCGACGATGGCGGTCGTCCACCCCGACATCAAACGGGTGATCGCGTACTCGACGATCAGCCAGCTCGGCTACATGGTGATGGCCGTCGGCGCCGGCTTCGCGATGGTCGGGCTGTTCCACCTCTTCACGCATGCGTTCTTCAAAGCGCTCCTCTTCCTCGCCGCCGGCTCGGTCATCCATGCCGTCGGGACGCAGGACCTGTTCAAGATGGGCGGGCTCCGCAAGACGATGCGGCTCACGGCGGCGGCGTTTGCCATCGGTGGCCTCGCGCTGGCCGGCATCCCGCCGTTCGCCGGATTCTGGAGCAAGGACGACATCCTCTCCGCGGTCTTCTCCCAGCTCGGAACCCATCCGGACTACTGGCCGTTCTTCCTCCTCGCGTTCGTCGCCGTTTTCCTGACGGCCTACTACATCTTTCGGGCTTGGTTCCTCGCCTTCTCGGGCGACCATCCGAGGGACCCGACCCTGCCGCACGCCCACGAGGGTCCCTGGGTGATGCAGGTCCCGCTCATCGTCCTCTCGGCGCTGGCGGTCGGGGGAGGCCTCCTCATCTTCCTTCCGAACTTCCAGACGCTCCTCCTCTCGGGCGCGGGCGCGCGCGGCATCCCGCCCGTCTATGGCACGACCGATATCGTGCTCTCGGGGGTGAGTGTCGCGCTCGGGCTCGGCGGCATCGCGCTCGCCTGGCGCCTCTGGGGGAACGGCCGGGTCTTCGTGCTCGCCGAGACGAGCTCGGTCCAGTCGCTCCGCCAGCTCCTCCTCCACCGGTACTACTTCAAGGACGCCTACGACTGGGTCGGTGCGAAGGGCGTCTACACGGTCGCTCGCGTCGCGGACTTCATCGACCGGTTCGTCATCGACGGGACCGTTCACGGCTTCGAGCGGACGTTCGGCGCGCTCAGCGACCGGCTTCGCCGGATCCAATCGGGCGTCGTCTCGGACTACGCGGCCTATGTCGTCGCGGGACTGATCGCCCTGTTCGTGATCCTGTTGATCGTCGCCCCGTACGTGGTCGCGAAGCTGGGAGGGGGATAGACCGATGGACGTTCCCCTCCTGTCGCTGATCATCGCGACCCTCACCGTGGGCACCGTCGCGACGTTCGTGGCGGGGCCGCGCGCCCGTTGGGTGGCGCTCGCGACGTCGTTCGTCTTCCTGGTCGAGGTGGCGGTCCTGTTCCTCGCCTACCCCGGCTGGCCGGGGTACAATAGCGCCCTCGTCCCCGGCTTCGCGGACAGCGAGTCCTACAGCTGGATCTCGCTCTCCTGGATGCACATCAACTATACGGTCGGCGTGGACGGAATTTCGCTCGTCCTCATCCTGCTCACGGCGATCCTGCAGGTCGCGACGGTCGTGTACTCGTGGGCGGAGACGAAACGCCCCGCGGCGTACTTCGGCCTCGTCTCGCTCACCTGCCTCGGCTGCTTCGGTGTGTTCGTCGCGCTCGACGTCCTCCTGTTCTTCCTCTTCTGGGAGGCCGTGCTCGTCCCGATGTTCTTCCTGATCGGCTACTGGGGCGGGCCCGAGCGCCGGTACGCGGCGCTGAAGTTCTTCATCTACACCCACGTCGCGTCGATCGTGATGCTGGTGGGCCTCCTGGCCCTCGTCTTCTACTCGGGAGCAGCGTCGTTCGACTTCTCGGCCATCTACACGGCCGCGCGCGGTCTCTCGTCGGTCGTCCAGTCGTTCCTGTTCCTCGCGCTGTTCTTCGGCTTCGGGGTGAAGTTCCCGATCGTTCCGTTCCACACCTGGCTGCCCGACGCGCACGTCGAGGCGCCGACGGGCGGCTCGGTGCTGCTCGCGGGGCTCCTTCTGAAGCTGGGCGGCTACGGTCTCATCCGTTGGGCCGTCGAACTGTTGCCGAGCGGGCTCCACATCGACCAGCCGATCCTCTACGTCGTCGCGTTCGCCTCGATCATCTGGGGGTCGGTGCTCTCGCTCTCCCAACGCGACATGAAACGGCTCGTCGCGTACTCGTCGATCAACCACATGGGCATCGTCCTGCTCGCGATCGCCCTCGATTCCTCGCTCGGTCTCATGGCGGCGGTGCTGTTGATGTTCGCCCACGGGGTCGTGAGCGCGCTCCTCTTCATGGCGTCGGGGAGCGTCCACCACACCTTCGGCACGCGCGACATCCCCGCGATCGGCGGGATCACCCCGACCACGCCGACGCTGTCGACCCTCATCATGGTCGGCTCGCTCGCGTCGCTCGGCCTGCCGGCGCTCATCGGTTTCCCGGCGGAGTTCGCGGCGCTGCTCGCGACCTGGAACACCCTAGCGTACTGGGTGTTCATCCCGCTCATCATCCTCGTCGTCACCGCCGGATTTTACATCTGGATGATGCAGCGGATGCTGTTCGGGCCCGCGCGCGGGGTCCCGCTCGCGGCGCACGACGTCCCGTGGTACGAAGGGCTCGGGATGGTGATCCTCGCCGCGCTCGCGGTACTGTTCGGCGTGCTGCCCGGGCTGCTCGTGAACGTGATCGTGAGCTCGCCGATCAAGGGGTTCCCGGGGACGTAGCGCGATGGTCGACCTCGTGAGCTTCGCCGGCCCGTTCCTCCCCGAGCTCCTCCTGTTCGGCGGGGTGCTCATCGTCTTCTTGCTCGACGTGGCGGGGGTGCGACGGATCGAGGTCACGGGTTCGGTCGCGGTCGCGGCTACCCTGTTCGCGCTCCTCTTCATCGTCGCCGACCTCGGCTTCGCGCCGCTCGCCGCCCTCGCGACCGTCCCCGCCGACCATATCAACTCGGTGGCCGCCGGCGCGCGACCGCTCTACGCCTTCACGACGCTCGGGTTCGTCTTTCAGGCGATCTTCCTCCTCGCGGCGTTCTTCGTCTCGCTCGCATCGATGAGCCGACCGTCGAACGAGCGCGGCGCTCCGATCTTCTACGGCCTGTTGCTCCTCGCCACGCTCGGGATGCTGCTCGTGTCGATCGCCTCCGACCTCATCTTCCTCCTGCTGTCGATTGAAGTGACGAGCGTCGCGACCTACCTCTTGGTCGCGTACACCCGCAAGGACGTCCGCTCCCTCGAAGCGTCGATGAAGTTCTACATCATCGGCGCGCTGTCGACGACCCTCTCGTTCTTCGGGGCGTCGCTCCTCTACGGGGCGTACGACACGACGAACCTCTACGTGATCCGATCGGTCGCCGGGGCGGTCGGCTATCCGGTTCTCGTCCTGCTGGGCTACGGTTTCTTGATGGCCGGGCTCGGGTTCAAAGCGACCCTGGTGCCGTTCCACGCCTGGGCGGTGGACGTCTACGATGGCGCCCCGACGGACGTCACGGCCTTCCTGACCGGGGGTTCGAAGAAGGTCGGCCTCTTCGCGTTCTTCCTGGTCTTCCTCGGGCCGGTCCTCTTCCTTGCGCCGGCCGCCGGCGGGAGCCCGTTCGCGGGCGGGACGGTCAATCTCGGCCCGATCCTCCAGATCACGCTCTCGGTGCTCGCGGTCGTGACGATGACCGTCGGGAACATCCTCGCTCTCCTGCAGAAGGAGATGAAGCGAATGCTCGCCTACTCCTCGATCAGCCAGGCGGGCTACATGCTGATCGGGATCGCGGTCGGTACGTCCCCCGCGATCGCGGGCGCGACTCTCCAGATGTTCGCGCACGTGTTCATGAAGACCGGGGCGTTCCTCGTCGTCGCGGGGGCCGCGACGATCGGCATCGGTCCGCTGATCGACGACTGGAAGGGCCTCGGAACCCGACGTCCGCTCCTCGGCGTCGCGTTCGGGCTGATGCTCCTGAGCCTGGCGGGCGTGCCGCTCACCATCGGGTTCGTCTCGAAGTTCGTGCTGTTCAGCGCCGCCGTGCAAGCCCGGGGCTACTTTGTCTGGCTCGCCGTGGCGGGCCTCCTCAACAGCGCGCTCTCGGTGTTCTACTACGCTCGCGTCCTCAAGGTGATGTTCTTCGACCGGGCGGAACCCGCCTCGGCCCCGATCGGCGCGGTGGTCGGCGGCTCCGACCCGCCGATCCTTCCCGCCGGTGGGCTCGGCTACGCCCGCGCCGTGGCGATCGCCCTGATCGCGGTGGCGATCGTGGCGGTGGGCATCTACCCGCAGATGGTCCTCGGCCCGATCCAGTCGGCCGCCCAGCACTTCCTCGCGGCAGGGGCGTGAGCCGTTGATGGACCACTTCGACGTGGTCGTCGTCGGCGCCGGTCCGGCCGGTTCGCTCGCCGCGCGCGCGGCGGTCGAGGGCGGCGCCACCACCTTGCTCGTCGACCACCGCCCCGAGCTCGGTCATCCGGTCCAGTGCGGCGAGTTCGTGCCGGCGCCGAGCGAGCTCGCCGACCTCTTCGGCTGCCGGGAGCTGATCGACCGGGCGTTCGTGATTCCCGAGTCGACCGTGCTGCGCTCGACCCGTACGATGGCGTGCATCTCGCCGTTCGGCCACGTCTTCCGTTTCCCGCTCGCCGGCTGCACCGTCTCCCGCCGCGCCTTCGATAAGGCGCTCGCCGGGCGGGCGGAAGGGGCGGGGGCGGAGCTTCGATTCCCGCTCGGGGTGACCGGCGTGCGCGACGACCTGGTCGACACGGTGAGCGGGAGCATCCGCGCGAAGGTGGTGATCGGTGCGGACGGCCCGATCTCGACCGTCGGTCATTCGGTCGGCTTCCACCCCCGTCGCGAGATGTTCCGGATGATCACCGCCACGGTGGACGGCCCGTTGGACGACCAGATCGACGTCTACTTCGGCCGGGTCGCCCCGGGCGGCTACGCCTGGCGGTTCCCCCGAGCCCACGACGCGAACGTCGGTCTCGGGGTCGCGAAGATCCCCTCCGGCGTCTCGCTCGGCGGCCTCCTCGACCGGTTCCTCGCTCGGCAGCAGCTCGGCCCGGCGCGGTCCCGTACCACCTGGTGGGTCCCGCTCGGACCGCCGCCCGAGAGCCTCGTGAGCGGCCGCGCTCTCTTCGCGGGCGACGCGGCGAACCTCGTGATGGCGACCAACGGCGGCGGAATCCCGACCGCGATGCTGAGCGGCTGGCTCGCGGGCGCGACGGCCGCGCGCCATGTGCGCGAGGGGCTGCCGCTCTCGACCTACGACACCGCCTGGCGGGAGGCGCTCTATCGGCCGCTCGAGCGGGCGGCACGGATCCAGTGGTGGAGCGAGCGATTGGCTCGCCCGGACCCCCTTCTGGCGCTAGGCATGCGCTATATCGGGGTGTCGGGTCTGGATGCGATGATGCGGTTGCGCTGGCCCCCCCGCCTCGGAGGGAATTCGTGACGTCGTCGGGCTCCGGCGACCCGATGGAGCCGTCGCTCGAGGCGCTGGTCGCCCAGACCCTGGGCAGCGCCACCGCCCTCGAGCTCTCCCCGCTCCTGCCGGTCCTCGTCCGTGACCTCTCCGACATCGACTGGCGTCTCAATCAGGTGCTCGGTTCGCGCTACGCACATCTCACCGAGGCGGCCCGCTATGCGGTCTCGATGGGCGGAAAGCGGGTCCGACCGCTCCTCATGGCCGCGGTGTTCCGCGCGCTCGGTCAGAGCTCCACGCGCCCGATCCACTCGCTCGCCGCGGCGTTCCAGCTGATCCATACGGCGACCCTCGCCCACGACGACGTCATCGACCATGCCGAGACCCGACGCGGCCGGCCGTCGATGCCGCGGGCGTTCGGCGTGCCGCTCGCGATCGTCGGCGGCGATTATCTGTTCGTCCGCGCGTTCGAGCTCGCCGCCGAATACCCGAAGTCGATCATCCTTCGGTGCGGCGAGGCGTGCGCCGACCTGGTCGAAGGCGAGGTGCTGCAGGACGCGGGCCGGTTCGACCTCTCCTCTGGGCGCGAGCACTACTTCCGTGTGATCGAGCGGAAGACCGCCGCGATCATCGGCGCCGCGCTCGCGTCGGTCGCGGAGATTGCCGAGGTCCCGCCGTCCACGGTGGACGCCCTGCAGACCTACGGAAAAGCGGTCGGCATCGCCTTCCAGATCCGCGATGACCTGCTCGACGTCTACGGGGACCCCGACCTGCTCGGAAAACCGCTGTTCACCGACCTGCGCGAAGGCAACCCGACGCTCGTGTCGCTCGAGACGTACGCGCGGCTCGACCCGAAGCGCCAGGGGGAGTTCGAGGAGCTGTTCCAGCACCGCCGAAAGCGCGCGAAGCACCTGTTGCGCCTTCGGGAGCTCACCGACCTCGCCGGAACGGATGCGGTGATCGCCCGAGAGTCGATGGAGTGGGCCGACCGCGCGATTCGCGCGCTGGAGCCGGTCCCGAAGGGGCCCTACCGCGACCTCCTCGAGCGGCTGGCCTACGGTGCGGTCGAGCGGCGGTTCTAGTTGGTCACCCCTCGCGTTTCGAGCGAAAGCTACATCTCCCCATCCCGGGCTCGAGCGATGCGGGGTTCGTCGCGATGGGCGGGGCGTCCACGGCCAATGCCAGCCCGGTCGAGTTCGACCACCTCCCCCCGACGTGGGAGCCGACCCCGGAGCGGCCCCGCCTCCCCATCGGCGTGGCGGTCGTCTCGGTGTTGATCGCGATCTTCGGCGTGGTGATGCTGCTCGCCGGCCTCCTCTACCTGCTCGCGACGCTCTCGGTCAACATCTTCCCGACGTCGCTCGAGATCTTCCCATCGATCGACATCTATGGGGCCGCCATCCTCGCGATCCTCGGCGCCGCGCTCATCGGCATCGCCACCTCGCTCTGGCGGCAGGAGACCTGGGCCCTCTGGACGACGATCGTGCTCGTCTTCGCGACGGCGGCGTACCTGTTCTTCACCGACTACATCACCGTCCTGTTCATCGTGTTCGTCGTGCTGTTCATCTACCTCATCTCCGTCCGACGCTACTTCTACTGATCGATGCGGCTCCTGCTCGCGCAGCTCGCGCCGGTGCCGGGCGACCTCGACCGAAACCTCGAGCGACTCCGCGCCGCGGTGCGGGCCGCCCCGTGCGACCTCGCGGTCTTCCCCGAACTGTTCCTCTCCGGCTACCGGGTAGGCGACCGGATGCATCGGCTCGCGCTGCGCGCGGACGACCGCTCGGTCCGCGCCCTCCGCGAGGTCGCTCACGCGAGCGGCGCGACGGTGGTGGTCGGCGCGCCGGTCGCGTCCCGAGAACGTCCGGGCGAGGTGCACAACGCCGCCCTGGCCGTCCCACCGTCCGGGGATCTCCTCACTCAGGTGAAACGGTACCTTCCTACGTTCGGCCCGTTCGAGGAAGGTGTCCCGTTCACCCCGACCGAGCGGAGCGCTCCGGTGGCGCTCCCGGGTGCGACGGTCGGCCTCGAAGTCTGCTACGATGTCTTCTTCCCCGAAGTTTCCCGCCAGCTCGCGCTCGGGGGCGCCGAGCTGATCGTGGCGATCTCGGCCGCCCCCGTGACGAGCCGACGGCTGTTCGACCGGCTCCTGCCGGCTCGGGCGATCGAGAACGCAGTGCCGGTGGTCTACGTGAACCGGGTCGGTGTCGAGGACGGCATCGTCTTCGGCGGCGGCTCGGGCGGTTGGGACCCGCGCGGAGAGCCGATCGCCTCCACTCCGGTCCCGTTCGCACCCGCGGCCCCGGAGGAGTCGCTCGCGCTCCTCGAGGTCGACCCGCACGAGGCGATGCATTGGCGTCCGTTCCGGCCGGTGCTGCGGGACGTGGCCGGACGGTCCGGCTCCGCCGAAGCAATGCCTCCCGCGGAGCGAGCACCTTCCGACCCGCGTTCGATTCCAACGCGGGCCTTATAGGGGCGCCGGGCCCCCGGAGGCTCGGTGTCGCCGCCCCCGACGATCGCCCAGCAGCTCGCCGCCAAGCAGCGCGAGATTTCCGTCGCGGAATTCTTCGAGCGGAACCGACAGATCCTCGGGTTCGATAATCCGCAGCGGGCGCTCCTCACGACCGTCAAGGAAGCGGTCGACAACTCCCTCGACGCTTCGGACGAGGCGAGGATCCTGCCGGACGTGCTGGTCGAGATCGGTAAGGAGGGCGATGACCGACTGCGCGTGGCCGTGACGGATACCGGGCCCGGGATTTTGCGCCGGGAGATCCCGAACGTCTTCGCTCGCCTCCTCTACGGGTCCCGATTCCATTCGAATCGCCAGGCGCGCGGTCAGCAGGGGATCGGGATCTCCGCCGCGGTCCTCTACGCGAACCTCACGACCGCGCGGCCGGCGCGCGTCGTCTCGAAGGTCGAGGAGGAGGAAGCCGCCCACGTCCTCGAGCTCGTCATCGACACCCAGAAGAATCAGCCGAGGGTCGTCTCGGAGGACCTTTCCCTGTGGGACTCACCCCACGGGACCCGGGTGGAACTGGTCCTACGGGCCCGGTACGTGCGCGGTCGCCAGTCCCCGTACGAATACCTGCGGGGAACCGCGATCGTGAACCCCCACGCCCGCATCGTGCTCGTGGAGCCGGACGGCACGCGGGTCACGTTCGAACGGGCTTCCTCCGACCTTCCGCCGGTCGCGAAGGAGACGCTCCCCCACCCGTACGGGCTCGAGCTGGGGGAGCTCGGCTACCTCCTCAAGGCATCGAAGCGGCCCAATCTCGTCGAGTTTCTCACGAAGGACCTCCAGGGGGTGAGCCAGCGGGCCGCCCGGGAGCTGCTCGCGGCCGCGGGGCTCAAGCCGACCGGAACGCCCGCGTCGGTATCGGGCGACGACCAGGAGCGGCTCCTGCGAGCCCTCCGCGACGCTCCGCTCATCGCGCCGTCCCCCGAGGGGCTGTCGCCGATCGGTTCGATGCTGATCAAGCGCGGCCTGAGGAACGTCCTCGGCGACCTACGCCCCGAGTTCTTCGCGCCGCCGGTGAGCCGGCCGCCGAAGGTGCACGGCGGATTCCCGTTCATGGTCGAGGTCGGCCTCGTTTACGGGGGAGCGCTCCCGGCCGACCAGCCGGTTCAGATCCTCCGGTTTGCGAACCGGGTCCCCCTACTGTTCCAGCAGGGCGCCTGCGCGATCACGAACGCGATCCAGAACCTCGACTGGCGCCGCTACGGCCTCGAGCAGAAAGGCGGCACCGGATTGCCGAGCGGTCCGGCGCTCGTGCTCGTGCATGTGGCGTCCACGAAGGTCCCGTTCACGAGCGAGGCGAAGGAGGCGGTCGCCGAGGACCCCGAGATCGACAAGGAGCTCACCCTCGCCCTTCAAGCCGCGGCCCGGCACCTGCGCACTCACATCTCGCGCAAGAGCCGCCGGGACTTCGCGAGCGAGAAGTTCGCCATCATCCAGCGGATCCTCCCGCGGCTCGCGGACAAAACCAGCCACCTCGTGGGAAAGCCGGTGCCCGACCTCACCCCGGTCGTCACGAGGATTATGGACATCGTCAACCTCGAGGTCGTCTTCGCCTCCGACCCGAACGCCGTGCGGGGGAAGGTGGAGGTCACCAACTACACGCCGCGGCCGCGCGTGCTCGAACTGTTCGTCGAGATCCCTCCGGACGTATTCCCGCTCGCCGTGTTCGACCCGGCCCCGGACGGGACGGAGGCCGAGCTGGGACGCGCCTGGTGGACCCTGCCGAAGCTCACCCCGAACGGCCGCACTTCACTCTCCCTGGCATTCCCGCCGAAGACCGACGTTGAGGCGAACGACCTCGACTGGTACGTCGCGGGCATCGACGAGGCGCACGTCCTCGGTGCGGAACCCCTGCCGGGCGACTGGGACGTCCGTCTCCCACGGACGATCGTCGAAGCGGCCGAGGCCGCCGCTGCGGACGCCGCAGCGGCCGGAGTGACCGCGGAGGAGGAGGTAGATTACGATGCCGCCGAAGCGAGCGCGCACATCCGCGAAGAAGAGTAACGACGAGCCCGCCCCGGTCCGGGCGGACGCCCTCGCGCCGACCCTCGGGCTGGCGGACCAGATCTACGGCCAGCTCGTCCGGGGCGAGATCCCCCGGATGGCCCTTCCCTTGCGGACGAAGCAGAACATCCTGTTCCAGCCGCGGGAAGGGGTGTGGAAGCTCGGCCGGGCGATGGGAACCCGGAGCGCGCGCAAGCTCGACGGCGCGCTCATGCTGCTACGGACGTTCTACCTCGTCGATTTCATCAACGAGATGGCGCGCGACGGGAAGACCTCCACCCTGCGGGAGCTCTACTACATCAGCGAGGCGTGGGAGGACGCGAAATTCCACGGCGAGGACGAGTCGAACCTCCTCATCGAGGACCTCGAAGTGATGTGCGAGCGCCTGCGGGAGGACTTCCGGCTCCACCCCGAGGAGAACGGCGCCTCGGTCATCGGCGACCTCACGATCAAGGAGCGCAACCGCAAGGGGGTCGTGAAGAAGATCAACTGCCGGGACGATGTCGGCGACGGGGGCTACTCGCTGCCGTTCAACGTCGAGAAGGAGAAGATCGAGCTCATCGGGACGAGCGCGAAGTTCGTGATCGCCATCGAGTGCGGCGGCATGGTCGACCGCCTCGCGGAGAACGGCTTCGACGAGCAGCACGACGCGATCCTCCTGCACCTCAAGGGGCAGCCCGCGCGCTCGACCCGACGGTTCTTGCGCCGCATCTCGGAGGAGCTCAAGCTCCCCGTCGTCGTCTTCACCGACGGCGACCCATGGTCGTTTCGTATCTTCGCCTCGGTCGCGTACGGCGCGATCAAGACGGCCCACCTGTCGAGCTACCTCACCACCCCCTCCGCCGAGTTCCTCGGCGTGACCGCGTCGGACATCGAGAACTATGACCTACCGTCCGACCGGCTCTCCGAACAGGACGTCCGGGCCCTGCAGGCCGAGCTCACCGACCCTCGGTTCGGCACGGCGGAGTGGCGCGCCGAGATCGAACTGATGCTCAAGAACGGGAAGAAGGCGGAGCAGCAGTCGCTCGCCAAGTACGGCCTGAACTACGTGACCGAGCACTACCTTCCCGAGAAATTGACGGAGATGGGCGTCCTCTAGGCCTCCGGAGTGACGGGTTTCGCGTGCGTCGATAGGTTTTAGACGGGACGGGCGGGTCGACCGCCCATGCCGTACAGCACGAGGCAAAGGTACCTCGCCGAGTTCGTCGGGAGCTTCGGACTGTTGCTCGCGGCCGGCGGCTCGGCCGTGTTCAGCCTCAGTACGCGACTCCTCGACCCGCTGGCGCGCGTGGTCCTCGTCGCCATGTCGATCGGTATCGGCGTCATCGGCATGATCTACGCGTTCGGGGACATTTCGGGCGGTCACTTCAACCCGGCCGTGACGGTCGGAGCCTGGCTCGCCGGCAAGCTCTCGACCCGGGACGTCATCCCGTACATCCTGGCCCAGATGATGGGCGGGGTCCTCGCGATGGGCATCATCGCCGGGATCGCCTACGGGAACTCCACGTTCTTCCCGACCGCGCAAGCGAGCGCGCTCGCCTCCCAGTGCTACTCCGCCGGTTCGACCGCCTGCAATGGGTTCGACCTCGGCGCGGTCTTCCTCATCGAGGTCGCATTCACGTTCCTGCTGGTGATCGTGGTCCTCCTCTCGACCCGGGCCGAAGGCTCGGCGAAGAACCTCGCGCCGCTCGGGATCGGGCTCACCCTGTTGATGGCGAACCTGGTCGCGATCCCCGTCGACGGAGCGTCGATCAACCCGGTGCGCAGCTTCGCCCCCGCGGTCGTCTCGTCGCTCTGGTCGAGCGGCAACTGGGCGATCGGCCAGGACTGGGTGTTCTGGGTCGCCCCGATCCTCGGGGGGATCTTCGCCGCGATCCTTGACCGGTTCCTCCGGGCGAAGGCCGCGCCGACCCTTCCGCCGGAGGCATCAGGTCCCCAGTAGGCGCCCGAGCGTGGCCGGCAGCAAGAGCTCCTTCGCGAGCTCCTCCGGTGCGTAGACCCATAGGCCGTTCGGCCCGGGCGCCCGGCGCCAGTCGATCCCCTGCTCCGTGAACTCGGAAGGGTCCGCGCCCACCTCGGTGACGGACTCCACGAGCCGGAGCGGGACCGTCGCCCCGTCGCGGGCGAGCAGCAGGACGTCGTTCGGCTCATCGTACACCACCCAGGCCCGAGGAACGATGACCCGAAGGTGGAGGAGGCGAGGCCGGAACTGGCTCTCGCTTTCGGTCTCCGTGCGGGCGAATACCGCATACTCTCGGCCCTCGTGCTCCACGAGCCGTTCGAACTGGAAGGAACGTTGCCGGAATTCGAGGACGTTGATCTCGAGGTCGCTCGGGTCGAGCACGGGCGAGCGACGCGTTAGGGCCAGATAACGCGGCGGGGACGGTCGGAGTCAGGAACCGGTCGCCCCCAGACCCGGAACAGTCGCCGGCGGAAGGAGCCGGTCGCCGGTAACGCTAATAAACGGTCACCCGTACCGCCGCGCGTTCGGATTGAGAGGGAATGAAACGTTCTTCGCGAGTCTGGAAGAAGCGCGGCCACATGCGGTGGAAGTGGCGCAAGAAGCGGATGCGCCGCCGCATGCGAGCCCAGAAGATGCGGAAGCAGTGAGCGGCCCAGGACCTCGGGCCGAACCCGTTCCTCCGCCTTACCAGGCGGCGCGCTCGAGCTGGCGGGCCTTCTTGGTCGCCTTCTTCCACTCCCGGTAATGGTCCCGGCAGAGCGGCGCCCTTCGCCCCTTGTCGGGCAGGTTCGGAAACGCCTTTCGGGCCTCGGTAAGCGAGAGCCGCCGGACCGCGGGGGCGCCGCAAGCGGGGACGAGGCACGTCTCTCCTTCTTCCTCGGAAGAGGCGTGCCGGGCGGGCTCGGGAGCGCCGCTCATCGGCGCGCCCTCTTCGCCGCCTCGGCGATCATGCCCGGGATCTCGTAGGGGAAGCGGGCGACCTGAGCGCCGGCCGATTCGAGCGCGGCCACCTTGGTCTCGGCCGTTCCCTTCCCCCGGGAAATGATCGCGCCAGCGTGGCCCATACGTTTCCCGGGAGGAGCGCTGCGACCCGCGATGTAGGCGACCACGGGCTTCGTGAAGTGGTGACGAATGTAGTCCGCTGCGTCCTCTTCCGCGGTGCCTCCGATTTCGCCCACCATCACGAGGGCGTCGGTCTCAGGGTCGGACTCGAACAGCGGGAGCGCGTCAACGAACGTCGTCCCGACGACCGGGTCCCCGCCGAGACCGATGCACGTCGACTGACCCAGGCCGATCTCCTTGATGCCGTTGACGATCTCGTAGGTGAGCGTCCCGCTCCGGGAGATGACGCCGACCCGGCCCGCTTGGAAGACGACGTTCGGGATGATCCCAATCTTCGACTTCCCGGGGCTTCCAATGCCCGGACAGTTCGGGCCGATGATGCGGGTGCCCTTCGAGCGGGCGTAGTGGTACATGACGAGCATGTCGTGGAACGGCACGTGCTCCGTGACGACCACGACGAGCCGGACCCCCGCGTCGACGGCCTCGAGGAGCGCGTCCCGGGCGTACGGCGCGGGCACGAAGATGCATGAGGCGTTCGCATGCGTAGCCTCGACGGCGTCTCGGACGGTATCGAACACGGGGACACCTTCTACCTGCGTCCCGGACTTGCCGGGCGTCACGCCACCGACGATCTGGGTCCCGAACGCCCGCATCTGAGGCGTGTGGACGGTCCCCTGATGGCCCGTGATCCCCTGGACAAGCACGCGGGTGTCGCGGTCGACGAGGACGCTCATAGGCGCCTCCGGGCCGCTTCGACGGCCGCCTTGGCCGACTCCCGAAGGTCGGGGACCGCCGTCACGCCGGCGGCGCGCAGGATCGCTATCCCCTCCGCCTCGTTGTTGCCGCGGATCCGCGCGACCAGCGGGAACCGGTCCGCGGCCGGCACCTGCCGCATCGCCTCGACCAGTCCCTTCGCGACCGTGTCACAGCGCGTGATTCCACCGAAGATGTTCAGGAACACGGCCGCCGGTTTGGCTCGGGCCATCAGCAGGAACGCCTCGGTCACCTTCTTCGGGTCATCCGTCCCCCCGAGGTCGAGGAACACGCCCGGCGCTCCGCCGAGCTCTTTGAGCACGTCGAGGGTCGCCATCGTGAGCCCCGCTCCGTTCGCGATCACGCCGATGTTCCCGTCGAGCTGGACGAAGGCGATCTCCTTCTCCCGAGCGATCTCCTCGAGTTCGGTCCGGTCGTCCCGGACCTCCGCGTACTCCGGATGCCGGAACGCCGCGTCGTCTTCGATGATCACCTTCGCGTCGAGCGCGACCAACCCATCGCCGACGACCGCGAGGGGGTTGATCTCGACGAGCTCGGCGTCTTCCTGTTGGAACACCCTCCACAGCGAGTCGAGCAGCTCCTCGAGCGACCGCACCGGCGGGCCCGCAAGCCCGAGCGCCTTCGCCGCCCTCCGCTTCTCGTAGCCGGTGAGACCCGGGAATGGGTCGACGGTCTGGCGGTCGATCTCCTCGTCGGCCACCGACTCGATCTCGACCCCACCTCGGGCGCTCACCATGAGCAGGGGGAGCCGTCGGGAACGGTCGAGCGTCATCGCGACATACAGCTCCCGCCCGATCGGAAGCTTTTCCTCGAGGAGGAGCTCACGCACCGTTTCGCCCTTGAAGTCGAGGCCGAGAATCGCGGTCGCGGCCGCGCGGACCTCCTCCGGCGAGTTCGCGAAGCGTACCGCGCCTCCCTTGCCGCGTCCGCCGGCGAGTACTTGGGCCTTGATCACGCACGGGAGCGAGACTTTCCCCTCGCGGACCAGCGCCTCCGCTTCGTCGGAAGAATGGGCGACTTCGCCCTGGGGAAGCGGGACACCGTACTTCCGGAAGACCGCCTTGCCTTGCCATTCGGCAAGCTTGACCATAGGAATCCTCGGCGCGCGCATAGGGCCCGCCTATTAAGGGCGGCGGTCGCCGCGGGGTAGGCGCGGTCGTGAACCGGGTCAGTGCGAGGGTCGCCGGGGGCGGCCGGTGCGCCGCGACGGAGGCCGCGGAGCCTCCGCGGCCACGGAGAGGTTGGCGAGGTCACGGCCGAGGTCGTCGAGCAACTTGCCGGCGAACTCGCTCTTCGGCCCTCGAATCCAGTGGCGCTCGCCGCTCGGCGGAAGCACGAGCGCGTTCGTCTGGGGCGAACCCATCACCGACACGTCGTTCGCGACGACCCAATCGGCGCCCGTCTCCCGGGCCAGCGACCGTCCCATCGCTTCGAGCTCCGCCTCGCTCCGTCCCGGCTCGAGCTTGAACGCGACGAGTCGGGTCGGGGCGGGAGCGAGACGGCGGAGCTCCGGAAGCACCTTGGGGGCACGTCGCAGCGTGAGGGTCAGGCTCTCGTGCTCGCGCGAGGGAATCTTTCCGGGTCGGCGCTCGAGCGTGAAATCGGACAGCGCAGCGGGGACGAGGACGGCCGAGCACGACCCGAGCTCCGATCTCCTCTTGCGTGCGAGCGCGAGCAGGTCATCGACACTCCGCCACCGGTGAAGCGGAATCCACGAGGGCACCGGCACCTGAAGCGCTCCCGCCCACAGCGCGACCTCGGCGCCTCGGTAGTAGGCCTGGTTCGCGAGCTCGACCGCGGTGCGACCGGAGCTCTCGTTCGTCACGGAGCGAACCTCGTCGATCGCCTCGCGGGCGGCACCACCGATGACCACCACCCGGCGCCCCGGCCACGGGCCGTGGCCCAACCGGTGCAACACCGCGGCCGCGACCTCCTCCGGCGAGGCGATCTTCTCTTCCCCCTCCCCGGATGCGCCGGGAATGATACCAACGCCCCACTTCTGGAGCTTCTGGAGATTCTCCCGGACGGCGGGGTTCACGCCCATGTGGCTGTGCATGGCAGGAGCAAGCAGCATCGGCACACCCCCCCCGAGCGCGACCGAGGCACACGAGGTGACCGGCGTATCGTCAATCCCGTGCGCGACCTTGGAGATCGTGTTCGCCGTCGCCGGTGCGATGAGGAAGAGGTCCGCCTGTCCAGGTCCCGGGCCGAGCAGCGTCACGTGTTCCACGTTCCCGGTGAGCTGGGTGACCGGGGGATAGCCGGTCGCGAACTCGAGCGTCTCGGGAGTGACGAGCCTTGTTGCCTCCGGGCTCATGACGGTCCGGACGTCGGCGCCGTGGCGGATCAGTTCCCGGATCACGCGCGGGAGCTCGACCGCGGCGATGGACCCCGAGACTCCGATCACGATGCGACGACCCGCGAGCAGCTGGCTCGTTCGTCCTCGGATCACATGGCTCGGATGCATCGGGAACCTTCGGACCGGGGCCCGAGAGCGAGAGGCGCTCTCCGCTATTAGCCCGACCGGCAGCTCACCATCTTAAAGAGGGCGTCAGGCTCGCCCGCGCGATGGCCTTGCCCGTTGAGACCTCGGCCGCGGTGCGCTCCCCGGGCGGTTCGGAACCGAACGGGGCAGCTCTTCCGATGGTGTCGGCGACGAGTCAGTTCGCGGAAGTGGGGCGCCCGCTTCGGGGACCCCGGGCCGTCGTACCCCCCCAAACGGTCGAGCGGGGCGTGGTGGTGTTCGACCTGGACGGCACGGTCCTCGACGATCTGGGGCTGATCGCCGATGTCGCGGCGTCCGTGATGGGCCAAACGTTCGGCACCGCCGAGGCGGAGGCTCGGGTCCATTACTTGGCGACCACCGGCATGCCGTTCGAAGCTCAGCTAGCGCAGCTCTATCCGCAGGCGCCCGCCGCCCTACGCGCCGGGGCCGCTCGAACGTTTCACCAACGAAAGGTCACCGAAGCGTACGCCCACGCACGTCCTTTCCCGGAGGTGCCCCGACTCCTCAAGACGCTGCACCAGGAGCGATGGACGCTCGTCATCGCGACCGGCTCCGAAACCGAGATGGCGGACCTCCTCCTCGAGCGCGTCGGCTTGCGCTACTGGTTCGATGAGGTGCTCGGATCGGGCGATGGCACGAAGCGGGAACATCTCGCGGAGTACCGTCGAAGGTATCCCGACGCCCCGATGTTCCTCGTCGGCGACTCACGATTCGACATGGAGGCGGCGCTTTCCGCCCCGAAGGTCACTCCGGTCGCCCGGGCCTCGCGGTTCCCGGGGTGGTCACTCACCCCGGCCGACCTTCGACGATGGGGAGCCGTCTGGGCCGCGTACGACCTTTCCGAGCTGCCCTCCGCCCTCGAGAAGTGGTCGACGCCGTCGCGGAGGAGCTCGCCCCGAAAGCGCCCCCCGGCTCCCCGGCGACGACGGGCGTAGGGCCGGGACCGAGAGTCTCACGAAGCGGGGTCGGTCCCCGCATCGCTTTGAACCCGGGTCGAGGGATCCACAGTCCCCCAGGATAGGCCAAACTACCCCATCCCGGCCACGAGCGTTGGACGCCGTGGCCGTACGAAAAGGTTTCCCCGCTC
>DASPOD010000027.1:0-22742 GCA_035626215.1 Thermoplasmata archaeon
ACGATCAACGCCGAGCGCTTCAGCTTGAGCAGGTTCAGTCCCTTGTTCGCCACGACGATCCGGCGGCGGGTCCGCAGGAGTTCGAGGCGGGTCGGTCGCACGGTTTCGGCGGGCATCGCTCTTCGGTCGCCGGGCCTCTACGAGGGCGCAGTCCCCTTCTTCGGGCGGTACCGCTCGATGAACTCGGGACGGATCCGCTTGAGTTCGGCGTCGGGGAAGTCGGCGAGGATGTCCCACGCGAGCGCAAGGCTGTCGTCGATCGTCCGGTCCTCGTCGGGGCGCTGGTTGACGAACTCGTTCTCGAACCGGTCGGCCATCCTGAGGTAGAGCCGGTCGGTGGCGGTGAGCGCCTCCTCGCCGACGATCGCGGAGAGCGACCGCTGGTCCTTGCCGGTGGCGTAGGCAGCGTACAGTTGGTCGGAGACGCCGCGATGGTCCTCCCGCGTCCGTCCCTTGCCGATCCCCTGGCCCATGAGGCGCGAGAGCGACGGCAGGATGTCGATCGGCGGGTAGATGCCGCGGCGCTGGAGGTCGCGGCTGACGTACACCTGGCCTTCCGTGATGTAGCCGGTGAGGTCGGGGATCGGGTGCGTTACGTCGTCGGCGGGCATCGTGAGGATTGGGATCTGGGTGATCGACCCCTTGCGACCGTGGATCTTGCCGGCGCGCTCGTACATGCTGGCGAGGTCGGTGTAGAGGTACCCCGGATAGCCGCGGCGGCCTGGAACTTCCTCGCGGGCCGCCGCGACCTCCCGCAGCGCCTCGCAGTAGTTCGTCATGTCGGTGAGCACGACCAGGATGTGGAGGTCCCGTTCGTACGCGAGGAACTCGGCGGCCGTGAGCGCCATCCGCGGCGTCACGACCCGCTCCATCGACGGGTCGGAGGAGAGGTTCAGGAAGACGACGGCCCGTTCGAGGGCCCCGGTCGTCTCGAACTCCTTGAGGAAATAGTTCGCCTCCTCGCTCGTGATCCCCATCGCGGCGAAGACGACCGCGAACCCTTCGGAGGAGTCGCGGAGCTTCGCCTGACGGACGATCTGGGCTGCGATCTGGTTGTGCGGAAGGCCCGACCCCGAAAAGATCGGGAGCTTCTGTCCGCGCACGAGGGTATTGTTGACGTCGAGCGTGGAGATCCCCGTCTGGATGAACTCGCTCGGCTCCTCGCGTGCGTACGGGTTCATCGCGCTTCCCACGATCTCGAGCCGGGTCTCGCTCACGATGCGCGGGCCTCCGTCCCTTGGCTCGCCGAGGCCGGTGAAGACTCGGCCGAGCATCTCGTCGGAGACGGGTAGGCTCGCGACCTCCCCCAGGAACTTCACGCTCGTCTTCTCGAGGTTGATCCCCATCGTCGCGCCGAACACCTGGACGATGGCGAGGCCCTTGCGCGAATCGAGCACTTGGCCCTGTCGCCGCTCTCCCGACGGGAGCTGGATCTCGACGATCTCCCCGTAGGCGGCGTTCGAAACGTCCCGGACGAACAACAGCGGCCCGGCGACCCGGTCGATCGTGCGGTAGTCGACGGGGACCGCGGGCGCGCTCGCCGAAGCGGAGGCTCCCTTGGTCGCCATCAACGACCTCCCGTGGAGGCGAGAGCCCCGATGGCGAGCTCCGTCTCGGCTTCGAGGTCCGCGAACTGCTTGTCCGCCTCGGCCTCGGGGATCCACTTCATCCGCGCGAGCTTCGTCCGGACGGGCATCTGCTGGAGGCCCGCGACGGTAGCGCCCTTCGCGACCGCCTCCTGCTCGAGGTCGCCGAACTTGAGGATCATCCGCAGCATGAGCAACTGCTTGCGGATCGACGTGTAGGTGTCGACCTCGTCGTAGGCGCTCTGCTGGAGGAAGTCCTCGCGCAGCATGCGCGCGACGTCGAGGGTCGCCTTCTCCCGCTCGGGAAGAGCGTCAACGCCGACCAGCTGCACGATCTCCTGGAGCTCGGCCTCCTTCTGGAGCGTCTCGAGCGCCTTTTGTCGGAGCGCGCTGAAGTCCTTCGACAGCGACTGGGCGTACCACGGCTCGAGGTCGCGGGTGTAGAGCGAGTAGCTCTGGAGCCAGTTGATCGACGGGAAGTGCCGACGCGAGGCGAGCGACGCGTCGAGCGCCCAGAAGACGCGCGCGATACGGAGCGTGTTCTGGCTCACGGGCTCGGAGGTGTCGCCGCCCGGCGGGGAGACCGCCCCGACGACGGTGATCGACCCCGTCCGGCCCTCGGGCGAGAGCGTGATGACCCGGCCCGAGCGCTCGTAGAATTCGGCGACCCGCCGACCGAGGTAGGCGGGGTATCCTTCTTCGCCGGGCATCTCTTCGAGGCGGCCCGAGATCTCGCGCATCGCCTCGGCCCACCGACTCGTCGAGTCGGCCATGAGGGCGACGTCGTACCCCATGTCCCGGTAGTACTCGGCGATCGTGATCCCCGTGTAGACGCTCGCTTCCCGGGCCGCGACCGGCATGTTGGAGGTGTTGGCGATGAGCACCGTCCGTTCCATCAGCGGTCGGCCCGACTTGGGGTCCTGGAGCTTCGGTAGTGTGGCGAGCACCTCGGCCATCTCGTTGCCGCGCTCGCCGCAGCCGACGTACACCACGATGTCGGAGTCCGCCCACTTGGCGAGCTGCTGCTGGGTGACCGTGTTGTGCAGGAGCACTCCGCCCGCCCCGCCCACGAAGTTGCGGCCATACTCGGGAAGGGCGAAGTCGTAGACATCGAACGGTCCCTTCTCCTCACGGACCTCGACCACCTCGTCGCAGAACAACCACTCCATGAGGTCACGAAGGCGGGCCGCCGTCGGTTCCCGCGCGTCGATCGGGCCGAAAGGGCGGCTGGGGGTGAGGAATCGCGCGAACGTGGAGACACCCATCCGCTCGCCGTTACCGATGTAGTTGTGGATTTCGATCCCTTGGTCGAGTAGTTCCGAGTAATGCCAGTGCTCGCGGTAAATCCGCTCGATGGTGGGCGGGTCCAACGGGACCACGTCGGTAGCGGTGTACGAGGTACGCTTCGAGGCGGAGTATTGCAGGATCTCGGCGAGCTTCGGCGTGTTGGCGCCGAGCGCATCGGTCAATCGGCCGAGGTTGCGGACTCCTCGAACGAAGATGCGATAGTACGCCGTGCCGTTCACCGAGCGTCGACCGAGAGACGACAAGATGCCGAACCGCGCGAGAGCGTACGTCAGGTCCAGATGCAGCTTCTCGCTCTTGGTGCAGAACTCGACCTCCCCATCGGAGAACCCGCCGTCCCCGAGGTAGTACCCGCGGAGGAACGCGGCGAGGTGGTCGTTGTCCGCCTTGAGTACCGAAGGTGGGATCCGCTTCTCGCCCGACGTTCGGCCGGTGCCGAGCTGGTCGAGGAAGTGGACCAGCAGGGTGCTCGCGACGAGGACATTGGGCGTCTTGCCCTCCGTCTTCTCCACCTTGCTCGATAGCCCGAAGAGCTGGTGCGTGAGCGCGATGAATCGCCCCCGCAGCGGCTCCTCCGAGTTCGTGAACACAACCGTCCTCCCGCCCCGGATGTAGCCTTCCGCGACGAAGAGCCCGAGGAATTCGGCCAGCTCGGTCGACATCCGGCGGGGAACCCGAATCGGCTTTCCCCTCCGTTGGAGCTTCGGAAGGTCTACGCTCAGCAGGGGCGAACCCAACTGCCCCGGAACCTTGCGGACCGAGGCCAGATAGTCTCCGGCCTTGATGCGTCGAGCCTCGGCCTCCCGGAGGGCTCCATCCGGAGCGAACGTGAAGAGCCGGTGCACCGGTGTAACCCGAACCGTCCGTCCGGACCGGGTCCGTACGCGAATGAGCGTGTCGCTCTTTCCTTTGTACGCCGTGAACGACCGGCTGCGGACCAGCGAGTTCCCGAGGAGCGAAAGGAGCTCGACGGGAGTACGCAGATTCACCCACTCGTCCATGTCCTCATGGCGGACGGTGCCGCAGCGACGTGCCGCGGCGTACAGCTCCTCGATCGGCACGACGGTGCCATTCCCGAGGAGGACGGGGGTGTCGCCGGCCACACACTTCCCGCTCCCGAAGGGTCCCGGAATGCAGGCCGTACCTCCCTTCGCGACGGCGAAGAACGAGTCGATTACTCGCTGGCCGGTGACGAGCGGGATCTCGGGCGGCAGTTTCTGCGTGACGGGGCGGGGGATCCGGACCACCCACTTGTGGCTCAGGGTGAGCGGGACCGTGCCCGAGCCCGTCCGCAACGAGCCGATGGGGTCGCGGATCGTGTACTTGCCGCTCTTGAGGTTGGTGAGGGTCCCGCGCAGCCCGGGCGGGACCATGATTTTGTGCATGATGAGCGCGGTCTCTTGGACCGTCCCGAGGATCGTTCCGGGGGTGACCTCGCTGCCGACCGTGGCCGTGGCCGTGAACTCCCAGACGGCCTTCTCGTCGAGCGGGGGCGCGCTCGTCCCGCGGGTGATGAAGTCCCCGACGGACTTTCGGACGATGTCGAGCGGACGCTGGACCCCATCGTAGATCGACTTGAGGAGCCCCGGGCCGAGTTCGACGCTCAGCGCCTGACCGGTGTTCTCCACGGGGTCCCCCGGGCGGATCCCCGTCGTGTCCTCGTATACCTGGACCGTGGCGGTCCCCTCGACGAGTCGGATGATCTCCCCGACGAGGCCGAGCGAGCCCACCCGACAGACATCATACATCTTCGCGTCGACCAGTCCTTCGGCGATGACGACCGGACCGGTAACGCGGGCTACGATTCCTGCCATGTTCTTTCCTTCGCTCGATTGACCGACCGATTGACCGACCCGTTCCGCTACTTGGCGACCGAGAGCGTGACGCCGAGCACGCGCTTCGCGAGCGCCTCGACGCTCTCGACCTCGTACTCGCCCGAGGGCGTCGGGACGAAGACGACGAGGGGCTTCAGCGACGCATCGGCGGCCGCACGCTCGGCTTCGGAGAGCTGAGCCCGGATCGACTGCGTGGCGATGACGAGGGTGAAGCCCCCGGTCATCGCCCGCCCGAATTCCGCGACCGCGTTCTCGGGGGTCACCTCGACGACGTCCTGGAGGCCGATCAAGCGAAACCCGATGGCGAGCTCCCGCTCACCGACCACGACGGTGCGTCCCGTTGGCTTGGGCGTCTCGGGCACGGCAGCGTCGGCGGGGTTCCGACGTATTTAACCCCTACCGGACGGCTTCTGACGGTGAGGCGGGCGCGGCGCCCGAACGCCGCCGGCGCGGCGCGCCGGCCGCGCCGCCGGGCGAGGTGCCAGCTCACCGGGCAAAAGGAGCGCGGGCGGAATCGTATCGGTGGAACAGGCATCCAAGAGAGCGGCAAACCGGCGCTCCCGCGTCTCGGGGCGCGCGGCGCTCATCACCCAGAACGCGGCACGGTTACGGTATCCACGATTGCGAGAGCGGAAGAAACGCTCGGCCGCCGACGACTTCTTCAACCGTGCCGCGAACGCGGGGGCGAGACGGAACGTTCGACCGCTCGAGTACTCGGGGCGGATTCGGGCCCGTGGTCGTCGCTCAAACGCGCGTCGTCCCGCATCGCGGACCCGACCCGCCCTTTCGAGTTCCGCGAATCGACGCAAGTTCACGGTGCTCCACCCACTGTTCGGTCGCCGCGGCGTGAACCGGTTCGCGTAGCGATCGTCGTCGATGCGACGGACCGTGGTGTCGATCCAGCCGAAGCAGAGGGCCTCATCCACCGCTTCCGAGTAAACGACCCCGCTCCGGCCGGTGTGGGCCTTGTAGAACCCGACCCACAGCTTCGCCGTGTCCGTGTGGTGGGCCTCGAACCAGGCGCGTAGATCGCTCTTCGACGGGAAGAACTGGGCCGGCACCGGTGGTACGGAGGTCACTTGTAGACCGAGAAGTGGACGTGGCTCTCGTCGTCCGTAATCAGGATGCACTCGCCTTCGCACTCGAACAGGCAGGCCTCGCAGACGATGCACTCCGGGCCGTTGACCGCGAGGGACTTCTCCCCCCGGAACTGGAACTTTGCCCCGACCGTCGGGTCATCCACGACGTCCGGCACCTGGTCCCGGGGCCGGAGGTCGAAGACGTTCACGGGGCAGACGTCCTTGCAGTGGGAGCAGCCCGTACACTTGGCGATGTCGATGTCGACCTGGACCATCGGCCGCCTCCCCGCCCGCTCGGGCGAGGTGACCTATTAGGGTTTCCCCGCCGCCGGAACGGTGCTGGAGCGCCGGTTCCTATCGAGCGCAATCTTTACCGGGCGGGACGCCGTTCGGTCCGGGACGAGCGCGGATGACGGACATCCTCCTCGGGACGAGCGGCTGGGACTACCCGGAGTGGATGGGACGTGTCTACCCACCCCGCGGGGCGAGCGACAAGCTCCGCTACTACGCGGGGCTCTTCCCGATCGTGGAGGTCAATTCGACGTTCTACCGCCTCCCGCCGCCGTCGGTGGCGGTGTCGTGGGTGAAGCGGACGCCCGCGGGGTTCCGGTTCGCGGCGAAGTTCCCCCAGACGATCACCCACGACCTTCGGCTCGTGCGCACCGAGGAGGAGCTCGCGCGATTCCTCGCGGTCCTGAAGCCGATCCGCGACGCGGGGAAGTTCGCCGCCGCCCTCCTTCAGCTCCCGCCGTCCCTCCCGTTCGAACCGACGACGGTACGTCGGTTCTACGAGACGCTCCCGAAGGACCTCCCGGTCGCGGTGGAGTTCCGGGAGCGTTCCTGGCTCAGCCCGGTGTCGATCGCCCTGCTGCGGGAGTTCTCCCTGGCCTACGTCACGGTGGACGGCCCGCATCTTCCGATCGCGCTCGAGGTGACGGCCCCGTTCGCTTACATCCGCTGGCACGGGCACGGGAGCCCGCTCTGGTACGACTACACGTACTCGGCGCCCGAGCTCACGGCCTGGGTGCCGCGGGTGCGTGCGCTGACCGAGAGCGTCGCGACGATCTACGGGTTCTTCAATAACCATTTCCGCGGCGACGCGGCCGTGAACTGCCGCACCCTGAGCGAGGAGCTCGGCCTCTCGCCCCCCACGCGCCGGGGGCGGCTCGACGCTTAGTTCAGTCGGACGCGACGGCCCGCGGGGTCGTTCCCGCGAACTCGGAGGTCAAGACCGGGCTCGGGCCCACGACCACCTCGGTCGTGGAGCCGCCGCACGATGCGCCGAGCGTGACGTTCCAGCCGAGCACGTGGCCGGTCAGGGCGTTCACCGTGGCGTTGAATACGTCGCCCGTACCGGACGCGGTCGGGCCGAACGTGCAGGTAGAGTACTCCACCTCCCACTCGGCGGGAAGGGAGGCCTTGCCGAAGGTCAGTCCACCGATCAGCCCGAACTCCGCCGAAACCCCCGGGTGAGCCGTGAGGAACGCGGAGGCGTTCGGCTCGACCGCTGCCGCCGCGGCGGAGCTGTCGATCACGTTCCCCGACACGGGGGTGAAGAGCTGTGCGTAGAAGGCGCAGTCGACGCCCGAGAGGGTGGCGAGCACGCTCCCGTGGCCGTTGATGACCGACACGATCGCGATGACGTCCGCGGAGTTCCGGTAGCCGAACTCCCAAGCCGGTGCCTTGCCCGAAGAGAGGTTTCCGGTGAACGCGGGCAGGGTGAGCGAGGTCCCGGAAGCGACCTGGGTGTACGTGCAGTAGGACGTGAGGTTCCCGAGGACCGTGGAGTTCACCGTGTACGTCTCGTTCGTGGCGGAATCGAGGCCGGCGGCGAAGAGGAGCGTCCAGCCACCGCCCGCATACCCTCCGACCGTCGAGCCGGCGACCGGATTGGCCCCGCGGTACGTGAGCACCGCGCTGGCTCCCGAGCTCGAGGGCGTGAGGGCCGGCAGCACCAAGAACACCACGAGGAGGGCCGCCACAACCACGGCGACGATGACCGCGAGGTAGAGCGGTTTCCGGTGGGGGGGCGGGGGCGGCGTCGGTGGAGGGGGGGCGGCCACGGTTCCGGGGGTCGACATGGCGTCCCGGTCGAGTACGCCGGGCGCACGGGATAATGGTTGTGATGGCACGGTGACGAATCGCCGTGAAACCCCCCGTTCTCAGGGTGTTTCAAGGTCTCCCGAACCGCCGCTTTAGAGCGGCCCGGCCGATTCTCCGACCGGATCGATCCATGATGGTCGACGCGGTGGTCACCGAGCCCGAGCTCGCGCCGGAGGAGTTCCTCGCGGAGGAGGCTTCCCGGTTCGAGTACCGGTCCGCTCCGCCCCTCGACCCGCCAGCCCGCCCGAAGCTGGCCCCTCACCCCCGGCGGACCCGGGTCGCCCCGCTCCTCCCGACGGAGCCGGCGCTGTTTCCCTGGCTCGCGCGCCGGTTCGCGGCGGGCGAGGCGACCGTCTGGACCGGACCCACCCTCGCGGTCGAACCGGTGCTCGAGCTCCTCTACGCGGGCAGCGCACGGGCCCGGGGCCGGATCTCCCTCCTCGAGGGAGCGAACCGGTTCCATCCGTACCGCATCGGCGAGCTCGGTCGGGCATTCGGGGTCGACGCGGGCGAAACCCTGCGCCGGATCCGCCTCGCCCGTGCGTTCACCGCCTATCAGATGGTCGCGCTCGTGGACGGATGGGCACGCGAGGTCCGCCGCCACGCTCCGACGCTGCTCGTCGGCCACGACCTTCCGGCCCTCTTCGCGGACGCGGAGATTCCCGACGAGGAGCGCTCGGCCCTCCTCGGCCACGTCGCCCGGACCCTGGCCGCGCTCGCCCGCGAGGTGCGTCTCCCCCTCCTCCTGACGCTCGCCCCGGAGAGCTTCGCCCGGTTCCGTGCGCTCGCCGACGAGGGACCTCCTTGGTCCGACCTCATCACGTTCGCCCGGGGCCCCGGCGTCCTCCGGCTCCGCGCGCTCCGGGACGATGGCCGGGTCGCGCTCGTGCCGCGTCCGGCCGGCCAGACCGGCATGGAACAGTTCGGCGGCGAGTTCGCCGAGGAGGTGATCGCGTGGGGCGTACCGCTCCGACCTACCGCCAGGCGCTCGAGGAACGGATGAAACGCTGGGACGAGTTCGCGCGGCTCCTCACGAGCCCCGAGGAACGCGCCGCGTTCGAGATGGTCCGTACGGGGGCCCGTCGCTACGTCGCGCAGGCGACGTACGTCGGGAGCCCGGACCTCCTCGAATCGATCCTCCTTTCCGTGCTCACCGACCTCGCGGTCCGGGTCCGGGCCGAGTCGTCCTCCGCCGCCCGTCGCTAGCGATGGCGGTCGCAACGCCGGCGGCCGCGTCCCGGCCGGACGGCTGGCTCATCGACATCACCGAGAGCGACGACGGCCGGTCGGTCGTCCTCTGGACGAAGGAGCCGCGCACCGGTCGCGTGCGGCGCACCGCGGTCGAGTACCGTCCCCCGTTCCTCGTGACGGGAACGCGCAACGACCTCGCCCTCCTCGCCCGCCGGCTCGTCGACCACCCCGACGTCGAGTCGGTGGCGCTCGGCTCGGGACGCCCGTCGCTCTACGACCGGCGGAACCGCCCGGTCCTTTCGGTCGTCCCGAGCCGGAACCCGGCCCGCCGCCCGCTCGCGCGGGCCGTGGATGCGTTGGGCGGATACGAGCGGTTCTCGCTCTACGACGTCGACCTCGGCCCGCCGCAGCTCTACCACCTCGCGCACGACCTCTATCCGTTCGCTCCCGTCGTCGGCCGGGCGCCGGCGCTTACGGCGACCGAGCCGCCCGAGACGATCGACTACGCGACGCCGCCGCTCAAGGTCGTCCCGCTCGAGGTCCACCTCGCCGGGGAACGGCGGGGCCGGATCCCGCCGCCCGACGCCCGGATCGGCGCGGTCCGTTTGGATGACGTGACGCTCGAGGGCCCGGAGGAAGAGCTCCTGCGCGCGCTCGTCGGCGAGGTCGCGCGCATCGACCCGGACGTTCTCCTCACGGAGGGCGGGGACGCGTTCGACCTCCCCTGGCTCTACCGCCGCGCGGAAGCGTGCCGGCTATCGCCGGCGGTGTTCAGCCTCGGACGGGAGCGGGTGCGGTTCCGACCGAGCCGGCCGGCCCGCTCGTTCGAGTCGTACGGCCGTATCCTCCACCGGGACGCCTTCTACCCGCTACCGGGCCGCTTCCACATCGACCGGGAGAACTCGTTCCTCTACCGCGACGCCGAGCTGGCCGGGCTCGTCGACGCGGCACGCCTCTCGCGCCTATCCCTCACGACGGTCGTCCGTCAGTCCCCGGGAACCTGCTTCACCGCGATGGAGATGGCCCACGCTCTCGAGCTCGGGGCGCACGTCCCCTGGAAGAAGAATCGCCCCGAAGGGTTCCGGCGGGCCGACCGGCTGGTCGCCGCGGACCGCGGCGGCGTGATCTTCCTTCCGCCGGTCGGGGTCCACGACCACGTGGACGAGTTCGACTTCGCGAGCCTCTACCCGCACATCATGGTCACGAAGAACCTCTCCGCGGAGACGCTCGAGTGCCGGTGTTGTCCCGCGAGCCCGGTGCGCGCACCGGGGCTCGGCTACCGGTCGTGCACGCGTCGCCGCGGCCTCATCCCGCGCACGCTCGCCCCGCTCCTCGAGCGCCGCCTCGCCTACAAGGCGGCGCTCAAGCGACCCGGCCTCGCGCCCGAGGAGGCGGTGCGGCTCAAACGTCGGGTGAAGATGCTCAAATGGATCCTCGTCACCGCGTTCGGCTACCAAGGGTACCGCAACGCCCGGTTCGGCCGGATCGAGTGCCACGAGGCGATCAACGCCTACGCCCGCGAGCTCATCGCCCGGCTCGTCCCCGAAGCGGAGCGGACCGGTTACTCGGTCGTCCACGGGATCGTCGATTCGCTGTGGCTGCGCCCGGTCGACGTCGCGCACCCGCCGGACCCGGAGGCGTTCGCGCGACGGGTGAGCGGGACGGTCGGAATGCCGCTCGGCTACGAGGGGCGGTACCGCTGGATCGTTTTTTTACCGGCGGTGACGCACGGCCTCGGGGTCCCGAACCGCTACTTTGGCTACTACGAGCACGGGGAGTTCAAGCTCCGCGGGATCGGGGCCCGTCGGCACGACACGACCGGGCTCGTGCGGCGGTTCGAGGCGGAGGTCCTCGCGCTCCTCCGCACGGCCCGGGACGCCGAGGGCGTTCGTGCGCTCGTGCCGCGCGTGCTCGCCCGGGCCGACCTGTTCGCCGAGGAGGTCCGGGCCGGGACGTGGCCGGTCGACGAGCTCCTCATCGCCCATCGGATCGGGCAGGCGCCCGAGGCGTTCGTTACGTTCACCGACTCGGTGGCAGCGTTGCGGCAGCTCCAGGAGGCGGGCGCGACGCGCGGGCCGGGCGAGGTCGTCCGGTACGTGCTCCTCGACCGGCGGAGCCGCTCGTTCCGCGACCGGGTCCGGCCGGCCGAGCTCCTCGTCGGCGACGAGCGGTACGATATCGACGGCTACCTCGACCTGCTCGCCCGGTCCGCGGAGACGCTCCTCGCCGCGCTCGGGGTCGACCGGGAGGCGTTGCGGACGCGCTGGAGCGTCGCGCCGGCTCCCGAGCGAGAGGAGTACCGGTCGCCCGAAGAGCTGCATCAATCGCGCCTCGGGCCCCTCGCGCCCGACGGGAGCTATTAACCCCCGATTCGGTGAACCGACGGTGGCCGACCGTTCGCGTCGCCCTTCGCATAAGCGCTCGGACCGACGGGCCTCCGTCCCGGACAGCTCCTCCGCGGCGGCGCGCGCCGCCGCGATCCGGGAAAGCGTGCGGGCCGGGGCGGTCGAGGATATCGGGCCCCTCCTGCTCGCCCTGAGCGATCCGGTCGCCGGGGTGCGCGAGACCGCGGCGGTCGCGCTCGGTATCCTCAAGGACCCCCGCGCAGGCTCGACGCTGGTCGCGTCGCTTCACGACCCGGACGCTCGGGTGCGTGCGGCGGCGGTGGACGCCCTCGGTGCGATCGGACGGACCGAGCATCGGGAGGCGCTCGAACGGGCGCTCGACGACGCCGAGGCCGAGGTGCGCGCGAAGGCGACGTTCGCGCTGCTCACCCTCGCGGACGCGCGATCGCTGCCGGCGTTCGCTCGTCACGCGGGGGATGACTCTCCGGTGGTCCGTCGGGCGGTCGCCGTCGCGCTCGGCCGGCTCGACCCCGACGCGGAGTTCCCGGCGATCGAGCAGTTGCTCACTGACCCGGTCGACCGTGTCCGTCGGGAGGCCGTGCTGGCGGTGGGTCGTTCGGCGGACCCGGAACGCTGGGCGATCACCCGAAGGTACCTCGCGGACCCCGCCCGCCGCGTTCGCGTGGCCGCGGCCGTCGTCGCCGGGCGGCACCGGGACCGCGCGAGCGTCCCCGCGCTCCTCCGCCTGCTCGGGACCCCCGAGACGTGGGAGAAGCCCGCCGTGCTGGTGGCCCTCGGACGGATCGGTGACCCGGCGGCCACGAGCGCGCTCGTCGAGTGGGCCGAGCACCCCTCGCACTGGATCCGTGTCTGCGCCGTCCACGCGCTCGGCGTGCTCGCGCCGCCCGAGGCCCGCGCGGTCGCGCGGCAGCATCTCCACGACCCGTACTGGTCGGTCCGCGGCGCCGCGGCGGTCGCGCTCGGTTCGGTCGGCACCCCGGAGGACCTCGCGCCGCTCCTCGACCTCCTGCACGACAGCCACCCGTGGGTCCGTCGCGGGGCGATCTACGCAATCGGCTCCCTCGGTCTCGCCGAGGCGGCCCCCCGGCTCCGCGAGGAGCTGTTCGACGCGGCGGCCGAGGTCCGCCTCGCGGCGGTCTGGTCGCTCGGTCGCCTCGGCGACGATGGGGCGCGGGAAGACCTCGTGCGCCTCCTCTACCAGACGCGACCTCCGGTCGAAGGCGCTCCTCCCACCGAGGAGCCGTCCCCCGAGGGGCTCACGTCGGATGCGGAGAGCCGCCTCTTTGACGCCGTGGTCCAAGCGCTCGGTCGCCTCTCCCACGGCCTCCCCGACCCCCTCATCCACCGCTCGCTGATGGACGCCTTCGCCCGGCTCAGCGAGGAGGAGCTCGACCGGATCGCCCGGCTCCCGCTCCCCGAGCTGCGCGCCGACCGACCGTCACCGACCGTCCGCGCCTTGTTCGAGGTCGCGCTTCCGTCGACCGCGGACGACGAGGACGCCGGCTGATGCTCCGGGACCTTCGGCGCGAGGACGGCCGCTCCTTCCTCGAGCTGATGAACGTCGGGTTCCCGGAGGAGTCGGCGGTCCTGGGCAGCCGACCTGAGGAGTTCGAGAAAATCTTCCGACGGATCTTCCGGTGGGACGCTCGGCTGATCCTCGCGATCCTGAAGGCGTTCGGCCGGCCGATCGTCCGGGCGCTCGTGGTCGAGGCGGATGGTCGGGTGGTCGCGACGACGCTCGTGAGCTTCCCCGAAGGCGCCGCATACGTCAGCAACGTCGTCGTCGACGCTGCGTACCGACGGCGGGGATATGCCCGAACGATGCTCGCGGAGGCGCTTCGGTCCGCCCGGGCCGCCCGACGGAGGTTCATCGTCCTCGACGTGCTCGATTCCAACACGGGGGCCCGAGCTCTCTACGACTCGCTCGGCTACCGGCCGCTCCGCCAGCGTTCCGAGCTCCTCCACGACGCGGTCGGACAATTCACCAGGGCCTCGGCGGGACCCTCATCGATCCGGCCGATGCAGCGTTCGGATGTGTCGTCCCTCGTCGAGCTCGTGCGACGCCAAACGCCTCCCGAGGCCGAAGCGGTCCTGCCGACCGGACGGGGGCGTTTCCTCGGCAGCGGGATGGTGAGCCGCCTCCTCGATTCGGAGGAGGCCTCGTGGGTCGTCGACCGGGGGCACGGGCCCGAGGCGCACGTCGCGGCGAGCGTTTCGCGGGCGATGGAGGCGGCCCACGTGAGCTCCCCCACGATCGGGCCGTCGGTGGACGACGAGCTCGCGGCGGAGCTCATCCGTGCCGCCGGTGCCTGGTGCGCGGCCCGCCAGGCGCCCCGGATCGTCAGCATGGTCGCGCAGGATGACCGGCGAGCGCGGGCCGCCTTGGAGGCGGCGGGATTCCGGCATGCGCGAGCGCTCTGGACGCTCTATCGGACCGTCGACTGACTGCGCCGCCCCGACGCGCGGCGTGGACGTCTACCTGTTCCCGGCGGTCGTGGGCGGCGGACTCGGCGACATCGAGGAGGTCCTCGCCGCCGGGCGGTACCTTGCCGCCGCCGGGTTCCGCCCGACCCTCTACCGAGCCGAAGGCCGCGCTCTCCCGCAGGACGTGGACGGTCCCTGGGAGTGGCCGCCGGTCGAGCGACGGCGTTCGATCGACCGTCGCGGCGCCGCCGCGCTCACGCTCGCGCCGTCGTGGGGGGTGAGCGCCGCCCCGTCCCGTCCCGTGCGGTTCGGCCGGGGCGGTCCCTGGGAGGTCGAGTGCCGGAACGTCGAGGCGGCGTACGGGCCCGACCGGACCCTCCACGTGAGCCTCGAAGAGTTCGCTCGGACCCTCTCGAGCCGGGAGGAAACTCGGGAACGCTTCCGCGAGGGGGGCGTGCCTGCGCACGCTCTTCCGAGTCGGCTCCGAGCCGCGGAAGCGGCTCAGGAGGTCCCCACGTTCCGCGCTGCGTTCCGCGAGTTCCGGGGATTCGACCGGCCGAACGTCCTCCATCTTTTCGCGACGTTCCGTCCGGACCGCGCGTTCGCCCGGGAGTTCCCGGAGGCCGTGCAGACCGGGCCGCTCGGCTCCGGTCACCGTGCCCCCCGCTCGTCCCGCCGTCGGTCCCGGTCGGGGCCCCGGGAATGGGTCTGGTATGCGAGCCCGGCCAGCGCGGAGCGAATCGCGGCCGAGGTCATCCGCGGCCTTTCAGAAACGCGGCCTCGGGTGAGCCTCTGGGTCCGCTCTCCGCGACCGTGGCCGACCGTGCCCGGCGGCCCCTGGGTCCGGCTGGTGACCGACGCGGTTCCTCCGCGAGCCTGGAGGCGCCGATTCCGGCGGGCCGAGATGCGGGTCGTGACCGGGAGTCGAACGCTGATCGAGGCGATGGAGCTCGGCGGTCCGTTCCTGTACTTCAATGGGATCCTCGGTCGCGGAGCGGCCCGGCGACCGCACCGACCCGAGAAGGTTCGCGCCTGGCTCGACCTCGCCCGACACGCCGGCGTCGCTCGGGCGTTACGCCGGGACATCGCGGATTTCGCGCGGGGCCGTCGCGTCTCGGACGTGGTGCGACGGGCCGCGCGGCGCGAGGACGGCTGGGCCCACTTTCCCGGGTCGCTCCGACCGGTCGGGTTCCCCGCCGACCGCTCGGACGCCGGTCGCGTGATCGTCGCCGTGGCCCGCGCGCTGGCGCGGCCGGGGGCGCGCGCTCCGGAGATCGTCGCTCGCTGGCGCGGTTCGAATCCTTAATCGGGGCGCGGCTTACGTACTGTTATTGATGCCGGCCGAGGAAGTGACCCCGCCCGCCGTTGCGCGGGCGATCGTCGGTCGTGCGCTCGGCGTCCGCCGTGGCGAGCACGTCGTGGTCGCGAGCTGGAACCACACCCTCGCCTGGGCGACCGCCTGCGTGACGGAGGCGCGCCGGCTCGGGGCTCGGGCCCTCCTCCTCCTGGAGGACGAGGCGGCGTTCTGGCGCAGCGTCGAGGGCGCCTCCCCACCCCGGCGATGGGCCGGGGTCTCCCGTCCGGTGCGCGCCGCGCTCGCCCACGCGGACGCGCTGGTGTTCTTTCCGGGCCCGGCCGACCGGCCCCGCCTCCACGCGCTCCCCGCGCATCTGCTCTCACCGTTCGTCGGCGCCGACGATGAGTGGCTCACCCTCGCCCGGAAGAGCCGGGTGCGCGCGGTTCGTTGCCTGCTCGGATACTCTTCGGACGCGCAGGCGGCGCACTGGGGCGTGCCGGGAGCGATGTGGAGGAGCCAGCTCATCCGGGGCATCACCGAGGTCGATTACGGTTCGCTCCGCAAGGACGGTCAACGAGCCGCCGCGCTCCTCGCGAAAGGCCGGGAGCTGCGGTTGATGGCCACGAACGGCACCGACCTAAGGCTGCGACTGCGCCGGCGGGTCCCGTGGGTCGACGACGGGGCCTTCGGTCCCGCGGATCGGGGTCGTTCCCGGCCCGTGGCGACTTCCCCGGCTGGGTCGGTCGTCGTGGCGGTGGACGAGAGCTCCGCCGAGGGGATGGTGGTCGCGAATCGGCCGAGCTTCCTATCGTCGGGTCGAGCCGAGGGGGCCCAGTGGGAAGTCGAGAGCGGACGGCTTCGCAACTACTGGTACACCGAGGGCGGCGAAGCGTTCGAGAGTGAGTTCGCGCGGGCGCCCCGGGGCGGGGACACGGTGTCGCTGTTCGCCCTAGGTCTCAATCCCGAGCTCGCCCCCGGCGTACCCCGGGCCGAGGACGAAGAGGCCGGGACCGTGACCGTGGCGATCGGTGGGAACTCGCTCTACGGGGGCCGGAACCGATGTCGGTTCCTCTCCTGGATCACTGTCGGGGAGGCGACGGTAGCGGTTGACGGTACGCCGCTCTGCGACCGGGGGAAGGTCCTCTAGGGCCGGCCGAGGCTTCTTCGATCGGCCCGCGGACCAGCTCGCGCGCGACCTCCTCGGTGCGACGCTGACCGTACGCTTCGGAAAGGACGTTCGGTCGGCGCGGATCGTGGAGACCGAGGCCTACGTGCGCAACGACCCCGCGAGCCATGCGTTCCGCGGTCCCACGCCGCGGAACCGCTCGATGTTTTCACGGCCCGGAACCCTCTACGTGTATCGGATTCACCAGGTCGTCTGCGCGAACCTCGTGGCGCGGCGCGGGGAGGCCGTCTTGGTGCGCGCGGGCGCGGTGAAGGGACTGCCCCCCAAGGCCGCTTCGGGTCCCGGCCGGCTCTGTCGGGTCCTGGGTATTTCGCGGGAGGATGATGGCGAGGACGTGGTGTCCGGCCGTCGGGTCGAGGTTCGACCTAGCGTGGAGCGGGTGAATGCCATCCTCGTCGGTCGCCGGGTCGGCATCCGAAACGCGGTCGACCGACCGCTGCGATACGCGCTCATGAACGAACCTGCGGTCTCCCGCGTTCGGTTGTTCTCGATCGGGTAGCGACGTGGGAAACGGACCGCAGGGGTCACGGGTCTCCATCCTCCTGCGGGAGGGCGGCGTAGAGGTCGGCTCGTCGCCGCGCGGGTCCGGAGTGGCAGGCAGAATGAACAAGAGCGTCCGGCCGTTGTCCGGCCGTGGGAGGATCCAACACGCCCGAATCTGCGGTTCGGGAGCTCGGACCCGCGTCGGACCGCGGTCCGGTCGGAACCTCATCGGTGCTCCGGAAGGTCGGTGGTCCGCTCTTCCTGTACCACGTGCTGATCCTGCTCGGCGCCTACCTCATCGTGTGGGGGTGGATCCAACGGACGCCGGCGTGGGAAATCGTCGGCGCCGTGCTCGTCGCCGCGGGGATCGCGACCGAAGTGACGGTGCTCGCGTGGTCGGCTCGCCTGGTGCGGCGTACCGCGGCGCGACAGGGTCCTACGCGTCGTTCGACGAGAGAGCTGCCCCGCGAAACTTGGTTATGCGTACGGTGCGGGAGGAGCGAATCGGGGCCCTGCCCGACCTGCCCCCGATGCGGTGGCACCGTCGTGAAGGTGGCGGCCCCGGACGGGGAGTAGCTTCCACCGTGCCCCCGCCGGGGCGGTTACTTCAGCTTCGCCCAGTCGTACCCGCGCCGGCGCGGCGAGGCGCCGAATCCGCACGAAGCGCAGACGCCCTTCTGGCGGTGGAACGAGTGGCGGCCGCAGCGGCGGCAGATGATGTGGACGATCTTTCCTCCGCGGCGGGCCGGTGTTCCCTTTCCCATGTTCGTCTCCTTGCGAGCGTGGCTAACTCACGGCGAGATGTAGATGATCGAGTCGCCGCGCACGAGCGTGAGGCCGGTACGGGGCGTCACCTGGTCCTTCACGACCTCCTCGGCGGAGGAGAGGACCAGATTGAGGTGCTGGTCGTACGCATCGAGCGTGCCCCGGAACGAGCGTCCGCCCTTCAGCTCCACCAGGACACGCTTGTGGAGGTTCTGTTGCAGGGCATCGAGCGGCTTCATCGGTCCGTCGTAGCGAGGGAGCGGAGCAGGCCGGGTGGCCTTTTTAACGATTGGGGCGGAGCGTCGACCGGCGGATTTCTCGGGCCGGTCGCCCGAGCCGGGCGAGGAGCGCGAGCGCATCGCCCCGGGACGCTGGACGGACGGGGGTGGCCTCGACGATTCGCGCGAGCCGACGGGCCAGCGCGGCCGTTGGGCCGTGGGCGCGTAGGATGCAAAGCCCGGCCGGGCGGACGGCCGCGAGCTCCCGCTCAAGAAACCTCCGCTCGAACCTTCCGACCGCCTCGTGCCGGGGAAAGAGCTCGGGGGGGTGCTGAGACGGGTCGGCCCGGGCCCGGCCCGCCCGCTCGTGCGCGGTCGTGCGGAGGTAGACGGTCACGTCCGGCAGCCCGAGCCGCCCCGCTCGCACGAGCGACCGCGCGCTTGTCACGAGCTCCGTCGCCACCGCAGCGGGCGCCAAGCCGAGGTTTACCAGCCCGAAGGTGTACGTGAGGGGGCCGAGAAAGCCGGTGTCGGCGAGGACCGTGACCCCCCTCGCGCAGAGCCGCCGAGCCTCCTCGTACCGCCGCGCTTCCTCCGCGAGCAACGTCTCCTCGAGCCGCCGTAGGTCGTGAGGGGATGCGAAGTCGAGGGACAGTGCGGGGTCGAGCCGGTCGAATGCCTCGGGAAGGGTTCGCCAGCCGAGAGCGTGGGCGGCCGCCGCGACCACGGTCGTCTTGCCGGACGCCGAGCTCCCTTCCACCGCGACGAGTCGACCCCGCCGAGCCATCGCCGCTCCGGCGCGGCACGCCCTCGCTCACGGAAAACCGTGCCGCCGGCTCGCCCGCTTCTTTTTCTCGGCCCGTTCCCATCCCCGCCGCCGTGTCCGACCCGCCCGTCTCGGCTCCCGTACCCCGGCGCCATCCGGCCCGGGTCCTCGAGGTCGAAACGCTCGCCGAGGTCGCGCGCGAGGTCGAGCGTACGAAGAGCGACCCCGAGGGGGTCGCGATCATGACCCGGAAGGGCCGGATCTACCCGGTCCGAGTGGACGGGGTCTCGCTCAAGGCGGCCCCGCTCCTCAAGCAGGAGACCCTCTCGGTCGGCGCCGACTCGGCCCACGCCCGCGGAATCGCCGACCACTCGGTCGCCTCGACCTCGGTCGTGATCCTGGCGACGTGGGGGCAGTACCAGCGGCTCCTGCCGAAGCTGCGGCGCCAGCCGTTCCGGCTCGCGGAGGCCGCGACGGAGGTCGAACGGGCACTCCGGGCGTACGTCACCCGCGTTCCCCGGACAATCCCGGGCCCGCACCACTCGTTCGTGGTCAGCGACTCCCCTCGGGTGATGGGGGTGGTGAACGTGACGCCCGATTCGTTCTCGGACGGCGGTCGCTTCCTCGAGCCGGCGGACGCGATCGCCCACGCCGAACGCCTCGCGGCCGAGGGCGCCTCGATCATCGACATCGGCGGCGAGTCGAGCCGGCCGAAGGCGACGCCGGTATCGGCCGAGGCGGAGTGGTCGCGGATCGCCCCGGTGCTCGCGGGCCTCGCAGGGCGAATCTCCGTGCCGATCTCGGTCGACACCCGCCATGCGGAGGTGGCGGCGCGAGCGGTCGACGCTGGCGCGGACATGATCAACGACATCGAGGGGCTGCGCTCCGAGGAGATGCGTCGCGTGGTCGTCCGCACCGGGGCGGCGGTGGTCACGATGCACATGCGCGGGGAGCCCGCGACGATGCAGTCGGAGCTCGTCTATGGGGACCTACGGGCCGAGGTGTTCGACGCGCTCGCCGCGGCGACCGACCGGGCCGTGGCCGACGGGATTCCCCCCGACCGGATCCTCATCGACCCCGGCCTCGGGTTCGGGAAATCGGCGGAGCAGTCGCTCGAGCTCCTCCTCCACGTCGGCGAGTTCCGCAGCCTCGGCTATCCGGTCGTGGTCGGCGCGTCCCGCAAATCGTTCCTCGGCTGGGTGCTCGGCAACGACGACCCGGCGCGCCGCCTCGAGGCCGGGCTCGCCGCGGCCGTGGTGGCGGCGGAGCGGGGGGCCGCCATCGTGCGGACCCACGACGTCGCGCCGACCGTGCAAGCGCTCGCCCTCGTCCGGGCCGCCCAGCGGCTCGGCGCCGGGCCGAACCCCCCGGCCAGCGAGCTTGACGAACCGGACGCGCCGTAGCGCGACCTACCCTTCGTCGGACGGCGGCGGTCCGATCGGGGTCCCGTCCTCGGCGACCTCGGTCTCGAAGACGAGCGAGCCGACGTAGTCGCACTTGGCGCAGTGGTAGACCTGACCGATGATCGACCCGGCGATGAGGGTGACCCGCACCGAGCCGCACTTCGGGCAGAGGAGGACCGTCTTACCCCGCTTCGCGCGACGACGCATGGTCGTCCTCCGTGTCGTCGTCGGACGAGTCGTCCGGGGCCGGGCCTTCGTCCGTCGTCTCCTCGTCGTCCTCCGCCTCGTCCTCGGACTCTTCGTCCTCGGCGGGGGGCTCCGGTGATTCCGGCTCGGGCTCCGCGGGGGCGGACTTGCCGGCGGTCCCCTCGGGTCCGTTCCCCTCGATCGGAGGCTCGAGAATCACCGCGTCCCGGACCGTGTCGCCCTCGTCCAGGCGGATCACGCGGACGCCGAGAGTGTTGCGGGCCTGGGAGCGGATCCCCTTCACCGCCATGCGGATCGTGATCCCGTGCTCGGTCGTGACGAGCACCTCGCTCGCATCGGTCGTCGGGAGGACGGCGACCACCGAGCCGTTCCGGCCGCCCGTCTTGATCGTGCGGACCCCTTTCGCCCCGCGCCGGGTGCGCCGATAATCCGCGGTCGGGCTACGCTTGCCGTAGCCGGTCGTCGTAAGCGAGAGCAACATCGGGAACCGTTCGTCCACGGGCGCCATCGCGACCACCTTGTCCCCTTTCGCCTCGGAGAGGCGGACTCCGATCACGCCGTAGGTGGCCCGACCCATCGCGCGGACTTCGGCGAGCGGGAACCGAACGAGCTGCCCGGCCAGGGTGGCGAGGAGGATCTCGGTCGCCTCGTTCGTCACGAGGACGACGTCGACGAGCTCGTCCCCCTCCTCGAGCAGGACCGCCTGGATGCCGTTCGTGCGGATGTTCTGGTATTCGTCGAGGTTCGTCCGCTTCACGAGTCCCTTGCGGGTCGCGAAGACGAGCGACCCCTCCCCGGCGAGGGTCCGGAGGGGCAGCAGCGTCTGAACGCGCTCCCCGTCCTTGAGCTTCGGCAGGAGGTTGATGACCGCCTTCCCCTTCGAGTGGCGGCTCCCCTCGGGGAGTTCGTACGCCTTGAGCCGGTACACCCGGCCGAGGTTCGTGAGGAACAGCACGTCGTCGTGCGTCCGCGTCACGAACGTCCGGATGACGAAGTCCTCCTCCTTCGTCTCCATCTGGATGAGGCCGCGGCCGCCGCGTCGCTGCCGGCGGTACTGGTCGAGCGGGAGGCGCTTCACGTAACCGTCCCGCGTGACGAGCACCACCACGTCCGTGTCGGGGATCAGGTCCTCGAGCGTCCGCTCGGTGAACGCGGGGACGATCCGGGTGCGGCGGGCGTCGCCGAACCGCTTCTTCAAGTCGGTGAGCTCGTCGGAGATCAGTTGGTCGAGGAGCTTCGGGGAGGCGAGGATCGCCTTGAGCTGCTTCGCGAGCGCCTCCTTCTCCGTCTTCTCCTTCTCGACCGCCTCCCGCTCGAGCGCCGTGAGGCGGGCGAGCCGCATGTCGAGGATCGCCTTCGCCTGCTCGCTCGAGAGGAGGAACTTACCCATCAGGTTCGTCTCGGCGACCTGGACGTCCTTCGACCGGCGGATGATCCGGATCACCTCGTCGATGTGGTCGATCGCGGTGAGGAAGCCCTCGAGGATGTGGAGCCGTTCCTCCGTCTTCCGGAGGTCGAATTTCGTCCGACGGGTGAGGATCGTCCGACGGTGGTCGAGGTGGAGCGCGAGCAGCTCGAGGAGCGAGAGGACCTTCGGGTGGCCCTCGACGAGGCAGAGGTTGATCACCCCGAAGCTCGTCTCGAGCGGGGTGTGTTCGTAGAGCCGGTTCAGGACGATCTCGGACGGAGCGTCGCGGCGGAGCTCCATGACGACGCTCGTCCCGTGGCGGTCCGACTCGTCGCGTAGGTCGGTGATTCCGTCGAGCCGCTTCCCCTTCACGAGGTCGGCGATCAGTTGGAGCAGGTCCGCCTTGTTCACCTCGTACGGGATCTCGGTCAGGACGATCTCGTCCTTCCCCGAGCGCTCCCGGATCTCCGCCGTCCCGCGGAGGTGGATCATTCCACGGCCGGTTTCGTACGCTTCCCGGATCCCCTCCGTGGAGAGGTAGCCGCCCGTAGGGAAGTCCGGGCCGGGGAGGACCTTCATCACGTCGTCCAGCGAGGCGTCCGGCCGGGCGAGCAAGATCAGGAGAGCGTCGACGACCTCGCCGAGGTTGTGAGGCGGCATGTTGGTCGCCATGCCGACCGCGATCCCGGCGGAGCCGTTGACGAGCAGGTTCGGGACCTTCGAGGGGAGCAGGAGGGGCTCCTTGAGCGTCCCGTCGAAGTTGTCGGTCCACTCGACCGTCTCCTTCTCGATGTCGAGGAGGAGCTCCTCCGCGATCGCGGAGAGGCGGGCCTCGGTGTACCGCATCGCGGCCGGGGCGTCGCCGTCGATCGACCCGAAATTCCCCTGGCCGTCGATGAGCGGATAGCGCAGGCTGAACGGCTGCGCCATCCGCACGAGCGCGTCGTAGACCGCGATGTCCCCGTGGGGGTGGTACTTGCCGAGGACCTCGCCGACCGTCCTCGCGCTCTTGCGGTACGGGCGGTCGTGCGTCGCCCCGGACTCCCACATCGACCAGAGGATCCGGCGCTGCACCGGCTTGAGCCCGTCCCGGCCGAGGGGGAGTGCCCGGCCGACGATG
>DASPOD010000028.1:0-6386 GCA_035626215.1 Thermoplasmata archaeon
CGGGCCGAGGAGATCGCCCACCTCGATGTGCCGGGTTCGCTCCTCGCGGCCCGGTTCACGGGCTCGAAGCACATCGACGAATCGACGAGCTACGTCTTCCGAGAGATCACGAGCGAGCGCGTCCACATCGTGCTCGCCTTCGACCGCTCGGGCAGCATGTCGGAAGAGGGGAAGCTCGAGGCGTCGAAGAAAGCCCTCCTCGCCCTGTACGTGGCGATCCGACGGCGGTACCCGGACGCCACGATCGACGTGCTCGCCTTCGACAACGACGTGCAGGTCCTCGACCTCGTGGAGCTGTGGGAGTGCAAGGCCGGTGCGTTCACGAACACGGCGGAGGCGCTGCGCGCGGCGCACCTCCTCCTGCGCGCCTCCCGGGCGACCCGCCGTGAGTTCTACCTCATCACGGACGGCCTTCCCGAGGCGTACACGGACGAGGAGAGCCGGGTCCGCAGCGGCCAGCTCGACGTCGCGATGGAGCACGCGCTCGAGCGGGCCCGCGAGCTCGCGACCGTGACCGACCTCCGGAGCACGGTCCTCCTCCTCAAGTCCGAACATCCCGAGTACGAGCCGGCGGCGCGCGCGATCGCGCGAACGCTCCGCGGCGAGATGGTCGTCACCGACCCCGCGCGCCTTGGGGTCGAGCTGCTCGTCCGATGGGCCCACGGCGAGGAGACCGAGCGGCGGGTCATGCCGGTCGAACCGATGGCGGCCCCCGTGACGCCGCCCGCCGGGGCCCGGGGGCGGCGCCGCAAGGCCGACCGCCGGATGGGGGGCTGACGGGCGCTGCGCGTGCCCGTCAACCTTTATCTCCCGACCCGGCGCTTTCTCGCCGACCGACCATGAGCGATTCCCGCGAAGAGGCCCAGTTCCGGGCCCACCTCGCCGTGATGCGTCACGCCGCGGGGGGGGTGGGACGTGATTTTGCCCACGAATTCTCCGACCTCGACAACAAGATCGAGCGGTTCGGCACCGCGACCGCGAAAGAAGCGAAGTACCTCGGCCTCGAGATTCAGGACGACTTCGCGAACCTTGGCAAGGCGATGGACACCGAGATGCGCCGCATCCCGCAACGCATCTCCAACGCGGGGGTCGCCATCGGCGCCGGCACCGTCCGGGCCGCCACGGCGGTGCGCGACGGTGCCGTCGCGACCGGCAAGGCCGTGAAGTCGAGCACGAAGAACGCCCTCGCCGTCGCGGCGGGCGTCAAGCGAACGCCGATGCGCGAGTGGTCGCCCCCCACCACGGGGGAGTCCCGGCCCGAAGAGAAGGAAGAGTAGTCCGGGGCCAGTCCGGCCCGTCCGTCGCTCAGGTACCGCGCCCCGGCGCCCGACGGAGCTCGTCGCGCACTCGCCGGGCCGCGACGCGCAGGTACTCCGCGTCGAGGTCGAAGCCCACGAACGATACGCCCAGCCGGGCGGCCGCGACCGCGCTCGAGCCGATGCCGACGAACGGGTCGACGACGAGATGCGTGCGGGCGAGTCCGTGGAGCCGGACACACCACTCGGGGAGCTCGGGCGGGAACGTCGCCGGATGGGGCCGGTCGCGTGCGCGGTAGCGGATCGTAGGGTACGGGAGGAACCAGGTGTTGCCGCGGCAGCGGCGGTCGGAGTGGCCCGCACGCCAACGCTGGACGTTCGATTTGTCGCCGTACGGCACCCCGACCGCGAGCCGGTCGAGAGGGACGACTCCGTGCCGCGTGAAGTGGAAGACATACTCCTGGGCTCCGTGCACGTACCGTCGCGACTGCACGGGTTTATAGTGGCCGAGCGCGAGGTCGGCGGTCAAGCCGGCGGCGCGGCCCGCGCTCGCCCGGTCGATGGCGATCGACTTCACCCAGTGCAGGACGTTCTGCAGCACGAATCCGCGCGCGACCTCCCGGGCCACGTCCCAGGGGAGCCACGGGTCGGACGGAGGCCCGCCCACGTTCAGGAAGAACGAGCCCCGCTCCGCGAGGACCGACCGAACGGCGTCCCGGACCCGGCCGGTCCAACCGAGGTACTCCTCGCGGGGCCGGTCATCGCGGTAGGTGCCGTAGGGAACCCCGAGGTTGTAGGGCGGACTCGTGACGACCACGTCGGCTCGGGAGCGGCCGAGCCGGAACGGAAGGCCGGGGACCGCGTCCTCGCGATACAGCTGGACCGACCGGCCCCGGGGGAGTGCGATCTCGGCGAACAGCGACAGCGCGGGCCCTCGCGGTCGGAAGAGTCGCGGGGGTGGATAGACCTGCCCCCGCGAGGGGCCACGTCCTCAGCTCGACCGGGGGCCGGGCGGGGCGGTCGCCTTGAGCCGCTGGAGCTCGGCGCGCGCCTCGGCGAGCGCTTTCTGGGGCTCCTTGTAGTAGTAGGCGACGAGCTGGCCGACGTCCCGGTGGGTGTACGGCTTCTGCCGGGTCGCCTGGGCGTCCTTCGCAACCATGTAGTCGAGCAGATCGACGCGGTTGCGGACCTCGCGCTCCATCTCTTTCATCGAGAGGTTCTTCATCAGTGCGACGTGCTCGTAGATGTACGAGTGGCCCGAGTAGAGGAACGTGTCGTCCGCCGGGTTCCACGAGTAGACCGAGTTCGTGATCAGCTCGTTGGTCTCGGGGTCCAGACCGACGATCTCGGTGAGCGACTGGACGCGGCGGGTCATCTTCGTGCCCACCTTCACCTGCCGCTGGAGGAGGACCAGGTTGAGCGCCGAGACGAGCGAGCGCGGGAGCGAGATCGGCGGGTTCTCCATCCGGTGGACCATCGCGCTCACGCTCTCCGCGTGGAACGTCGTGTAGCAGGTCTTCCCGGTCGCCATCGCCTGGAAGACGATGAACGCCTCGGCGCCGCGCACCTCGCCGACCATCAGGTACTGCGGGCGCTGGCGGAGCGCCGCCGCGAGGAGGTCGAACATGTCGATCTCGCCCGCCGCCTTGCCGCTCACGAGGTTCTTCGCGCCGAACCCGGCCTTCGTGAGCGACGGGACCCAGTTCTCGTGCGGAAGGTTCAGCTCCCGGGTGTCCTCGATCGAGACGATCTTCATCTGGGGCGGGATGAACAGGAGCGTCGCGTTGAGCGTGGTCGTTTTCCCGCTCGCCGTGCCTCCGCAGACCATCATCGATTGGCCACTCTCGATGGCGATCCAGAGGTACGCCATCATCTCGGGGCCCATGGTCTTGAACTTGAGGAGGTCGACCGGCGTGAACGGATTGTCGCGGAACCGCCGGACCGTGAACGTGCTCCCGCGCTTCGTGACATGCTCGCCGAGGGTGGCCTGGAGACGCGAGCCGTCCGGCACGGTCGCGTCGAGGACCGGGCTCGCGACCGAGATGTGCTTGCCCGAGCGCTGCGCGAGCCAGACGACAAAATCGTTCAGCTGCTCGGCCGTATCGAACCTCAAGTTCGAGCGGATCGATCCGTACTTGCGGTGGTAGATGTAGAGCGGGATCTTCTGACCGTCGCACGAGATATCCTCGACCTCGGAGTCGGTCATCGGCACTTCGATGACGCCGTAGCCGATGAAGTCCCGTTCGAGGTAGTAGAGGATTCGCCCCTTCGTCACCGGGCTCGGGGCGAGCTCCCACTCCTGGAGCTGGCGGTCGACCATCAATCGGAGCTCGCGCCGCTTCGTCTCGGGGTCATGCTCGGGGAGCGGCTCGAACTGGTCGATGAGCACCACGCGCAGTCGCTCGAGGAGGTCTTTTTCGATGCGGGAGAGCGGGGGCTCGATTACCTCGTAGAGGAACTCGTTGCGGGTGTTGTGGAACGTGATGCGAACGTAGGACAGGCCGGGACGGATCGGCGCGAGGTCGAGCTCCTTGAGCGCCGGGTCGGCGAGCCCCGGCACCGCGGTCATCTCGCGTTCCGAGCCCTGGCCCGAGACGCCGAGCCGGGCGAGCTTCACCGGTCGCGGCTCCGCCGAGCCCTTCCGCAGGGACGCGCCGAGGTTCAAAAACGGCGAGAACCGCTTCCGGCGCTGCTGCTGGGTCGAGATGGCGCCCGTCTCGTAGTCGGGGGCGACCTCGTTCTCTTCGCTCACGCCCTGCGCCATCGACCTTCGTCCTCCGTCAACTGCAGTGCGGCACCAGGGGCGGTACGACGAACCGCATGATGAGCCAGCCGGCGGCGAGCATGATCGTCGCGTGCTGGAGCCCTTCGGGGATCCGACCGTTGAACAGCACGCCCGCCATGATGCCGTCCCCGACCGCGTGGACGATCACCGCGACCATGAACGCGAGGAACAGCACCGGCACGAACTGGAACGCGAGCGTGATCGCTCCCGAATTCGAGAGCGTACCGGTCGACACCCCGCAGCCGGCCGTGATCATCTGCGGCAGGAACACCGCGGCCATGATGTAGATCGTGACGAGGAAGACGAAGAACGAGATGTAAATCACCGTCACGTAGGTGAGCATCGAGATCTGGCGCGACTGCTGGGCGAGCTGCGCCTCCCGGGTGTCGTGGGCGACCATCGTGAGGACGTCCGCGACGTTCCCGCCCGCCTCGTTCGCGCGCGTGACGATCGACACGACCCGCTGGGTGAGCGGGGTCGGCACGCGCTGTTCGAAGAGGTCGAGCGCGTGAGCGACCGGGACGCCCCACTCGATCTGGCTCGCCATCTTCTTGATCTCGTCCGTCAGGAGGCCGTAGCGTCCCGTGCTCGCGACGACGATCGCGTCCGGGAGCGTCATGCCGAACCGGCCCGCCTCGGCGACGTCGCGCAGGAAGTCCGGCAGCCGCTCCTCGATCTTCGAGATCCGGCGGAGTCGGGCCGTCTCGGCGAAGCCGTACGGCGCGATCAGGCAGAGCATGCCGAGAACGAAGAAGTCGATCGCCGGGTTCGCGCCCGCCGGCTCGCCCGGCGCGAGCAGGATCGTGATCGTCCCGAAGTAGTTGAGGGCCGCGACCACCCAGAAGACCGCGGCGACGACGCCGCCGACGATGAGGAGGATCATCTCGCGGGAGAACCCCTCCTCGACGGCCGTCGGCTGGACCAGAATCGAGCGGACCTTGCGGACGGAGGCCGGCGGGAGCTCGGTCGCCATCCTACACCATCTCCTGCGCGAGCGAATACATGAAGAAAATGAACCCGAACTGGGCGAGCGGGATCATCGCGCCGACGATCCCCCACAGAAGGTCGATCATGAACTGACCGCCGCCGCCGATCACCGCGAAGATCGCGATGATGATCACGAGGAACAGCGGGAACGCGACCACGACGGTGACGAACGTCTCGGCGAGCAGGCCCATCGTCTCGACCCGCTGGAGCTGCTCGAGCTTGTTCTCGCGCTCGTACTGTTCGGCCTTGAGCAGGAAGTAGGGCTTCAGCTGGCCCCCGCTCGTGGCGGTCGTCACGACGCCCTGCAAGAAGTCCTGGAACCGCTTCGACGGGGTGCGCTGCGCCCCGTTACGGATCGCGGTCAGGATGTCGACGCCGAGCAGCTCGGTGTCGCGCGTGATCCACGCCGCCTCCTCCGCGACCTGACCGTAGACCTTCTGGCGGCCGAGTTCCCGGAAGATCTGGTCGACGTTCACGTCGGCCGAGCTCATCGCGGAGATGAAGCTCATCGCGGGCGAGATCTTCCGGTCGATCTTGCGGCCCCGCTCCTTCGCTTTCGAGCCGGGGGAGCCCCGAAGCACGAAGAACGTCCCGACCGTCCCGAAGACGGGCAGAAGGACGCCGATGAGGATTCCGAGGAGGAGGACGCCCGCGCTGACGAAGAGGAATCCGACCACGGCCCCGGCGACCACGGTCGCGATGGCCACGACCAGCGTCGTCGCGTAGACCACGGCGAGGTATTCGTCCGAGCGCATCCGGATGTGCGCCTTCACGAGGTTCTCGTCGAGCGTGGGGTCCGGCGGGCGCGCGAGGACGCGGGCGCGGAACGTCTTCCAGGCCCACCGCTGGAAGGCCGTCATGCTGGAGTGGGTCGGCTGCTCGCCACGCTTCAGGCGGACGGTGCGGGTCCCGCCGGCCGGCGGGGCCGGGGCGGTCGCTCGAACGGTCGGGGTCGCGGGCACGCTCCCTCACGCCTCCTTCGGGGGCGCCGCGGCCGCCTTCGTCTTCTGGTCCGCCTCGACGCGAGCCATCACGTCCTTCGGGTCCTTGTAATACTCCGCGATCGTGCGCCACAGCTGGCGGTAGTCGGTCGTCTGGTTCTCGACGAGCCAGCGGATCACCTGGGTGCGGCGCTGGAACTCCGCATCCATCTCCTCGGTGGTGTAGTTCTTGAGTTCCATGATCTTGTCGAATAGGAACGAGTGGCCCTTGAACACGAACTTGTCCGTCGCGGGGTCCCATTCGTAGACGGTGTTCGTGATCAGTTCGTTGGTCTCGGGCTCGAACCCGACGATCTCGAGGACCTGCTTCAGCCGCCGGACGACCCCCTTGTCGCTGCGGGTCTGGATCTGGATGAC
>DASPOD010000029.1:0-32379 GCA_035626215.1 Thermoplasmata archaeon
GGGGCCGATGCAGCGGCGACCCAGTGCAGCACGAACAGTGGCAGTGGGGCGGCCGCGGCCTCGGTAGAAACCTGTTCGGTCGCGGCCGGCACCCTGACGGCGGGCGACACGTATTCGTTCGAACTGAAGGTGACCGACAGCGCGACGACGGCGGAGTCAGCGACGTCCGCCGCCTCGTCGACAGTGTCAGTCGCATTGGCGTTGACCGCCCCCGGAGCACCGACACCGAGCGCTACGGCGCTCGACGCGAATCAGGCGCTGACCGTTTCGGGAACCATTCCGAGTAGCGGAACGGCCCCCTACACTTGGACGTGGAAGCTCTCCGTGAACGGAGGCGCGTACGGTGCCGCAACCGAGTGCGAGCTCGATGGCGGCTCGGGAGCGAGCGCCGGCGCTCCGGAGACCTGTGACATCGTCGCGGGGTCGTTCACCGCGGGTACCACACTAGCCTTCGAGCTCGAAGTGAGCGACGGAGCCACTGCCTCGGAGTCCTCGACGTCGCCCGTTTCCGGGACCGTGAATGTGAACACCGCCCTCACGCCCCCCGCGGCGCCGATCCCGAACGCGACGAGCCTCGACGCGGACCAATCCCTCGCCGTCACGGGAACGATCCCGTCGAATGGTACGGCCACCTATGCCTGGCAGTGGCTGATGTCGGTGGACGGCGGCGAGTACTCGGACGCGACGCCCTGTGGTGCCTCAGCCTCGGGCACGGGAGCCGCGCCGGAGACCTTGGAGACGTGTTCGGTCCCCTCGGACACGCTCGCGTCCGGTGATACATACACGTTCGAGCTCGAGGTGACCGACAGCGCTTCGAGCCCGGAGTCGGCCACGTCGACGGCCTCCGCGACCGTCGCTGTTTCCTCCGCGCTCGTCGGTGGGAGTCCGAGCCCGACGGGCGTCGTGCTCGACGAAGGCCAATCGGTCCTTCTCGCGGCGAACCCCTCGGGCGGGAGCGGAGGGAACACGCTCCAGTGGTATTCGGGAAGTAGCGCGAGCGCCTGTGAGGCCCTGAGCTCCCCCATCTCGGGAGCCACCGGGGCGGCTTTCGAGGCTCAGCCCTCGAGCACGACCTACTACTGCTATGTTGTCGAAGACTCCGATTCTGACCTCGCGGGGTCGGCCGCGGCGGCGGTAACCGTCAACTCCGCGCTCACTGCGCCGGCTGCCCCCTCGACGAGCGCGACCGCGCTCGATGACAACCAACCCCTGACGGTGAACGGGATACTTCCTTCCACGGGAACCGTGCCCTACTCCTGGCAGTGGCTCGTCTCCGTGAACGGAGGTGCCTATGCCGATGCCAGCGCCTGCGAAGTCGCCTCCGGCTCGGGTGCCATGGCCTCCGCGCTCGAGACGTGTGTCATTCCGGCAAACTCACTCACCGTGGGCGACAGCTATTCGTTCGAGCTCCAGGTCACCGACAGTGCCACGACCGCCGAGAACGCGCTCTCCCCGACATCGTCCGGCGTGACGGTGAACTCGGCACTGGCCGCTCCGGCCGCACCGATGGTCAGTGCGACAGCGCTGGACGCGGACCAAACCGAGACGGTGACCGGGACGATCCCAACATCGGGTACGGCCCGGTATTCTTGGCTATGGCTGGTCTCGATCGACGGTGCCACCGATCGGGCGACAACTCAGTGCGCCAGGAACGCTGGCGGAGGGGCCGCTGGGGGAGCGACCGAGACCTGTTCCATCGCAGCGGGCACCCTGACCGCCGGTGACAGCCTCACGTTCGAACTCCAGGTCACCGACGGCTCGGGTGCGGGCCGCGTGACCGAAACCTCCAACCCTTCCACGACGGTCTCGGTGTCCCCGCCGCTCAGCGCTCCGACGACACCGACGGTGAGTGCGTCGGCACTCTCCTTGGCCGAATCGCTCACGGTCACCTCGACGCTCCCCTCGACCGGGACGCCCGGCTACGCTTGGCAATGGCTGATCTCGATCGACGCCGGCGATTTCGCGAGCGCGTCCGTGTGCGGTTCCTCGGCCAGCGGGTCCGGGGGCGTCGCGGGATTGGCGGTCCGCTGCACCGTGCCGAGCGGCTCCTGGGTCCCCGGTTCCACCTACGCTTTCGAACTCAAGGTCACGGATTCGGCCACGTCCGCCGAGAACGCGACTTCGCTATCTTCCCCCGCGGTGACCGTCGCTCCACCGGCGATCGGGGTGGGCACGAGTCAGGGCCCGGTCGGTGCCATCTACTCCGTGGCTGGATCCGGATTCAGTGCGTCCTCGAGCGTTACGGTCGCGTTCGGGTCCGTTCTCCTAGCGCCTACCGCCTGCTCCGACGGTACGTTCTCGGAGACTCAGATCAGCACCGACGCGAACGGTCGGTTCGACTGCACGTTCAAGGTACCGTCGGAAGGGGCCGGAGCCTACCCCATCGTGGGTACCGACAAGGCATCCTCGAGCGGTACCGTCGCGTTCTCGTTCACGGTCACGACCCCCGCGGTCTCGGTCACTCCGGCCCAGGGACGGGCCGGAGACACCGTCACGGTCAACGGCACCGGGTTCTCTGTCTCTGCCCCCCTCGCGTTGCTCGACTTCGACTCCCAGGCCATCACGAGCTGCGTTTCGGGCTCGTTGACCACGAACAGTGCGGGAGCTTTCACCTGCACATTCGCCGTGCCGAGCGGCATTTCGGGCTCGACGGTGAGCGCGACCGACGCAGGAGGGGCGGTGGCGAGCGCGGCCTTCACGGTTGTCGCCGCCTCGTCCTCGTCGTCCGGCTTCGGCGGGTGGCTGTGGCTCATCGTCGGGGTCGTCGTGGTGGCGCTCCTTTTGCTCATCCTCGGCGTTCGGCGCCGTCGAACCACCCGGGGCGAGGAAGCTCCGGCAGGTCCCTCCCCGGGAGGAGCTTTCCCCGCATCCCCCGGGGCGGAAGCCGTTGTCTCCGAGGTTCCCCATCCGTCCCCGACCGCCCCCACCGCATCGGCGGCTCCGGTCCCGGACCGGTCGGCCGAAGTCGTGGCGACGCCCGAGCTCGCCGTCGCCGCCGAAGTAGTACCGCCGTCCCCCGCGTCGAACGTGGAGGAGCCTCCCCTAGAATCCGGACCATCCGGTGTTGTGGTTGACGCAAATTCGACCGCTACGGAGATTCCATCGCCGACCCCGGAGTTCCGTCCCCCGGAGGCCGCCTCCTCACCCGTCCCGCCGGCGGAGGAATCCCCGGCGTTGGTCCCTCCGACGATCGAGGGCCTGCCGGCCGAGGACGCGGTGGCCCCCACCGCTGAAGTGCCTCCGATGGCTCCGGAGGCGATCCCGCGGTCGGAGAGCGAGACGCCCCCGGCCAACGAACCCTCGGGAGCCAACATCGAGAGCGCGGCCCCGGCGCCCGAAGCCTTGACCAGTGAGCGAGCCGACGGAACCACGGAAATCTCCGCGGAGCCGGTCCCCGAAGCGCCGGAGCCGATGCCCGCCGCCCCCTCGGACGCACGGGTTGCGGCCGACGCCTACCCGGCGGCGCCTCCCGCCGAGCCACCCCCGGAGTCGTTGGCCGCCGTCCCTCCCGAGGCCACTCCGGTTGCCACTCCCCAGACGGCCGAGGTGACCGAGGACACGACCACCTCCGCAAGCCCTGCGGAGCCTGCTGTGAGCGCGCCCACGGAGGTAGCGACCACCGAAACGAGCGCGGTGGAGGTGCCGATCGCTTTGGACGACCGGGATCGTTTCGAGTCCCGACCCTCCGAGCCGGGGCCTCAGCTTCCCGAGAGCGAACCCTCCTTCGCGCCTGAGCCGACCGGTGAGCTCCCCCCGCCACCCGCCGTTGGGCCTACGCTCCCGGCTCCGCCCGAGGTGGCGACCCCGACCGTGGGGTCGGGCCCGGAGCCGGCGGAGCGGTCTCCCGAACCACCGGTCGCCGCCGGCCCTGCCGATCTGGCGGCCCCTCCGCCATCACCGGCGCTGCCGCCCGCTTCACCCGTTCGGTCCCTTCCGGAACCCGTCGAGACGGAGGCGAAACCCGGCCCGACGCCTTCCGAGATGGCGATTCCGCTCGGGCCCTTGACGGAAATTCCTCCGGAAAACCCGCCCGAGCCTAAGCCGATGCCCCCGCAAGAGCCCCGCGTCGCCGCACCGACAGCTCCGCCGGTCGCCGGTCCTCTCGTCGCAGCTCGAATGCTGTCCTTGTTCATGGCCCGCCCAATTCAAGAATCGCCGCCCAGCCCCTCCCCACCGGAGTCGCCGATGGGTGACGTTGCTACTCCGGCGCCCCCTCGCCCGACCCCCGAGGCCCGTCGATCCGAAGACCTGGGAGTTCCCCCCGCGTCGGAGGATGTTTCCACGCCGGCCCCGCTCGCTGCCTCCCCTGAGGCCTCGGAATATCCTTCGCCGCCGAGGACGGAGTCTCAGCCGTTACCTCCACCGATCGCCGAGGGGCCTGCCGAGTCAGAGGTCATTCCAGAGGTGGTGCCGGAACCGCTGACCCCCGAACTGGCCACCGGGCGAGCCGAACCCGAGCCCGCCGAGGCCTCGGGTGCCGCACCGGTGATCGCCGCGAGTACGCCGCCGGTCCCCGCCGAGGTTCCACGGGAAGAGACATCCATCCAGGAATCCGCCCCTTCGGCCCCGGAGCAGTCGCCGCCACTCGAACCGAACGAAACGACGGGCGCGTTCGCCTCCTTCATTTGGGACCTCGATGAGGTCCGCGAGCCGGCGCCCGAGAATCCTCCGAATAAGCCGGCCGAGTCGAGGTCCGGCGACAGCTCCGCGGACTACGACCAAGGGAGCTCGACCTAAGGGCCCCCGGAGTTCCGATCGGGCCGGGGTTGTCGGCTCGACGGGGACCGTATTCGCGTCGCTCAGGACGGTGTCGCCGGCGGAGAGCCGGAGAGCGACGCTTCGAGCGCGGCGACCCGAGGAGCGAAATCGGGGCGGTGCTGGAGGAGCCCGCTGGACCGTGCCTCCGCGAGCCATCGGCCTGCCCCCGCGTCATCGCCGCGGTCGTGAGCGAGCTCGGCGAGACGCATCGACACCTCCGCCGTCTCCGACGCTTGGCGGAGGGTCCGGGCCTGGGAGAGGGCCTCCCGATACTCGGCCTCGGCCTCCTCCCACGCCCGCTCCTTCTGAGCGAGGATCCCCCGGGTCATCGTGAGCTGTTGGTTCGCGTAGCCGTCGCCGAGCGGCGCGAGGGCCCGTGCGGCCCGCTCGAGCGCGGGGCGGGCGGCTTGCGGTCGGCCCACCTCGGCCTCCAATTGAGCGAAGTTCACGTAGCAGTAGCCGATGACGGTCCGCGAGCGGGACCGCTCGGCCGCCTCGGTTGCGAGCGTAAGGTCCCGACGCGCGTCGTCGACCCGGCCGACCGAGGTCCATTCGAGCAGCGCGCGGTTGTTCAGCACTCGGGCCTGAGTTCCATAATCCTCTCCCGCGCCGAACCGCGCCGCGGCGCGGGAGAGAAGGCCGAGGGCCTGGTCGAAGCGCTCCGGCCCCGACGTGATGAGCAGGCTCGCGAGCTGGAACAGCTGCCGGCCTTGTTCGTAGGCGGTGCCCGACCGTTCGGCGACCTCGAGCCCGGCGCGGTGGTGCGCCTCGGCTTCGCGGAGGTCGCCTTCGCGCATGAAGCAGTTTCCGAGAATCCGCTCGACGTCGATGACGTCTCGAGGCGAGCCCTCGGTCACGAGGAGACGACGTGCCTCGGTAGCTCGTTCCCGGGCCTCCGCGTACTCTCCCCGGCGGCTCCGGCATTCCGCGAGGACGATTAGGGCGTGCCCGAGCTCGGCGTCCTGACCGGGGCGGGAGCGGGCCAATAGGACCGCCTCGTCCAACGTCCCTTCGGCCTCGCGGAGTTGGCCCATCTCGGTGAGGATGCGGCCCTCTTCGGTGAGCAGCCGGACTTCGAGCCGAAGGTCGCGTTCGGGTCGCCGACGTTCCGACTCGAGGGCCCGCGAGATGTGCATGAAGGCGTCCTCGAATGCAAAGGCTCGGCCCGCTCGTTCCGCGGCGACGACGTTGTACGAGATCGCCCGGTCGTCGTCCCGTCCGAGGTAGAACTGCCGGGCGAGTTCCCCCTCGTCCACGCCGCCCCTCACCTCGAGCGCGACCCCCGCCTTGCGGTGCAGGATCCGTCGTCGCGTCTCGGTCAGGTTGGCGTAGACGCTCGCCCGCAGGGCCTCGGTGACGAACTCGTAGAGCTCGTCCCCTTTCGCGCGGAGAAGTCCCTCCTGGGCGAGAGCCTCCAGGCGGCCCGGGAGGTCCCCCGGCCCTCCGGTTTCGATCGCTCCGAGGTCGCGGGCCCGGAACTCCTTGCCGAGGACCGAGGCGAACGTCAGCAGGTTTCGGTCCGCCTCCGGTAGCGTCTCGATCAGTCGCAGCAAGATCTCCGTCACATCGCGCCCGGCCATCGGGACGCCCAGGCTCGCGGGAGAGCGAGGGCCCAAGGACATACGGACCAGCTGCTCGATGAAGAGAGGATTCCCTTCCGTCTGGGAGTGCCAGCGGAGCACGTCGCGAGGGTTCGGGTCCCGCCCTCCGTACAGCCACCGTACGAACTGCGAGGTCTCACCGAGATTGAGAGGTCGCAGGGAGATCGACCGAAAGGAGGGACTCCGGGTCAGCGCCTCGAGAGGGGCTCGGTTTCGGAACGGTACCTCATCGCCCGTGCCGACCGTCGCCACGACCACCGTGGGCGATGCGCCCCGGTCGAGCGTGATTCGACGAAGGAATTCGAGCGACGAGGCATCCGAGAAGTGAAGGTCGTCGATCGCGAGCAGAAGAGGTCGCTTCCCCACCCGGACGCGAAAGTGCTCCTCGACCGCACCGAACACCTCTTCCCGGCCCGACTGCCCGTCAACCAATCCGCCGGAGCCGAGCGTTGAGAGGATCCGTTCGAGGTCGGTCGGCTCGGTCGGCTGGCTCGACCACGCCCGCCCGGGCGAACTCCCGGCGAGGGCAGTAGGGGCCGCGGGCGCCAGGAAGCCCGTGAACGCGCCCACGTTGCCATCGGCTCCGGCCCCTCCCGGCTCTCCGGGGGTCGACGACCCGAGGAGGTCGCGGATGAGCGAGAACGGTGAGGGTAGCTCCTCGGGAAGGGAGTGCCCGCGAAGTACCGCGAACTTGCGGTCTCGGGCCCGGGCCACGGCGGCTTCCAGGACCACGGTCTTCCCGGACCCCCGCGTGCCGACCACGAGACATCCGCGACAGCCCTCCGCCGTCGGAGGGAGAAACAGTCGGTCGAACTCTTCGAGGACCTCGTCGCGGCCGATGATCGGGGCGGCGGCGGAGGCCCCTCGGCTTGGCCGGCCGGCCATGGGTGAAGGGAGCTGGGCGTGCTTCCTATAATGATACTGTCCCGAATCGGTACGGGTCGGGTCCACCGGAGCGCCTGCCGAACGCTTCCGACCTTCGGACCGCCATGTCCGTCCCTCGCTCGTCCGACGGGCGACCCCCTCGCAGCGGGGAGCCCGTTCATGTACGGCCGCCCCCTTATTATCTCGAGAAAAATCCAACTCTGTCCGGGTGCAGCCCCTCGCCGCAAGCCGGGGTGGGCGCTGCCGGGGGATGAATCGTGTCGGGAAGCCAACGCCGCTACGCTCGGAACTGGTCGACGCCCACGTCGCTGGGCATATGGGGCGGCACTCCGGGAGAACGTGCGATGCTGGCGTGGGCGCTGGCCCATCGAATCGATGCGGAACCGTACTGGTTGCAGATCGAACTGGCATCCGAGCTGCACGACGCTGCGGAGTATTCGATCGTGGACCAGGTCCCCTCCGAACATCGCTTCCTCCTCCATCCGGAGGAGATGGCGCCGCAGACCGGCGCGAGCAACGTTGCGACCTGGTTCCTCCGCACGGATGTCGGGGCCGGTGAGCGCCTGCATCACCTCGCCGATTTCACGAGGTTGCCGCTCCTGGCCCAGCAGCTCCTAGAGGGTCGGAGCGCCTACAGCCCCACCAAAGCCTTGGTGATCGCGAACTCGAACGAGCTTGAGGGCTTCTATCCCCAGGAAGCCGGGGGGATCCGACCGTTCATCGAGGCGATCAACGAGTACGCTACGACGCTCATTCTCACCACCTCCGTGAACCCGAGCCCGAACGCGCAAGACCTGGACTACTTGTTCCATCTGACCGAGATTGACCGTGGGAACCGGAAGGTCGCGCGGGTCATCTGTGAACAGGGTGCTCCGAAGAATGTGCCGGGTCTGTTCGCGGTCGAAGAGCGTCGCGACCTCGACGTCCTCCTGGATGAGCTTCACGGTGCCTGAGGGACGCCCCGCCCGAACGCACGCCCAGTATCGCCGCGAGCCGTCACGACCAATCGCTCCGAGCGCGACCGTTCAGCGGTCCTGAGGCGCATCGAGCGACTCGGTCCATCGGTCGTGAGGAAACGGCCGGGGCCGAGGGTCGAACACGGGCTCTTCGAGGTCGGTCGGGTCGGGGGTCGGTCGCATTCGGCCGGCGGAGGTGGGCCGCCCACGAGGCGAACGACGCGCTCGGGGAGGTGGGACCGCGGCGCGGCGTCGGGGCTTCCAGGCGTGGAGGTCCATCCTCACCCGACCCCGACGGAACGTGACCCCTTCGAGTTCGAGCCGAAGGCGCTGCTCCCGGCCCTCCTCGCCCGAGAGGGCAATCCGACCGCCGGCCCCCACCACTCGGTGCCATGGCAGCCCGTCACCGCGCTGCAAGGCCCAGACCGTCGCTCGCGCTGCGCCGGGAAAGCCGGCCCGATCCGCCACTTGGCCGTAAGTCGCCACCTTGCCTCGCGGGATTTCGGCGATGACTCGACGCAAACGACTGAGGGTCGTCAAGGTTCGAGCCTCCGTTCCGGCATGGATGCCCGGTCTCGCGCCACCACGGACACGATGGGTTAACTAAGCGACGCCGAGCCGGGGGGCAAACTGGGATGGGGCCGGCATGCGTCTCCCTAGCCCTCGCCCCTCAACGGTCGATGCACGGAAGCGAGGAGACCCCGACTAACCTACGACGTCCCGTAGTTGGCACGCCGGGTCGCCGACCGAGCGAGGCCCGCCCACCGGGTGGACCGGAAATGCCGACCACGGAGGCCCCGCCGGCTCCGATGAACTCCCTCCGCTAGACAGCTACCTACATATGGCACCGCCACGCGTAGTTTCCTAGGCAAGGGGCGGAACGAGCAGTTCCGAGCCCCCGGGGAACTAGATGCGGCGTCCCGAGAAACGAACGGTCCGTGCCGTCGCTCGAGGTCCCCGGACCCGCGGCCGACGTCGTGGAGTGTCCGACATGGTCGCGGTGATACTGGCGGTGGCGATCACCGTCGTTCTGGCCGCGGTCCTCTACGTCTTGATCTTGTCCCTGACGCACACGGGAGGGACGGTCCCCCTCGGCTCCGAATTCGCATGGGGGACCCCCTCGAACGACACCTCCGCCCCCTCCAGCGGCTGCACGGCCGCGGGACACTACTGTTACGACGTCGAGTTGGTAGTGACCGGTGGCTCCGTCCGCGTCAACCAGTTCACCCTCGCCCTCCAGACCCCAACGGGCACGCCGGTCGGTTGGCCGACCAGCGTGACCGCGACCGGCGGCACGGTCACCCTGATCAGCCCCACAACGGCATTGGCGGTGGCCCAGTATTGGCCCTTGAACAGCACCTGGCAACTGGTGGCGCCATTCACCGGGGTCCTCGGGTCCGGGTTTTCGCTCGTCATCTACTGTGGCGGCGCGGCGGAGGGAGCGAGCCAGGGCCTTTGGGGGCTCGAGCTCGTGGCGGTCGGAACGGGCGGTTACTCCGGGACCGTTCCATCGCCGGTCTTTTCGTAGCGCTTCCGGCTCCGCGCCGGGGCGCGAATTCGGCCGGCTCGACGATGGCGCGCCGACGGCGACGCGGCCTCCCGGGTCGGGGGACTACCGGGCCGGAACCCCGAGGTTCTTCACGAGCCGCCGGTGCTCCTTCCGATCGATCCAATCCACCTCAAGGTACTCCCGAAGGTATCGGTGGGAAGCGCCCAGGCGACGGGCCTCCCGGATGGCGAAGGCGTACGCTTCGAGCTCCGTCGGGCTGTCCGCATATCCCTTCGACACGTCCCAAAGCTCACGGCCCGCCCGTCGCTGGAAGATATGGAACAGCTCGTGCAGAATGTCGAGGTAGAGGGTGATCGTCGGGCTCTTCGCGAGATGCCGTCGGCCGACCACGATGCAGTCGGAGGCACTGGTCACCGGCTTCCATCCGACCGCCTTCGCGAACGCGGGAACTTCGTGCGGCGCGACGTACATCCAGGTTGGACCCCCCACGATGGCGATGGAGGTGTGCTTCGCCACGTTCCGACGTAGTGTCGCCGGGGCCGGGTAGAGGCCGAAGGGAGGTACCCGATCGAGCCCAGGAAAGACCTGAAGGAGGGGGTGTCGGCCGATCGATACGGTACGGGTGACCACGAATTCAGGCGGCGGGTCCACGTGTTCGGCTCGGGGTTTCGGCATAGCGACGGCGACCGCCACGTTAGCTCCCGACGTTAAGGGTGTCGGTCTCGAGCGACCGGGGGTGGCCCCGCGCGACCCTCCGTCTCCGCGGAAGGCCCCGGGTTCAGCTAGTCGGCACGAAGCCCGCCCCGAGCGGCGAAGCTGTTTTGCAAGGCATGTAGCTGCCCTCCCGATGTACTGCACGGTGTGCGGTCGACCGGTCGACCCGGCCGCCCAGTTCTGCACGGCGTGCGGAGCGAGGGTGACGCCTTCGTCGGCAGGTTCCCCCTTGGCCCCAGCCCTCCCTCCCCGGTCCTCGGACCTGACGCGGCTTTCGCGTCTCGTGATGGTCTGGGACAAGCTCTCCATGTTCACGAACTTCCAATTCCAGGACCCGTACGGCCGGCCGCTGGGGGGCACCCAGGGCGAGCTCGCGTTTCCGGTGAAATACACGCTGTTCGATGAGACCGGACAAATCGTGCTCGTGGTGGACGCCCAGCGAGTACGGGGTCTCCTCTACGAGTTTCTCATCCACGACGGTAGCGGAACCGTGCTCGCGGCGCTGCGCCAGGAGAGCAGCGTCATGTCCCGGAAGTACGGTCTCTCGGTCGGTGGTCAGGAGAACTGGCGGCTGACGACCGACGCGATGGGCTACCACTATCAGGTCGAGGAGGTCGTTGGGGGCCGAATCCTCGTCACGGGCGACCGCAAACCCGCCGTCCGAACCTCGACCACCGAAATCACCATCGTCGACGGGCAACCGCTCGACCACCGCGTCGTCCTCGGCGCGATGATTCTGGCCGCCTACCTCACCACGCGAGGTTGACGCCGGCCCTGATGGAGTGGGGCCTGCGGCGCCCGCTCGCGCCCTATCGCTTGAGACGTCGACGGTGGGCGCGGCTCCGCGTCGTCCGCCAGACGAGCCCGCAACGCTTCGCAAGGCGACGGTGTTCGGCCGGGCTGATCCACTCGACCTTGAGGTAATCGACCAGCTCCCGGTCCGTCATGCCGATCCGCCGCCCTTCCTCGACCGTGCGGCGGTACGCGTCGATCTCCGACGGAGCGTCGACGTAGCTCAGCCGGGGGTAGAAGAGCGGCTTGCCGGCGCGGAACTGCTTCACGTGGCAAAGCTCGTGCACGAGGTCGAGGTAGACGGTGCGAAACTCGCTGTCCTTGAGGTGACGCGAGCTGATCAAGAGATGTCCATCGATATCGCTCGTTCCCATGTAGCCGAACCGCGCCGAGAAGAACTCGACGCGCAGCGAGCGCAGGGCTCGGGCGGTTTGCCGGCCGAACAGCGCCCGCACCGTGGGAACCTTCTCGAACCCTCGGAAGAACCTCGTGAACGGGTAGAGCTTGCTCGGCGCGTCTCGTTCGATCCGGACCCCGAGGGAGATTTCGACCGTCATGCGAGTCAAACCTCGCGGGCGAAGGTCCTCGGGGTTATGGGCCTTCCGGCCCGGAAGGGGCCGTTTCCCTTCGGGCGCACCGAACCCGGCGTCGACTCCGATTTTCCGAAAACGGGGGGTAGATATCCCAGCATGCGGTAGGGAGTCCGGAACGGGCGTGATGTCCTCCGAACCCCCGAACCGAAAGCGAGTGACCGGCATCGGAGGCATCTTTCTCCGGTCCAAGGAGCCGAAGCGTCTCGCCCGGTGGTACCGCGAACACCTCGGGATGGCAATCGACAACCAGGTGGTCACCTACGAGTGGCTCAGCCCCCGCGACGACCGCCGGCGAGGAGCCACCGTGTGGGCCGCGCTCCCGAGCGACGACCGGGACTGGGGTCGCGGCCATCCGACGGCGATGGTCAACTACCGGGTCGAGAACCTCGACCAGCTCCTCGCGGAACTGAAGCAAGAAGGCGTCGAAGTCGACGGAAAAACGGAAGAGTCGGAGTTCGGACGGTTCGGCTGGGTCACCGACCCGGACGGCAATCGTGTGGAGCTGTGGGAGCCACCACGGTCCCCCTACCGGTCGACGGAACGTCACGTCGAGATGGAGTGACCCGGACCGCGTTCGCGACTCGGGGTAGGTATGTCGGGAACGAACCGACCCACCGACGCGACCCACTTCCCGCTCGCCGCGGCTCGGGCGATTCTGCCCGGAGCTAGGGATGCCGGAGCGTGGCCCCGGAACGACACCGTCGAGTTGTCGATCCTGCTTCGCCGCGGCTCAGCGCCGTCCGAACTACCGTCGATGCCGGCCCTGGGTGGCGTGCCGCTCCGCGAGCGGAAGTACCTCACCCGCGTTCAGTTCGCCGCCATTCACTCGGCCCGAGTGGACGACGTGGCGCGGGTCCGCGAGGAGTTCCCGCGCTGGGGGCTCACGGTCGGCACGGCCGACCGCGCTTCGCGTACGGTGGAACTATCCGGCACGGTCGCCGACGCGGAACGCGTCTTCGGTGTCGAACTACACCGGTTCGACCACCCGACGACGTCGTATCGGGCCCCGCTCGGGCCGGTCCATCTACCGAACGAGCTCCGGGCGATGGTGACGGGCGTCTTCGGACTCGACACTCGCCCCCAACTTCGGCCGCACTTCCGGAGGAACTCGGACCCGGCGGCGACCGGTTACTCCCCCCTGGCCGTCGCGACGGCCTACGATTTTCCGACCCAGCTGACCGGGGTCGGGCAGGCAATCGGCATCCTCGAGTTCGGCGGAGGTTTCTCCGCGTCCGACCTCACGAGCTTCTTCAGCGGCCTCGGGCTCTCCGTCCCCGAAGTGACGGTCGTCTCGGTCGACGGGGCGACTAACGCCCCCACCGGGGACCCGAACGGTCCCGACGCTGAGGTCGAGCTCGACATCGAGGTCGCCGGGTCGCTCGCTCCCGCGGCCCGGGTGGTCGTCTACTTCGCCCCGAACTCCGAACAGGGGTTCGTCGATGCCATCGGCGCGGCGGTCCATGATGCCACGAACCGGCCCTCGATCGTGACGGTGAGCTGGGGAGGTCCCGAAGCGAGCTGGTCGGCGGCCGCTCGGTCCGCCTTCGAGACCGCCACCCAGGACGGAGCGCTCCAAGGCGTAACCGTGCTCGCGTCGTCGGGGGACCAAGGTGCCTCGGACGGCGGCCCCACCGGCGCGCGCGAAGTGGATTTCCCGGCGTCCAGCCCCTACGTGGTCGGTTGCGGTGGGACACGTCTTGAGCTCGCCGCCGGAGCGGTGGTCGCCGAGACCGTGTGGAATGACCTGGCCGAAGGCGAGGGGGCCACGGGAGGAGGAGTGAGCGAGACGTTCGCGCGGCCGAGCTACCAATCGGGGGCTTCGGTCCCGACTGCCCCGAACGGATTCACCGGCCGGGGGGTACCCGACGTGGCCGGGGACGCGGACCCCGAGACCGGATACGCGCTGTTCGTGGACGGGAGCGCTGCCGTCATCGGTGGGACGAGCGCCGTGGCCCCGCTGTGGGCGGCCCTGGTCGCGAGGCTCAGCGAGGGTCTCGGGAAGCCGCTCGGATACGCGAACCCACCTCTCTACGCGCCGTCCGCCGCCACCGGCCTACGGGGAATCACCTCCGGGAATAACGGGGGGTATTCGGCCGGACCGGGTTGGAATCCGTGCACCGGCCTCGGCTCTCCCCGCGGTGGGCAACTCCTCGCCGACCTCGGGCCGTGAAGCAGGGACCCCGGACGTTCCCGGGGCCGGCGGTCGTGCGGCTCAGGGAGCGTGAGAGTCGGCCGGCCGGGGAGCCGCAGCACCGGACCGATACGTGAACGTGACACGAGATCGCGAAAGTTTCTGAAGGGCGTGGAGGCGTAACCGGATGATGTACGAGTCGAACAGAAGCATCTCGAGCGGGTCCCACAATAGCACCCAGACAATCGTGATGAACACTAGGTAGGTGAGCGCCTCGAGGTACCCGACGCCGGTCGCGCTGCCGAGCTGTACGTAGAACAGGCCCGCAACGAGCAGCGCCAGGACCACGAGGGGGATGGAGTAACGCAGCGAGCCCAGGCCCTCGGACCGGTTAATCCGTACGTCGAGGGAGGCGAGCTCCGCTTCGTCCGCGAAGTAGCGGTGCAGATGGGTCCGGGTGTCCTCTTCGGCGCTGGACGCAAGCGGGGAACCGTCCGACACCACGACCAACTCGATCTCCCGCTGGCCGCGTTGTTCGCGGGCCGCATCGACGAGGAACTTCGCGACCGACCGCTCGAGGAGCGGGCCGGTATGCGGATACGCCGGGTCCGCGTGACGGTCGAAGAGCGCGTCCGGGCTCGGCAGGTGCACCTCGATGCGTCCGGACTCCTGGCGGAGGGTTCGGGGTGCGTCGGTCGACCGGGTACCAGCCGTCGGGGACGAGTTCGGGTCGGTCGACAGTTCGGACACTGTGCCACGACGGTCCCTGCCTGTTATTATGGTGGCTCACCGGCGGCGGACCGGGCCCGGGCTCCGGCGGGCTCATCGAGGCGGCGGAAGCGCACCTGTGGACAATATAGGCCCGTTCAGTGCTGAACCTGCGTCAACTTAGATTCACAGGGAGCCTTTCCGCTGTCCCCCTCTCGAAAACCCGTCCGCGGGCCACTCGAGAGGGTCGACCGCAATGGACGGCCGAATGTCGCACAGCACCGATGCTCTGGGCAGCCCGCTACGGGCCCCCCATTCGGCTGGCGACCGCTCGGTTCGTGAGTAGGTGGAAGAGAATGATGCTGATGGTAAGCGTCCAGAACCTCGAGGAAGCCCAGGAAGCGGTGGCCGGCGGTGCGGACATTGTCGACGTGAAGAACCTTCGGGAGATGATGGTGGGGTCGAACTTCCCACCGGTGGTCCGCGAGGTCCGCAACGCGTTTCCGAAACAGATCCACGTCAGCGTCACCCTCGGGGTCGTGCCGAACCAGGCGGGGACGGTGGCGATGGCCGTCTACGGTGCGGGGGCGCTCGGAGCCACCTCGGTGAAAGTGGGGTTCGTCGATAGCGACTACGAGACCGCGCTGAGGATCTTGCGGGAGAGCCGCCGGGCCCTCGAGGGGTTCGACACCAAGCTCATCGCGGCGACGTTCGCCGACAGCCACCTCTACCACGGGATCGACCCGACCCTCGTCGTGCAGCTCGGGCGGGAGAGCAAAAGCGACGGGATCCTCATCGATACGCTGGTGAAGGATGGAAGGAATCTGTTCGATTTTCTCGGCGAGCATCGGCTGAAGGAGCTGGTCCTCGAGGCGAAGGAAGCCGGCATGAGCACCGCGCTCTCGGGAGCGCTCAAGATTGCCAACCTGCACACGCTCGTCCGGATCAATCCGGACATCGTCGGGGTACGCGGCGCCGTGTGTACGCGGGGGGACCGCGAGAAGGGCGCGGTCGACGCCGCCGCCGTCACGCACCTGCGCGACGAGCTTCGGCAACGCTTGTCGGGCAAGATCGACGTGTTCGAGGGAATCAGCCCGGTCGCGGTGCGAGTCCCGTCGTGATGTCGCCCGCCGTCGCCTTCACGGTCGACGGAACCGCGCTCACATGTAAGGGCGCGATCGCGAAGCTCGAGACGGAGTTCGGGACGCGGCCCTCGGGAAGCATGGCGCGGGTGTTGCTGGGGGATGTGCCGACCCGTATCGACGTCCGCGCTTGGGCGGACCGCAAGGGCCACCGGGTGGTCCGGGACGCCCGCCGCGACGAGCTGTTCGAGCTGTTCATCGAGAAGGGAGGCCGGTCGGCGGCCCCTGGGGCCCCGGGGGCGAGGGTTAACGCGCGGTAGGGAGTTTCCGCGGCGGGGCAGCGGTACGACGTAGGAGCGAACCATGCGCTACACACGAGCCGAAGCGAAGGCGTGGGCCCGGGAGAATCTCGTCGGTCAGTGGACGACGATGGTGACGCCGTTCACCGCCGAGGACGAGATCGACGAGAAGGGCCTGGCCGCGAATATCGAGCATGTCCGCAAGCTCGGAACGCGCGGGATGGGCTTTTCGTGGAACATGGGGGAGTTCTGGAGCCTCACACGGGAAGAGCGCTACCACCTGATGGAGCTCGTCCCGCGGTTGGTCCACGGGCGTTCACCGATCGCCTTCCAGGTTACCGACACCTGCCTCCGGGACGTCGTCGCGATGGCGCACCGGGCGGAAGAGCTCGGCTACGACTTCGTCATTCTCGCCGCGCCGTACATGGTGACGAAGACCGAGGACCAGGTGGTCGATTGGGTCACGCGGGTCTCGCAGAAGGTCGATATCGGCATCGCGTTCTACAACTCGCCCCAATTTGGCATCGTTCTCTCCGCGAAGTCGATGAGCCGGATGGCCGAGCTGGACACGCTGGTCGCGATCAAAGAGGCGAGCTTCAATCTGCAGCTCTCCCTCGACACACACCTCGAGGCGGGCGCGAAAGCGGTCGTCAGCATGCCCGATGAGGAGATCTTCTTCGTCGGTGAGCCGTACGGAATCCACCAACAGGTGATGTTCGCGAACACGAGCGACTGGCGATTCGACACTCCCCGCGCGAACGACTACGTCCGGTTCATCGACCACGCCACGCACGGCCGCTGGGAGGAGGCGCGCGCCCTCTACGAGAAGATCCGCCCGATCAAGGCGGTCTCGCGCAAGTGGTGGAGCCGCCTCGCCGGTCGGACGGGCGGCGCGCTGCCGGTTCAGATGGTCAAGTACTGGGGGGAGCTGATGGGCATGGCGGGCGGCGCGGTGCGTCCGCCGGTGGTCCCCCTCACGCCCGCGGAGCGCGACGAGATGAAGCGCGACCTCCTGAAGCTCGGCTTGATCCGTCCGGGCTGACCGTGAACGTCGTGACGAACAGCCGTTTTGGCGACGCGGATAAGTAGACGGGGTAGCCTCGGCCCGCGTCGATGTTCTGTTCCCATTGCGGCGCGTCGAACCCCGACGGGGCCACGTTCTGTCAATACTGCGGGAACTCCCTCGGGGGCGCGTCCGCCCCACTCCCGTCCGCGGCCGCACCTCCCCCCATGCCGCCGCCGATCGGCTGGGGGAGCGGTGCCCCCATGGTGTCGGCCCCGCCGCCTCCTCGGCGCCGGGGTCTGGGCCATACGGTCCTAGTCATCATCGTGGTGTTCATCGCAATCCTCCTGGTGTTCGGGGTGGTCGCGTACCTACTCGTGCCCGCGCCTTCATCGGCCATCGTGGAGGTCACCGGGATCAACTTCCAGTCGCCCGACAACGCCTGCGGCCTCAACGGGGCGGTCGATACGAGCGACTACAACACGACCGCGGGGGTCTCGTTCACTCTCTCGTACACGCTCTCGGGCCCGAACGCTACGAGCGGCGGCGGCACGACCGCGTGCACGATCTCGACGGTGAGCACCACCACGTCCGGGTTCAGCATCTCGGGGGCCAACGTGCCGCTCTCGATTCCGGCGAACTCGAGCCAAGTCTTCTCGTTCACCGTGAACCCGCCCGGCACCGCATGGACGGGGACACTCACGATCGTTCTGACGTGATGGGCGTCGGCCGTTCCCGAACGCGGGAACCACCCGACCGGGTCCGCGGCCGCGCTCATTTTCCCGTCACGTAACTCGTAAGTAGCTCCTGCCCGGCTCGTTTCGCCCGAGGCTTTTATGGTCCAGCTTTCGGAGGCGTTCGACCTCGTCGAACGGGGCGAGCTCGAGCCCCTAACCCACGACCGGATCGAGATGCCGGAGCGGTTCAACTGGGCGCGGGAGGTGTTCGAGGGACGCCAGCTGAAGCGGTTCCCCGACCGACCGGCCCTCATTTGGGCCGACGACCGCGACCATGAGCTCCGGCTCACGTACCGGCAGTTCGTCGAATCGGGGAACCGGTTGTTGAACTTGCTCCGCCGGCTCGGCCTCCCGGAGCAAAAGTCGCTGTTCGTAATGCTCCCGGTCTACCCGGAGGTCTGGCTCAGTTACTACGCCGCGATCAAAGGCGGCTTCGTGCTCGTGCCGGCGGCGACGATCCTCTCCCCGACCGACATCGAGTACCGGTTTCGTCAGCTCCACCCGGGGGCGGTCCTCGCCGACCCGGTGAGCGCGAAGAAGGTCGACTGGGCGGAGATGTCGACCGGTCACCCGATTCCAATCAAGCTGATCACGGGCGGCCTGCGACCCGGTTGGACCTCCGTGGACGCGAGCCGAACCGAATCCACCGAGGCGGATGCCGCCGCGACCCGCGCGAGCGACCCGCTCTTCCTCTTCTTCACCTCGGGGACGACCGGGCTACCGAAGGTCGTCACGCACACCCACACGAGCTACCCCGTCGGCCACCTGACGACCTCCGCCTGGGTCGGTGTCCGGCCGGGGGACGTTCACTCGAACATCAGCCAGGCCGGCTGGGCGAAGTTCGCGTGGAGCTCGTTCTTCGCGCCGTGGAATGTGGGGGCGACCAGCTTTTCGTTCCACTACTCCGGCCGGTTCGACGCGCCGCGCCAGCTCCAGGCGTTGCAGGACCACGGAGTCACCACGTTCTGTGCCCCGCCCACCGTCTGGCGGATGTTCATTCTCGAGGACCTCACGAACTACCGATTCCGCTTCCGGGAGTGTGTCAGCGCGGGCGAGCCACTGAACCCCGAGGTGATCGACGCCTGGCGAAAGGGCACCGGCGTGACGTTGCGCGATGGCTACGGGCAGACCGAGTCGACCCTCTTGGTCGGCAATCTCCCCGGCCGACCGATCAAGCCCGGATCGGTCGGGTGGCCGTCGTTCCTCTACGCCGTCCACGTGGTGGACGAGCACGGGGTGGAGGTGAAGACCGGCAAGGAGGGAAACATCGCGGTTCGGGTGACCCCGCATCCGCCGGGCCTCTTCGTGGGTTACCTCGGTGCCTCGCCCGAAGTGACGGCGAAGGCGTTCCGAGGCGAGTGGTATTTCACGGGCGACCGGGCGTACCGCGACGACGACGGTCGCTTCTGGTTCGTCGGCCGAGCGGACGACGTGATTAAGTCGTCCGACTACCGGATTGGGCCGTTCGAGGTCGAGAGCGCGCTCGCCGAACACCCCGCGGTCGCGGAAGCGGCCGTAATCGGGAGCCCGGACCCGATCCGCGGGGCGCTCGTGAAGGCGTTCATCATCCTGAAGCCGGGCGTCGCTCCCTCCCCGGAGCTCGCCCGGGACATCTTCCTGTTCTGCCGGACCCGGCTCGCCCACTACAAGATTCCGCGGATTCTCGAGTTCTGTCCGGAGCTCCCGAAGACAATCAGCGGGAAGATCCGACGGACCGAGCTTCGGTCGACCGAGGCGGAAGCACGGAAGCGCAAGGAGCGTCCCCGGCTCGAGTTCCTGTACGCTCAGGTCGTGAAGTCGGAGGAGTCGCGGCCCGCCGGGAGCTTGACCGCCTCCACGTAGTCGACCCTCCCCCGGGCCACAAGGTGGCACGGAGGCCCACAACGGCATCCGCTCTCGGGAGTGGGTTTCTTATCCCGGGAGCCGCCGTTGTTTCGGTCGAGTGGCATGAGCGGCGGTCCGTACTACCAACCGGCCGGGATGCGACCGTACCCACCTCCGCGTCGGGTCCACTGGCTGCCGATCATCATCGGCGTGGTCCTGGCCGGGGTCGCGCTCGTCCTGCTCCTGGTCCTCCTCTATCCGTCGGCGTTCGGCGTCTCGTACCCCGCCTCCCCGTACCGCTTCGGATTCGGTGGCATCTTCATCGCGTTCTTCATCCTCCTCGTGATCTTCTTTGTCGTCCGGGTGGCGTTCTGGAGCACCCGGACGAGCCGTTACAATCGTCGCTACGGCGGGAACGGCGGCGGGCCCGGCGGCAACTACGGGGCCAACCGCCCGGCGATGGTCGCCCGGATGCGCTACGCGCGCGGCGAGATCACCCGGGAACAGTACGACCAGATCATGAAAGACCTCGGTCGGCCTCCCGGCGGCCCGTAGCTCGGGGGCCGGTATCCCGGCCCCGGATCGGGTAGAGCCGACCGATTCAACCCATGAACGGCCGGCGCCAGTCGTCCGGCAGCACAGCATTCTCCTTGATGTTCCGGGGAGAGAGCCAGCGCAGTAGGTTGAGGATCGAGCCGGCCTTGTCGTTCGTCCCCGAGCGACGAGCCCCACCGAACGGCTGACGGCCCACGATCGCACCGGTCGGCTTGTCGTTGATGTAGAAGTTCCCCGCGCTCCACCGGAGCGTCTCCTCCGCCTGGGCGACCGCCTTGAGGTCGTGGGCGAAGATCGCACCGGTGAGGCCGAACGGGGAGGTCCGGTCGCACAGCTCGAGCGTCTCCGCGTACTTCGCGTCCGGATAGACGTAGACGGTGAGCACCGGGCCAAAGATCTCCTCCGAGATCAGCTTGCCCTGCGGCTCGTGCGAGCGGATCACCGTGGGCTGGACGAACCAGCCTTTCGCCCCGTCCGCCTTCCCGCCCACGATGAACGAGTACTCCTTCGGGTGGCTGCGAGCGTAGTCGAGGTAGGTGACGATGTTCTTGAACGCCGCTTCGTCGATGATAGCGCCCATCAGGTGGGTGAGCTCGTCGACCCGGCCCATCGGGACCTTCGGGACCTCCTCTTGGAGGAGGCGCTCGACCTCGGGCCATCGGCTCTCGGGAACGTACGCCCGCGAGCACGCCGAACACTTCTGGCCCTGGTACTCGAACGCGCCTCGGATGAGGTTCACCACCGTTCCTCGGACGTCCGCCGACGGGTGCATGAAGATGAAGTCCTTGCCGCCGGTCTCGCCGACGATGCGCGGGAAGTTGCGGTATTTCTCGAGGTTTGCGCCGACCCGCTTCCAGATCTGCACCAACGTGTCGTAGCTACCCGTGAAGTGGACACCCGCGAGCGAGGGGTGGTCGAGGAGGACCGGCGCCTCTTTACTGGGGAACGGCACGAAGTTGATCACGCCGGGCGGGAGTCCCGCCTCGACGAGCACCTTGTAGATCTCGTAGTTCGAGGCGATCACCGAGCGCGCCGGCTTCCACAGCGCAACGTTGCCGACCATCGCGGGGGACGTGGGGAGGTTCCCGGCGATGGAGTAAAAGTTGAAGGGCGGGATGGCGAGGACGAATCCCTCGAGGGGCCGCCAGTCGAACCGGTTCGTCTCCCCCGGGAACTGGTTCGGCTGCATCTCGTAGATTTGCCGGGTGAAGTAGGCATTGAAATTCCAGAAGTCGACGAGCTCGGCGAGGTCGATCTCCGCCTCATACGGGTTCTTCGAATGGTTCAGCATGATCGCGGCGATGTTCCGGGTCCGCCTTGGCCCCGCGAGCAACGTCGCGGCCTTCTGGAAGACCGCAACACGATGGTACCAGTCCATCCGGGCCCAGCTCCGCTGGGCCGCAAGCGCGCCTTCGACCGCCCGCGCGAGCTCGGCGGCGCCGGCGACGTGGGCCCGGGCGAGGACGGTCGCGTGGTCGTCGGGGCATCGCACCTCGACCAGGTTGCCCGTCCGGACTTCCTGGCCTCCGATGATGAGCGGGATCTCGCCCGTCGTCGACCGCATCGCCGCGAGTTCCTCCTGGAGCTTCGTGCGGTCGGTGGAGTTCGGCGCGTAGGACCGGATCGTGTTGACGTCGTTGACCGGCCGTTCGATATTCCAAATCATACTGCTTCCCAACCTCCGAAGGTCCGTATCGATTTCGTGAAATCGTGTTGATAGGGAGTTAATGTCCGCCGCTCGGCCTAAAAATTGCCGAGAGCCGTAGTATGCCGCCCGACCGGGTCGAACGACATCCGATCCTCGACGTGCCACCCCATCCCGAGATGGTGCGGTTCACGTTCGACGGGCGCGAGCTCGAGGCGCGAGGCTCCGAAGTGATTTCCTCCGCGCTGTTCGCGAACGGGATTCGGGTGTTCGGCTATCATCGTCGTGACGGCTCTCCGCTGGGGATCTTCTGCGCGAACGGTCAGTGCGCGCAATGCTTGGTGCTTGCGGACGGCCTTCCGGTCAAGGCCTGCATCACCCCGGTGCGGCCGGGCATGCGCGTACGCCCGATCGAAGGGCTACCCGAACTCCTCGCGGACGACACACCGCTCCACCTCAGGCGGGAGATTCCCGAGGTCACGACGGACGTCTTGATCGTCGGCGGAGGACCCGCGGGCCTCACCGCGGCGGCCGAGCTCGGCGAGCACGGGGTGCGGTGCATCGTTTGTGATGACAAGCAGGAACTCGGCGGCAAGCTGAGCCTCCAGACGCACAACTTCTTCGGTTCGGTGGACGACTGCTACGCGGGCACCCGAGGGAACGACATCGGGAAGGTCCTCGAGGCCCACGCGCGCGCCCAGCGGTCGGTCGAGCTCTGGGTCTCCTCCCCGGTCGTGGGGGTGTTTCAGGACGGGATCGTCGGGGTGGAGAAGCAGGGCCGATTCACGATCGTGCGGCCGAGTTGCATGCTCGTGGCCGCCGGCGCCCGGGAGAAGGCGCTGGCCTTCCCCGGCGCGGACCTTCCCGGAGTCTACGGGGCGGGCGCGTTTCAAACGCTCGTGAATCGTGACCTCGTCAAGCCGTCGGAGCGGTTGTTCATCATCGGGGGCGGGAACGTCGGCCTCATCGTCGCCTACCAAGCGCTCCAGGCCGGGATCGACGTCGTCGGACTCGCCGAGGCGATGCCCGAGGTCGGGGGGTACAAGGTCCACAAGGACAAGGTCCTGCGTCTCGGGGTCCCCGTCTACACGTCCCACACCGTGCTCCGCGTCGAAGGCGCGGGCCGCGTCGAACGGATCGTCATCGCCCGCGCCGACGAGAAGTTCCGCCCGGTGGCGGGCACGGAGCTCTCGTTCGAGGTGGACACCGTGCTCGTCGCGGTCGGTCTCTCCTCGGTAAACGAACTGTACGAGGAGGGCCGCCGGCTCGGGATGAAGGTGTTCTCCGCCGGCGATGCGCACGAGATCGCCGAGGCGTCGGCCGCGATGTTCTCGGGCAAGATCGTCGCCCGAGAGATCCTGAAGGAGCTGGGCCAGTCGGTCGAGATCCCATCGGACTGGCTCACGATGCAGGAAATGCTCCGCTCGCACCCAGGTCCGGTGCTCGGCTACTACCCGCCGCCTCCCGACATGCCGGTCTACCCGATTCTGCGATGCGCGCAGGAGATCCCCTGCAACCCGTGCACCGACGTCTGCATCACCGACGGGATCGCAATCCCGGAAGGAAATCTCCTCGGTCGGCCGAAGCTCGTAGGGGACTGCGTCGGATGTCTCAAGTGCGTCGCGATCTGCCCGGGGCTCGCGATCAGCCTCGTCGATAAGCGCCACGACCCGACCCGCTCCGTCGCGCGGGTAACGGTCCCGTGGGAGATGCCCGAGGAGCTCGTCCACGTCGGGGACGTGGTCCCCACGACCGGCTTCGAAGGGGAACCGGTCGGTACCGGCAAAGTGTTCCGGATCCTCTCCGGTAAATCGCTGAACCGTCGTCGCCTCATGGTCCTCGAAGTTCCGTACTCCGAGGCCCACCAGGTGGCCGGGGTTCGAGTCCGAACTCCCGAGACCCCGTCCGTACCGGAGCGGGTCGCGCCGGCCGCCGACAGCGAGGTCGTCGTCTGTCGGTGCGAACGGGTGACGAAGGAGATGATCGTGGAATACCTGCGGGGCTCCGGCAGCCGGGACTTCAATGCCATCAAGGCGGCGCTGCGGACCGGCATGGGGCCGTGCGGCGGAAAGACGTGTGCGGAACTGACGCTCCGACTCTTCCGCGAGCTCGGGGTCGACCCGAAGACGGTCACCCCTCCCGTCCATCGGCCGTTCACGCAGGAGGTCCCGATGAAGGCGTTCCTCGTGGAAGGCGATGGCGGACCCTCCGTTTGACGCCATCGTCATCGGGGCGGGGTCGGTCGGCAACCCGACCGCCTACTTTCTGGCCCGGGAGGGGCTGAGGACGCTCGTCCTCGACGAGCTCTCCGCCTCGGGCCAGGGCCAGAACAAGGCGGCGATCGGCGGGGTCCGGGCGACGCACTCGGACCCGGCGAAGATCACGCTGTGCCGGCGGAGTCTCGACATCTTTTCGCACTGGAAGCAAGCGACCGGCACGGACATCGGATGGAAGAAGGGGGGCTACTGCTTCCCCGCGTTCACCGAAAAGGTGGAGTCGACGGTGAGGGGACTCCTCCCGATCCAGAAGAAGTTCCGGCTCAACATCGATTGGCTGGACGCCGAGGCGATTCGGAAGGTCGTGCCGGGGATCAACCCGAACGGGCTCCTCGGCGGGACGTATTCCCCCGAGGACGGCCAGGTGAGCCCGCTCCTCGCCGCCGAATCGTTCACGCGGGAAGCGGTGCGACTCGGCGCCCAGTACCGCTACCGCGAACCGGTGACGTCGCTCGTGATGAAAGGCAACAGCGTGGTCGGCGTCCGCACCCCGAACGGGGAGTATCGCGCGGAGACGGTCATCAACACGTCCGGCGTCGACGCAACGGCGATCTCGAAGATGGCCGGTCTCGATGTTCCGATCCTCCCCGACAGCCACGAGGGGGGTATTTCGGCTCCGGTGAAGCCGTTCCTCGACCCACTGATCGTGGACCTGCGCCCCGGACCGGAGGGCAAGACCATCAACTTCTACTTCGGGCAGGACGCGAACGGCCAGATCATCTTCTGCTACACGCCGATCACGCCGATCGCGGGAACGAGCCGGAACTCGACGTACGAGTTCATGCCGATCGTCGCGGCCCGCCTCGTCGAGGTGGTCCCCCGGCTCAAGAACCTCACGATCCGCCGAGTGTGGCGCGGTCTCTACCCGATGACCCCGGACGGAAGTCCGATCGTGGGCCGACCGGCGCAGGTCGACGGCTTCGTCCTCGGGGTCGGGATGTGCGGCCAGGGATTCATGTTGGGCCCCGGCGTCGGGGAAAGCCTCGCCGCCCTCGTGGCCCACGGAGCCCCGGCGATCGACCGCGAAGTGTTCGAGCTGTTGAGCCCGTCGCGGGACCTCTACCGGGGAAAGAAGGAAGCGCTCAAGTGAGCGAGCGGCCCGACCGCTGCGCGACCGCTCACGCCGAGCGCGGGTCGTCGGCCGGGGACGGCGGGGGAACCAGTGCTCGGTCGGTGGACCGGGAGGCCTCCGGCACGAACCGCGGAGGCGTCCCGACGGTGGCGGCTCGGGACGCGTAGCGGACCCCGCGCTCGAAAAGTCCGAGCACCGGCGGGCCGGCCCGAACGATCAGATAGATCACGAACGCGGTGCTGACGATGAAGAAACTCGGCGGGTACTGCTCGTACCAGGCGATGAAGAGGCCGGCCCAAATCGAGAACAAGGCCACCGATGCGGAGACGAGGATGGCGTAGAGCGGGCGTCGCGTGATGCGCACCGCGGTCGCGGCGGGGGTCACCATGAGCGCGAAGATCAGGAGGACCCCGACGACCTGGACCGCGAAGGAGATCGCGACCGCGAGGAGGAGCATGAACACGAGGTTGATCAGGAGCATCGGGAGGCCCCTCGCTTCGGCGACGTCCTCGTCCAGCGAGGCAAACAGGAGCGGACGGTACATCAGCAGGAGAACGCCGATCACGAGCACGCCCGCTTCGACCGTGAGGAGAACGCTGGCGTTGCTGATCCCGAGGATCTCGCCGAAGAGGATCGAGTACGCTTCCGTGGCGTAGCCGTTGTAGAGGCTTAAGAAAATCAGACCGAGCCCGAGCATGAAGGCGAGGACCGTCCCGATCTCGATGTCGCGCGTGGACGCCCGACGACCGAGGAGCGCCATGCCGGTGCCCCCGCCGGTGGTGAACAGCAAGAGCCCGTAGACCGGATTTACGCCGAACAGCACGGCGCCCGCCGCGCCGGAGAACCCCACGTGGCCGAGGGCGTGAGTCGCGAACGCGGAGCGGCGGAGCACCACGAAGTAGCCGATGATGCCGGCGACGATCGCCACGACCGTCCCCGCCTCGAACGCGTTCCGCATGAACTCGTACTGCCACATCGACCGCAGGTCGGTGACGATGTTCGGGCTGAACGGAGTCATGCGGCTCCCTCGTGGGGGTTCTCCCCGCCGACGATGACGATGTTGCCGCGAGAGTCGTGCAGCACCTCGACCGGCACGCCGTAGAGCGCGGTGAGCGACTCGGACGTGAGCACCTCTTCCGGAGGCCCGGTCGCGACGCTCCCGTTCGCGATGTAGATCACCTTGTCGAGGCACTTGATGAGCGGGTTGATGTCGTGGGCGACGAGCAGCGTCGTGACGTGACGGTCGAGGACCAACCCGTGGACCACCTCGACGAGCTCACGGGACCGCCGCAGGTCAAGGTTGGAGAGCGGTTCGTCGAGCAGGAGCATCTCCGGGTTCCCGGCGAGCGCCTCGGCGAGGAACACCCGCTGGAGCTCGCCGCCCGACAGCCCCCCGAGCGGCCGGGCCGCAAGGTCGGAAGCGCCCACCGCCGCGAGCGACCGCGCCGCCGATTCCCGTTGCGAACGGACGGCATACCCTGGGCCGAGCCGAGTTCCCGTGGCCCCCAGCTGGACCAGCGCCTCCGCCGCGACGTGGGTATCGGCGTCGACGGTGTGCCGTTGCGGTACGTAGCCGATACGCCGATTCCCCCGACGCGGCGCCTCCCCGAAGACCTCGAGGTTTCCTCCCGTCGGGCGCTGCAGTCCGAGCAGCATCCGGAACAGGGTCGTCTTGCCGGCGCCGTTCGGCCCGATGACCGCCACGAACTCGCCCCGTTGGACCTCGAAGCTGGCGTTGTGCCAGACGCTCTTCCGGCGGTACCCCACGTCGAGCGACATCGCCCGGATGGCCGGGCCCGTCGCGTCGACCTCCAGCGGCCGCGAGTAGAGCGTGCCCACAGGGCTCACTGTCCCAGGACGTTCGCGTTGAGCGCGTTGTAGAGCTCGAGGTACTCCGCCCCCATCCACGTCTGGAACAAGACGTTGGGGGGTTGGATGGTCTCGGTGATGCCGATGACGGTGACGTTGTTCTGGGCGGCGATCGCCTTCATGTTCGTGGTGATCGGCGTGACGGTCTGCTCGTTGTAGACGAGGACTTTCACGTCCCCGCTCGCAAGCTGGTCCTGGAACTCGACCACGCTCTGCGTCGGTGGGTCGTTCCCCTCGGCAATCGCCATCATGAACGAAGGCGGTGAGACGAGGTCGAGGTCCGTGTAGTTCGCGAGGTAGACGAAGATGCTCTCGGTGGACGCAACCTCGGTACCGGCGAAGTGGGCTTTGATCTGATTCGCCTGGCTGTAGAGCGTCCCGAGCGAGGCGTTGAGCGTCGCGTAGTTCGCCGCGAAGTAACTGCGCTCGGACGGACGGACCGAAACGAGGTCGGAGTACATCGCCGCGACGGTGCGGTTCACGTAGACTGGGTTGTACCACATATGCGGGTTACCGGTGACGATGCCGCCGGTGACACTGACGTTGTTCAGGTCACCCACGTTGAGGACCACCTGGTTCGGCGCGTTGTCGGCCGAAATGAGCTGGAGCGCCCAATCGTCGTAGCCGACCCCGTTCACGATGACGAGCTGGGCGTTGGCGATCAGGACGGCGTCGGTCGTGTTCGCCTCATACTCATGAGGGTCGGTATTCGGGTCGGTCACGATGCTCGTTACCGACGTTTGCGAGCCCCCGAGTTGGGAGACGAGACTTCCCCAGAAGTTCTCGGCCGCCACGACCGGGATCGGGGCCCCGGGCGAGCTATCGGGTTTCGAAGGAGCCGAGCTCGTCACGATCTCCGCGGTCGCGCCGCCGACGATCGCGATGACGGCGATCACGGCGATGATGATCTTCGTGGTCTTCTGCATGGAGAGGTTCTCCCGAATCCGCTCCGTCAGCCGCCCTTCCTCGAGTTCGCGTGGTGGCACGGAAGTATCGGGGCCCCGTGAGGACATTCCGACGGGTGCTGCTGGGCCCGGCAAATCTGGTCGACCGTACGGTGCGAGATGGCGAGGTCGATCTCGTGCGCCGCAGCGCACGTTTCCTTGGGCCCGAGCCCGAGGTTGCCGAACAGCGTCTCGGCCACGCGGTGGTGGCGCTGGTACTCCAGGAGCGTTCGGCTACCTCGGTCGGTCAGCCGGCTCTTGCCCCGGAACCTCGAGATGAGTCCGAGCTGCTCGAGCGGCCCGAGATGGGCCAGCGCCGACGGGGGTCGGACATGGAGCCCCACGGCGATCTCTTTGAGGCTCGCGCCGCGCACCTCGTCCTGCCTCGCCGCGATGACACGAAGAGCCTCGACCTGACGATGGGTCAGCTGTTGCAGAGTCTCCACGAAGGGAAGGACGTCTCCGAGGCTATATATCAGTCACCCTAATTATTAGGTTAACACGAATAATATACCCCTTGGCGTGCGTCTCGGCGTTGACGGCCCACCGGCGCGTGGGGTCCGCTACCGAACGATTGATGTGCGCCGCAGAGCCTGCTTCGCCCATCGGAGCGACGCGACGTCGCGAACGTGGGAGAACGGAGGAAGGATGGCGCTCAGAGTGCATTCGCCAAGCTGGAAGTCGGGGGAGACAATCCCCACCAAATACACGGGGGACGGGCCGGACCTCTCGCCCCCGCTCTCGTTCGAGGGCGTGCCGGCCGGCACCAAGTCGTTCGCGCTGATCTGCGACGACCCGGACGCCCCGGTGGGCACCTGGGTCCACTGGGTCATCTACGACATCCCGGGGACCGCGAGCGGTCTCCCCGAGGGCGTTCCGAAGGACGGGACCTTGCCCGACGGCAGTCGACAGGGACGGAATAGCTGGAAGAAGTCCGGCTACGGAGGGCCGTCGCCCCCGCCCGGGAAGCCGCATCGGTATTTCTTCCGTCTCTACGCCCTCAAGGAGCCGCTGGGTCTTGGGCCCGGCCTCACTGCCAAGGAAGTCGAGGCCGCGGCCCGGACGAAGGCGGTCGAGATGGCGCAGTACCTCGGTATCTACCGTCGAGGCTGACCGGTCCGAGCGGCCCGGCCGGACGATGGGTCGGGGGGAGGAAACCGATCCTCGACCGGCGCGATGGCCGCACCCCTTACGGAGGAATGGGAACCGGCGAATCGCGGGTCGAGACGGCGGGGGTTCCGCGAGGGGGTTGTCGGACGCGCGGCACGTTCCCGCCAACGACGCCGCCGGCGGAAAAACGTGGGCGCGGCCAGATTCGAACTGGCGGTCTTCACCGTGTCAGGGTGACGTCATAACCACTAGACTACGCGCCCGCGGTGAGCGGCCACCGACGCCCCGCACTTAGCCCCTTCGGCGGCGCGGGGGCTCAGCCGTAGCCGCCGGGAAACTGGCCGGAGTCGGGGTTGTTGTTCCAGTTGTAGTAGCCCATCGATTGACGCTGCGATTCCGTCGACTCCTGGCGGAGACCAGTCTGGAACGAACCGTAGACCTCCCGGACTTGCTCCTCGATCGAACGGGCGCGTTGCAACGCCTCTCGGATGTGGCCCGCGTCCAAGAATTCGGAGCCCGAGACCGCGGCGAGGTCGCCCGCCGTGCGGATGAGGCCGCCGAGTTCGCGCAGGCGAAGCGTGAGCGCGTTGCGTCGCCCGTCCAGGACCTCGGCCCGGCGGCGCGCCTCCTTCACAAGTTCAAGGATCGCGGCCCGCGTCGCGGGACGGATCCGTCCGTCGACCGCGATCTCCTGAGCGCAGAACTGGGCGATCCGGAGCCGGTTAGCTTCGCTGTCCGGCATCGCCGTCTCGAGGAGCACCTCGTAACCGGACCCCGCGATCCGGGAGCGTAGCGGCGAGAGGATCCGGTGGATGTCCTGGATGTTCGCGGCGGCGACGAGGATGAAGTCGCACGGCACGCCGTCGACGCGGACCGCGGCGCCCCCCGATTGCGGGTTGCGGCCCGTGATTGGGAACCGTTTCTCCTGCATCGCGGTGAGGATGTGGCGCTGGAGGTAGCCTAAGTGCGGTAGCTCGTCGATGAACAGCACGCCCTCGTGCGATTCGTGGATGACCCCCGGGATGACGCGCTCGTACGGGAGCGTCCCGAGCTGGGGGTGACCTCCGTACGGGTCGTGCCGCACATCCCCGAGCAGCTCGGTCTCGGACGCGCCGGTCGCCATCAGGAACGTGTTCCGGTCAAGGCGGATCAAGACCTTGCGCGGGCTCTGGTGCTGCAACGTCCGGCGGCGCTCGAGCGCCCGCTGGTCGAGTACCTTGATCATTTCGCCCGCCCGCTCGTAGGCCACGACCTCCTCGACCCCGGAGCGAAGGCGCGTCGTGCGCACCGACTCCTGCGGGTTGCCGCCCGGGCTCACCGTGAGCTCGAGGATGCCCCCGACGAGGTCGCGGAACGGGTTGCCGCTCCCGGAGACCCCGGGGGGCATCTGCTTCACGTTCCCGCAGCTGGGACAGTAGCGCTCGGTCGGAGTCGAATAGAAGCTGCACCGGGGGCAGCGATAGCCGAGCCGCTCCGCGACCGTCGCCGGCGCCTCGGTCGGGGCGATCAGCTCGCCTTCGACGGACCGAGCGGCCTCCCGTTCGCGATAGACTTCTTCCCGGGCGACGACCTCGATACTGGGCCGTTCGGGGTTCTCGGGGTTGTGAACGACCCGGATCTCCGTCCGGGGTCGCTCCAGATGGAGGGCGAGGGCCTGCGCGGTCATCGACTTCCCGATGCCGGGGGGACCCACGAGCAGCAAGTGCCGGCGCTGGTACGCCGCGATGCGGGCGATCTCGACCGCTTTCTCCTGACCGATCACGCGTTCGAGCGGGTCGGTCGGGATGTGGATATCCTCGGTGGTCTCGACCTCGTCGAGCGCGGTCGGGACCCGGTGAGGACTCTCGGTCGCCGGGGTCGTCACGGTACCTTTCGAAAGCCCACGGGAGGCTAATAGGTTCGTCGCGGAGGCCGGCGAAACCGGCTCCGCGACGAGGGGGAACGGTTTCGACGACCTAGCGGGCCGCGCCGGGCGGGCTCAGGTCGGCCTTCGTGAAGACCCGAACGTTCTCGGGCATCTTCCCGACGGGGCCGAGCCGGGTCGCGACGACCGTTGCGATGCCCTTCTCCTGGGCGACGTCGAGCAGACGCTGGCTCACGATGCCGTCAAAGACGACCGCTTTCGCCGGTGCGGCGAGGCCCGCGAGCGCGTCGATCATATCCTTCACGGGAGCTTCGCCGACGATCGCGTCCCCTTCTCCCACGAAGAGGCTCTTCGAGGCGTTCTCCACGCTATCGAGCAGGTCGAACAGGTGCTGCAGCTCCGGGGTCAGCGGCGCCGCGGGGGCCGCCGGGGCCGGCGGAGGCGGCGATGGCATCCGGGCCGGAGGGGCCCTCTCGCGATCCTCCCGGCGGCCGCCGCGATCCTCTCGCCGGTCGTCCCGGCGTTCGTTGCGGCCACCGCCCTCGTCCCCGCGCTCTTCCCTCGGCTCCCGGGTGGAGCCGGTCGACTCGAAGCCGCTCATCTCGAGGTACTGGTTGATGGGGATCTTGTTCCGCAGGCACTTCAGGAGCTGCTTCTGGGTGAGCTCCTCGACCTCGCTCCCGCGCGGAGCACGGGCGACGAAGTCGATGTCCATCGTCTGGAGCATCTCGCGAAGGATCAGCTCACCCGCGCGGTCGCCGTCGGTAAAGACAGTCACCGTCTTCCCGCGCGAGAGGTCCTTCACGGTCTGCGGGACGCTCGTCCCCTCGACCGCGATGACGTTCTTGATCCCGCAGCGCAGCAGGTTCAATACGTCGGAGCGGCCCTCGACGACGATCAGCGCATCGGCCTGGTCGATGTTCGGCCCGCTCGGGAGGTGCTCGGGGCCGTAGCTCGTGATCTCCTCGACCTGGACCGCCTTGCGGACGGCCTCGGTGAGGTCGAGGCCGACGCCCTTCGACTCCTCTTGGAGCCGCGCGAGGATCTCCTTCGCCCGCTCGACCACCTTCTGGCGCTTCGAGATCCGGATATCTTCGACGCTGACGATCTCGATCTTCGCCCGGCACGGCCCGATCCGGTCGACGGTCTCGAGCCCCGAGGCGAGGATCGCGGTCTCGACTTGGTCCAGAGACGACGGGATGAGGATCTCGCCCTCGCTCTTCCCTTTGCGGCTGTCGATCTCGACCTCGATGCGTCCGATCCTTCCGGACTTCTGAAGGTCCCGAAGGTCGAGCTCGTCACCGAGCAGCCCCTCGGTCTGTCCGAACACCGCGCCGACGACGTCGGGCTTGTCGATGACGCCCTCGGCGGCAATGCGGGCTCGGATCTGGTATTTCGCGGCGTTAGGGTCGTTGGTCATGGTTCGATTCTCCTTGAGTTCGGAAAGCGGC
>DASPOD010000030.1:0-26575 GCA_035626215.1 Thermoplasmata archaeon
TGTCCCCGGGGAGCAGGCACGGCGCGTCCACGTTCGCCGCGTTGCAGACAAAGCCGGGCACGTCCGCGCCCTGCGCGGTGTACCAGCCCGCTTCCTGGATACCGTCCGCCGAGATGATCGACAGGATCAGGAGCAGGGCCGGCCACGCCTTGCTGTCAGCATTCGCGTGGAAGGTGATGCAGCCGTTCTCCTGGCTCATCGCGATCGCCGGACAGTTCGAGTCGTTCACCCCGAACGCGCCGAGCGTGTAGTACGGGGTGTTGTTGTACGGCGCGTGCAGAGCGACAGCGCCGGGACCGAGGTCCCAGCTGTTGTTGACTTCGGTCTGCTCGAGCGATATGTACGGGACGAGCGGCCCCGCAATGTCGAAGCCGACGTAGTAGCCCGTGGCGCCGAAGATCTGCGTGTAGAGAATCGCCCGGATGATGCTGAACATCACGTCCGACGGGTAGATCCCGCGGTGGGCGCCCGTGTACGGGTCGTAGAACTGCGCCGCCTTGTCGATGACGAAGGTGACGTTCGCGCCGACGCCGCCGGGGCCCGGTCCCACGAGGGTGTCGCCGCCGTAGAGCTTCGCGCACAGGGGGCTGCCCGGCACGCAGGTGGCGGCCTGGGGGACGAAGTTCGAGTAGGTCGATCCCGAGTCGGTCCCGTTGAAGGTGATGAGCGATTCATCGAACGCCTCACCGACCTCGTAGCCGACCGAGTAGTAGTCGGCCGCGGGGTCGAGGTCGAGCGCGCCGCCCGGAATGACCTCGTAGTTGTAGAAGGTGTTCTTGTGCGGGCTCGCCTGCACCGGCACCTTACACAGGGTACATCCGAGACCGCTCGCCAACGGCGCGACGTAGATGCCCCAAGTGAAGTTCTGATAGAGGGTCTTGGTCGCGTTGGACGACGGCACCACGAGGGTGACCCCGTAGTACCCGGCGTTGGGGAACGTATAGGTCGCGCTGGCATAGTTGGATCCCGTCGAGAGCTTGGATTGGGTGACCCCATTCGGAGTCGTGAGCTTAGGGGCTCCGGCGGACCAAGTCGGGTTCGCGGGCCCGTGGGTGTACGTGCCATTCAGACTGATGGTCCCCCCGGCCCCCATCCAGCCATAGTAGCCACCCGTGGAGTTGGTGAGCGTGGTCGCGACCGTTGGATAGTAACCGTAAGTGATGCTCGCCGCGGTCGGGTTTACCTTGAGGGATGCCAGCTGGCCAAGGCCCGTGTGGAGGGTGCCGCTCGTGTCCGTCGCGTTGGCGACGACCGTGTAGAGCCCCGGCTGCGCGTAGGTGTAGGAGAGCTGCCCAATCGGGCCGCTCGTGATGAGTCCCGGTCCCCACTGAACGGAGAACGTCTTGATCGTCTCAGAACCCGTGACCGCTACGGTTGCTTGAATAGAAGTTCCGACAGCCACTTGAGAATAGGTTTGCGCATACGCCACGGTATACGGGATGAACATCGTGACGTCATTGGTCGACACGTGGCTCACGCAAATGCTCGCGGGCACGCATGTCTTCACGGATGTGGTCTTCGCCGGCACGGAACTGAGCCCTCCGTAGGCCCCCGCGCCCGCGATGATGACCACGATCACCAGCACGATCAGTGCCGTCGTGGAGGACATCCCGCGCCGATTCGAAAAAATAGACGACCCACTCGACTCTTCGTCGCCTTGCATCGTTTCTCCGTCCCGAAACCGGGAACAACAGCCCAAATCGAGCGGTCCTATATATACTGTGTCGGCGGCGCCACCGTCAGTAGTTCACCGAAGCACCGCATAGATGGCGGAAGCTGGTCAACGCCTTCGGAGAACGTGGAGCATCGGTGACCTCGCGCGGCCACGACGCAATCCGACCGCGGAACGTTCCCGGTTCGTGCCAATCGTCGTCCCGGCAGCGTTCTGCGAGAATCGTGGGAGACGACGACGGTGGGAAGCCCGGATCCTTGGCGCTGTTCGCGAGCACCGGACTCGAGGACCACGAAGTAGGCGATGGGGAACGCTCTTGAACGGACGAATACAACAACAACAAAGAAGGGAAAGGAAAGGGTTAGCCTAGGGGTGGGGGGAGACGCTCCCCCGGGTCGTCCCCTACTGCATTCCGTGCTCGCTCTTGCTGTGCGCGGCGAGCTCCTCGGGGGTCGCGAACGACCGACCGCAGACGCTGCACTCGTTGGCCGCGGCCGTCTTCGGGGTCCACGGCTGGGCGGGGCCCGCGGGCTTGGGACCGGCCCAGACACGCCGCCCGACGACGATCGCCACGATCATACCCACGATGAGGCCGACCACGAGCAGGAGGGAACCCGCGGCCCCGGAGCTAAGTCCCGGGATGAACGTCGAGTTCGTCCAGCTGGTCTCGTTCGTGTAAACGTACGTCGCGGGCGAAACGACGATCGAGCCAGAAGTGCTGTACGCGCCATAGGCCGTGGAGACCGCTAGGATATACGGATAGGTCGCCGGGGTGGTTTCAATCCACTTCACCACCGTGGGGCTCGTGCCGTTCCAGCGGAGGTTGTAGGAGAACACCACGCCCGTTCCGCTGGGGTTGTAGATCGTCAGGAGCACCTTACCGGTATACTGGCCGGAATAGTTCGCGTAGAGCGAGTAGGTGTAGATCGCCCCGCTCACTTGCGACACGTGGAGCAGGCTCGTCGGGGGAGTGAACACGAAGGAAGTGACGGTGGGCACGCACCAGCCGACTCCGATGACCGCGCTGCAGAACCCGTACTGGACCCCCGTAGCGACCCCGACTCCGTTGGGGCCCCCGTTCACGGTGGCCATCACCTGGAGCCAGGCGGAGTCAGCGGCGAGGTTGGGGCACGCTTTCGTGTCGTTCACAAAGTAGCCGGTGGTGAGGGGGAACGTAAGGATCTCCGACAGGAAACTCGAGCCCAGGGCAGGAGTCGCGTTCGTGATCATCGCCGAGATGTTGTTCGACCCGCAGTGGATCCCGGTGACGTAGTCAGTGACGTTCAGCCAGAGCCAGGTGCTCGTCGTGGCAATCACCGAGTTCGTCACGGTGATGTTGAGCACCACCGTACTGGGAAGAACGGTGTAGGTCGAGAACGGCGTGTCCAGATAGACGGTGACCGTGGTCGCCGGGACGGTGAAGACGGCGGTCGCGTTGTCCGGTACTCCATCGCTTCCTACGGCGCTGACGTTGTAGGGACCCGGAAGTTCCGAGGGTACGACAAACGTGCACGGGCCCCAAGAGCCGTTTCGGTCGATGGCCTGACCCACGCACGTCTGCATCGCGGGCGTCGCTTTGTTGAACGTGAACGCGGTGATCGTCAAGAGACGGGTGAACCCGATGCCGCTTACGGTCACAACGCTCGAGGAAACGGCCGTGGATGGGGTCAACAAGACCGTGGGCGTCAGGATCTTGAACACCGCGGTGGCGTTGTCCGATGCCGCATCGGCCCCCGTGGCATTAACGTCGTAGGGGCCCGGGAGATTCTTGGGGACGACAAACGTGCAGGAGAAGTTGCCGTACTTGTTCGTGGTCTGAGCCGTGCAGGTCTGGACGGTAGGCGTCGTTCCATTGAACGTGAACTTGGAAATCGCCGTAGTAGCCGCGAATCCAGTACCGTTGGCCAATACCGAGATCCCGACCACGCCCGAGGTGAGATTCAAAACGAGCGTCGGCTTCGCCGTGGCCGCCGGCGAGGCGGACGACGAACTTGCGGGCGGTTGAGCGGTACCCGGGTGTCCGAGGCCCGTCAGAGCCGGGGCGGCGGGGATCCCACTCAGGAATCCGAGGCCCACGATCAACCCGAAAACGATCACCAAGATACCGACGCGTCGAGCTGTTCGTCGAGAAGGTCGGTCCATGTAGACCCTGCAGGATTCTGGCTACTTAAACTTCGCGCCAAACCTTCCTCTCGGTGATTGTCGACCGATAGCGAGTCACCGGTTTCACCCGGTTTGCCCATCTCGGATTATTCCCACGGCCCGGACGGGTTTCCCTACCTTCCCGAGCTCCGCCGCCCGCAAACGGCATTCAACCGACCGCGGCCTGGAATTGATGGACCATCTGGGCGAGGGTTTCCATGAGCGGGACCGGACAATCCTTGACGTCCACCGCAGCCCGAGTTCCCGCAAAGGCCACGGAGCGGATTCGACCCGCGCTCCAGAGAACCAGCGAATCCTCCGGCCCAGGAACCGGACTCGGGTGTCGGGACGGCCCGGTGGGGAGCGGGAGCAGCGAAACCGCGACCACCTCGCTCTCGTAGCTTCGGCCGTACCGCAGCCAGAGCAGGAACGAGCCGATGCCGGCCACGACGACCCAGGGAACCGCGTAGGTCCACGAACCCCCGACGAGGACGTCGAGCGCGCCCAGACCCACCCCCGCCCCGACCAGCACCACGATTGAGAACCGCATCGAGCGACTGGTGGCCACCCTGCGGACCTTGCGTTCCGCGATCAGCGTACCCGATGCGACCTCGCCGGGGGATGGGGCGGGTTCACGGACGGCCGCTAACGACGACTGCACTACGCTGAACCCGCCTGCGCGAACCACTTCACGAATCGCTTGGTCGAGCCCTCCTTCGATCCGTAAGGGGGCGCGCACATTCTGCCCTACGGGCAGCGTCACCCGCTCCGCGGAACGAAGCGGAGCCGTACGCCGGGGGGACACGGGAGTCGCCACGGACGCTGGATCCCGAGGCCCCATGGGTACAGGGTCAAGCACCGTGGTCGGCTTATTCCCATGTGGTAGGGCCAAATCTCGGATTGGGAGCTAGGCAGGAACCGGGGCCGAGTTTCGGGATCGCGGCGCGTCATGCCGACCCGGGGGCTTTCCGGTCGCTACCCGGGGGCCGGCCCGGGCTTTTGAAATTCGGCGCGCCGGGCATACGACGGCTCGAAAGATAGACTCGAATCGCTCGGTCCGTTCGGTGTGCCTCGCGTGGACCTAAATACGGGTACAGAGTGAACGCGCCCGTGTCGAGACAGACGCACCGGCTCGTGCTCGCGCCGTCGCTTTTGAGTGCGGATTTCGGCGCGCTGGGGGAGGCGGTGCGGGCGGCCGAGGCCGGCGGGGCGGATGCGTTCCACCTCGATGTGATGGACGGGCATTTCGTACCGAACATCACCTTCGGCCCGGCGCTCGTCGCCGCCGTCCGCGCTCGGACCCGGCTCCCGCTCGACCTTCACCTGATGATCGAAGAGCCCCTCAAGTACGTCGAGGCCTTCCACAAAGCCGGCGGGGACACGCTGGTGTTCCACGTCGAGTCTCGCTCGGACCCCGAGGATGTAATCCGGAGCGTTCACCGCCTCGGCGCGCAGGTCGGGGCGGCGATCCGGCCGGACACCCCGTACGATCGGATCGACGGGATGATCGAACGGTTGGACGAGGTGCTCGTGATGAGCGTCCACCCGGGGTTCTCCGGCCAGAAGTTCATCCCCGACGTGCTCCCGAAGGTTCGAGCGGCCCGGGAACGGCTGGACACCCTCGGCTCGCCGGCTCCCCTCTCGATCGATGGGGGGATCATCCCGGAAACGGCCAGAGAGGCGGCCGCGGCCGGGGCGACGTTCTTCGTCTGCGGGAACTCGGTGTTCCACGGCGGCGAGGTCGCCGACAACCTCCGACGGCTTCGCTCGTCCGTGGAAGAGGGGGCCCGCCGTGCGGTTCGCTGAGCTCGTCGAGGCGTACGAGCGGCTCGAAGCGACCTCCAAGCGCCTCGAAATGCGTTCCATCCTCGTCGAGTTGATCCGGCCGCTTCGGCCGCCGGACCTCGCCCGCGTGCTCTACCTATCGCAGGGGATGCTGCGACCCGAGTACGAAGGCGTGGAACTCGGGGTCGCCGACTCGCTCGCCCGTCGGGCCGTGGCGAGCGCGACGGGAATCGACGAGGCGACGGTCCGCCAGCGCGCGCTGACCTCGGGCGACCTCGGCTCGACGACCCACGAGATCCTGTCGGGCCTGCGGCGTTTGGAGGAGCCGGAGCCGCTCACGGTCGCCGGGGTCTACGCCGAGCTCACCCGGATCGCGGAGGCGAAGGGGGAAGGCTCGCAGGAGACCAAGGTGAAGATTCTCGCGGAGCTCCTCCTGCGAGCGACCCCGCTCGAGGGGAAATACCTCGTCCGGTTCGTCCTCGGCACACTGCGGGTCGGGATCCGGGAGATGACGATCCTCGACGCGCTCGCCGTCGCCTTCGGTGACGGTTCGAAGGAGACCCGGGCCCGGATCGAGGCCGCGTTCAACCTATCGAGCGACCTCGGCCTCGTTGCCGGCACGCTCGTCGAGCACGGCGTCGCGGGACTCGCGAAGGTCAGCCTCGAAGTGGGCCGACCGATCCGCCCGATGCTCGCCGAGCGCGAACCGAATCTTGCGGCTGTCCTCGAGAAAATGGGCGGGACGGCGGCGCTCGAGTACAAGTACGACGGGCTCCGCGTGCAGGCGCACATCCCGAAACATGGGCCGGTGCGGCTTTTCTCCCGTCGGCTCGAGGAAATCAGCGCCCAGTTCCCCGAGCTTATCGAGGAGCTTCCGAAGGCCGTCCCGGAACGACCGACGATCCTCGAAGGGGAATGCGTTCCGGTCGACCTCAACACGGAGGAGATTCTCCCGTTCCAAGAGGTGTCTCGGCGGCGAGGACGCAAGCACGACCTCGAGCGCGTGGCGGAAGAGGTGCCGGTCTTTCTCTTCGCGTTCGACCTCCTCTTGAGCGCCGGCGAGCCGGTCTACGAACGGCCGTTCCGCGAGCGGAGGGCCCTCCTTGAGAAAGCGCTCCACCCGACCGAGCGGGTGCGTCTGGCGGTTCAGCGCGTGGTCTCGGACGAGGAGGCAGCGACCCGGTTCTTTGAGGAGGCGATCGCCGCGGGCGGCGAGGGGGTGATGGCGAAGTCCCTCAAGGAAGGGAGCGCGTACCGCGCGGGCGCCCGGGGCTATTGGTGGATCAAGTACAAGCGTGAGTACACGGCCGGACTCGCCGACTCGATCGACGGGGTCATCGTCGGTGCTTTCCGCGGACGGGGTCGTCGCGCCGGTCGCTACGGAGCGTTCCTGCTCGCCGTCTACGACCGCCGCCGCGACCGGTTCGAATCGTTCTGCAAGGTGGGCACGGGTTTCGACGACGCTGCCCTCGATGAGATGCCGAGGCGGCTGGCCAAGTTCGAAGCCGATGAACGGCCGCCCGAGGTCGAGACGGGGCTATCGCCCGACCGCTGGATGCGACCGGGGCTCGTCCTCGAGGTCCGGGGCGCGGAGCTCACGCTGAGCCCGATCCATCGGGCGGCGTTCGGTTCGGTCCGGCCTTCCGCCGGGCTCGCGCTACGGTTCCCGCGGTTCACCGGTCGAGTCCGCGACGACCGGGGGCCTACCGACGCGACCACTTCGGCGGAGCTCCTGACGATGTACCGTTCTCAGGTCCGCCAAGCCACGACCTCGACGGACGCAAGCCCCGCGAGCCCGGCCTGAACGTGGTGCGCTCAGAAGCCCGGAGCGCACAAGTTCGTCTGCGCCCAAAGACATAAAAGGGTCGGGCCCGCTGCGCGGACGGCGAGAACGGACCATGCTGGTCGAGATGACGGAGCTTCTGGGGCGCCAGGTCTACACGCCGGACGGGCGACTGCTCGGTGATGTGGACAACGTGATCGTGGACGTCGAAGCCTCGAAGGTCGACGGCCTGTACATTGATGAGACCAGCCCGATGTTAGTCGAGGACTCGCGGCCCACGAGTGTGCCGTACCGGTGGGTGTCGGCGGTCAACGACGTGGTCCTCCTGAAGTACTTCCCGCGGCGGGTCTCCGTCAAGAAGACCTCCGCCCGAGCGCCGAAGGAAGAGGCCCCCGCCGCCCCCGCGCGGTAGCGCTGCGGGGATAGCCAAGCTTGGTTAACGGCGCAGGACTTAAAGGGCGGTCGACGCCGAAGAGATCCTGCCGCGAAGGCGTTCGCCGGTTCAAATCCGGCTCCCCGCTTCGCCCCCTGGGAGGCCGTAGTCGTCATCTGAGAGGCCCGGCTTCCCCGACCTGTGCGAAGGAATGAGCTCGTTCGGAAGATCCAGGCGGTCCCGCTTCCAAGTGAGGCGGCCGCTCCGCTCGAACAGGTCGCCACTCCGGCCGAGGCCGCCGCGGATCTCCTGAACCTCCTCGACCGACGGTTCGGCCTCGCCGGGCGTTCGGTCCTCGACCTCGGGAGCGGTACCGGCCGCCTCGCGATCGGCGCCGCGCTCCTCGGCGCGAGTCCGGTGGTCGGCGTGGAGGTCGACCGACGGCTCGTTCCGGTCGCCCGCGCGGCCGCCCGGGCGGCGGGCGCCCGGGTGAATTTCGCGGTCGCGGACGTGGCGGACTGGAACCGGCCCGGGGAGATCGTCGTTATGAACGCCCCGTTCGGGGCGCAGCGGCGTCACGCGGACCGGCCTTTCTGGGACCGGGCTTTGGCCCTCGCCCGGACCGGCGTCGGTGCCTTCGCCTCCTCCGCCTCCCGAACCTTTATAGCGCGACTCGCGCTCGACCGCGGTGCTCACGTAATCGAGGTCGAACCGGTTCCCTGGAACCTTCCCCGGACGTTCCCGCACCACCGTGCCGCGAGCGTTCGGATCGCCGTCGATCGATGGGTGCTGGCAACGGAATCGAAACCATGACGCCCCCGAACGAAGAGTCGAAGCTCGTCCTGCCCGGTGACTATCTCGGCACAGCGGAGGAGTTCTTGCCCGGTCGAGGCACGTACGAGAACCGGGGGCGGATCTACGCCTCGGTGCTCGGCACGTCGCACGTCGACCCGAGGGACCGGACCGTCCGGGTCGATGCGCGCAACGCGGTGCCGGAAATTCAGGAGGGCGAGATCGTGTACGCGCGGGTCGATGAGATCAAGACCGCCATGGCGATCTGTACGATCCTCACCACGTCGGCGAGCCGACGCCCCGTGCCCGGCGAGCCCGAAGGAACGGTCCACGTCTCCAAGGCGAAGGAAGGCTACACCGAGTCGCTCTCGAACGAATTCGCCATCGGGGACATCATCCTCGCGAAGGTCCTCCAGTCCCACCCATCGGTGAAGCTGACCACTGCTCCGAGCTCGCTCGGCGTCGTCTCGGCCCGATGTCAGGTCTGTCACCATCTCCTGACCCGCCGCGCAAAGGGCCTCGAGTGCCCGCGGTGCGGCCACCATGAGCAGCGCAAGCTCGCCCACGGCCCCGCCTTCCCGACCCCCGGGTCGGAGAACGCGGATGCCCGCTGACGAGGAGCGCCGGCTCGCCGCGCTCGTCCGAGCGCACGACCGCTGGCGCGGTCGCGAGGTGTTCAACCTCCTCCCGAGCGAGAACGCCGTCTCGCCCGCGGCACGTCGTTTCCTCGCGAGCGACCTCGCCGGACGTTACACGCTCCCGATGAGTTCGGAGTTCGACGGCGAACAGCTCGACAACAGCTACGCGGGCACGCGGTACACCGACGAGGTGGAGCGGCTCGCCAACGCGGCCGCGGCCCGGGTGTTCCACGCGCGGTGCGCGACCACTCGGCCGCTCTCGGGGCACATCGCCGCGCTCTCCGCTCTCGTCCCCCTCCTCCCGCCGAAGTCGCGCTTGCTGGCGATCCAGCCGGCGGAGGGCGGCTACGACGGGTACGCTCCCGGATACATCCCGGCGGTGTTCGGCTACACGATGCGACCTTTGCCCGCGACCGGGCCCGGCCACCTCGTCCGTGAGGAGGAGGCCGTCGACACGATCCGTCGCGAGCGTCCCACGGCGGTCATCCTGGGGCAGAGCTTCTTCCTCTTCCCCTACCCGCTCCGCGCGATCGCGGAGGAGGCTCACGCCCACGACGCGCTCGTCTTCTACGACGCGTCCCACGTGCTCGGGCTTGTTGCCGGGGGCGCGTTCCAGGACCCGCTCCGCGAAGGGGCCGACATCCTCTACGGTAGCACCCACAAGTCGTTCTTCGGGCCTCAGGGCGGTATCCTGGCGACCGACCGGGAGGACCTGTTTGCGCAGGTCGACCCGGCGCTCGTCTGGCGGGTATTCGACAACGCGCACTGGAACCGCATCGCCGCGCTCGGCCAGACGCTGCTCGAGTTCGAACGGGTCGGGCCGGAGTACGCCCGGACCGTCGTGGCGAACTCGAAAGCGCTCGGCCGTGCGCTCTCGGACCGCGGGCTTCCGCTGGTCGCCGAGGCCGAAGGGTTCACCGAATCCCACCAGCTCCTGATCGACCGACCGACCCTCAAGTCGCGCCACGGTATCGGCGCCGGCACGCTCGCCCGCCGCCTCGAGAAGCAACGACTGCTCCTCGACCTCGTGGGGCGCATCGGGACCGCCGAGGCGACCCGGCTCGGCCTCGTTCCGGCCGATATGCCCCGGCTCGCGCAGTTGATCGTGCGCGGGGGCGTTCGGGGAGAACCGATCGGACGCGAGGTCCGGGAGTGGCGCCAGAGCTTCCGGACCCTTCGCTTCGCCTGAGCCCCGCGATGCCCGCTCCCGTCGCTCTGACCGGGGTACCCGGCACCGGAAAGTCGTCGGCGGCCGCGCGGCTCGCGCCCGGGCTCCGCTCGGTCGAGGTCGGCGACCTCGCTCTCGCCTGGCGCCTCGCCCGCCGGTCTTCGAGCGGTGCCGTCAGCGTCGACCTCGGCCGGTTACGTCAGCGATTCCGACGGGCGCCTCCGGACGTCGACCTGGTCGTGGGCCATCTCGCCCATCTCCTTCCGTTGCGCGACGTCGTCGTCCTCCGCTGCCATCCCGAGGTGTTGCTCCGGCGCCTCCGGGGCGCCCGTCGTGGCTCCCGGACGGACCGGCAGGAGAACTACGTGGCCGAGGCGCTCGACCTCGTCCTCGCCGAGGCGATCCGACCGGGCCGCCGGGTCTGGGAGGTCGACACCACCCACCGGTCTCCCGCGGAGGTCGGCCGGATCGTGCGCCGTTTCGTGCGCACGCGGCCGCCCTCTCGGTACGGCGGGGTCGACTGGCTCGCCGACCCCCGGGTGACCGAGCACCTTTTGCCGAGGGAGCCGTAGGCGGTCCGGATGGTCCTCGAGTCGCTCCGCGGCCGGTTCCAGCCGTACATCGCTCGGCTCGCGCGGCCGTACCTGGGATGGTCGCCCGGGAACCTGAGCCGGCTCGCGCTCGCGCTCGCGGTCGCCGCCGGGCTCGCCGCGCTCGCGGTCCGATGGACCACGCCGTACCTCTTCCTCGCGGTCGCCGCGCTCGTCTTCTTCGCCGGGCTGTTCGACGTCCTCGACGGCGAGGTCGCCCGGACCACCGGGCGCTCCTCGGTGCGAGGGGATTTCGTCGACCACGTCTACGACCGGTACGCCGACATCGCGATCCTCCTCGGGGTCGCCTTCTCGACCTACGCGAACCCCATCCTGGCGCTGCTCGCCCTCGCGAGCCTGCTCCTCGTGAGCTACATGGGGACGCAGGCGCAGGCGATGGGTCAGGGCCGGCTCTATGCAGGACTTCTCTCGCGGGCGGACCGTCTGGTCGTGATCGCGCTCGCGACGTTCCTCGAGTTCGACTGGTCGCTCCCGTGGCCGTGGGCGCCCGCCGCCCCGTGGGCCCGGTTTCACGTGGGCGGCGTCGAGTTCACGGTGATCGATGTGGCTCTCGCCTACTTCGTCATCGCCGGCCAGTGGACGGCCGTCGCCCGGGCGTGGCGGGTCTACCGGGCGCTTCCCCCGGCGGGGCCCGGCTGACGGCATCGCTTCGGTCCTCGATGGCCACCGCGCCACCGCGGCGGCGGTAATACTGGAGGGGGTGGCGGAGGGTGGGCTCGAAGCACCGTTCGTCCCGCGCTTGGTCGCGGGGGTCGGTCGCGCCCGGATCCCCGTCGCGCGCGCACAGGCCGTGGCTCCTCAACGTCTCGCACTCCGGGGGCTCGTACCCCCTCCCGCCGTCCCTTAGGGTGATGTGCTCGACCTGATAGCGCGTCACCGACTCGTCGAAGTCGGGCGCGCCGCGGTAGGCATCGACGATCGTTTCGAAGTCCGCGCCCACGCGATGGAGGAACGCGGCGAGGCCGAACCGGCCCGCGTGGGAGAGGTTCTCCCCTTTCTGAAGCGTGCGCTGCATCTTGCGGATGCACGGTGGGAACAGCTCCGGACGCAGGGGCCCTCCGGGCACCCCGGCCCGCACGACCGGGGACGGCATGCGTTCCGCGAGCTCCTTTAGGAGCTCGGCTTCCCGCTCCCGCACGTCCCGGACGACCTCTTCGGCGAGCGGGAGCGGCTCGGCGAGTCGCAGCCGCACCGCCTCTTGGAGGAGACGGGCCGCGCGGTAGGACCGGACCTCGACCGAGCCATGGCGGACCGCTTGGCGGGGCAGCCGGAACTCCGCCTCCCGGATCGGGACCGAGAGATGAAGGTAGTCGACGAGCGGCACCTCCATGCCGCCCGGGACGGGCGTGAACGTGAACCCGAGCCGCCGGGCGACCTCGGCCAGCTCCTCGTCCGGCACCCCCGCGAGGCGGGCGTGGTTGCGTTTGGCCTCCGCGACCGCCCAGCGTCGGATCGCCGCCGGGACCGTGGCCGAGGAGAGAACGAGACGGGCGAACAGGAACGAGAGGAACCGCACGTCCGGGTCGGCGCGCGCGAGCTCCTCGAGGTCGCGGGTTCCGCGGGGGTCGTCCGCCGCCGCCAGGATACGGGCACGCCCCAGACTCCGGGCCGAGGCGAACGCGGGGTCCCGGAGCAGAGCGCGTACCGAAACCGCCTCCCCCCCGAGGAGCGTGTCCGCTCCCGGTAGGAACGGGTACTCCGCGAAGAGCGAGCGCTCGTCTAGAGGAGCCGAGGTACGACGAACTGCCATACGATCAACAGGAGCACCAGGAGGGAGGAAACCGTGACGGCGCGTCCGGCGAACGCTTCCAGCGCCGCTTCGTTCCAGCCGCGCCGGAGCCGCGCCGCCACGGAGGCGGCGAAGTCCCGGAAGAGGAGGCCTCCGTCGAGCGGCACGAGGGGCAGCGCGTTCGAGAGGCCCAAGAGGAGGTTCATCCACGCAAGCCAGTAGAGGATGTTCGCCGCGATCCAGAACGCCCCGGAGTTGGGGCCGCCCAAGGGCCCCGTGACGTGGAAGTAATCGGTCGTCGCCCCGGATATCGGTTCGAGACCGCCGAGCGGCAGAATGATCCAATAGATCGTCCCGACGAGCGGACCCTGGTCGCTGCCGAGCGGCCAGACGAGCGTCTGCTTGAGCTCCGGCGGGGTGAGCACCGAAGGCTGGACCCCGAGGAAGCCGCGGCTGCGGTTGTTCGGGTTGGTCGCGAGCTTGACGCTGGTCGAGACCGTGCGCCCGACGCTCGCCGAATAGTAGCTGATGGTGACGGTCTCCCCCGGCTTCGAGTTCGCGAGGGACGATTCGAACGACGCCACGGTCGAGGTGGCCGTCCCGTTGATCGACGTGATGATGTCCCCCGGCGCGAGCGTCAGGTTCGCGGCCGGAGTGTTCGTCACGATGGACGCGACCCCGACACCGTTCGCGTTGGGTTGGACCGAACTGACCACGAGACCGGAGAGCACGAAGAAGAACACCACGGCGAGTCCGAAATTCGCGAGCACGCCCGCGGCCGCGACACGGTCGCGCTTCCGTCGGGGTGCGGCCATCATCTCGGCATCGTCCTGCTCGACGAACGCACCGATCGGAATCACACACCAGAGGATCCCGAGGCTCTTCACGCCGATGTTCTGCGACCGGGCGACGACACCGTGGCTCAGCTCATGCAGCACGATCCCGACCACGAGGGCAATGATCCCGTAGCCGATCGGGATGAACGGGTTGATGCCGGGTATGCCCACCGCCTCGGTGACGGACGGGGCCTGTGCGGGCGATAGACGCGTGGAGACGATCGCCCCGAAGACGAGGAGCGCGAGGATCACGCCCATCGCGAGCACGGCGAGCGCGATGCCGAGGTCGCTCACCCCGGTCCAGAACCTCTTGAACCGGGCCCAGCGGTCGAGGGCGGAGCGGCCCCGTTGCGTCTTGATCATGAGAGCGGGGCCGAACAACGAGAGGGTTCGGTCGTGGCCGAGCCGGCCCGTGGCGTAGAGAACGTAGACGACGACCGCGTACAGGACGACCACGAGGAGCGCGATCTCGTATCCGAGGTACGGATTCACAGCGAGTTCCGACCTACCTACGTTCGGGCGCGGTTAAGAGGTCTTGCGAAGCTTGTACTCGGCAAGGAGCATATCCCCCACCACGGCTCCGGAGACGATCGTCGACCGATGCTACGACGGAACGGCCGGGTCGCCCTGTGGGGCGTCGTCGTCGTGCTCATGCTGTCGAGCCTCACGGTCCCATCGACGAGCCGGCCGGGGTTCTCTCCCGGACCGGCAACCGCGCCGGGCCGGTCTTCGCCCTTCGTGCCGGCGGACACCTCGGCACTGACACCGTCCGACGGCATCGTCACCGTGGCTCCCGCGTTCGTGTCCACATCCGGCGTCACGGTGACCGGGCCGGTGCCGGCCGACGCACCGATGACCGTCGAAGTCGGCCTCGCACTATCGAACCCCGCCGGTCTCAATGGACTCGTCTCGGCCGAATACGCCTTCGGGCTCCCACAGTATCACGAGTTCGAGGCTCCCTCCGAGTTGGCCGAGCGATACGGTCCCTCGCTCTCGACCGTCTCGGCCGCAACGGGGTATTTCGCGGGGTTCGGTCTCTCCGTCGTACCGAGTCCGGATCGTCTGCTGCTCTCGGTCTCGGGCCCGAGCGCTCGTGTCGCGACGGCGTTCGGCACCGCGTTCCTCGAGTATCGAGCGGCCAACGGCCACTCGTTCGTGAGCCATGCGACTCCGGCCAGCCTGCCGGCCGGAATCCCCTGGTCCGGAGCGCTCGGACTCGGCAACGCGACCTCCCTCGACCCCGAGGTGGTGGGTCCGCTCAGTCCGGCCGACGACCTGAGCGCGGACGCGGGCTGCACCGCCGCGCTCGGCGACCTCACGCCGTGCGACTTTTGGCAGGCGTACAACGTTTCCTCGCTGCTCGCGAACGGCACGAACGGCTCGGGTGTCCGTCTCGCGGTGGTCGACCCCTACAGTTCGGCGGAGACCGAAGCCAATCTCACGAGCGACCTGGCCACGTTCGCGGCCGATAATGGGCTCTCGGCGGGTTCGGTGGACTACGTCTACCCGGTGCCCACTTCGGAGGATCTCAACGCGAGCACGAACCCGAGCTGGTCGCTCGAGGACGCTCTCGACCTCGAATGGGCACGCGCTTCGGCGCCGGGGGCCACCATCGACATGGCGTTCTCGCCGAACAGCGGGGCCGGGCTCTACGAAGCCGTCGACTGGCTCGTCGCCCACCAGGCCGTCAATGTGATCTCGATGAGCTGGGGGGAACCGGACGTCGGCATCTTCAACGCGTACGATACCCCGTGCTCCGCGGCATGTAATGCTTCGACCGACGGTTCGTACGCCCTCCTCGCCCCGGTCCTCGATTTCGCCGCCGCCGAAGGGATCAGCGTCTTCGCGGCGAGCGGGGACTGTGGAGCGGCCGACGGAACCTCGGCCGAAAGCACCAACTTCCCCGCGTCGGACCCCGATGTCACCGGAGTCGGCGGCACCGTTCTCCACGTCGGTCCTAGCGGGAATTGGACCTCGGAAGTGGCCTGGAGCGGCAACAGCTCCGGCGCCACCGCCCCCGGTTGTTACGACCAGGGTGGGTCCGGGGGAGGCTTCGCCCCCTTCCCCCGCCCGACGTGGCAGACCGGCCTCCCCGCGGGAACCACCCATCGAGGTGTCCCCGATGTGGCCCTGGACGCGGGAAGTCCGGTGGCAATCGTCGTGCGCGGCACAACGGTCGGGGTCCTCGGAACGAGCGTCGCGACCCCCACCTGGGCCGGCATCGCCGCGATCGCCGACCAGTACTCCGGGCGTCCCCTCGGTCTCCTCAATCCGGCGATCTATGCGATTGCCGCCGGGACGAACTATTCGCGCGACTTCCACGACATTGATAGCGGGTCGAACGGATACTCTGCCGGGAACGGCTGGGACCCGGTGACCGGCGTCGGCTCCCCTAAGGTCGCCTTCCTTGTGGGCGACCTCGCGCATCCTGCCCTGGTCGCGTCGAGCGACCTCGCCACGTTTGTGTACGCATCCCCCCGCCTTGGACGGGCTCCGCTCACCGTCAACTTCGCGGTTGAGGCGACGGGGGGCAGCGGGGCCTATCCGCTCGAAGGCGTCGCCTTCGGGAACGGCAACGCTTCGTTCGCCCCCGACGGCAACACGAGCTACACGTTCGCTAGCCCCGGCGTGTACTCGGTCCAGGCGTACGTCTCCGACTCGGTGGCGCACTATGCGGTCTCTCCGCCGGTGGCGGTCGTGGTCGGGGGAGGGGGCGCGCTTTCCGTAGAGCTCGCCGCGTCTTCGGAAACCCTGGCCGTCGACGCACCGGTGCTCTTCTCGGTCCACGTGGTGGGAGGGAGGGCCCCCTACACCTTCGACTACGCGTTCGGGGATGGAACGTACTTGGACGCAATGCCGGCCGACAACGTGACCCACATCTACGGCGCCCCCGGGAGCTTTTGTCCCGCGGTCGTGGTCGCGGACTCGAACTCGCCGGCGAACGGTGCCGCGAGCCCCCGCGTGGCGGTCGCGGTGGGGGGCGCTTCCCTCCCCGATTGCCGAAACGACACGGTGCCCCTCTCGGTCTCGGCGGAGACGGTCGGGGTGCGGGATGCTCCGGCCGACTTCTCCTCGTTGTTCCACGTCACCGGGGGCGCGGGTTACTCCGGTGCCCCGGCGCCTTCCTTGCAGTACTCCTCGACCGACCCGTACGTTTCGGCCTGCGAATGCGCGATCTTCCGGGCCCCCGGGACGTACCCGGTGGAGGGGTTCGCGAACGATAGCGAGACCGAACAGGCGAACGCCTCTGCCACCGTCACCGTGGCCCCCCCACTGATCGGCACGTTCAGCGCGAGCACGACCTTCGGGTCGGCGCCGCTGACCGTCAACTTCTCCGCCTCCGCGAGCGGCGGATACGGCGCGAACGCCGCCAACACCGTCTGGACGTTGGGTAATGGGCAGCAGGCCGAGGGGTCTCACGCGAGCGAGACCTACCGGACCCCCGGCTTCTATCTCGCGCTCGGACACCTCGCCGATATGGGACAGGGGAACGCGAGCGAGGCGTTCCTCATCGATGTTGGCCCGGCGCCGGCCCTAGCTTCGACCCGGTCGCCTCCGTCTCTGGTCGCCACGGTGACCCCCGCAATCGACGTCGCCTGGGGCGCGACCGTGAACTTCTCCGCCCAGCTCTACTCGGCGGAGGGAGGGCCGCTTCCCGCACTCTTCCATTGGCAGCTCGGGACGAACGCGAGTGCGTTCCGTCCCTCCTTCAACTGGACCTACCCCGATTTTACGACGGCGAACAACTTGACGGTCGAGCTGAGCGCGACATTGGCCGATAACGGAGAGATGCTCAACGCGACGCTGGAGTTGCCCTCCTTCAACGGGGGCCGCTCGGACGGCTACGAGCGAGCGGTCGACGGCCTCGAGTTCGGCCCGGCCGCTCCGCTCGAAGAACCGGAAGTGGGACTCCCCTGGGGTGCGACCGCGCCCGTGCTGGCCGGCCCGGGAAACCTGTCGGTTTCGTGGACGCTCGGGGACGGCACCTCAGAGGTCGGCCGGGCCGTGTCGCATCTCTTCCGCGAGGGGCTGTACACCGTGACCGTGGCCGCCCACGACAGTTGGGGCGACAATGCGACCGGGGTCTTCGGGGTCGCCGCGTGGGCCGTGCCGAGACTGAACGCAACGTTCTCGCCGACGACCGGTCCCGCGCCGCTCGAGGTGGTGTTCTCGGCGGGCCCCGGAGGTGGGGTCGGTCCTCCGTACTTCTACACGTGGTCCTTCGGGAACGGCGCGAGCGTCGATGCGGCGAATGGGACCTACACGTTACTTGCCCGGGGGGTCTACGTCGTGTCGGTCACCGTGACCGATGACCTTGGGTTCGTCGCCGAAGAGAACTGGACCGTCACGGTCGAACCGCCGTTCACCGTCGTCGCGGTCGGCATCCTGGCGGTCGGCGCCGGCCTCGGTGCGATGCTCGCCTTTGCGATGGCCCGCCCGCGACGCCGGATTCCGAGCGACGCCTCCGTCAGCCCTTAACGACGCCGAGCGGCACGAGCCGCGCGACCCGACGGGTGAGGCCCGCGCCTTCCGCAACGCGCACGACCTCCTCGACGTCCTTGTACGCGCCGGGAGCCTCTTCGGTTACCCCTTCGCGGGAGGTCGAACGCACGACGATCCCCCGTTCGGCGAGCTTCCGGGTGACCTCGTCGTACCGGAACGCCCGCACGGCCGCGTGCCGGCTCAACCGACGGCCGGCCCCGTGGCACGAGGAGCCGAACGACCGCTCCATCGAGGTGGGGAGCCCACAGAGCACGTAGCTCGCCGTACCCATGTCGCCGGGGATCAGGACCGGCTGGCCGTATCGACGGTAGGGGGCCGGCACCTCCTCGCGGCCGGCCGGGAACGACCGAGTCGCACCCTTGCGGTGGACAAGGAGCTTCTTAGGCCCCGCGTCCGTCGCGTGCTCCTCGACCTTCGCCATGTTGTGCGCGATGTCGTAGATGACCGAGAGGTCGAGCTCGGTGTCGGGCCGACCGAAGACCGCGGAGAACGCACGCCGGACCGAGTGGGTGATCGCTTGGCGGTTCGCCCACGCAAAGTTCGCCGCCGCGGCCATGCCCCCGAGGTACCGCTGACCGGGCTCGGAGGAGATCGGGGCGCACGAGAGCTGGCGGTCGATGAGCGTGACGCCTTCCTCCCGGAGCCGCCGGTCCATCGTCCCGATGAAGTCGGTCGCGACCTGGTGGCCGAGCCCGCGCGAGCCGGTGTGGAGCATGACCGTGACGCGACCCGGCGCGAGCCCCATCGCCTCGGCGAACTCGGGCGCGAACACTTGGTCGACCGACTGAACCTCGAGGAAGTGGTTCCCCGAGCCCAGCGTGCCGAGCTGCTTGGAACCGCGCTTGCGCGCGGTCGCCGACACCTCCTCGGGCCGGGCGCTCACGAGGCGGCCCTCCTCTTCCTGCACCGGGAGGTCGTCCGGACGCCCGATCCCTTTGCCGACCGCCCAGGCGGCCCCGTTCGCGAGGACCTCGTCAAGCTCCCCCGGCCCGAGCGAGTAGCCACCGTGCGAGCCGACCCCGGACGGCACCTCCCGGTACAGGCGCTCGACCAGCTCGGTGAGGTGCGGGCGGACCTCGTCGACGGTGAGGTTGGTGCGAATCAGACGGACCCCGCAGTTGATGTCGTAGCCGATGCCTCCCGGCGAGACGACCCCCTCGTCGAGGTCGAACGCCGCGACGCCCCCGACGGGGAAGCCGTAGCCGAAGTGGATGTCGGGCATCGCGAGCGAGCTCCGCTGGATGCCGGGGAGGGTGGCCACGTTCGCGAGCTGGATCAGCGAAGGGTCCCCCTCCACGCCCGAGAGCAGGGCCGCGTCCGAAAAGAGGACGCCCGGCACGCGCATGCCGGGCACTTCCTCGGGACGGATCTCGTAGGTGAACTCATCCCGGGGGACGAGCCGGGGAATCTGCGGCACGGCGCGGCGCGAGCCGGGCGACGTATTTACCTTGGTCATCTGCCCGGGGTCGTTACCGCCGGCCGCGCCCGAGCGGACAAAATGCCAAGTAACCGCCGGGGCCTAGCGCGCGTCGGAGGTGTAGATGAACGGACGCATCGTGCTCTCGCTCGTGGGTCTCGTCGTCATCGTGGTCGCGTTCTTCCTCATCTTCGAGTACCCTCAGTACGCCAACGAGGCGTTCTATCTCCTCCTCTCCTGGATGGTCATCAACTTCGTCCTGCTCTACGCGCTGCGCCCCCGGGGTCCGCCGCGACCCACGAACCAGAACCCCGAGGCTAGCCCGTTCCCGTCCCAAGCTCCGGCGAATGCGCCGCTGCCCACCGGCGCACCGGCCCCGTCGGGGTCGATCGGATTCTGCATCTACTGCGCTGCCCCGATCGCGCCGGGGACCCGGGCGTGCCCCGCGTGCGGGCACGTCCTCCCGCAGTGGTGAGGAGCCGAGCGAAGGATGACCGGGGCGAAGGCGGTCCTACTCTCAGTACCGGTGGTCGCGGTGGCGCTCGCAGCCCTCGCCGTAGGGTTCGTGGAGCTGGGGCGGTACTGGCACTTGGGGGAGGACGCCCTTTTCCTTATCGTGATCCCGGTGGCGCTGGCCGTGATCTACGTCTCTTGGTATCGGACGCTTCCCTACGAGCCCCGGAGGTCGCCGAGCGTCACGCCGACATCGCTCGTGCCCGGGGCGACGACCGACGAACCGTTCGAGGACCCGGTGGAGGAAGCCGACCGTCTCGACCAGGAGGTCGCGAACCCTCCGCCCGAATCGGAAGCACCCACGATCGTCGAGGATGACGCGGTCGAGGAACCCTCGGCCGGGCCCTGACCGGTCGTGGGACGATCACTTCGGATCGGGCGAGATCCACATCATCGGTTCCTTCGCCCGGGCGTTCGCCCCCGCCGAGACCCGCAACCCGCGCACGACCCCGTCCGCCGGGCTTCCGACTTCTCCGCGCATCTTCATCGCCTCGAGGACCAAGAGCGTCTGACCCTTCGTGACCCGGTCCCCTTCGGCGACCCGCAGCTCGATCACGCGGCCCGGCATCGCCGGCACCACGGGAACCCCGTCGCCGGTCGGACCCCCGGGGCCGGTCGATGGCGCCGCGGCGGCCATCGGACCGCCGGGGGATGCGGCCCCCGGCTCGTGCGGAGCGACGCCGCTCGGCACGCTCTCCCCGGGCCCGGTCTCGACCCGGACCGACCACCGTTCCCCGTTCACATCGACCGGACCGAACGGCGTCGGGAAATGCTCGGGCCAGTTCTCGATGACCGCCTTCTCCCCGTCGATCTCGAGCTCCACCCGGTTCTCCCCGACCGCGACGACCGTGACCGGATAGCTTCGGCCGCCGACGGTCACACGGGACCGGTCGTCGGCGACCTCGACCTCCTCTTTCTTACCGGCGCGTTCGAGGACGACCCGCACCGACCCACCTCCGTTCTGCCTGGGAGCGAACCCGCCCGTCGTACGCCCACGGGCTCATCCCCGCCGGCACCTCGCCCGCGCTGGCGAACGGAGGGGTCGGAGGAGGCGCGGCCCGCAGCGCGCCGACGACCCCGAGAGCGGCGGCGGTGAGCACGTCCCCCGTGAGCCCGCGGTCGACCGCGTGCCGGTAGGACTTGTACACGGCGGGGAACAGCGCGAACGAGAGGGCTTCCGCGGTATCCGCGGCGGGCACGAGCGCGCGGACCTCGGCGACCATCTTCTCGAACTCCGGGGGAAGGTGCGCCGCCGGTCGCCCGACGATCGGCGGCGACTTCTCCGTGACCTTCTTCACGAGGTCCGGGTCCATCGGTCCGGGGGGCGTGCCGTAGAGCCCCCGGACGTAGTCCCGCACCTCGCCCGTGATCTGTTGGTACCGCCCGCCCGTGAGGACGTTGATCACGGCCTGGATCCCGACGATCTGGCTCGTGGGGGTCACGAGCGGAGGGTAACCGAGGTCGGCGCGCACCCGAGGAACTTCGCTCAGCACCTCGGAAAGTCGGCCGAGCGCGTCCTGCTCGGCGAGCTGGGACAGCAGGTTCGAGAGCATCCCGCCGGGGATCTGGTGCGTGAGGATCCCCGGGTCGGTCTGCAGCGAGCGCAGGTTGAGCAGCGGTCGGTACCGGTCGAGGACGGTGCGAAAATACTCAGCGAGCTCGGCGAGCGCGCCGAGGTCGAGCTTCGGGTCGAGCGGACCCCCCTGGAGGGCGCCCACGATCGTCTCGGTCGGCGGCTGGCTCGTCCCGCCGGCGAACGGGCTGATCGCCGCGTCGACCGCGACCGCGCCAGCGTCCGCCGCGGCGAGGCAGGTGAGCGAGGAGAGGCCGCTCGACGAGTGCGTATGGACGACGACGGGAAGGCCGACCTCCTTCACGAGCGCCCGCACGAGCGCGGCCCCCTCGGTGGGCGGCATGAACCCGCCCATGTCCTTCACGCACAGCTCGTCGGCGTCGAGCGCCGCGAGCCGCTTTCCGAGGTCGACGAACGCCTCGAGGGTGTGGACCGGGCTCTGCGTGTAACAGATCGTCGCCTGGGCCCGCGCCCCCGATTTCTTGACCGCGCGCAGCGCCACCTCCATGTTGCTGGGGTCGTTGAGCGCGTCAAACACCCGGAAGATGTCGACTCCCTGACGGGCCGACTCGGCGACGAACCGCTCGACGACGTCGTCCGGATAATGGCGGTACCCGACCAGGTTCTGGCCGCGCAGGAGCATCTGAAGCGGCGTGCGCGGCATCGCCCGCTTCAACTGCCGCAGCCGCTCCCAGGGGTCCTCGCGCAGGAACCTTAGGCAGACGTCGAACGTCGCCCCGCCCCACACCTCGAGTGACCGGTACCCGATGGCGTCCAGCCGCTCGGCGGCGGGGAGCATGTCGCGCGTGCGCATCCGCGTCGCGATCAGCGACTGGTGGCCGTCGCGCAGGACGGTCTCCGTGATCTCGACCATGCCGTCCCCGTCCGTCAGAGCGGGATGTTCCCGTGCTTGCGGCCCGGTCGGTCGTCCCGCTTCGCGGCGAGGAGCAAAAGTCCGTTCACGAGCCGCGCCCGAGTCTCCGCAGGGTCGATCACATCGTCGATGTAGCCGCGTTCGGCCGCGAGGTACGGGTTGAGGTACTCCGAGCGGTACTGTCCCATCAGGCGTTCGCGCAGGGACGACTGCTCCTCGGTCGTGCCCTCCTCGAGCTCGCGCCGGAACAGAATGTTGACGGCGCCCTCGGCGCCCATGACGGCGATCTCGGCGGTCGGCCAGGCGAGGTTGACATCCCCGCCGAGGTGCTTCGAGCACATCACGTCGTAGGCACCACCGTACGCCTTCCGCAGGATCACCGTGAGCATCGGCACGGTGGCCTCGGCGTACGCGTAGAGGAGCTTCGCGCCGTGACGGATAATCCCGCCATGCTCCTGCGCGGTGCCGGGCAGAAAGCCCGGCACGTCGACGAACGTGAGCAGCGGGAGGTTGAAGGCGTCGCAGAATCGCACGAATCGCGCGGCCTTCGTCGATGCGTTGATGTCGAGCGTGCCCGCGAGCACGGCCGGGTTGTTCGCGACGACCCCGACCGAGCGGCCTCCGAGCCGGGCGAACGCGACCACGATGTTCCGTGCCCACGCCGCCTGCACCTCGAGGATCGAGCCGGGGTCGACCACCCGCTCTAGGACGCCATGGACGTCGTACGGCGCGTTCGTCTCCTCGGGAACGACCCGTTCGAGTTCGGCCCCCGCGGAGTGAGGTGGAGCGACCGGCGGAGCGGCGGGCGGGTCCTCGAGGTTGTTGAGCGGGAGGTAGCCGAGCAGACGTCGAGCCAGAGCGATCGCGTCGCGGTCGGAGGCGGCGGTGAAATGCGAGACGCCGCTCATGGCGGCGTGGGCGTCGGCCCCGCCGAGGGCCTCCATGGTTACCTCTTCGCCCGTGACCGCGCGAACGACGTCCGGCCCGGTGATGAACATCTGGCCGGTCCCTTGCGTCATGATCACGAAGTCGGTGATCGCCGGCGAGTAGACCGCGCCGCCCGCGCACGGACCGAGGATGAGGGAAAGCTGCGGGACGACCCCCGAGAGGAGGACGTTGTGGTAGAACACTTCCCCGTAGCCGCCGAGGCTTATCACGCCCTCCTGGATGCGGGCGCCGCCCGAGTCGTCGAGACCGACGATCGGGACCCCGGCCTTGCGGGCGGTCTCCATCACCTTCACGATCTTGAGCGCGTGCGCTTCGCCGAGCGCGCCGCCGAAGACGGTGGAGTCCTGGGCGAAGGCGCAGACGGGGCGGCCGTCCACCTCGCCCCAGCCGGTGACGACACCGTCCCCCGGCACTTTCCGCTCCTCCATCCCGAACTTGTCCACCCGATGCGTGACGAACGCGTCGATCTCGGTGAACGTGCCGGCGTCAAAGAACGCCTCGAGCCGGTCGTGCGCGGTCAGCTTCCCGGCGGCGCGGTGACGTTCGACCCGCTCGGCCCCCCCACCTTCTCGCGCCTTCTTCCGGAGGACCGTCCAACGGTCGAACGCGTCGCTCATGGAAAGTCCTCCATCCGAACGTCGCCCGCCCATATCGCCACTCGGTTCGTATCGCTAGCGAGCCAAAGCTCGCCCTCGTCGCCGAGCTCGGCGAGCGTGCCGGCCCGCCGACCGTCCACCGTGACGGCACGTCCCACCCCGAACAGGAGCTGTCGGCACAAGGCCCGGGCGCTTCGGACCCCGTCCGGGTGCGAAAGCCACTCACCCGCCTCGCGCACGGCGGAAGCCACGATCCCCTCGACCTCTTCGAGCGGGGGAGGCGGCTGGACGAATTCCTCCAACGCGGCCACGCGGCCCGCCAGGGCGGGGGGCATCGACTCGACCGGAAGCCGAACGTTGACGCCCACACCCACCACCGACGCACGTCCGAGCGTCGGGGAGGCGACCTCGTCGATCAGAATCCCCGATATCTTGCGCGGTGGTCGGCCCGACTCCGCCACGAGCAGGTCGTTCGGCCACTTGACGGCGAGGGGAAGACCGTAGCTCTCCTGCAAGCCGGAGGCGAGGCGCGCGCCGACGGTGAGCGGGAGGAGGCTCGCGTGCTCCTCCGGCCGAGGGAGCACGATGGAGCAGTAAAGTCCCCCGACCGGAGATTCCCAGGTGCGCTCGAGCCGACCTCGGCCCCGGCTCTGCTGACGAGCCACGACCCGGGTCCCGGCGGGGGCTCCCTCGCGGGCCAACTCCACCGCGCGCTCCTGCGTCGAGGGAAGTGTCGCATGGAGTTCGCGAGCGCCCATGGCCACGGTCCCTCGCTACGGCGGAAGGACTTGCCCGTTTAACAATTGGGGCGAATGGCGAGGGCTCCCTCGAGCACGCCTCGGGACGAAGGCGGGCTCGCCAGGTAGAAAGGCGAATCCTCTCGCGCGGTTTTCGTCGAGACTGTATATACGCCCTCCGGCATCGGGGTCTGTCCCCGCTTCGGGGACGGGGCAGCGATGCAAGGCGACGAAGAGTCGAGTGGGTCGTCTATTTTTTCGAATCGGCGCGGGATGTCCTCCACGACGGCACTGATCGTGCTGGTGATCGTGGTCATCATCGCGGGCGCGGGGGCCTACGGAGGCCTCAGCTCGGTGCCGTCCAAGACCACGACCGTGAAGTCGTGCGCACCGGCGTCCGTGTGCGTGCGTACGGGCGTGACGCTCAATGACGTCACGATGTTCATCCCGTTCACCATCGGCTACGGCCAAACCTATTCGCAGATTGCCATCGGAACTTCCGTTCAAGCGACCCTCGCGGTGACGGGTTCGGAAACCATCTCGTCGTTCGACGTCCAATGGGCGCCGGGCGTCTCCACGACCGGACCCACCGGGGAGCTGACCTACACGTATCCCGGCGCGGGCCTCTACGCCCTCATCCCGAACGCGACCGACACCCACGGGCTGGTCCACACGGGGACCGGCGAACTGGCCGCCCTTCTCGTCAACCCGAGCGCCGCGAGCATCACGCTCGGCTACTACCCCACCCTCGCCACGACGCTCACGAACTCTTCGGGAGGCGCCTACCCCTGGATCGGCGCGGGCGGCTCCATCACGGTGAACGGCTCGTACGCCCATGCGCCGACGAACACCCTCTGGTCGACGAAGGCGCCGAGCTTGAGCACCCCGAGCGGGGTCACACAATCCAAGCTCTCGACGGGGTCCACCTATGCGAGCGCGACCTATACGTTCCCGAACGCCGGATACTTCGGGATCACGCTCACCGTTCCCACCACCAACGGCACCGCGACGCTCTACCAGAACTTCACCTGGGGCGTCTACGTCGCTCCCTCGGCGACGGGACTCGGATGTGCCGTGTGTAAGGTACCGGTGCAGGCGAGCCCGCACAAGAACACCTTCTACAACTACGAGGTCATTCCGGGCGGCGCGCTCGACCTCGACCCCGCGGCCGACTACTACTCGGTCGGCTACGAGGTCGCGGAAGGGTTCGACGAGTCGCTGATTACCTTCAACGGGACCGACTCCGGGCCGACCTGGCAGAATTTCGTCCCCGAGGCCGCCACCTGCGTGCCGGGCAGCACTCAGTGCGCGAAGCTCTACGGCGGCGACACCCTCGTGGGACCGGGCCCCGGCGGCGTCGGCCAGAACGTCACCTTCGTCATCGACAAGGCGGCGCAGTTCTACGACCCGTACACGGGCGCCCACCGCGGGATCTACCCGTCGGACGTGATGTTCAGCATCATCCGGGCCATCTACTATACTCAGATTTACGGCGCCACGGGCTACTACGTCGGCTTCGACATTGCGGGGCCGCTCGTCCCGTACCAGGCGCTCGAGCCGACCGAAGTGAATTCGAGCTGGGACGTGGGACCGGACAACTCGGCGATCCACGCGCCGTACAACAACACCCCGTACTACACGCTCGGCGCGTTCGGGGTGAACGACTCGAACTGTCCGGCGATCGCGATGAGCCAGGAGAACGGCTGCATCACCTTCCACGCGAATGCTGACGGCAAGGCATGGACGGCCCTGCTCCTGATCCTGTCGATCATCTCGGCGGACGGTATCCAGGAAGCGGGCTGGTACACCGCGCAGGGCGCGGACGTGCCCGGCTTTGTCTGCAACGCGGCGAACGTGGACGCGCCGTGCCTGCTCCCCGGGGACA
>DASPOD010000031.1:0-10157 GCA_035626215.1 Thermoplasmata archaeon
GCGTCGGGCGCGACCGACTCGGGCCGGATCAGTCGATGTACCCGAGCGACCGCAGGCGCTCGCGAAGGCTGCGCTCTTCTTCTTCGGTGAAGCCGCTCGTCCCGGGCTGGTCGAGCAGCCGGGAGAGGACGAACGTGATAAACGCGTCCACCGACTCGAACGAGGTCCCGTGCACCCGTTCGGCGAGGGCGGCCACCAGCTCCTCGGGAAGTTGGACCGAACGCAGGGCCGGAGGCGGTTCCGAGTCTTCGGTCACGACCACTCCCTACCTCCGAGCGCCCGGGCGATAGATATTCCCTTCGGGCCGACCCCGCCTATTCCCACTCGATGGTCGCGGGCGGCTTGTCGGTGATATCGTAGAGGGTGCGGACGACCGCGCCCGCGAGCGCGCGCGTCACCCGCTCGCTGATCCGGCCGAGCACCGGGCGGGGCACGGCCATCGCGGTCGCCGTCATCGCGTCCACCGATTCGACGATGCGGACCACCACCACCTCGCCGTGGACCCGGTTGTCGCCGGTGACCCCGACGGTCCGGACCGGGAGGAGCACGGCAAAGTACTGCCACGGACGCGCCATCTCGTGGGCGGCCACCGCCCGCTCGACCTCCTCCTCGACGATCGCGTTCGCCACGCGCACCCGGGCGACCCGTTCGGGAGTGACCGGGCCGTTCACGCGGACCGCCAGCCCCGGTCCGGGGAACGGCTGGCGCTCGGCCTCGGGAACCGCGAGGAACCGCGCGACCGCGCGGACCTCATCCTTGTAGAGGTCCCGGAGCGGCTCGACGAGCGTGAGCCGCATGTCCTTCGGGATCCCACCGACGTTGTGGTGGGTCTTGATCGTGTCGCGGAGCTGGCCCCCGCTTTCGATCCAGTCGGGGGCGATCGTCCCCTGGACCAGCCGGTCGCAGCCAAATCGGTCCGCCTCTGCCTCGAAGACCCGGACGAACGTGGCACCGATACGCCGGCGTTTTTCCTCCGGGTCCGCCACGTCCGTGAGCGCGGCGAAGAACCGGTCGGCGGCCGGGACCACCTCGTACGGTAGATGGCTCGCCCCGAAGAACCGCTCGACCTGCTCGGCCTCACCGGCGCGCAACAGGCCCGTGTCAACGAAGATCGCCTTGGAGCGTTCCCCGAGCGCCCGGTGGGCGAGCAGCGCGGCGACCGTCGAATCGATCCCGCCGGACGCGGCTACGATGGTCCGGGCGGGGACCTCCTTTCGTAGACGAGCGACCGCCTCGTCGACGAACGCGGCCGGGTCGATCACGACGGGCTCCCCGACGCGGGCTCTTCACGCCACTTGGCGCGGTACTGCTCGAGAGCGCGGTTCAGCTCCGGGTACTTGAGCGCGAGGATCGCGGTGGCAAGCAACGCCGCGTTCTCGGCGGCGTCGAGTCCGACCGCCGCGACCGGGATGCCGGGCGGCATCTGCACGACGGAGAGGAGGCTATCCAGGCCCAGACCCCGATGCAGCGGGACGCCGACGACCGGCTTCAACGTCCGGGCGGCGACCACGCCGGGCAGCGCGGCCGAGAGGCCGGCTATGGCGATGAACACGTCCGTTTCCGGGTCGTGGACCAGCCGGTCGACCTTGTCGGGCGTACGGTGCGCGGAGGCGACGTGCACGCTGCACGGGATGTGGAACTCGTCGAGCCGCGCCCGGACCTTCTCGGCGACCTCGAGGTCGGATTTGCTCCCTACGAGAACGGTGACCTTCACGGCCATGCAGCAAGACCCACGTCACAAAAGAGTATGCGGGCGGGGCCCTCGCCCGGCGCGGCGCCCGTACCTTCATACCGCTCGCCATGTCTCGACGCTCGATGCCCCCTCGACTCCACGGCCAAGGTCGGTTCCGTCGGTGGCTCGGCCGGGAGCTCGGGGGCGATGAGGACCTCGGCAACCGGGCGTGGCGTCGGATCATGCACGCCCTGGGCGCGGCCGTGATCGTGTACTACGTGATCCCGACCGATTTCTTCATCATCGCGCCGAAGGCCGACATCCTGCTCACGCTGCTCGCCATCATCTTCCTGCTCGAGGCGCTTCGCCATACGGTCGGCCTCGAGCTTCCCACGGTGCGGCCGTACGAGGCGCATCGCATCGGGAGCTACGTCTTCTATTCGCTCGCGCTCGTTATCGCCGTTCTCGTCTTCCCGGAGCCGATCGGTGCCGCGGTGGCGCTCGGGACCGCGATCGTCGACCCGATCGTGGGGGAGCTGAGGCAGCGGCATCAGCCGACCTCGGTCACCGTGGGCGTACCCCTCGTGGCCTACTGGCTTCTTGCGATCACGGGGCTCGCCGGGGTGGGACATTGGCCCTGGGCCATCTCGGCCGCGCTCGCGGCGGTGGCCGCTCCGATCGGCGTCGCCTCGGAGCGGCCGAAGTGGCCATGGTTGGACGACGACCTTGTGATGACGGTCGTGCCGGCGCTGTTCCTCTACGTCGCCGGAGTGTGGGCCCTCGGACTGCCGGGCTAGGCGAACGAGACCCGTTCAGACGATGGGGGTCAGGGTGGCGTGCGGGGGACCCTTCTCCGGGTCCGGGCTGATCGCGTAGATCGTCGTGCGCGGCCGAATCCCGTAGATGCACGTCGCGCTGTCGATGTTCATGACCCGGAAGTACGAGTCCATCATGTTCAGGATCTCGCTCGAGACGAGCAGCCCGGGCTTCAGGAGCCCGATCCCGAGGTTGCCGACGTGCTTCGTCCGCGAAACGCCCTGGAAGTACATCCGGATCGCGACCTGGTCGCCCATCAGGCTCTCGAACGTATCGAACGCGGTGTACTCCAGGAACGTCTTGCGGTCCGGCCCCGCCACCGCACGCTCAGCGGCGACCATCGCCTTCACGGCCTCTTCCCGGCCGTACCGGCCCATCGGCAGGATGTACGGCTCCTCGGTCTCGTTGGCCGAGTAGTCGGGAATCCGGACCCGCGTGTCGAACTGGTTCGCGGGCACGTGCCGGATGAGCGTCTCGCGGAGCTTGTCGGGTGATTCACCCGCCGCGAGGACGGCGATCATCCCACGCCCCTGGCTCAGGAAGTTGAGGAACGTCGGGGTGAACAGCGTGTAGTAGTCATCGACGCCGACGTTCACGTCGACTTCGAAGGCGTTGAAGCTGCCGCGGCGGAACCCGCCGCCGAGAAGGTGGTCAAAGTCCGGGATGCCCGTCGAGTAGTACCGCTCCTGGTCGCTCACCGGCTTCCACGGTCCGTTCGCCGCGGGGACGACCGAGTTCGGCATGATGCCGAGCGCCTCGAACCGGCCGCCGTTGAGCGTCACCGCGTAGCGGGCCCGGCCGATGTTCGTCGCGCGCAGCTTCTCGAGGCGGAGGTGGCGAACCCGACGCTCGTCGAGCTCCTCGCGCTGGATCGAGATGAGGCCGTCGACGAGGTACTCGATCCCGCCGGCCTCGGGCTTCTCGAGGATCATCACGACGTCGGTGCTGGACGCCTCGACGAGGTCCTTCTGCAACGCCATGACGAACTCTTCCATCTCGAGTCCGTACTTGTGGGTCACACCCTCGAGCGAATCGATCACGAGGAGGGATTTCTCCGGAAGGGCCCGCTCGATCCGCTGGTAGACGTTCTCCACCTCGGGCATCGGGCTCCGCTTGAGGAGCGCCGTGAGGTGCGTGCGGTCGACCCGGGTCGGAGCGCCCCGCTCCTGGCCAAAGCTCGCGAGCACCTCGCGCCCCGCGCGCACCTTGCGCTGCTCGGTCTCGGGGAGCTCGATCTCGCGGGACTTGCTGGACGCCTGGATCGCGTCCAGGAACAGCTTCGCCGCGTCGAGGACGCGGGTGCGCATCTCGGACGCCTTGAGCCAGGGGAACTGGCGGAAGAGGGCCTCGTCGCCGATGCGCGTGGATAGGTAGTACGAGCGGTTCGGCTGACCAACGCGCTCGAGCAGCTCGAGGCCGAAAGTGGTCTTCCCGGTCCCGGCGCCTCCCTTGATGATCAACGAGCGACCGCCCTTCCCACTGAGGAAGGTGATCACCTCGGGCGGCACGCCGCCGACGGTACTCCCCTCGTTCGCAGTCATGCTAGACGCCTCATCCACGGACGGAGCGCGGGACCCGAAACCCAACGAACCATTCCGTATCCCGTGCCATCATGGGGAACAACCTAAGGTAAAGCTTTCGCCGGACCGGGAACGGAGCCGGCTAAGCGCCCGCCGCGGCCTCGCGGGCGGCCCGGCGGCTCCGTTCGAGCGCGCTCGCGAGCGGCGCGCCGGGGTCGCCGACCGCCGTCGCGGCGGACGGGTTGCCGCCGCCTTTCCCGGCGAACTCGGCCTTCCCGGCCTCGAGCACCGCCTGGGCCGACACTTTCGGCTCGGTCGAACCGATGAACAGGGTCCCCCGGCCGTCGCGTTCGCTCGCGAGGAGCGCGACGCGGTGGCCCGTCTTCGTCAACAGGCGCGATAGCTCCATCAGCTCGTTCCGGTCGAGCTCCACGGTCGCGACGATGAAGGTCGTCTCTCCGACCGTCTCCGTCGCGCTCGGGTCGACCGCAAGGCGGGAGGCGATGCCGCCGAGGTCCTCCTTCTTCCGCTCCCGGGCGCTCTTCCGGCTCTCCTCGACCTCGGTGAGCAGTCGCTCGATGCCGTCCGGCAGCTGAGCGACCGGCACGCCGAGGCGGCGGGCCGCCTCCGCGAGGATCGCCTCGTGCTCGTCGCGAACGTCCAGGGCTCGCTCCCCGCTCACGTAGGTGAGGCGTACGACCCCGTCCTGGATCCGCTCGACGTCGAGGATGGCGATGGCCCCGACCTCGCTCGTGTGGGTGCAGTGCGTTCCGCCGCACGCCTCCACGTCGAACCCTTCGACCTCCACGACCCGAAGGTCCTTCCCGGGGACCGCGCCGCCCTGGTAGAGCGTGAAGCCGAACCGCCGCTCGGCCTCGCCGCGGCTCTCGAAGTAGCTCTTCACGGGCCGGTCCTCGCGGACGACCTGGTTCACGCGCCGCTCGACCTTATGGAGCTCCTCCTTGGAGAGCGAGCGGTAGTGGGTGACATCGATCCGTGCGGCTTCGGGACCCTTGTAGGCGCCCGCCTGCCAGACGTGCGGGCCGAGGACCTCCCGAAGCGCTCCGTTCAGGAGGTGGGTCGCGGTGTGGTGCTGCATCAGTTGGGTGCGTCGCGCGGTGTCGACCTTCGCCCGGACCCGCTCGCCCACGGTGAACGGGGACGGCCGTTCGAGGTGGTGGAGGACCCACGGCCCGCGGTGCGCGACGTCGACCACCTCAAGGTCGCCGAGGAAGCCCTTATCGGTCACCTGGCCGCCGCCGGTGGGATAGAAGTACGTGCGGTCGAGCGCCACGAACGGTCCCTCCGTCCACACCACATGCGCTTCGAAGTTGGTCGTGTACGGGTCGAGGTAGTACAGCACCTCGGTCGGCGGCACGGAGTTCGGGAGCTCGGGGAGCCCCTCGGTGGTCTCCGTGTACTCGTTCGTCGGCCGCTCGCTCTCGTGCCGCTGGGCGACGCGTGAATAGAAGTCGTCCGGGATCTTCGGGGGCTCCTCGAGCTCTTCGACGGCGAGGTCGGGCGGGACCCCGAGCGAATCGTACCACTCGACGAGCGCCTCCTCGCCGACCCGGCCTCCCGTCGAGCGGACCCGCTCTTCGTACCGGCGGATCGTCTGACGGGCGCGGCCGATCGCTTCGTCGAACCGCTCCGCCTCGGCTCGAACGACCTTGTGAAGGTCGTCGCGGTGCTGGCCGACCTCGGGGAAGTCGTGGGCGATCTCGCGGCCGACCCGGTCGAGGATCGAGATGATGTCCGGGGCCTCCGGGGTCTTTTGGAGGATCCTCAGCGACCGTCGAAGGAGCAGGCGGGCGAAGTACCCCTCCTTGCTGTTCGAGGGGACGATACCGTCCGTGAGCAGGAAGTTGAGCGCCCGAGCGTGGTCGATGAGGATCGCCGTCTCCCGGGCCGGGAACGTGCGCCGGAGCTCGTCGTATTCGGCGCCGAAGACCGCCTCGTAGGCGTTCTTGGTCCCTCGGCTCGCCCAGACGCACCGCTCGAGCCCGTAGCCGGTGTCGACCACCTGGATTGGCATCGGCTTGAACTTCTCGCCGTCCCGAATGTACATCATGAAGACGAGCGTCGCGACCTCGAGGCCGAGCGCGCTCACGCTCAACGACGGGCCGACGTTCCCGCCGCCCTCCCACATCTCCTCCTTGTAGGTGAACAACTTCGGGTCGGCGCCGAACTCGCTCGTGAAGAGCTCGTCGCACAGCGCGGTGCACTTGTCCTTGAAGTAGACCTCGTGGTCGGGGCGGTTGAAGGCGTGGTGCGCCATCATCTCGAACAGCGTGAAGTGCCGGCCGCTGCGGCCGACCTCCTCGAGGTCGATGAAGCGGAGCGACGGTTGGCTCACACAGAGCGGGTTCGCGGGCGGGGGAATGGTCCCGTTCGTGACCCACGGTTGGAAGTCGTAGATCGAGGCTTGGGTGAAGAAGACGTCGTTCCGCCACCGCGCGATCGTCGGGTACCGCCGGATTCGGGTGTGACCGCGTTTTTCGAAGAACGTGAGGAACGCCTCCCGCATCCCGTGCACATCGTACGGACGCGTGAGGATCGGGCGACCGATGAACTCGTAGTCTTGGCACGGCGCCTCTTGGCATCGGTCGAAGTCGCCGAGGGTCCAGAAGGCGTGCCCGCAGACCACGCACGTGCGGCGGTGGTAGCCTCCCCGATGGAAGAACGGGAGGTCGTACTCCGAGGGGTCCATCACGGCGGCGCCGACGGCCGCCGGTGTTTAAACCGTTTGGTAAGTCGGTCACCGGGCGCTCCCAGGGGACGTGGTCTCTATGGGACGAGCGGTGGGTTGAGCGGATGGAGGTCAAGGCGGGCATTCCCCCCCTCGACCCACGGACCGCGACCCGCGCGACCATCGCGCTCATCGCGTTGCGCGTCGGCTACGCGTACAACTGGTACGATGTCGGCCCCGCCTTACCGCTGATCGGGTCGACGTTCGGGGTCGGGCCGGCCGCGTGGGGCCTACTCCTAGCCGCATTTCTCGTGGGGGCCGGGCTCCTCCAGGTCCCGGCGGGACTGCTCGCGCGCCGCTACGGCGCCCGTGCGGTCTCCCTGGTCGGGGTCGGCATCCTCGCGGTGAGCGGAGCCGCGTGCGGGGCGGCTCCCTCGTTCCCCGTGCTGCTGTCGCTTCGGCTCGTCGCGGGCGTCGGTGCGGCCCTCTTCTTCTCCCCCGCGATCGGCCTCGTCGCGAGCCTGTTCCCGCCGGGTCACCGCGGCGTTCCGGTCGGCGTGTTCAGCTCGGCGTTCAGCGTCGGCTCGGCGCTCGGGATCGTCATCACCGCGCTCCTCATCCCTCCGCTCGGCTGGCGGCTCTCCCTTGTGGCGGGCGGCCTGATCCTCGCCGTCCCCGCGGCTCTCAGCCTGGCGGCGGTCCCGCGAACGGTCGGAGCCGCCCCGCCGCGACCGGTGCGCACGAGCTCCCGCCTCCCGGCCGCGCTCCGCTACCGAGGGGTGTGGGCGGTCGGCATCGCGTTCATCGGTCTCGAGGGAGCGACGTTCGCGACCGGCCAGTTCGTGGTGCCGTGGGGGGAGTCGGTCGAGGGATGGTCGATCGCGCTCGCCGGGGTCGTCGGAATGATGTTCGTCCTGCCGAGCATCGTGGGGGGTCCGGTCGGGGGCCGGCTGGCGGAGCGGCACCGGAACCACCGCACCCAGTTCCTCATCGCCACGCTCGCCGGGGCCGGCGTGCTCGCACTCTTGCCGGTCGCCGGCCTCGCGGTGGCGATCGTCGTCGGGACGGTGTTCGCGTTCGCCTACGGGGTCATCTACGCGGTGATGTACGTCCTGCCCCATTTCTGGCGCGAGGTACCGTCGGAGGAAATCCCGCTCGCGATCGGGCTGCTCAATTCGATCCAGCTCGCCGGGGGGGCCGGGGTCTCCGCGCTGTTCGGAGTGATTCTCGCGATGACGTCCTACTCGGTCGCCTGGGAGGCGCTCGTGGCGATGACCCTCGCGACCCTCGTCGCGTTGCTGCTTCTGCCGCCGACGCCCGTCGCTTCGGTCGGTCCTCCCGTCGCGGAGGGCTCCGCCCCTCCCTGAGGGCCCGGCCCGTCGCGCACTGGTCGGCGATCGGACAGTCGGAACAGCGGGGGCGGTTCGGCCGGCACAGGTTCTGGCCGTGCTGGACCAGAAGCGGGTTGAGCGGGATCCAGTAACGCGCGTCCACCCGCTCGCGGAGCGCCGCTTCGGTCTCCTCGGGGCTGTTCGTCCGCACGACCCCGAGTCGATTCGCGATCCGGTGCACATGCGTATCGACGGGGATTGCCGGGATGCCGTAGCCGAACACTAGGACGCAGTTCGCGGTCTTCGGGCCCACGCCGGAAATCGACACGAGCGAGGCATAGTCCTGCGGCACCGTCCCGCCGAACCTTTCGAGGATCTCCTGCGCGGCCTTCCGCACGACCCGTGCCTTCACCCGATAGAATCCTGTCGCACGAATGAGCGGCTCCACTTCCGAACGTGACGCGCGGGCGAGCGAGGTGGCGTCGGGGAAGCGGGCGAAGAGCCGCGCGCTCGCGACGTCGGTGTTCGCGTCCCGCGTCCGCTGCGAGAGGATCGTTCCGATCAGCACCTGGAACGGGTTCTCCGCATGGTCGCGCAGGTACGGCCGTCGCCAGTCGCCGGTACCGTAGAGCGCGCTCAAGCGGTCGAGGAGGCGTTCCCAGTCGAACGCCGCCGCAAGCCTCGCCCGGGTCATGGTCGCCCCCGCCCGCTCTTGGCGGCATCGGCCGGGGCGGCGGGGTTCGACACGCCGGGGTCGGAGAGGTCCGGCTCGTCCCTCGACTCCTCCCCCCGGAGAAGCTCGCCGATGAGATAGTCGCTCCCCGCGACGAGGGTGAAACCGTCCGGCCCGGTGCCCGCCCGCGCAATCGCGACGCCCTCCGCGGCGGACCGGGCCTCGACGATGCGGGGGAACCGTCCCGCGGCCGCCACGCGGAGGTCGGCGGGCCGGGCGCCCCGGTCGGAACGAATCGGCACCACCACGAGCGTTCGGGCGAGCGGGGAGAGCGCGTCGAGGATTCGACCGGCGTCCTTGTCGCGGAGGCAGCCAAAGACGATGGCACTCTCGCCCGGGTCGGCGAGAGGAGAAATCTCCGCAAGACTCTGCGCCAGCGACCGGGCACTCTCGGGCGTGTGCGCGACGTCGTAGAACAGCTCGGGTCGCTTCGCGACCCGCTCGAGGCGCCCGGGCCAGCGGACCGATCCGAGCCCGCTCGCGACCGCCGACGTGGAGAGGTCCCGACCGGTCGCGGAAAGGAACCGCGCCGCGGCCGCAACGGCGAGCGCGGCATTGACCGGTTGGAACCGCCCGAGCAGCGGGAGGAAGAGGTGGTCGAGCGACCGGCCGGGGAGGTGGACCGAAAACGACTGCCCGTCCGCGGACAACGAGCGTTCCTCGACGCGGAACTCCTTATCGAAGTGCCAAAGCGGCACCCCGACCCGCGTCGCGGTCGCCTCGACCACGGTACGGGCTTCCGGCGGCAGCTCGCCGACCACGCCGCTCATGCCCGGGTGGAAAATCCCCGACTTCTCCCGAGCGATCGAGGCGAGGTCGGGGCCGAGCAACTCGGTGTGCTCGAGTTCGACCGTCGTAATGACCCCGACGCGGGCGTCGAGGACGTTGGTCGAGTCCAAGCGACCGCCGATCCCCACTTCGACCACGGCCGCCGCGACCGCTTCGCGCGCGAACCAGTCGAAGGCGAGCGCGGTGGTCACCTCGAAGAACGTCGGGGCGCGGTCGACCCGCCCCGCCGCTTCCGCAGCTCGGGCCGCCGCTTCGACCCGCGCCAGTCCCTCGACCACCGCCGACCGTGGGATCATCCGCCCGTCGACCCGAGCCCGTTCCCGGTAGGTGACGAGATGGGGCGAGGTGAATAGCCCGGTCCGTAGACCGTGGGCGGAGAGGATCGACTGGGCCATCACCGCGGTCGAGCCCTTGCCCTTGCTGCCCGTGATGTGGATCGCCGGGAACCTCCGCTCAGGGTGCCCGAGCTCCCCGAGCAGCGCCTGGACCGCCTCGAGCCCCGGGCGGATGCCGAAGCGGCGCCGCCGAAAGAGCTCCTCGAGCGACGCGCGGTACTCGTCGCGGGTCACGTCGTTCCCGTCCGAGCGGCCCGTCCGTCGAGGGGACT
>DASPOD010000032.1:0-38899 GCA_035626215.1 Thermoplasmata archaeon
TTGAACGGCTCAAAGAGGGGTCGAACGATCCCTTCCTGCTCTCGCAGCCGAGCGAGCGCGTCGGCTTCGTTCGCCTGCGCCGAGGCGGTGAAGCTGACCACGTCGGTGAACATGATGGCGGCGAGACGCCGCGCCATGGCCGCTACCGGAAATTGAGTCCGTTTAGATTAGACCTTGGGACCATCCTTCGAAGCGGGGCCAAAAAGCCGGGTCCGAGCGTTGACCAGGTTCCTTCGCCCATCCAACCCTTTGCCACACTGGGTGTTTTTCGCGGAGGGGCTTGGGCCCCGAGGCCCGGGAGGGAAAGGTGCAGGGGGTGTGAACCCCTCCATTCTTCAATACACGAGCAGGGGCAACTGTGGCAAGTCCCCTGACCAACCGACGCGTGGGAATTGTGACGCACCCAATCCAAGGCCGATTAGGCGAATCGTTCCGCACCCGGACCGGAGAACGTTCTAAACCCGTTCCTTCCGCCCTCAGGGTGCCCCGCAGCGACGATTCGGGTCGAGTGCGCGCTCGCGGGGCCCCTCAGCCGAGGTTCATTATCCTTAGGTAATCTTGATACCGCGGGTCTTTTCGCATCTCTCGAAAAATCGGAAAAACGACGGTTACGTAGGGTCCGGGGCCCCTTTCGTCGACCGATCGAAAGGCCCATTCGAAGAACTTGTCCGTTTCCCCCAATGCCCCGAACGCCCACGCGAGGTATGCAGCCGGAACGTAGGACCGCGTTTCCGCCGTCAGAAGTTCGTCGAGAGACTTTCGCGCTTCTTGCTCCCTCCCGAGGAGGGAGTTGAGGATGACGGGGAACGCCTTTCCGAGAAAAGGAGAGGTGACGGACTCAGCCTCGCCGAGGAGCCTCTGGGCTTCCTCGGTTCGAGATTTTCGTGTCAACACCTCGGCCTTGGACACCACCACGGTGTCGATAGGCCCTGCCAGGTCGACCGCCCGATTCCACATCGCGAGCGCTCCCTCGTCGTCCCCGTGAACCCACGCCCAGTTCCCAACGTGGATGAGAATCGTGGGGGAAAGGGGATCGGCATCTAGAGCGCGAAGCAGTTCCTGATGCGCTTCCTCCCCCCGGCCCGTCATCAAGTAGCCCATGTAGTTCCAATGGTGGGCCCATGAGTACATCGGGTTGAGCCGAATGGCCGTCACCAGCTCCTTCTCGGCGTTGGCCCAATCGTAGTTGTGCTGGAGAATCAACCCTGTGGAAGCATGGGCTTCGGGGAGAGATGGGTCGAGCTCGAGGGCTCGGCGCGCGGCCGAGCGCGAACGGGAGTCGCCTTCGGTCCACCGGATCTGACCCCGATCCATCAGGATTGCGAAACAGTCGGCGACCCCGCAGTACGCCTTCGCATAACCCGGGTCGAGCCGAAGCGCCTCCTCAAAACGACGAAGTGCGGCACGAACGGAATCGGGATCTCGCCGGCTCCACAGGAATCTCCCCATCAAGTACGACTGGTACGCCTCGATGTTGCTTGTCGGCTCTCGAGCGGTCTCGGGCGCGGACGGTAGTGCCACGTGCAGCGCGGCCGCCACTTTAGCGGCGATCTCGCTCTGAATCGCAAAGATATCGTCCAGCTCTCGATCGTACCGCTCGGACCAGATATGCTCCTCCGTGCGAGCGTCGATGAGCTGGGCGGTGACCCGAACTCGAGAGCCGATCCGTCGCGCGCTCCCCTCGAGAACGGTGCCTACGTTGAGTTCCTTCGCAATCTCAGAGATGCCTTTGGAGGTGCCTCGGAACCTCATCACGGAAGTACGGGCAATTACCCGGAGTCCCGGGACCCTAGAGAGCTCGGCGATCATTTCCTCGGTCAATCCGTCGGAAAAAAACACGTCTTGAGGATCCGGGCTCATGTTCGCGAGGGGAAGCACGGCCAAACGGAGCCGGTTCCCGCCGCTCGCAGCGGGGGCCGAAGCTCCATGCTCCTCCCAAGGCAGGATAACCTTGTAAACGTCGAGCGGGGAGTGGACGTTCTTGAGTTCTCGGGTAGCCAGCTTCACCATCGGGTCGGGGAGCTTGTTGCGGACCTGGTCGAACACCGGGCCGGAGACGCAGATTCCCCCCGGATCGGCGAGCGGTTCGATTCGCGATGCTACGTTGACTGCATCTCCCACAAGGTCCTCTCCCTCTAGGACAACATCGCCCACATGGATACCGATACGGAGCAGGATCCGGTCTCGAGCGTCCAAGGATGAGTTTCGGCGGGCAAGAGCCAGTTGAACTTCCACCGCGCATTGGACCGATTCAACCGCGCTCGGAAATTCCACCAAGAAGCCATCGCCCATCGACTTGACCTCGCGCCCCCCGTGAGCAGTGAAGATCGGACGCAGGATGGATTGGTGTTCCCTCCGCAGGCGCAGAGCAAGGGCTTCGTCTTCCTGTCCAAGCTTTGTGAACCCCACCAGGTCGGTGAACATGATGGCGGCCAGTCGGCGTGTCGCGGCCACGGCCCGAAGACGGTCCACGGTAGATTAAACGCTCTGATTCCGTGATTCGGGTCTGAACCCCGTCGTCATGTAAGGCGCTGGTTCCGAGCGTGGACCCGGTTCCTTCGCCCATCCAACGCCTTGCCACACTGAGTGTATTTCGCGGAGGGGCTTGGGCCCCGAGGCCCGGGAGGGAAAGGTGCAGGGGGTGAGATTTGAACTCACGAACTCCTACGAGACTAGGACCTCAACCTAGCGCCTTTGACCAAGCTGGGCCACCCCTGCAGGAACCCTCCGCGCGTACTGGATTTGAGCGATAACCTTTACGACGGGGTCGGCTCCACCGTCGGTCGGAGTCGCGGCCGCAAAAAGCCTTGTACGGGGAGGAGGTGGCGTGCGTTCCATGACCGACCAGGGAATGGCCGGGGCGACCGTGTTCATCGGGCAGAAGCCGACGATGACCTACGTCTTCCAGGTCGTGAGCCAGCTCAACTCCGGAGCCGGACCGGTCATCGTGAAGGCGCGGGGCAACGCGATCGGCAAGGCGGTCGACGTCGTCGAGGTGGTCCGTCGCCGGTTCCTGGAGGGACGGGTGAGCATCGGTGCCATCGTGATCGACACCGAGCGCCTCGTGAATCGGGAGGGGCGCGACGCGAACGTCTCGTCGATCGCGATCCCTCTCAGCCGTACGGGCCCGGTCCCGGGGGCGGAGGCGGCGCCGGGGGCGACTCCGTCGTCCGGACCGTCGCCCCCGTAGGGGGACCGGCCGACCCCCGACGAACGACCCAGGTTCCGGCCCACAGGTCACCCAGCCGCTGACGTTCGACGGTCACCGCAATCACGAGGATCCCCCCACCTCCGAGCAGGGCGACGCCTCCCGCGACGAAGGCGAGCGCCCCGGCGAGCGCGACGATCCCCGTGGGGAGCGTGATTCCAGCAACCGTGAGCGACGCGGAGCTGCCGGTCTTCAGTCCGAAGGTGAGGGCGATCGCTACCCCGATCCCGACGATGGTGAGGAGCGGCAGGACCGTGCTGTTGCGCACGAGCGAGGAGAGGCCGCTCGGCGGGGCGAGCGTGCGGTCGCGCACCTCGAGTCCGAGGAGACGCTTCCCGAGTGTCGTTCCGAGGAACGTCTCGCTGAGCACGAAGTAGAGGAACCCCCAAGCAATGAAGCCGAAGATGGCGGCGTTGAAGGTCACGTTCGAGAGGGCCGCATCGATCCCCCCGGGGATCGTGAGGAGGAGCGCGACCCAGACGGCAACCGCCGGCGCGGTCACGACCACCAAGTCGACGACGAACGCCAAGACCCGGGCGCCGACGCTCGCGAACCGAGAGAGTCCCATCTCCCGGGCCACCACCACCATCCAGCGTGCGGTGCGCCACGCGCGGAACGCCTCGCGTCCGTCCGTGGTTCCGCTCTGGGCGCTCGCGTCCAGGTTCGCTTGGTCGGCGACGAGCCAGCCGGGAACCGGCAAATCCTGCCACGGTCTCGGTCCGTCCGAGGCGGGTAGCCCCATCAGTCGCCGGGCTTGCTCGGCCGCCGCCCGGCTGGCCCCGGCCGAATCGTGTACCGAATCCGTGAGATGGCCGTCGAGCCCCTCGCGGAACGCGCGGCTGAGTTGGGCCGTCGGGGGAAGGACCGCGGAGGGAACCGGCGTCCCGACCGGCTGGAAGGCGCCTCCGAGGAGACGGTACACCCCGTACGCCGTGCCGAAGGCGAGGAACCCGGAGAGGTAGACGAGGTCGAGGACCCCGGCTCCTCCGATCGTGTAGACCCCCGAGGGCCCGGTTCCGTAGAGCGGCGGCTGTCGGAGGAGGTCGGCGCCGAGGAGCACCCCGAACGTACTACCGAGGAACGCGGTCGGGATGGCGAACGCTCGCTCGTTCGGGAACACGCGCTCGGCGAGCAATGCCGCGACGAGGCCCGCGACGACGGGAGGGACGAGGAAGAACGGGAACGACTCGGTGATCCCAACGCCCGGGATGGCCGCCGAAGCCGCGAACGTACTGACGAGCACCCCGCTCGTGAGCGTGAAGAGGAACCCCACGCGCCGAGAGACCGGGTCGCTCCGGGCGAGGGTAAGACCACCCACGAGTACGGTGAGAACGGTCGCGACGACGAACACCGCGAGGTCGTTCCCGACGTAGGCCGACACGCCGGCCGCCGACGCGAACGCCCGGGAGATGCCGGCGGTACCGGGGAGGACGAACGGGAAGAGGAGCCCGCCCTCGATGGCCAGCAGGAGGAGGTACAGGCTCAGCGACCGGGCGCGGGGAGGCGCCGCGCGGCCGAAGGCGAGCAGCCCGACGAGCAGGGGGAACAGCGCCCCGGAGAAGCTCACGGCGACCCAATCGGTCGAGACCGGCGCGACCGGGAACAGTCCGAAGGTCGCGAGGAGGGCCCCGGGCAGCAGCAGCCAGAACGACCTCCGACCGAACCCGATGCTCTCCGCGAAGGGTGCGTGCTCCCAGGCGATCAGGAAAAGGAGCACCCAGAGGAGGGCGGGAAACATCAGGGAGAGGGTGTTCGCGAGGATGTCCCCGGAGAGCTGGAGTAGGTCGACCACAGGACGAGCGCACCCGACGCGGGCGGCTCCCGAGGGCCAAGGAGGGCCTAAACGTTTTGTCGCGCGATTCGCATCATAACGATATGACGCCACCCCGCCAGGAGAAGGATTCGCTCGGCCCGCGCGACGTGCCGGATTCGGCGTACTGGGGCATCCAGACCCTCCGAGCCAAGGAGAACTTCCCGGTGAGCGGTCTCCACGCTTCCAAGCACCTCATCCGGTCGTACGCCCTCCTCAAGCTCGCCTGCTGCCGGGCGAACGTCGAAAAGGGGGGCCTGGACGCCGAACGCGGGAAGTGGATCGCCCAGGCCGCCGAGGAGATGGCCGCGGGTCGCTTCGACGGCGAGTTCATCGTCGACGTCTTCCAGGCCGGGGCGGGCACCTCGACCAACATGAATGTGAACGAGGTCCTCGCGAACCGGGCGCTCGAGCTCGCGGGAAAGCTCCGCGGCAACTACGAGTACATGAGCCCGAACGACCACGTGAACCGGGGCCAATCGACGAACGACACCTACCCGGCCGCGGCCCAGGTCGCCGTGATGTTCGCCCTCCGGGAACTGAGGGTCTCGGTCACGACCCTCATCGAAAGCCTCCGCCGCAAGGGTCAGGAGTTCGGCCGGCTCCCGAAGTCGGGACGGACGCATCTCAAGGACGCACCGCCGATTTCGCTCGGCTCGGAGTTTCTAGCGTACGCCACCGTCCTGGAACGGGTCCTCGAGCTGCTCCCGAGCGTCGAGACCGCCCTCGCGGAGATTCCCCTCGGGGGGAGCGCGGTCGGTACGGGTCTTAACTCGGTGGTCGGCTTCCGCGCCCGCGCCGTCCAGGAGTACGCGCGGCTCACCGGGTTCCCGCTCCGGGTCGCCCGAGACCCGTTCGAGACGATGCAGAGTCGCTTTCCGCTCGGCGCCGCGTCGGGTTGGCTCCGTACGCTCGCCCTCGAGCTCATCCGCATCGCGAACGACCTCCGACTCCTCTGCAGCGGACCCGCGACGGGGTTCGACGAGATTCGACTACCCGAGATCCAGCCGGGCTCGTCCATCATGCCGGGGAAGGTCAACCCGTCGGCGGCCGAGGCCCTCGACCAGATCGCCTTCCATGTGGTCGGCGCGGATACGGCAACGATGCTCGCGGTCCAGGGCGGTCAGCTCGAGATCAACGTGATGATGCCGCTCGCCGCGTTCGAGGCGATCTTCTCGGCCGAGATCCTCACGAACTACCTGCCCGTTTTCGCTCGGTCGTGCGTGGACGGGATCACGGCGAACCCCGCCCAGCTCGAAAAGTACATGGTGAAGTCGGCGGCGATCGCGACGATTCTCACGCCCAAGCTCGGCTACATGAAGGTCGCCGAGGTGATCCACGAGGCCGAGCGGACGAACCGACCGGTGAAGGAAATCCTGGTCGAGCGCAAGCTCCTCACCAAGGACGAGGTCGAGGCCCTGCTCGGCGACGCGGCGCTCCTCAAGTTGACCCAGCCGGTGCCGTAGGGGTCGCGAGGCGACCCGCCGGGTTAAGTCCCCCCGGGTCGTCCACGCTCGCACCCGATGGCGACCATCGAAGAGACGGCCGTCGCGCTCGGCAACCAGACGTCCGAGGAGTTCCGCAAGGCGGCGGAGGTCCTCGGAAAGGTCGGTCTCACCCAGTACGAGGCCCGGGCGTACATCGCGCTCGTCGCCCGGGGTCTCGGCGACGCGGCGACCCTCGCGACCGCCGCCGGGATCCCGCGGACGAGCGCCTACAAGGTCCTCGAGTCGCTCGCCGAGAAGGGCTACGCGAAGCCGACCGGCGGCAAGCCGATCCTGTTTCGACCGACGCCGCCGCTCGACGTCGCGGAGTCCTTGAAGGGCGCGATCCAGGAAGTGTTCGAGAAGCTCGCGCTCCTCCATCGCGTGGTCGCCGAGCACGGAGAACCGCAGCTCGTCTACCTGTTGAGCGGACGCGAGAAGGTCCTGCTGAAGATCGGCGAGCTCCTCGATCAGTCGACCGAGGCGTTCATCCTGACGACGCCCCAGCTCGCCGACCTTCGGGAGGAGCTGGGGAAGAAGATCCAACACGCCGTCAAACGCGGGGTCCACGTGACGTTCATCACCACCCCGCTCCAGCGCATCCCCGAAGGCGTCGAGTTCGTCCCCCGGGAGAACCTTCGGGCGACCGAGGTCCTATCGGACGGGGCGCACGCCCTGCTCGCGGCCCCGGGTCTCGAGGCCTGCGGGTTCACCGACAACCCGATCCTGATCGCCCACCTGAAGCAGTTCCTCGAAATGGTCCTCGATAAGGGACCCGAAGAGCCCGCACCGTGAAGCGACCGGCGCCCGGGGCGCGTCGGGCGCGCACTCCTCCCGCCGAGCGCGTGCGCCGACGCTTGGCGGCGGCGGCGGGGCCGGAGGTCGCCGCTGCGATGCCGAGCGGTTACCACCGGCTCGGTCGGGTGCTCGTCGTCCAGCGACCGGCCGCGCTCGCCCCGTACGACGGGCTCCTCGGGGCCGCCTGGCAGGAAGAGCTCGGCGTCGCGACGGTGCTCGTGAAGTCCGGTCCGATCGACGGCGAGCTCCGCACGCCCCGGCTGAAGTGCGTGGCGGGAGAATCCACCGAGACGGAGGTGGTCGAGTACGGGGTGCGTTGGCGGTTCGATGCCGCGCAGATCATGTTCGCCGCGGGGAACCGCACGGAGCGCTGGCGGGTCGGTCGCCTGGTGCAGCCCGGGGAGTCGGTGGTCGACCTGTTCGCCGGGATCGGCTACTTCGCCATCCCGGCGGCCCTCCCCGGACGGGCGGCACGGGTGTTCGCCGTCGAGAAGAATCCGGTGGCCGTGCGCTACCTTCACGAGAACGCCGAGGTCAACGGAGTCGCCTCGCGGCTCATCGTGCTATCCGGCGACAACCGCTCGGTCGAATTGCCCCGGGGGGCGTTCGACCGAGCGATCCTGGGCTACCTCCCGAGCGCGCTCCCCTGGGTCGCCCGGGCGGTCGAACTGCTCCGGCCCTCGGGTGGATGGCTGCACGTCCACACGGTCGCCGATGTCCGAGCACCGCTTTCGGAGGCCGCCCGGGAGGTCGCGGTAGTGGCCGCCGATGCCGGCGCGACGCCTACCGAACCGGGCCGCGTTCGGGTCGTGAAGCCGTACGGCCCGGGGCGAAATCACCTGGTGATCGACGTGCGGGTCGCCCGAGGTTAGACGGCGTGGGCCATCGGGGCCTTGGCCCCGAGGGACTTCATCGCCACGGGGAACGCCGCCGCGAATCGCTCGATGTCCTTCGGTGGGTTCGAGAACGACAGCCGGACGAACTTATTCCCGTGGGTGGGGGAGAGGTAATTCCCCGAACGAACGAACACCCCGTGCCGCATGAGCATCTCTTCCTGCACGGCGTCGGGGGTCACCCCGGTCGGCTGGATGTCGATCACCATCATGTTCGCCCGGGAGGGGTAGACCGGGAGGGAAGCACCCGGGACTCCGGCCACCACGTCCCGAATCCGCGTACAGTTCGCCCGGGTCTGCTTCACGACCGCGCCGATCCACCTCGGTTTCGTGCGGATCGCCGCGAGCGCGGCGGCCTGGGCGAGCACGTTGACGCCGAGGTCGTTCGTGTTGAACCGGCCGATCTTGCCGAGGAGCTCGGGCCGCGCGAAGAAGCCGCCGATGCGTAGACCCGCGAGGCCGCAGTTCTTCGAGACCGACCAGATGGTCACCGTCTCCTCCGGGGCCCACTCGGCCGCGAGCGCGTGGCCGTCCGAAAAGTCCCGGTAGGTCACGTCGTCGATCAGCGTCAGGTGCCGGTCGTGGGCGATCTCGGCGATCGCCCGGACCTCCTCGCGCGGATAACCCGAGCCGAGGGGGTTCAACGGGTCGATGAGCAGAATCATCCGGGTCCGGGGGCCGACCGCCTCCCGGACGCGGTCGGAGTTGAGGCGGAACGGGGGCGCGTAGATGTCGAGGGGCATCGGCTTCGCCCCGCACAGTTCGATGAACCGGTGGATGATGAGGTAGCTCGGGTCCGAGACGATCACCTCATCGCCCGGTCCGAGGAGGGCGCGGGTCGTCATGTAGAGCGACTCCGTGCCGCCGCCCGTCAGGAACGGCCGCTGGCCCGAGAGGCCGAAGTCCTTCTCGATTGCCTCGAGAAGCTCGGGGTCGCCCGAGGCCATCGGGTATCCTTCGTATCGTCGCTCGTGGAGCGCGTTCTCGACCGCCGCCCGGATCACATCGGGGGGCACGAGATGGTTGGTGTTCTGGCTCATCCAGACGATCTCATCGTGATGCGCGTGCGCGTAGCGGAACGCGTCGGAGGTAACGGTCGACACGGTATTCCGGACCGGCCGCCCCCGCTTAATGACTTTCGTGAAATCCGGCACCTGCCTCGGCCAGGAACGTCGTCACGATACCCGCCGATTGAGCGCGGGCCACGACCCGGGGGAATCCGTTGCGGCCGAGGAGCGTGACGAAGGAATCGCGGCCGGGTAGCGACTTGAGCGACTGCGGCAGGTAGCGGTACGGGCCCGCGCTCCCGACCGCCCCCCCGAGCCATGGGACGACCCGGTCGAAGTACGCATGGAACAGCCAGTTCACCGCCACCGACGCGGGCTCCGTGATCTCGAGCGTGAGGAAGACGCCGCCCGGCTTGAGGACGCGGCGGACCTCCCGGAAGGCGGCGCCGAGGTCGGAGAGGTTTCGCGCGACGAACGCGTTCGTGACGAGGTCGAACGTCCCGTCCCGGAACGGGAGCCGTAGAGCGGTCGCGCAGGCGAAGTCGAGCCGCGACCGCTCGACTCGGTCGGCCGACGCGCGGGCGGCGTTCTCGAGCATCGCGCGGGTGAAGTCCGCGCCGACCACCCGGGCCGCTCGGTAGTGCCGCGTCACGAGGCGGGCGAGCTCCCCCGTGCCGCAACCGATGTCGAGCACCCAGCGGACGGGCCTCCCGGAGCGGAACCGGTCCAGGTCCCAGAGGGCCCGTGGCCGCCAGAGGAGGTCGTTGCCGAGCGAGGCAACGTGGTCGAACCACTCGTATCCGTGCGCGATGTGGGTGAACATCCGGCGCACGTCCCGCTCGAAGCTCGGGAGCGACCGGTCGGGAAGCGGCGAGCCATCGGACGCGATGGGACCCTCGGGCGCCCCGGCTGCCATCGGCTCGCGCACCCGGGCCGCCGCCATAACGGTGGGGGTCAGGTGTCGGCGCCGATCGCCTTCTCGAGCTGGTTCAGCCGCTCGGCGAAGTCGGGCCGGAAGTTCGCGACCCCGCTTGCGCGGGCTTCGACGAGCCACTGTCGGGCCTCGGCCTTCTCGCCGCGGCCGGCCGCGAGGTGGGCGAGGCGAAACAGCATCTCGGAGATCTCGGCCGCGATGCGCAGCTCGCGCGCCTTCTCGAGCGCGCGACGGTAATGGGCCTCCGCGAGGCCCGGGTTCCCGTCCGCCTCGGCAATCATCCCCTCGGTCATCGCGAGCTGTTGGTCTCCGAGCCGGTCGCCGACCGGTCCCAGCACCTGGAGGGCCCGTGCGAGCGCGGGCCGGGCGAGGTCGGGGTGACCGAGCTCCGCCTGCCATTGGGAGAGGTTGAGGTTGCAGTAGCCGATCCAAATCGGGGAGCGCGAACGGTCGGCCGCCTCGATCGCGAGCGTCAGGTCCCGGATCGCGTCCTGGGGACGGCCGCTATGGTACTCGGCGACCGCCTGGTTCATCAGGACGCGGGCCCGGGCGCCAAACTCGCCCGCGGTGGCGAACAGCTCCGCGGCGCGGCCGTAGAGCGACAGCGCCGGCTCGATCTGCGCCGCGCCGACCGGATAGAGGGTGTTGGCGAGGTCGACGAGCGCATGACCGACCTCGAGGGGCGTCCCGTCGCGTTCGGCGATCGCCACGGCGGCCCGCTGATGGACGACCGCGCGGTCAAACTCCCCCCGCCGCCAGGCCACCGTTCCGATCACGCGGTGGCCGGCCATCAGGTCCCTCGGCGTACCGACCTTCTCGAGTCGTTCGAGGGCCTCGGCGGAAAGGGCCTCCGCCGATTCGTACTCGCTGCGCGTCGCGCGCGTCTGCGCGAGGGCGAGGAGGGCGCGACCGAGCTCGAGGTCCGCGTGGGCGGCGCCGCGGGCGAGGGTGACCGCCTCGGTGAGCAGCTCGTCGGACCGGGGAAGTACCCCCAGCTCCTCCAGTAGGCGGCCCTGTTCGGTCAACAGCCGGATCTCGACACGCGGGTCGCGGTCGGTGCGCCGCCGCTCGGCCTCGAGGGCCCGGGCCATGTGCGATACCGCCGTCTCGAACGCGAAGTCGCGGGTCGCCGCGCGGGCCGCCTTGAGGTTGTACTCGACCGCCTTCGCGTCGTCCCGCCCCAGGTAAAAGTGCCTCCCGAGCTCCGAGTCGCTCGTGCCGCTCTTCCCTTCGAGGGCCCGACCGGCCCGGGCGTGGAGGATCCGGCGGCGCGTCTCCGTGAGCCCGGCGTAGATGTCGCGGCGGACCGGTTCGCTCACGAATTCGTAGACCTCGCCGCCCTTCTCGCGGACGAGACCGTCATGGACGAGGCGGTCCAGGCTCTCCGTGACGCCCTCCTCACCGGCCCCGGCCATCGCGGCGAGGCTCGCGAACTGGAACTCCTTGCCGAGCACGGCGGCGTAGGTGAGGACGCGCCGCTCCCGGTCCCCGAGCCCCCGCACCCGGTCGAGGAGGATCTCCGTGACCCCTTGGCCCCCCTCGAGCGACCGGGCCGAGGTCGCGTAGCCGGTCGCCGCGCGGACCAGCTGCTCGACAAAGAGCGGGTTCCCATCGGTCTGAGCGTGCCAGCGCCGAACGTCGTTCCGGTCGGGAATGCGCCCGCCCAGCACCCACCCGATGAAATCCTCCACCTCGACAAGGTTGAGGGGCCGGACCGGCAGCGTGAGGATCCCCGCGGCCCCCGAGAGCGACTCGACCGCGTCCCGGGTCCGCTCGGGCAGGTCGGCCGAATCGGCCAGCGTCGCGACGAAGGCGACCCGGCGTTTCGGGAACTCGCTCGCGAACAGGCGGAAGAACTCGAGGGTCGAGCTGTCGGCGAAGTGGAGGTCGTCGACGGCGATCAGCATCGGGCGGTCCTGCGCCTTCTCAAGCAAATGATGCTCGAGGCGGGCGAACAGCTCCTCCCGGCCGCTGCCGAGTCCATCGACCGGGTTGAGGGCCGTGAGGGCGAGCGCCTGGTCGAGGTCGGTCATCGACGCACCCGCCGTCCGGTCCGAGGCGCTGGGAGGTTGGTCGACCCCGGCGCCCGTCGAACGCGTTCCCCGGGGGAGCGTCCACGTGGCGGCCTCCCCGGGCACCCGTTCGGACTCGAGGAGTTCGCGCAGGAGCGCGAACGCCGGAGGGAGTTCCTCCGGCAGGGCCCGGCCCGTGAGCACCGTGAACCCGCGCTTGCCCGCCCGCTCGACGACCGCGTTGAGGAGCTGGGTCTTCCCGACACCCCCCGGCCCGATCAGGAGCAAGCCGGTCCCGACGCCGTCGTGCGTCCGCTCGAGCAGGCGGTCCGCTTGCTCGAGGATCTCCTCGCGTCCGAAGATCGGAGGAGGCGCGTTGCCGCGCGGGGCCCGAGCGGAGATCATCGTGAAAACCAGCTCGCCTCGCCTTTAAAAGCCTCGTTCGTCGGGAGGGTCGTTCGCTTCGGCGCGGGCGGGCACCGGCGGGGAGCCCTTCGGGGGCGCGGAGGAGGTCGGCAGGGCTCCGATCTGGACACCTAGTTCGAGGAACTGGGAGGTCAGCATCGGCCGTAGCTCGGGAAGACCCAAGTCCGCAGCGACCATGTACGCTCGTCGGGCTCCGTCCAGGTCCCGGGTCTTGTGGCGCAGCCGGGCGAGGCGGAACGCCGCCTCGGCCTCGTCCGCGGGCAGCTCGTGCCGGCGGCAGATTTCGAGCGCCGTCTCGTACGCCCGTTCCGCCTCCTCCCAGAGACCGCGACGCTCGGCGATCAATCCGCGGACCGATTCGACCCAGCCGCGGCCGAGCTCGTCCGACGTGTGTTCGAGCAGACGGCTGACCTGCTCGTTGTCCCGCTCGGCGTCATCGATCTGGCCGAGCGAGAGCCTGAGCTCGGCGCTCGCCACGAGCGACCGTGCCGCCGTGCGGCTATCGTGAGCGACCGTGGCCGCCGCGGTCGCCTTCTCGAGGCACTCGAGGCCGTCCTGGGGTCGCGATTCACCGAGGGACGTGCCGAGGTTGAGGTAGGCCCGGGCGATCTCGTCCTCGTCGCCGGGACGCCCGAGCAGCTGGACCGCTCGCTCGTACCAGGCGATCGAGACGTCCCGAACGTCGGGGCCGAGCTCGGAGAAGGCGTTGCCGAGGTCGATCGCGAGGCTGCCGAGCGGGCGGGGGCTCTCGCTCGCCACGAGCAGGTCGAGCGCCTGCATGCATTCGTCGAGCGAGTCCCGATACGCGCCGCGTCGGAACGCGATGCGCGCGAGCAGGCGATGGGCTTGGGCGCTCCCGACGCGGTCGCGCGCATCGTCGAACAGGCGGAGCGCTTCAGTGCCCCGGGCGACCGCCGTGTCGAGGTCGAGGGTCTCGCGCGCGACCTCGGCGCGGGCGAGGAGGAGACGGCCCTGGGTCCGCGGCGAGGTATCGCCCAGATGCTCGAGGGCCTGCGTAAACCGCAGGTCGGCTTCGCGGAAGTTTCCGAGCGAGTAGTACAGGTCGCCGAGCTCCTCGGCCAGTTGGGCCTGCTCGCTCCAGTGTTCGCCCGGCAGCGACGCGAGGTCGAGGAGCACGCGCTCCAAGTGGTGCGAGGCCACCTCCGGCTCGCCAGCGGCCCGCGCCGTCTCGGCCGCCCGACGATTGTACTCGTACGATTTCGCCGGCACCTTCCCGAGGAAGTAGTGCCGGCCGAGTTCGGTGAGCACCGGCAGGCTCGGGTTCGGATGGGACCGCTCGAGCGCTTCGCCGATCTTCCGGTGCAGCACCCGGAGGCGACTCTCCGTGAGCGAGCGGTAGATGCGCGCCCGGTCCTCCTCTTCCGCGAACGCGAACCGCTCGCCGCCCGCGCGCTCCACTAGCACGCCCCGGTGAACGAGGCGCTCCACCTCCTCCGCGAGCACCTCCTCGTCCATCGCCATGGCACCGAGCAACAGCGAGAACTCGAACTCCGAGCCGATGGCGCTCGCGTAGGCGACGATACGGTGTTGCTCGGGCGTCAGCCCCTCGAGCGGACCGTGAGCGCCCTCGTTCGGGGGCCGCGTTCCCGTCCCTCGCTCTGCCATGAGCCTTGTTGATAGTCATCGGTCGGAATTAAACCCCTGCCGACGAGGCGCTCCCGACCGCCGCCCGGGTCCCGGCAATCCCGCAAGGGTTATCTAACGCCCCCCAGGTCGGCGCCGCACTATGGCGACGGCCGAGTCGAGCCCCCCTTCCGCCCCCGCCCCGCGCCTGCGGGAGATGTCGATCACGCGGAAGGTCTCGTTCTGGGGCTTCGCTACCCTCGTCGTGCTCGGGGTCGCGTTCTACGTCTGGTGGGGGGTTTCGTTCGGGGTCTGGATCGACAACGGCGTCTACGCCGTGACGATCACCCTTCTCCTGTTCGGCCTCGCCGGCATGTGGCTCGTGTTGCCGAACCCTCCGGCGCCGCCGGGGCCCCTCCCGTAAACGGTCAGGCGCTACAGCGGGCGGCCGGCGAGCGCCCAGCGCACCCCGGCCGTCGAGCGGCACGCCACGCACGCGGACGGCGACTCGAGCTCGAGCGGGAGTTCGCTCTCCGGCGTCCCGAGGAGCCCCCCGTCGATCGCTTTTTCGATCGCGTGCCCACACTCCTCGGAGCCGCACCAGGCGACAATCGCCACGTGCGCGTATCCCTTGAGCTCCTCGATCGAGGCGACGGTCCGGAACTCGTCCCGGTATCCCGCGAGCGCCTTCTCCCGGAGCGCGGTGTCGAACTCGTCCAGGACCCGGTCGATGTCCCGTTCGAGCGTATCCAGCGCGACCGTCTGTTTGTGCCCGAGCCGGTCGACCGCGGTCGCCGTCCGGCCGGCGGCCTCCCGACGGCCGACCTCGAGGCGTAGGGGTACCCCCTGGAGCTCCCAGCGGTAGTACTTGGCCCCGGGCCGTTCGTCCCCCGAGTCGAGGTGGGCGCGTCGGCCGTGGGCCACGAGCCGCTCGACGATCTCGCGCGCCGTCGCCTCCGGACCCGCTCCGGCGTCCGCGCTCGGGATCGGCACGATCACGACCTCGTACGGTGCGACGGCCGTCGGGAAGACGACTCCTTTCCCATCCCCATGGACCGCGACGATCGCTCCGAGCAGCCGCTCCGACAGACCGAACGTCGTCTGGTGAACGAGCCGCTGCGCGCCGCCCGCGTCCTCGTAGCGGATCCCGTAGGGCGCCGCGAAGTTCTCCCGGTAGTGGTGGACGCTCCCGATCTGCAGGGTACGGCCCGCGCCGACGGGGATGTCGAACGCGATCGAGTAGGCCGCGCCCGGGAACTTGTCCCACTCCGGGCGTCGCATCGCGACGTACGGAAGCGCGAACGCGTGTGCCATCCGGGCGAAAGCCTCGAGGTTCGAGCGGACCCGCTCGTCCCCGGCGGCCTCGTCCACCTGACAGGTGTGCTCCTCGAAGAAGTGGATCTCGCGCACCCTCAGGAACGGTCGTGTCGTCTTCGTCTCGTACCGGAAGGTGTTCACGATCTGGTAGACGTTCAGCGGCAGGTCCCGGTGGGAGCGGACCCAAAGCGCGAAGATCGGATACATCGCGGTCTCGCTCGTGGGCCGCAGGACGAGCGGCATGTCGAGGTCGGAAAGCCCGCCCTTCGTGACCCAGTAGACCTGGGCGTCGAACCCTTTGATGTGCTCCTTCTCCTTCGCGAACTCGTTCTCGGGAATGAGCGCGGGGAACTCGACCGGGGAGGAGCCGGTCGCCTCGATCTCGCGGATCAGCACCTCATCGAGGTGGCGCCGAGCGAGGAAGCCGTACGGAGTCCAGACGTTCGCGCCCTTCACGCCGTACCGCTTATCGGTGAGGTTCGCGGCGTCGACGACCGCGAGGTACCAGTCGATGAACGCGCCCTTCTTGTCCGGCAGGTCGGGCATGGGGAAGGGGAAGAGGGGAACCCCGGGAGTATAAGCGTATAGGCCGGCGCCGCGGCGTTTCGGGTCGAGTCGCGATCGGCGCGGTGGCCTCCGACGGGAAGCGCTCCCGAGATTCGGGAGGGTCTTCCGGTCGACACCAGTCGACGCAAGTCGTTAAGCTGTGGGCCGGCCATATCTCGAGGGCCATGCGCCTCGTCGTCTGCATCGACCGCGACGACGACCTCGGCCGCAAGGCCTCGGTCGCCGGTCCGATCGTCGGCCGCGCCGGTCTCATCGACGCCGCGGTCCGCCTCGCCACGGTGGACCCCGAAGACTCGGACACGAACGCCATCTTTGCAACCGTGGGTCTGCTCGACGAGCTCACGGGGGCGGGCGAGGAGGCCGAGGCGTGCATCCTCACCGGGTCGCCGAAGGTCGGAGTGCTCTCCGACCGGCGGATCGCCGACCAGTTCGACCACGTCCTCGAGCAGGTCCACGCCACCTCGGCGTACCTCGTGAGCGATGGGGCCGAGGACGAGTACCTGTTCCCGATCCTCGCCTCCCGCGTCAAGGTCGACGGCGTCCGTCGAGTCTACGTCCGGCAGAACGCGAGCATCGAGTCGACGTACTACACGCTCGTGCGCGCGATGAAGGACCCGAAGCTCCGGGCGAAGACGATCCTTCCGGTCGCGCTCGTCCTGCTCATCCTCGGGATCGCCGAGGCCGGGGGAGTGCTGAACTGGGGGATCATCGGCCTCGTGATCGTGCTCGGCATCTACCTCATCCTCTGGACGTTCGACATCGACGAGGCGTTCATCGACTCGATCCGGTCCGCCTCGACGGACATCCGGCAGGGGTCGGTCGCCTTCGGGTTCGGTCTGTTTTCGATCGCGCTCGTGGGGGTCGGCTTCCTCTCCGGCTACAACACGTACTACGCGAACCTCGCCCAGCCCGACATCACCCGGATCCTCCTGTTCTTGGAGGCGGGGGTGTTCTACTGGGTCTTGGCCGCCCTCGTCTGGGAGAGCGGCCGGGCGATCCGCCGCCGGTTCGCTCGCGGCCGGTGGCCCCGTACGTGGGTCGTGGCGACGGTGTCGATCGTCGGAATCGGCTGCGTGAGCTACGGGATCCTCGACCTAGTGCGGTACCTCGAGAAAACCTCGCCTATCCCGCAGATCGCGATCGTGATCGGCCTCATCGCGACCGGCTTCGGGCTCGAGATCGGAGCGGGGGTCATGCAGCAGTATTTCCGTTCGGCCGCCCAGCGGGTGATACCGGACCCGGCCTCGTAACGCGCCGGCCTTCCGACGGGTGCTATTCGAGCGGGACGTAGTTCGCGACGCGCTCGAGGTCCTCGAGCGGCACGTCGAACCCGCAGCGCGAGCGAAGGGTCTCCCGGACCACCGCGACCCCCCGGCCGTACTCGAGCGCCCGGGTGGCGAGCGCCGCGACATCCTCCCAATAGTTCCACGGGAAGACGACCCACACCCAGCCCGCGCGCGGAATCTCCTCCGCGAAGTAGGTCGGGACGAACTTCGAGTGGGCGATATGTAGGCACGCCGCGGACTCGAGCCACGCCGGGTGCTGCTCCGCGACGTGGGCGACGGCGAGCGAAAGGCTCTCCCCCGTGTCGGTGATGTCGTCGACGACCAGCACCCTCTGGCCGTCCACGGGACCGCTCAGCCCCTCCGTGAGCTGGGCCTTCCCGTCCGGGGTCGCCGTGACGCCCCAGTGCTGGGCCCGCAGCGAGACGATCCGCTTCACCCCGAGACGGTCGCTCAATAGCCGGCTCGGGACCCAGCCGCCCCGGGTCAGCGCGACGATCGTCTCGGGAACCGCCGAGGCCGAGCGGACCTTGTCGGCGAGCCGGTCGGCCCACCGGTCGACGTCCGCCCAGCTCGTCCGGCGACAGCGGGGGAGGTCGGCCATCCGGGAGGTCGAACCTCGCCCCGCCCTTTCTTCTTTCCCTCGACGTCCGGCCTACGGGTAGATGCCCCGCACCTTGATCGCGTCGACGACCCGCTGGATTGCGAGCACGTACGCGGCGGTCCGGTTGTGGACCTTGCGCTCGACGGCGACCTTGTGCACATCGTTGTACGACTGGACCATCACGTGCTCGAGGCGCTCGTTGACCTCGGCCAGTGGCCAGAAGTACCCCTGGATGTCCTGAGCCCACTCGAAGTAGCTCACGGTGACCCCGCCCGCGTTCGCGAGAATGTCGGGCAGCACGGTGATCTTCTTCTGGAAGAACACCGAGTCCGCCTCGGGGAGGGTCGGGCCGTTCGCCGCCTCGGCGATCAGCTTCGCGTTGACCTTGTCGGCGTTCTTCGCCGTCAGCTGGTTCTCGAGCGCAGCGGGCACGAGGATATCCACCTTGAGCTCCAGGAGCTCCTCGTTCGAGATCGCCTTCGCGCCGGGGAACCCGACGACCGAGCCGGTCTTCGCCTTGTACTCCTCGAGAGCGTGCGGGTTGAACCCGTCGGCCTTGTAGATTCCGCCCTTCGAGTCGGACGCGGCCACGATCTTCGCGCCCTGCTCGTCGTTCAGGAGGTTCGCGCAGATGCTGCCCGCGTTCCCGTAGCCCTGGACCGCGACCGTCCCGTTCTTCACGCGGACGCCCGCGTCCTTCGACGCTTCACGGATCACGTAGGAGCAGCCCCGGCCCGTCGCCTCACCACGGCCCTGGCTGCCCCCGAGGGCGATCGGCTTGCCCGTCACGACGCCGGGGACGGAGTAGCCCTGCAGGATCGAGTACGTGTCCATGATCCAGCTCATGGTCTGACCATCGGTGTAGACGTCCGGAGCCGGAATGTCGCGCTCGGGCCCGATGATCCCCGAGATCTCCGTCGTGAACCGGCGGGTCAGGTGCTCGAGCTCGTTCTTCGACATGTGCTTCGGGTCGCAGATGACTCCACCCTTCGCCCCGCCGTACGGGATGTTGACCACGGCGCACTTCCAGGTCATCCACGCCGCGAGCGCCCGGACTTCGTCCAGGGTCACCTGGGGGTGGTAGCGGATTCCGCCCTTGCACGGTCCGCGGGCCATGTTGTATTGGACCCGGTAGCCCGTGTACACCCTGTACTGCCCATCGTCCATTCGAACCGGGAAGTTGACCGTAAGCTCCCGCTTCGGGTGCTTCAGGACCTCCCGCATCCCGCTGTCGAGACCCAAAAGGTCCGCAACGATGTCGACCTGCTTCTTCGCTGTCTCATAGGGATTCGCTGCCACTGGACCAGTGTTCACCATACCCGAAACCTCCGGGCAATCGGAACTCCGGTATCGGATACTTATGGGTGACGTGGAGAAGGCCCAATGGCCGCAGGGGTTCGACACCTAACGAGTACGGTCGTCTACGGCCCACGACGATTCCGCCGGGCGAACGGTTGCCAGCCGGCGGGGGGCATCGGGCGGGTCCGGGAACCCACCGTCAGCCACGCCCCCCGCCCCCGAGCGACCCGTCCGATCGGACTCAACCGGCCCCCCACCCGCCGGACGGCGGCCTGGGCGGCGGGTAAGCTCTGCGGGGGGAGGGCGAGGAGGAGCTCATAATCGCCCCCGTAGAAGGCGCGTCGCCGTCGCTCGGCGGGGGGGAGGGCCGGGTCGCGCAGCCGCCGGACCAGCGGTAGGTGGTCCCAGTCGACATCCACCCGGACGTGGCTAGCGTCCGCGAGCAATCGAGCGGCCTCCGCCAATCCGTCCGAGGTGTCGAGCATCGCGTGCGCCCACCGACGGAGGACGGCGCCTTCCGCGACCCGGGGCCGAACGTCGAGCATCTCCACGAGCGCGCGCCGGTCGGGGCGCCGATTCCCGAAGAGGCGGGCGGCGGCCGCTCCTCCTCGCCCCACCGTGCCCGTGGTCGCGAGGAGGTCGCCCGGCCGGGCGGCCGAGCGAGGGGCGAGAGCGCCTTCGCGGGCCCACCCGACCACGCTGCTGACCACCGTCCGTACGGGGCCCGGCTTAGTGTCCCCTCCCACGAGCGCCATCCCGGATCGTCGGGCCATCCGCTCCGCACCCCGGGTGACGTCCTCCGCCCATCGTTGCGGGGTCCCGGGCGGAACGACGATCGCGAGCAGGAGAGCCGTCGGGTCCGCGCCTTTCGCCGCTAGGTCAGAAAGGCTGACCGCGGCGGCCGCTGCCCCGATACGGTCCGGCGGGGATGCAGCCCGGAAATGGGTTCCCTCCACGAGCGAGTCGATCGAGAGAACCGCCACAGTCCCCGCGGGAGGCCGGACCGCGGCGGCGTCGTCGCCCAGCGGGAGCAAACCCCCGTGGCCCGCGGGCAGCTCCCGCGCGAGCCATGCGTGGAACCGCCGTTCGTCCATCGCCTTCAGCCGGGGGGTCCGACGCACGGGCATTAAGCGCTACTGGCGGTACGGGAGGAACTCTTTGCCGAGGAGCTCCCGCCCGAGGATGATCCGCATGATGTTGAGCCCACCCTCCGCCCCGACCATGTACGACATAATCCCCCGGAAGCCGCGCTCGAGCCCGACGTCCTTCGTGTAGCCGGCGGCCCCATGCCACATCATCACCCGCTTCACGCACTCGAACGCGACCTGAGGCGCGGCGAGCTTCACGGAGGAGACGACCCGGTCGACCTCGGGTCGGTGCGAGGTATCGCCCTTGAGAGTGTACTTATCGTGCAACCACGCGGAGCGGCGTACCTGCCACTTCACCGCCTCGAGCTGGGTCCAGAGGTCCGCCAGCTCGAACTGGACTCCCTCGAACTTCCCGAGCGGCTGGCCGAACACCTCGCGTTCCCGGATATACTTCATCCCGGTCTCGAGCGCACGTTCGGCGGCCCCGATGCACGCAGCGGCAACGTAGGTGCGGGCGACCGAAAAGCCGCCCATCGCGATCCCGAACCCCTTGCCCTGCTTTCCGAGGAGATACTTCGCCGGGACGCGGGCGTCCTGGTAGGTGAGCCCGCCGGTCGAGATTCCCATCCGGCCCATGTTGTGGAACCGCTGGGTCGTGATCCCCTCGGTATTGGTCGGGACGTAGAGGAAGTTGAACCCGCCCGCAGGGTCCTTCGCGAGCGTGAGATGGCCTCCGCCGAGCCGCTTGGCCTCCTCCGTGCCGGAGATGAACGACTTCTCCCCGTGCAGAACGAACGCGGCACCGTCCCGACGGGCGGTCGTGTGCATGCCGGCGAGGTCGCTGCCTCCCGTCGGCTCGGTGCTCGCGATCCCGAGGAACGCTTTGCCCGCACAGACCGGCGGAAGAACTTCCTTCTTGGCCTCCTCGGTTCCGTGGAGGGAGAACGCGGTCGACCACCCCGCCTCGAGCAGGAAAAAGACCGCCGTCGCCATCGAGGCGTCTCCGCGCCCGATCTCCTCGGCGGCGAGTTCGGTGAGCACGGCGGAGGCACCCATCCCGCCGTAGTCGCTCGGCACCGGCATCGCGAGAAGGCCCAGGTCGGCCATCGCGGCGAGCACCTCGTCCGGGATTCGACCCTCGGTGTCGATCTTCTCCTCGTTCGCGCGAAGAACTCGGTCGCCGAACTTCCGGACCGCGTCCTGGAACGCCTGCTCCTCGTCGCTCAACTCAAAATCCATGGTGATCGCTCGCCGACGGCTGCACTGGGATTTAGCCTATCCCCGCTTTTCGCGCGCGGCAGTCCCTATAATCCTCTAAAACGGCCGCCGTCGCCGGAGCCGCAACGTATGCGGGCTCGCGTGCCATTCAACGGGTCCTTGCGGCGGATGACCGCGTGCCGGTCGCGAGGACCGACCACGCGATTGGGCCCAATCGGAACGGAACTCGGCACGGGCGTCCTCCGAGCCGAGTTATCTCCTCCGTACCGGTGCAAGGGACGTGCTGCCGCGCTACCGAACGAAGCCTGTCCGCGGTTCCGGCCGCGGCGCCGCTGGCGCGGCCCGTCGTCGTCGGGTCCGCGAAGCGTTCGACGCGCTGGTCCGACGGGAGTGGAGTCGGTATTCGCGGTCCGCGTGGCGCGTTCTCGCCCGTGAGCTCCGCGGACGCTTCCTCGCCCGCCATCTCCCGAAAGGCACCGGTTGGGTCCTCGAGCTCGGGCCGGGTCCGGGAAGGTTCACTCCGGCCATCTTGGCCACCGGCGCGCGGGTGGTCGCGGTTGACCTCAGCCGGCCGATGTTGGATTCGCTCGGTCGGCGGGCGGCTAGGTGGCCGTGGGTGAGCGCTCTACGACGCGTTTGCGGGGCCGGCGAGCATCTTCCTTTCCGGAAGGGCGCCTTCCGTGCCGCCGTGGCGTACGGGAACATCCTCGGGTTCTCCGGCCGGGGTGGAGAACAACTTCTCGCCGAGCTCGCGCGGGTCCTCCGAGCCGGGGGATGGCTCCTCCTCGATGTCGCATCGCCGGTCGGTGCCGCGACCGAGTTCCTCGAGAGCGCGGCGCGGCAGCGGTTCCTGCTACGAATTCTCCGGGACCCGGCGTACTACTTCTTGGACGGAATCGTGCAATCGAAGCAGCGGGGTCACCAACCGTATGCCCCCAAGCGGATGGGATACTTTGAGTTCGATTTCTACACCGCTCGCGGGGCGGAAGAGATCCTCTCGGCGAATGGGTTCCGCCTGGTGGACCGGATGGCGATCGCGCCGATAGGGGCGTACCGCGACCGCCTGACAACGCTCGCACGGCGCGATCGCGTGGCTTGGCGGAACCTGATCAAGCTCGAAGAGCGCGTCGGCCGGCGACCGGGGGTTCTCGAGACAGGGCACGGATTCGTGATCGCCGCGGTCCGACGGCCATCGACATGGCGACCCTCGTCGTCGCGGGGCCGGCTCAAACAATCCGGATGAGCTCGTAGGCCACTCGCCCTTCGCCGTCGGCGATGACGAGAGGAGGTGTATGCGGGGCACGGCCGTAGACGAACACGCGACCGTGTTTGGATTGCATCTCGATCCGGATGCTCGCCATTTCCCGCATCCCCTCCGTGAAGGGGTGGGACGACGGCCCGACCATGATCATGTGCATGGGCGCCGATTCGAGCACCCGTTCCACGATCACCGGAAGGTTCGTCCGGGTGTAGGGGTTCGCCGCACCAACGCTCGCATGCTCGAGCCCCGTGAGCCATACCGCGATGATGTTCGGGGCGCCGGAGTCCCCTCCTTCGGCGAGGAAGCGAATCCCTTCCTGCATCCTCGGGGTGGTATCGTCCGGCACGGGTGAGAGGCCGTGAATCATGACCCGACTTAGGATGGCGGCATCGGAGCCCGTGGTCGGGCTACTGAGGGGAGAGAAGATCCGGACCGTTCGAACGAACTCCTCGTCCGAGACTAGAGCCCGATACGCGCGGAGCACGGTCTCGGGTGAGGCACGGGGCGGCAGGATGTGGAAGGCACGGCCCCCGAGGCGAGCGACCTCACTAAAAATCGGGGTGCAGAACAGGACGGCCGCCTCGGACGAGACATCCAGGTCGGTCTCGATGAGGGTCGCGCGACCGATCGGAAGGCGACCGAAGTTCTCCGCGAACTGTGCCAACCCCGGCCAGATGAACCCCGGGGTCGGACTGGGGTCGGGTTCGGGGGGACGGAGGATCGGTCTCGCTGAGCCGTGGAGTGGCACGAAGCACTCGAACCGTGCTCCTTCCAGGCTGAACGGATACGAAGCGTGGGTAATCCGTACGCCTCGGAGCTTCTTCAGGTGAATCCACCGCTCGAGCCGGCCCCCGTCATGTTGCGTCGTGCAGAAGACCACCCCATCGACCAGGTAGTCGAGCTGGCTCGGCGAATCGCGTTCGACGATCAGCACGAGCTGGACGTGACTGCGCTCCATCAACCCGATCAACGTCCGTTCGATCTCCGCGCGGTCGGGAAGCGCGGAGTTCGTGGAGGAGGGCGAACCGACGTACCGTTCAACGAGCGCGTCCCAGGAGTCGACCACGATCATTCCTCGTTGTCCCGGGGGAACCCGACTGTAGGCGTCCGTGACCGAGTCCGGCAACCAGAGGCCCTCGATCAGATGACGGTCGCTGCGCGCGTCGACGAGGTCTCCCGACTTCTCCATCGACCGGGCCCGGTCCCGGGCGACGTCGTCCCGCGCCGTGGATTCGATGACCTGGATGGTGGACCCCTCGGAGCGCAACCAGGGGTAATCCTGTTCCAGTTCCGAGAGGGGTACCCGATTGGAGATGAAGACGCGCTGGCCGGGGAACGTCGTGAGTAATGTCAGGGCGAGCGTGGTCTTTCCGGTCCCGGCCTCGCCACGGATCAGCATCGAGCGGGACGGGCTGCGCTCGACGAACTCCGTGAGCTCCGAGGGAACGCGAAAGCTAGCTCCCATGGTCCCGGTGCAACCGCTCGCTATGATTCTCGCGGGTCATAAACCCATGATCGAACACCAAGTCCCCTCCGCTCGCTCAAAGGGTCGCCGCCGACTTCTCGCGCGCCATTTCGAGCGCGCACGCGCCCCCAAGGCCGACCGGCTTTGGAACATTACTTGCGCGGCAGCTGCGGTTCTGTGCCACGTATCGAGGTTTAGTGCCAGGAGGGATTGCCGTTCGGAGCCGCCCATCTCGGTTACAGTGCGGTTACGCAGAAATTGAATAGTACCGGTTGATGGCCTATGTTAGTCGTGATTGGTATGGGCGCTCTCCTCCGGGCAAGCCGACGAGAGGCAGTTCCCCGCAAGTATCGCGATCGTCACTACACTGGGGAATCTATCGGCGAGATTGCTGACATCATCTCGGAGGTTGCTGACCTGCAGCGACTCGCCAAGGCTGTGGATGCCGTGCGTGCCTTCGAGGGGGCTAAGGGCCGGGGTCCTGCTCATCGAAGGATCTCGGAAAGACCCAGTCGCGGCCATCGAGTTTACCCTTAGGTTCAGATGCCCGACGCTCCACCACGGGTGGGTCCATCTGAGGCCCGCCGCGAAGAGTCGCTGTCTCCTACTGATGTGATTGCCCACGTGGTGCAGGAACTCCGCCCCAAGCTGGCAGCGATTGACACCCAACGCTCATCCACAACATTGCTGGTCTTCGGCGGAACCGAGTTGTGGACAGCAGTTGCGGCGAGCAAAGTCCTCCGACGGATGGGCACTGTCGGGACGCTCGACGTCGTCCTCGAATCCAGCGGTGGAGACTTGGATTTCGCCATAAAGCTCTACAAAATGCTCCGCGCACATTGCACCGGAAAACTCACCGTCGTAGTTCCGTTCTGGGCAAAGAGCGCAGCGAGCCTCGTAGCGCTTAGTGCGGACGATGTGCTGCTAACACCGTACGGAGAACTGGGTCCCATCGATGCGCAGGTGGAGGATCCGGAGACCGGGGAGTTCGTTCCCGCTCACTCCATCGGCCGGGCGATCGACTTCATCGAAGGGACCGAGGATCGATCAGTGAAAATCACTCTCGCCCTGAAGCTGAGTCCCATGCTTATTGGTGGGTACCTCGGTGTCGTGAGCGCCGGAGAACAAGAAGTAAAGGAAGTTTGCACCCGCCTCGCGATCAAGGACCCTGACGCCGCCGTTGAAGCCCTCACGTCAAAGTACCTATCGCATGGCTACCCCGTCACAGCTGAAACTCTGAAGGATCACGGGTTTCCCATTCGCTCGCTGACGATTCAGGAATCGGAACCCTACATGGGATTGCACGACACCTATCTCCCCTTCCTACAAATCCACGAGCACGGTACCCACGGTGAGCTGTTGTTGCCCACGGTTGTGCAGACAGCCCGTTATCATGCTGCTGTCTGGGACGGCAAGGTAGTTTCGGAGGGGCCCGCGGCAACTGAGTGACAACGCGTTCCGCCCGCCGAGTTCCGAATCCCCGTTCAAGAACAAGCCAACAACTTGCGCAGAGCGTTTGAGGGTCGAGTTCAGGGCCAAGGCGGCAGGTTGATCTGGATGTCGATGGGTCGTCCGGTGAACGCGAGAACGACAATCACCAGAAGGATCAGGGCGAGAAGCCCGGCCGCCGTACGAGCGTAACCGCTCCTGGAGTGGCGAATACCGACTGTTCCACGCGACATCACGAGCAGCATGATCAGCTACCGACGCTGGCCGAAGACTCGACTCAGGACGTACGCTGCAACAAGGCCAGTCCCGATCGCGAGACCTGCACCGATGACGGCATCCCAGTCGCCGTGCTCTGCCTTCGCCATCACGTACTTGCCGCACTCAGAACACCACGTTCGGCCCCCCGGAACACCGAGGCCCAAGCTTAGGCCACACAAGCCGCACTCAACATCTTGAAGTACCATTGGTTTTCGCTCCTTCGCGAGTTCCTTTAGGAACTTTCGCTACTAATGGAACTAAAACCCCATATGTAACTATTGTGTCGCCGTTCGCACTACAAGGGCGGATGGTACTACCGAAACTTTTCGGACCGCCTGACCGACCCCATGTACTTATATCGACGCGTTCCATCGCTGTAGCATGGACGCCCCGGAATCCGCCACTGCGACAATAACACGCGGAGGGAAGCTACACTTGCCGACGCGTGTGGTGAAGAACCTTAACGTCAAGGAAGGAGATCAGCTGGTCTTCTATCTCAAGCCGGGCCGAGCCCTCGTTATGCCGATGGCCACCGCCCTTCACAAGCAGTCCTTCTAATCCAGAGCGTAAGCCATTTCGGGCCAACCTATTCCAGATTCTAATTCGTGGTGTCGTGGAATAGCGGCGCGATTCCGTTCTCAAACATCTCGTGGACCACTACCGTCAGGTTGTAGGCAATAATCTTGCAAAGAACTTCGTTGACTTGGGCGACCCGGTTCCTTGACCGGACATTCTCCCCAAACTTCCGCTTGAGGGCGGAGAAGACCGACTCCACGTTGGATCTCCGGTGATAGTTCCGGTCGAACTGTTCACGATTCGCTTGGAAGAGATGGTACGCCTTCCGCCAGGCAGATGGTGACGACTTTGAGCGGATTCGAGCCACCGAATTCGACTTGAAAGGAATATACGCCTCCAACCCAAGGTCCGTCGCCAAGCGGTAATTCTCTCTCGACAAGTAGCCGCGATCCGCAACTACGGAACCGGGCGTGAAGCCTGCCTCCATTGTCCAGTGAAGCAGCGGGGCAAACTGTGGAGAGTCGCCGGAGTTCTCCTCGCCGACGACGGCACGTATGACCACGTGAGTTCGCGTTCCGACCATTGCGTGGACCTTCAACCAGCGTCGTTCTCGTCGTTCGCCGTGTTTGGCCTCCCTCCAGGCGCCGAAGCACGTGGTCTGAACCCCGGTGGAGTCCGGTGCCACAGCCTCTCCGGATTCGAGTCCTGCCAGCGGCAGAGCACTCAGTGTCACGAGGTTGCTCAGGACCTGTGTGGCGTCCTGGCGATTGAGGAAACGCTGAACAGTCATGCGTCCCGGCTTGCCGGAAAGGTAGCCACGGGTCAGAGCATCCTCGTAGAATCCCCCCGCCCTACGTCCCGACTTGCCAGACCAGACCTTCAGAACCGTGCCGAAGAGCTGATCATGGATTGGTACTGGCGGTCGACCGCCCGCATCAGTCGAATGCGCTGTCTCGGGGACCGTTCCCGCCAGATCCGACAGGAGTTGCTGAACCAAGGGCAGTTCCTCGGTTTGGCCGAGGTCGTACGCGGCCCAATCCTGTCTGTAGGTCTTCCTTGGGCGGGCGACGAGGGTGGAGTCCTGGGGTTCCTCCTCGAGCAGGAGCTGACACGCAGTCACATGTTTGCACGATCGAGATCCGGAGGCTGCGGGGCACGAACAACTCCATCCGTTGAGTTCCCGCCGGACGGAGTACATTCCGTTCCCGGATTCACTTCGGACGAACCAAATCGAGCCCGGCCTGACTACTGACACCAGACCGCGAGCAAGGATGCGATGAGCGCTCGCAGCCGTGCTTCCCTCTGGCCAGGCCGCTCGTTTGGCTTTCATTATGGCAACTAATTGCCATATGTCATTGGGTAATAATATAGATTGCCTTGTGTGGATGGCATGTCGTCTGCCTCCTGATAGGGCAATATTTATCCCTGTGACACGCATCTCAGTTGTCGGTGGTGAGGTGGTCGAGCAGGTCCCCCTGACGTACCAGTCCAAGGTTTCTCTTGCTCTCAAGGGCACGGCATCCGTGCGTACAACGATCCCGGAACCAATTGCGCGACTAATTGGCGCGGAGAAGGGATCGATGCTGGAGTGGTCTGTAATCCCCGGGTCTCGTACGGCAAGTGTCGTAGTGGTCGCGGAACCCGGCGTGTCGAAGCGATCCAAGCGAGACTGATGGCGGCTCGCGGAGTTCCCAGGATTAATCGAAGTGAACGCTTGTGTATTAGCTGTGGACGACAAAAGGGCTCCCGTCATCCGTTGAGGTCAGAATCCTCACGGAAGGCGAGCCCGGAACGGTCGTATTTCAATTCGAGATGGGGTTGCCTTAGATAGGTACTCGGGAGTTCAGGTGGTAATGGTGCCGAACGAGGAGAAAGGGACCTCGGAATGGGCGAAGGAGACCGGCTTCCTCACGGTGAAGATGACTGGCCCGTCGGTCAGATCCGGGGCGATTCTCGTTCAGGACTTGGAGGCGGCCCTTAGTGGTCTCCGTACCTCCCTCGAGTGCCTGGCAAAGCGGAAAATTGAAGGGCCGACACTTCCCCGACGGGGTCCACGGATCAAGGAAGTGAAGGCGCGAGTTCGCCTCTACTTCAGGGACTACACTCCCGGCAGTGCGGTTCTCAAGCTTGAGCTACGACCCGAACAGCACGAACTCACCACTGGGCTTCCCGGTGAGGAAATCGTAACGGAGTGGATGGATGGTGCCAATGCCCTCCGAGACCCGGCTCGCAAGATGCCCGAATCCTTCGACGAGTCCGTGCTCTCGGGGATTGAGATGCTTAACCCACTTCTGACCAAAGGTATCGACGAGTTCGAGTTCATTTGGGAGTCCGGGGGAAGGTCTCGGCGAGCGAAATACGACGCGCCTGCCAGCTCGCGGCTGAAAACGCTCCTTCTGAGACCGGCTGCCAATCGTCGCACGGTCTCGGGGTTCCTGCTCTCAGCGGACTTCCTTTCCCCAGATGTGAAGTTCACAGTGTTTACCGATGACGGGAGGCCTGTACCGTGCACAACCCCCCCCGAACGTCTGGGTGTAGTCCTTGAGGGGTTGATGAACTACGCCCGAATCTCTGGAGACGCGACGGTCCAGAAGGAAACCGGGGAGATCCGGTCGATCCGGGTAGACAGTTTGGAAGTCGACCGCTCGGCCGAGCTACTTGGCCGCGCCCTTCCATATGATGAAATCAGGGACTTCTGGATGGGCACCGAACTCGATCAACTAATGGAACGCCAGCAGGTCGGTCCGATACCAGTCGGGGAGAGCCCCGACTGGACACCGCCTTCTGACGAGGAGTGGGACCGATACCTGTCGGCTCTTGGCCGACGAAGACGACCGAAACTGATGGAAGGTGAATAGGAAGTGGCGGCGGGCAACAGGACGGTTGTCCTGGTCGACACTAACGTCGCTTCATACAGATTCCGGCAGTCGCCAGACTTCAGCCCGTTTCGACCACTACTCGAAGGTCGAATCGGCGCGATTTCGGTAATCACCTACGGAGAGTGCTTGTACGGCGCGCGGGCAGCAGGGTGGCTCGAGTCAAGAGTCAGTGATTATGACGCCCACCTTCGCAAGTATCTCATCCTGCCGATCGATCGCGATGTCGTACTGGCCTATGCCAAGGTGGGCGGAGATCTCAGCAGATCTGGCATCGGGCTGAGCGACAACGACTTGTGGATTGCCGCATCCGCGATACGCTATGACCTCCAGCTTCTCACTAATGACACTGATTTCAAGCGAGTAAAGGGACTTCGACTTCTGACGCCCGACTCATCTCGTTAGGTCGCGCAAACGGTTCTGTGCCACTCCACAGGGTTTCGCGCCGACTATTCAGTAAAGTTCCAAAGCCAGGCCGACCCCAAGAATCTTATAGGACCCCCCGCTCGCGCGCGGCGCATGTACTATCTCGACCACCGCCGGGACGTCGTTCGGATCCCGCCCCAGCGGCTCGGGCCTGACCTCGCCAACGTCCTCACCGAGCTCGCCCAGCAGCAGTTCGAGGGCAAGCTCGTGGACGGCCAGAGCGTCGCGGTGACGATCCGCGACGTGACGCCGGTCGGCGAGGGCCATATCATCCACGGGGACGGCGGTGTCTACCAGGAGGTCGAGTACGAGGCCCTCCTCTTCCGGCCGGAGATCCAGGAGGTCGTGGAGGGGACGGTGGTGGAGATCCGGAAGTTCGGCGCGTTCGTCCGGTTCGGCCCGCTCGACGGGCTTCTCCACGTTTCGCAGATCATGGACGACCGGGTGAACATCGACGAGCACAACCAGCGGCTCGTCGGCATCGAGTCCAAAAAGGACCTCAAGGTCGGCTACAAGGTACGGGCCCGGGTCGTCTCGCTGTCGCTCTCCGAGATCTCGCCCCGCGACAGCCGCATCGGCCTCACGATGCGCCAGCCAGCGCTCGGACGCCTCGAGTGGATACAAGAGGCGCACACGAAGGCCGAGGGCGGTGGCAAGAAGTCCGGGGGCGCGGCGGCGAAAAAGGGTGCCGCAGCGAAAGCCGCGGCCAAGCCACCCGCCACCGCGAGCTAGCGACCATGATCAACCTCAAGGCGTGCAAGAGCTGCAACTCGATCACCGACCAGGCGAAATGCCCCCGGTGCGGCGGCGAGGTCTCCCGCGAGTGGCAGGGGTACCTCATCGTCATCGACCCGGAGAAGTCGGAAATCGCTCGCAAGATGGGGATCCATGCCGCGGGCCGGTACGCGCTCCGCGTCAAGTGACGAGCGCGCCTGGGCGGTGCCGGAGTCGCTTCGCGCGACCCTCGCCGAGCGCTACGGTCCGGTCTACACGGGGCCCGAGGCCGACCAAAAACTCCTCGAGCTCGGGACGTTCGCCACCTGCGGGGACCGGGTGACGGCCCGCGCCCTCGAGCTCGGCCGACCGCCGCTCATCGGCATCGTCGACTACAAGACCCGCCGCCACGAACCGGTCGACCCGAAGGAGTTTCGGCTCCTCGCCGAGCGGCGCGTCGTCCGCGTCCACAATCCGCCCGGGCTCCTCACCGAGCAGCTCCGGGTCGCGGTGCGGGAGCTCGTCGCCTCGGGCGGCGGACTCATCGAAGTCGATGGCGAGGAAGACCTCGGCTCCCTCGCGCTCGTCGAATCGCTCCCCGCCGGGGCCACTGTTATATACGGTATCCCGGGTGCGGGGGTCTCCTTCGTGCGCGTGGACGCGGTGGCGAAGGAGCACGTACGCCAACTCATCGCTCAAATGGAGCTGCGGAGAATCGACCGTGGAGATTAGGATCCTCGAGGACAAGGCGAACCCGCTGATGCAGCGGCACGAGGTGCGCTTCGAGGTCGCTCATGCGACCGCGGCGACGCCCAGCCGCGACGCGGTCCGAGGCGAGCTTTCGAAGCTCGTGAAGGCGCCGAAGGACCGGGTAATCATCGAGCGGATGCACGCCCGCTACGGCACCGCCGTCACGCGCGGCGACGCGATGGTCTACGACACGGCCGAGGCGGCGAAGGCGATCGTGCGCAGCCACATCCTCGTGCGGAACGGTCTCAAGGAAGAGCCGGTGAAAGGCCCGGCGGCTCCCGCGGCGAGCGCTCCGCCGGCCGCCGCCCCGGCCCCTGCGGAACCGGCGGCCCCCGAAAAGAAGGAGTGATCGGCCACGGCGAAGGCGAGGGTCGGCCTCTACGAAGTGAAGGGCGACGCGCTCACCCGTACGCACAAGCCGTGCCCCAAGTGCGGGCCGGGAACCTTCCTCGCCGACCATAAGGACCGGCGGTCCTGCGGGAAGTGCGGCTACTCCGAGTCGAAGAGTCCACCGCCGGGCCGCGGCAAGGCAGCGAAGACGTAGGACGGGTGCTCTTCCCGAACGGTCGCCGCGGGCGCACCGTTCGGAGTCCCGGTCTCGAGCACCAACACCTCGCCGGGCTTGGGGGCCGGATGGTCCTTCCCGCGGCTCGTGCTCCCGTTCGACGGGCTGAAACCCATCCAGCGGCGCTGGACTCGCACACGGACCGGTAGGCGCGTGCCTCGGAACCGACGCCGGTAAAAGTCGAGCGTGATGGCATGCTCCTCGAACACGACGGACTCGTTGTAGCCGCCGACCGCCTCGAACACCGGGCGGCGCACCGCCGCGAAGCCGGTCATGAACATCTTGTAGCGGAACACGCTCGTCAGGACGTTCAGCATCATCGCTTGGGCCCGCATCATGAACGTGTTGATCGGGGGGGCGGGCCAGTACTGTTCCGCGATCGCGAAATGCCAGTCGCGTTGGAGCCATTCGTCCCAGTCCCAGTCGGCGATCAGGTGAACGTCATCGTCCACGAAGACGAGCACATCGCCGGTCGCGACCGAGGCACCGATGTTCTTCGCATGGGCGGCGCCGCCCGGGCTCATCACGACGACGAACTCGTGCCCCTTCGGCAACATCGTCTGGATCCGTCGGATGTTCTCCGGGTCGAACTGCCGGGTGGGGGTGATGAACGAGAGCGCTGCCCGATGCCCGTTGTTGGAAGGGGGCAACTGCCGCTCCATGCTGCCGTCGCTCATCGTGGGGGACCAGATTCCTGCCGAGCTCCGTCCGCCCGGGGACCCGGGAGGATGGATTCGGGCAGTGACGCGGTATTACTTAGGACCCTCCCTTCTCAAGAACGGCGTTCCGAACGCCGAACGGCGCCCTTCGCCCATCCGCTTCCGGACCATGCCGACGGTTGGGCGCTGGGCTCGGCCACTTCGCCATGAACCGCCGGACCGCTTCCCGATTCCGGCGTCGAAGCGGGCGGCACGAGGGACGCCGTTAATTGGGTCTGCCGTTCAGGCGGACGATACCCTGCGCGGGCCCGTAGTATAGCTTGGACATCACGGAGGCCTCCGGAGCCTCAAACCCGGGTTCGAATCCCGGCGGGCCCGTGCGAACCGTTTGGTTCGTGGAGCGCTCGTCGGCCGGGCTAGGCCACCCGCTCCCGCGGCACGCGCGGGGCAATCGATGTCAGCACTTCGTACGGTATCGTGCCGGTGATCTCCGCTATGTCCGCCGCCGTGACGCGCTCGGAACGGTCCGTGCCGAGGAGCACGACCTCGTCCCCCTGCGCTGCGTCGGGGACCTCCGTCACATCGAGCGTCACCTGGTCCATCGACACCCGCCCCGCGACCGGTGCGCGCCGGCCCCGGACCAAGGCCCAGCCCTTGTTCGAGAGCAACCGGTTGAACCCGTCCGCATATCCGACCGGGAGGAGGGCGAGCCGTGTGGTCCGGCGCGCGGTGAACGTCCCGCCATACCCCACGAGAGTCCCCGGGGCGACCTCCCGGACCGAGGTGACCCGGGCCTTCCACGTGAGGACGGGCTCAAGTCCGCCACCGGCGTCCCGCTGCGGGGCGTAGCCGTACAACGCGAGCCCGGTCCGGACCATCCGCCGCATGCCGTGCTTCTCGGCCATCGCGGAGACCGCCCTCGTGCTTTGGCTGAGGACGTCCGCCGAGCTTCCGGCGCTCAGAAGTTCGGGGCGGAGCCCACTGCGAGCGACAATCTCCACCGCGCTCGCGAGCTCCTTCACCTGCGCGTCGGTCGGGGCCGCTTCGTCGGGGGTATGGAAATGGGTCATCACGGCTTCCAGCCGGAGCGGTGACCCGGCCTCAAAGCGCGACAGCATGCGCTCGAGGTGGTGGACCTGCACTCCCTGGCGCGACATCCCGGTGTCGATTTCGAGGTGCACGGGAACCGATCGAGCACCGACGCCGCGCTTGCGCGCCGCTTCCTCGAGCAAGAAGAAATGCGAGGGCTCCCAGACCACCGGGGTGATTCGGTGGTCGACCACCCAGTCGGCTTCGCCGGGCCACACTCCCGAGAACGCTAGAATCCGAGCGTCCGGGCAGACCCCGCGCAACGCCATGGCTTCCTCCACACTGGTGACCCCGAACCACGTCGCGCCCTCGGCAGCAAGCGCCCGGGCGCAGAGCTCGAGGCCGTGCCCGTACGCGTTGGCCTTGACCACCGCGAGGAGTTCCGCGTTCGGACCGGCGAGCTCGCGCAATCGGCGGTAGTTGTGCCGGAGCTTGCCTTCGGAGACCTCCGCCCACGTGGGCCGTGTTGCTTTCATTGTCCCCTTCGGCTCACGGGCTCGTCGCGCCTTGAACCTTGAGCCTCCGGGCCGTAAGCGGCCGAAGCTTAGGAAAGTGATTGCCGGGAGCCCAGCGCGGCCCGGCCGAAGGTTAGGCCTCGGGCCGTGGCTTCCTCCGTGGGAGAAAAGCGCCTCCGTCTCCTTCCTAAGTAGGCGCACGTCCGTGGGGAGCCGGGCGTGGCAACCATGGCCGAGACCTCGACGGTATCGGAGATCTATTCCGGGCCGATCGTGGATCTACACACCCATCCGCGTCTCGCGGGGTTTCCCGCCATCCGTCGGAAACGCCATCGACTGGTCGACTACCTCGCGGCCGCCCGCGGACTCGACGTCCGCGCCGCTGCGGTCCTCGTGATGGCCCCGCGAGGCGACCTTGCGAGCACCCGGCGGATGAACGACCGGGTCCTCGCTCTCGCGCCGCAAGCGTCGCCGGAGTTGCTCCCGTTCTGCTCGGTGCATCCGGCCGACGGCGCGGAGGCCCTCGCGGAGGTCGACCGCGTCGCCTCGAAAGGGGCGCGGGGGCTCAAGCTGCACCCGAACACCCAGCAGTTTGACGTCGCCGACCCCGCGGTCCGGGAGGTCGTCGCCCGGGCGGCGGACCGGGGCCTCCCCGTTTTGTTCGACGCGTACTCGCCGTTCGACGCCGGCCAGCCCGGAAAGTTCGTTCGGCTCGCGATCGAAGTGCCCAAGGCCCGGCTGATTCTGGCCCACGCCCACGGGCCGCACTTCGCGGACCTCCTCGTCTACGAGGTCCTCGCTCGGTACGACTGGTGGCAGCGCAACGTCTGGGTCGACCTATCGGCGACCGGTCCGCTCCTCGCCGAGAGTCCGTTCCGGGAGCAGTTCCTCTGGGTCCTCCGCAAGGTCGGCGTCGACCGCCTGTTGTTCGGCAGCGACTACCCGCTCGACGAACCCCGCCACGCCGTGGAGGCGATCGCCGGTCTCGGGTTTACGTCCTCCGAGCTCGCGCGGATCTTCTACGCGAACGCCGCGCAGCTGTTGGGTCTACCGACACGGCCTCGAAGGCGCCTTCGGCCGGCCGTTCGTTAACAACCTCTAAGTAAGCGTGCTCGGGTCCGGGGGAGGTCTATGCCCGGGGCGAAGGAGAAACCCGGAACCCTCGAAGGTGAGATCCCGGAGGGCGAGGAGCCGGTCCACCTCGTCGAGCGGATCGAAGAGGAGCTCAACCTCTTGGCGCGCAACGTCGACATCCTCGAAAAGCTCGGCAACAGCCCGCCGATCGGGATCATACGGCTCAGTGAGGCGCTCCGCCTCCCGATCCACAAAACGCGGTACTCCCTCCATCTCCTCGAGCGCGAGGGCGTCATCCAGCCGTCCGCGGACGGCGCGGTGATCACCGACAAATCGAAGGAGTTCTGGGGCAACCTCAACGAGTCGCTCGCGCGGATGACCGCGGTGATCGAGCACTTGAAGCAGCGGGCCGTGGAATACGAGAACCGGCCGCCCTCGAGCCGGAAAGGCTATTAGCGCGATGTCGGCTCGGCACCCTCGGTGCCGCCGTAGCTCAGCGGTAGAGCGATCGGCTGTTAACCGAAAGGTCAGCGGTTCGAAAGGGCGACGGTGTCGTGCCGCCGCTCCCCAAATCCGCTCGGCGGCGCCTCCCCTTCATCGGCGGCGGTGGGCCCGTAGCTTAGTCCGGCTCAGAGCGACCGGCTCATAACCGGTCGGTCGACGGTTCAAATCCGTCCGGGCCCATCATCGCCCAGAACGGCGAGCAACAGCCCTGCCCATCGCAACGACGGAGAATCCTGCCCGGAAATCCCCTGTTCTCGAGAAGTCCGGGTGGGAATCCAACGAACGGTTCCGAGCGAAGGGACCCGTGCTGGAACCCCCTCGGGCGGACGAGCCCTAACCTTCCACCCAGTATCCCTTCAGAAAGGCCAGAGAGTACCTGAGCGGCTCCGGGCCAATCCCGAGAAGGATGCACGACGCACCGAGTTCGAGGGGTTCCGCGCCGCGGTTGGGAGTGACATACGCGTGATAGAGAAGGATGAAGCCGCCCGCCTCGGAGAGAATCCCCATGATTAGACCGGCGTACAACCACCTGGGGATACCCTCCGGATCCCCGCCGGTGAAGTAGGCGAGAAGGGCGAATTGGCTCGGAGACAGATAGTCAAAGAGCGAGATCACTCCGTAGACGACGGCGTACGAACCGACAAAATCGGTGACCTCACCAATGGGCAGAGCGACGGCTCCGAGCATACCCAACAGCATGAGGAGCGTCCCGACGACGGCTAGCGCCACGTAGATCACGAAACTCGAATCGATGGTGTCCGTGAGTCCGGGGTCGGTCAATCGTGCGCCGCTCACCTAGCCGCCCCCGAGAAAAATCAGTTCCGGTGGGAGCGCCAGTCACGAGACTCGAACCCCCTCGGACGGGAAACCGTCCGGGCCCGTCTCGCGGTACCCGGGGCGAGCCCGCCCCCATCGCGCGCCGGGACGGGGCGAGCGAGTAGGGTCTATATCCACGCGTGCGAACGACGCGCGATGGGCCCGTCGCGACGCGGTCGGTTGACGTATCGCCGGACGACGGTCGCGGACCTGCCGTTGCTCATCGACCACCGACACCGGATGTGGACGGACATCGCGCATCACACCGAGGCGCAAATCTCGGACCACGATATCCGGTACCGTCCCTGGGCAAAACGTCGCCTAGTTTCGGGCGAGCTCACCGGCGTCGTCGTGGAAACGGGGGACGGTAGCCCGGTCGCGAGCGGTCTCGTCTGGTTCCGTGCCGAGCAGCCCCGCCCCGACTTCCAGGGGTTCGAGAGCCCCTACATCCTATCGATGTTCACGGAGCCGGCCTGGCGGGGCCGGGGGATCGCGACCCGGATCGTGCGGGAACTCGTCACGATCTGCCGCGAGCGAGGGTTTCCGAACGTCGGGCTCCACGCCTCCCGGTTCGGCCGCCCCATCTACCGACGGGTCGGCTTCGAGCGGACCTGGGAGATGCGAAGGTGGATCGGCCGACCGTTCGTGCCGAAGCCCGCGCCGGGGGCAAGGGCCGCCGGAAGAAGGAAGAAGAAAGGGTTGGACCGGGGGCGTTAACCGCACCCGCAGCCGCCGGACCCACAGCCACAGCCGCCGCCCTCCGCCCCGTGCTCGTGGCCCGAGGGGGCGGGCGCGTTCGGCGCCGTGATCTTGAATCCGGAGACGTTCAGGTCCTGGACGAAGTCGATGCGAGCGCCGTTCAGGAGCTCGGCCGAGATATCATCGACCACGATCGAGAAACCGTCGACCTGGACGACCTGGTCGCCGTTCCGAGGCTTGTCGAACGCCATCCCGAACGACGGCCCGCCGCCGCCGCTACCGCATCCGCCCGAGCCGCAGCTGCAGCCGCTTCCGCAGCCACCGCCGCCGCCGGATTGAAGGTAGACGCGGACGGCCGTTCCGGGCTTCTGGCTCTTGATGAGGTCCCGGACCTGGTCCTTCGCCTCCTGACTGACTTCCAACGTGATCCCACTATCGCTCATGCCTGGGGCCCTCCCTTGACTACCCCGACCTCTTGACAAAAAGTGACCTATAAAGCTCCGTTGTCGCGCCCGAAGGAACTCGGTAACGTCGGTACCCCTCTCATGCGGAGAACGACTTTCCGCACGAGCAGGTCGCTTTGGCGTTCGGGTTGTAGATCTTGAACCCGGACGCCTCGAGGCCGAGCAGGAAGTCGACCTTGACCCCTTCGAGGAGCGGAGCGCTCGCCCGGTCGACGACGACCGTGAGGGGACCGTCGGAAAATGCCACCTCGTCCCCGGACTCCTGCTTGTCGAACGACATTCCGTAGGTGAGCCCCGAGCAGCCGCCGCCCTGGACGTAGAGCCGTAGGGCGGAGCCGGGCTTCCCCTGCTTGTCCATGATCTTGAGGACTTGGTCCCGCGCCGCCGGAGTCACTTCGACCGCTACCATCGCCACTCGCTCGGTGAGCAAACAAGCCCCGACCGGGGGATAAAGCGTTGCTTTCCGCGAGGAAAGTTCCCCACCCGGCGCGGGGGGACTTATTTAGAAGAGCGACGTGCGAGCGGCCGATGTGCCGTCTGTTCGGGATGTTGGCGGTCTCCGCCGAGTCGGCCGAGCCATGGCTCGTCCGGTCCGACCGGTCGCTATTCGCCCAGTCGCACGTGGATGAGGAACGCGCCCAGCGGGACGGTTGGGGGGTCGGCTGGTTCACGGAGAGCGGACGAGCGCGGGTCGAAAAGGGTCCGCGCGGCGCTTACTTCGAGGAGGAGCGCCCACGCTTCCTCCACGCCGCGTCGGAAGCGCGCGGCCCGCTCGTCCTCGGCCACCTCCGCCATGCCAGCAATCCACTGAAGCTCGACCCGGAGAAGTTGATCGCGCTCGAGAACTCCCAGCCGTTCGAGAACCACACGAGCCTCTTCGCCCACAACGGGGCGATCTCGTTCCCGACCGAGACCCGTCCGTTCCTCGGAGTCCACGAATCCAAGGTCCGAGGGGTCAACGACAGCGAGGTCCTCTACTGGCTCCTATACCGGAACACCGAGGAGACGTGAGACCCCCTGGTCGGCTACGTCCGGACGGTGGAGGACCTCGTGCGGGTCTGGGAGGGCCTTCGCAAACCGGCGATCCCGCCGTTCTCGGGGCTGAACGTTCTCTTCACGCGAGGACCGGACGAGCTCTGGGCTTTCTGCCTCTGGACGGGAGACCACGGGACCGGACTCTTCGACGCGACCCGCCGGTACTACGAGATGACATACCAGGTGGCTGCCCACCGCGTCATCGTCGGCTCCGAGCCGTTCGATGGAGAGCCTGGAGCGTGGAAGTCGCTGCCGAGCGGGACCTACCTCTATGCGCGACGCGGAGACCACC
>DASPOD010000033.1:0-2939 GCA_035626215.1 Thermoplasmata archaeon
GCTTTTCTGGTAGAGTTTGGAAACGCCTTGGACGCGACGCGATGCGCCATTGCGATCCAGAAGGCCTTTCACGAGCGACCCGCGGACCGCGGTGCCGCTGCGGTCCAGCTTCGGATTGGCCTGCATGTCGGCGACGTCGTCCACCAGGAAGGGGACATCTACGGAGATGCGGTGAACCTGGTCTCCCGCGTAGAACCCCTGGCCGAGCCCGGTGGCATTTGCGTTTCGGGGGCGGTCTACGAGCAGGTACGGAACAAGATCGAGCTACCCTTCGTGGCGCTCGGAGAGACATCGCTCAAGAACGTCGCGTATCCGGTACCTCTCTACCGCATCGAGCTGCCGTGGATGACCCGCTCCCCCACTCTCCTTACCCCCTGGGTCGCCCGCCCGGCTGAGGAGGCGCTGCTGGGAGCCGCGGTCGAGTCGGCCTCGAAGGGACATGGAGCCGCCTTCATCTTGGTGGGCGCCTCGGGCGTTGGCAAGACCCGATTGGCGGAGGAGACGATCCGACGCGCAGAACGAGCGGGATTCCGGATCCTGCGAGGTCGCGCGTTCCCGGGCGAGGTCGCGCCACCGTACTCGCATTGGGCGGAGATGATCCGATCGTTCATCCACGATACCCCGCCCGCCGTCGTCCAGCGCGTGGCTTGGGGGGTGGCTCCCGAGTTGGCCAAGGTCGTGCCGGAGGTCACCGGCCCCATCGGACCGTCGCCCCCGACCCCGGCGGGGGATCCCGAGGCGGCGCGCGCTCGCTTCTTCGAGGGCGTCTGTCAATTCTTTGTCAACGTTTCGCGCGAGGCGCCGCTGTTCCTCCTGTTCGATGACCTTCAGTGGGCCGATCCCCCTTCGATCCGCCTCCTCGAGTTCGTGCTCCGCACGGTACCGGAGAATCGCCTACTGTTGCTCGCTACGTGCCTAGAGGCGGAGGACGATTCGGAATCGCCCCTCACGGAAGGGCTGCGCTACCTTCGGAAGAACCGGTTGTTGACCGTGGTGCCGGTCCGGCGTCTGGACCGAGGCGCAGTCGGTGAGATGATCCAAAAGACGTTCCAGGAACCGGAAGCGATCTCCGACGAGTTCGCCCGGCTGGTTCACGACCGCACCGGGGGCAACCCGTTCTTCGTCGAGGAAGTACTGAGGTCCCTGGTCGAGGTCGGGGCCATCTACCGCACGGCCGCGGGGCGATGGGAACGCAAGGACCTCGGAGAGATTGCCATCCCGAAGTCGGTTCGGGACGTCATCAAGCAGAGGTTCAATCACCTGGACGAACCCACCAAGGCGACACTGCGAATCGCGGCGGTCCTCGGTGCGGAGTTTCCGTTTGACCTCCTTCGGGAAGTCGCCGAGGTCGACGAAGACCGTCTTCTCGCTCAGCTCGAGCACCTCGTCGAGACGGGCCTCCTGGAGGAGACGACCGGCTCGCACCGGCTCCTGTCCTACTCCTTCACCGACCAACAGCTCCAGCGGGTGCTCTACGACGAGATAATCTCGCCCCGGCGGGCCCGCCACCATCGGAAAGCCGCCGAGGCGCTCGAGCGCATTGCCGGCCCGCGGCGCGAGGAGTTTGCGGGCGAGCTTTCGTTCCACTATCGCGAGGGGCACGACATTCCCAAGGCCCGCGAGTACGCCCTGCTCTCGGCAGAACGATGGATGAAGGTCTTCGGCTTCGAGCAGGCCGAACGGGACTATCGGACGGTCCTCGAGCTGCTGGAGGAGGCCCCGGACGACAAGACGCGCGCCCAGACCCTCGACGGACTGGGCCGGGTCGATTTCGTGCTGGGTCGGCTCCCGCGCGCGGTCGTGGATTGGGAGGAGGCCATTCGGTTGTACGTCGCGACGGCGCAGCCCTTGCGGGCGGGCCGTCTCTACCGCGACTTGGGCGACCTGGTCCGCCTGCAGCCCGAGGCCGCCCCCGGGCGACCGGACCTCTTCCGAACGCTCATGGACGACGCCGAGCGGCTCCTCGTGTCCCTTCCCCCGAGCCGCGAGCTCGTCAACGTGTTGGACCTCAAGGGCGTCGCGCTGCTCGAGGGAGGCTCGGGTCGCGACGGCGCCGCCCTGCTCGCCCGGGCCACCGAGTTGGCTCACACAATAGGGGAGGAGCGGCTCGAGATGGAGGTCAAGGGCGATCTGGCGTTCGGCCTACCGCTCGAGGAGCAGGAAAAGGCATTCCAGTACCTCCAAGAGGTGGAGCGGTACTTCTCGCGGCCGGCCACGGAAGACTGGGACGGACTGAACGCCCTTCGGAGCAACCTTTCGTTCTGGACCCTCTGGTTCCGGGGAGATCCTCGGGGGGCGGTGAGATGGGCGGAGCGCGCGTTGGAGGCAACTGAGCGGGGCGGGAATCGGGCGATGCAGGCACGCACGATCCTCACGCGCCTGGTACGACCCCTCGTGTGGATGGGGGAAACGTCTCGAGCGCAGCAAGCGGTGGACCGTGCCGTCGCGTTGGTCCCTCCCGGGCCCGGCGGTCCCGATCCGAGGGTCGAGATCGCGTACGCCCAGCTCGCGCTCCTGCGGAACGATCTGGATACCGCGGAGCGGCACCTGGACATTTTGGCCAAGGTGGAGCACGGTCGCACCCTGAGGGAGCTGGGCGAACGGACCCGGATCGATCTCCTGCGGGAGCGAGGGCGTTTCGAAGAGGCCGCCGCTGCGTTGCGAGCCCTCGCCCCGTCCTACGACCTTTCGGTCGAACGGTCGGTGGCCGAGAATGCCGGCCCCTCCGCCACGTACCGGGCTCAGTTCGTGGAGACCCTGTTGGACACCGGCCGGTCTCCGGACGATGCCGAGGTGGTGAAGCTTACCCGGGAGCTCCAACAGCTGGCGGATGGACTCTCGAACCCTTTCGCCGAAGGGCTGCGATATCGGGTCCTCGGCCGGATAGCGCTCGCTTCCGGCCAAGCGAACGAAGTGGTACGCCTCCTCCAGACCTCGGT
>DASPOD010000034.1:0-4683 GCA_035626215.1 Thermoplasmata archaeon
CGCGTCCCATTCGGGGAATCGGCCCGCCACCAGCTCCCCGTAGATCCCCTCGAGCTGGCGAATCGTTTCCCGGTCGGCGGAGAAGCGGAATTCGTCCCGCTCCTCCGTGCCCAACCGAAGCTGCGCCGCGTAAAGGAGGCCGACGAAGGTGGTGAGGCCGGAACCTCGGTCGCCGACGACTAGCGCGGATCCCACGGCCCGGCCTCGTTCGAATGAGTTCTCGTTCCGCCCGTCCTACGTCGACGCGAACGCCTCCGCGATGCGGGTGTAGACCGGGCTCTTCCCTCTGATCGGAGGGAGCGTCGGCTGGTCGATGCTCGCGTCGAGCAGTGTCCACGACCCGTCCGCTCGCACCCCGCGCGAGGAGATCGCGAGACGGAAGTGATTCATCGCGCTCAGGGTGGGGGCGTCGCTGATGGCGGGGAAGAGCGCGATCTCCTCCCCGGCGTGCAGGAGTTCCACGAGGTGGTAGAGGAGCTCGTTGCGGTACTGGTTCGAGCTCCCCCGGCAGAGGATCAGGGTTCGTCCCTGGTGGTCCGCGAGGAACCGGCTGGCGAGCGTGTCGACCGCGGCCTTCGTGATCAGTCGGCGAATCCCCGACCCCCGCGGTTCTTGGGACTCTCCGGGCGCGCGCAGCTTCACCGGGATCGGGTCGACCTTGCCGAGGGCCTTCGGGAACTTGTGGTCGAACTCGACCGTGGCGGCTTCGACATCGGCGAATCGAAGCTGACCGGTGCGAAGGGCGTCGTAGGGGATGACGACGGTGTGGTTCGCGATCGTGGGCCGGTTGTACTCGTCCGCGACTCCTCGACCCAGGATCGACAGCAGGACCTCGCGATTCGCGGGGGCGGGATGAATCATCCGCGCGTCGATCAACGTCCCGCCGCCCGCGGTCTTCTCGACCCGAACGGGTGTCAGGTGATTCTCGAGGTAGCGCATGTAGAGCGGCCCGTTGAGGCCGCGGGACTCGGCCTTCGTCCCGTACCCTTTCTCGTGGCTGGCTCCGTAGATCCAGTGCTCGAGCTCGAGCACCGTTGCGTCGCTCATCGTAGTTGCTCCTCCCGTGCGTGCGTTCCGTCCGGTCGCGCCTCGGCCCCTAGGCGGTCGCCGCGGTGGGCGGGGTCTGGAGCGTGGTCTGCTCGACGATCTCGTCGGGCACCTTGTTCGCGACGTCGCGGAAGTGCTCGATGAACGCGACATAGTCGTCGTAGGAGAAGTCCGGCTCCGCGCCGCCTTCGGCCGAGAATCCCTTCCGAACGATGCGCGGCACGCCGAGCGGCTGCATGCCGGCCTCGGCCGTCTCGGTTCGGACCCAGCTGAAGAAGTACGCCGCTTGGTCGAAGTTGACCCCGGCGACCTTGCCGCCGCGGATCTGCGAGAGCGTCTGCGGCATGAACACACGGAGGAGCGCCTCCGCGTACTCCTTGCGCCGCCGCTTCTGCTCCCCGTCGGGAACTCCTCGGTGGAGCCCCAGCTTCACCAGTACCTCGTCCCGGACGCAGTCGAACTTCGAGAGGACGATCGCCGGGTAGATCACCGGGTTGCCGACGCTCAGTCCCTGGGTCTTCATCCGCGAGAACTCCTGCTTCTTGTACGTCTGGAGGGAGACGAGGAGGCTCGCGACCTCGCTGTCGTACTTCAGCATCTGCCGGAACACGGGCGAGTCGATCTCGGTCGTCATCTTGCTGCAGTCGACCAGAATGACGACGACATGGCTCTTCAGCAGCTGCTGAATGATCGGGCTCGCGGCCACCCCGGTCTCGATGAACTCCTGGACGTCCTCGCCGGATACGTCGTACGCTGCGAAGGATAGCTTCGCGAACGGATTCACCCAGTTCTTGTCCTTGAGCGCGGCCGGGAGGCGTCCTGAAATGGGCTTACGATACCCGAACACGAAGCCGATTTCCGTCATTTCGTCCTTGAGCGTGGCCCCGGGGAATCGGGCGTCTTTCATCCCCTCGTAGACCTGGCTCATGAGGCGCAACGACTGGAGCGGGGCGTGGAATCGGAACGAATCCAACACCCGGGTTCCGTACTTCACTTGAGCCGCATAGAGGAGCCCAAGGAAGGTCGTCTTTCCGCACGCACGGTCGCCCAAAATTGCTGCCGGACACATGGTTTTCTTTCTCTCCTTTGCTTACTCCAACGGGAACCGGGAATCGCCCGACCGCTCTCGCGCCAGGTCGCCCAACGGCGACGTTCGCGGGCGGGGCGAAAGCTCGCCCCCCGAAGGATCGTGAAGGAAAGCGTCCGAACTCGCCGGCTCGACGGCGGCAACGTCCGAACCCAACGGACGGTCGAACACGGACGGGTGGCTCGGAGGGTCAAGCTCCAGTCCCGGACGCCGGATGGTCCGCAGGATCGCTTCCCCCAGAGTTCTCAGACTCCGCTCCGTGCGGTCAAGACGGGCATCGAGACCGCTCAAGCGGGAGCCGATGGCTTCGACCACTCGGTCTCGGTCCGGGTCCGCTTTCGGGAAGGGGGCGATCGCAGCGGGGGCCGGAGGCGAGATCCGGTGGAGTTCGGTGACCGTTAGGGTGCGGACCGTGAGTCCCACCGCGACGAGGTCGGGGGCCGCGCACGCCTGGATCTCGGCGGCCAGGCGGTCCCAGTCGGGTTCCCCGTCCTCGGTCTTGACCCGAGCGAGGACGGCGGGGATGGCTCCCTCTAAGGTCCGGACGATCAGCGAACGGACCTCCTCATCCGTCTTGCCGAGCAGGTTCTCCGAGGCCACGGAGAGAAAGCCCGGCTCGGCCGGGACCTTCGCCTGCGCCTGCACTCGGACTTCCCAACCCGAGGCCCGCGTCCCTTCGAGCGCATGCATCGAACGGACCGTCACCTCGACCGCGATCGGCGCGAGCGAAAGGTACCCCACCCCTCGGTCCCAGGGAGCGACGAACGCCCTCCCTCCGACCACGATTCTCGGTCGGCGGAGCGTCACGTCGGAGGGAATGAGCGGGGAGTCGGAAGCAGGCCGGGGAGCTCGGCGACCGAAGAGGACCAGCGCGCGGTTCGGCGGTACCCGAACACTGCACCGGGTGTAGACCAGCCAAACCGCGAATGCCGTCGCGGCTACGAATCCACCTGCCTCGGCGATCGGCCAGGCTAAATCGATGAGCACCACATTCTGCCTTGCCACACCCCGGAAGGGACGCCGCGTGCGGCAAGCGCGGGGCGCTCCTGGTGCCAACCGTCGACCCGGGCGGGGTTAGCAGACGTGGACGCTGGGTTCGAAAAAACTCCGAGGGGGGCGAGAGAGCTTCCGACGTGGCCCGAGCGAGCTGGGTCCGCCATCAGCTTCCTTCCCCCTTCGGTCGACTCCCGCCGTCAGCAGGAGCCCGATGAAATAAATACGCATCAATAGGGATAAATACCTACTCATCGACCCAGAGTTCTACGGGGTCATTCACCCCGGCCAAGGGCATGAAGGTCCCGTCGGGGGGTGGAGGCGGTCGGTGCGCTGGTGGCCGCCCGAACCAGGGAGAAAGTCGTCCCCCGGAGACCGTTCGTCCCTCGAGCCACGTAACGGCGTTGCGTACCAACTGAACTTCCCGTCAATTCCCCGGAGCCGGGTCCATTCGGAGGAGTTGCTTTCCGATATTGTCCCCCGAGTAGAGCCTCGCGAGGCCTCTCGGTGCCTCGCGAAGCCCGACCAACACGTCCTCCTTCGACTTGAGACGGCCCGAACGAAGCAACGGTAGCATGGCATCGACCGCCTCGGCTCGCCGAGGGATGTAGTCCCGTCCCAGGAGTCCCTCCATCCGTCCATTGACCATGACGAGGGCGAGGTAGTTGACGGGACCCGGGGGCTGGGGCTTGGCGGCGTATCGTGAGGTCGCACCGCAGAGCACGACCCGGCCCCCGGCCCGCAACCGATCGAGGGCGATATCGAGGGTGGGCCCACCGTCGTTGTCGAAGAAGATGTCAATCCCGTCCGGACAAAGTTCGGTGAGCCGCTTTCCGACGTCCTCCGTCCGGTAATTGATCACGCCGTCCACGCCTGCTTCGTGCAGGAGCCACTCGCACTTCGCCGGACTTCCGGCGATGCCGATGACCCGGAGCCCGTAGATCTTGGCGAGCTGGGATGCGATCGACCCCACGCCGCCGGCAGCTCCGGAGATGACGAGGGTCTCATCCGGTTTGGGCCGCGCAATTTCGTGGACCCCGAAGTACGCCACCAGTCCCGTGAGTCCAAGCACGCCGACCGCCCAGTTGGCGGGAACTCCCTCCGGGACCCGATAAGTGGGGGTGAAACTCTGGCCGTCTGTGACCGTGTAGTCCTCCCAGGCGGTGTGGCCGTGCACGATGTCCCCGGGCGCGAAACCCGGGTGCCGGGACTCGAGCACTTCCGACACCGCGATGCAGTTCATCACTTCGCCGAGTGGGATTCCGCTGTCATTCGGTTCGACGGCGTCGCTTCGGCCGAGCATGAAGATCTGGGTAGGGTCGAAGGAGAGCCAGAGATTGTGCACTAGGAATTGACCCTCGCCGGGAGCGGGAGCCGGTGACTCCACCCATCGAAAATTAGCTTCCGTGAGTTGTCCGTCGAAGCGCTTCGCCACCAGCCATCGTCGATTCACTCGACCCGACATTCAGGACTCCTCGGAACGGCGTAGGCCGTGGGGTTTTCGACCGAACGTGGAGCTCGGAATATACCTGACCCCTCGCCCGATCTTCTCGAGC
>DASPOD010000035.1:0-44305 GCA_035626215.1 Thermoplasmata archaeon
CTCGCGGCCGATGAACCCGTCGGTCTGCTCGAGCACGAGGAGCTCGGTGAGGAACGCGACCACGAGCTCGGTGGTGTCCCCGCCGGAGGCGCTCACGGCGCGCTCCTCGACCCGTCGCACCTTCCGTAGGTCGGTCATCAGCGCGAAAAGGCCGAGCCCGAGTGCCTCGAAGAGCGCCGCGGCGGTCGGGCCCGTCGCCCAGATACCGACGTCCGCCGTCGTGGGGAAGCTTCCCCACTTCCGCTCGGGCGGTGGGCGGGCCCGACTCGCCATCGCGGTCCGGGAGACGCCGGAAGGAACTTTAAGCGGTGGGCCGCTCGGTCCTCTTCCGTCGATGCGGGCGACGCTCGTCATCCCTACACTCAACGAGGCAGCATCGATCGCCCACGTGCTCCGGCTCTTCCGGGACGCGGCGACCGAAGCGAACGCCACGATCTTCCGGGGGAATCCCCTCGAGTGGGAGGTTCTCGTGGTCGACGGCGCCTCGGAGGACGGTACGGGGGCGATCGCTCAGGCGGAAGGGGCCCGCGTCATCGTCGAGCGTCGGAAAGGCTACGGCCGCGCCTACAAGACAGGATTCGCCGCCGCCCGGGGGGAGGTCATCGCCACGTCGGACGGGGACGCGACGTACCCGGTCGAGACGATCCCCGGGCTCGTGAAGCGCCTCCTGGACGAGCGGATCGACATCCTTACGGGCAACCGCTTTGCCTACCTCGACCGCAAGGCCATGACGACGGAGCACCGGATCGGAAACCGACTCCTGAACCTGTTCCTCGGGGTCGCGTTCCACCGGTACGTGAAGGAGCTTCCGGGCGGTCTCCAGGACAGCCAGAGCGGGTTCTGGGTGCTTCGCCGGGAGCTCCTCGGCAAGCTCCGGCTCACCTCCGACGGGATGGCGTTCAGCGAGGAGCTCAAGGTCGAGGCGATCATCCACGGGGTCCGGTTCGTCGAGGTCCCGATCCAGTACCGCGAGCGCTGGGGACCCCCCAAGCTGCTGAGCTGGCGGGACGGCAGCCGGAACCTTCTGTTCCTCGCGGAGAAGCGGCTCGCCGTCGCCCGGGAAACGCGCGCGGCCGCCTCGGTCCCGGTCGCCGAGAGCGAGCACCGGGCGGCACCTTAGGTGGTGGACGGAGCCGACACCGGCCGTTGGGGCCCCGTCGTCCGGAGTCGCCGTCACCGGTCGATCGATTCGCCGGGCGAAGATGGCGGCGAGTTCTCGTGAGCGATCCGAACGACGGCCGACCGGCGCTCACTGGGCCAGCGCACCCCGGGGGAACAACGTGGGTGCGGCGGTGAGGTTACGCCGTCTTTCCCGAGCGCTCCCGCGACTTCACGCGGAGGCCGTGGTAGCCGCAGCGGCGGCACTGGACGGCCTTCGGCGGGTTCCGGGCCGAGCAGTTCATGCAGATCTTCTTGTTGAGCAGACGCTCGACCGCTTCGGGGAACGGCATGGGGAGGCCGCTCACGCGAGCCCGGATATAAAACGTCCGCCCGCCACCGTCCCGAAGAGGCTTTGCCCATCTTCCACGCTCTCCGCTCCGTGCTCGATCTCGACGAGGGCACCGCCGCGGTCCGCCTCGCCCGCCAGGCCCTCGAGGCAACCTTCCGCGTTCGTCCGGGCGTCGAGTCGGCGGCGGAGGTGGAGGGGACCCGCCTCCCGCGGGTCTTCGACGAGCCCCGGGGGGCGTTCGTAACGCTGAAGCGGCACCCGGGAGGGGCCCTGCGGGGATGCATCGGCTACCCACTTCCCGTCCTCCCGCTCCGTTCCGCGGTCGTGCGCGCCGCGGTCTCCGCGGCGCTCGAGGACTACCGATTCCGCCCGGTCACTCTCTCGGAGCTAGCTCGGATCTCGATCGAGGTCTCCGTGCTCACCCCGCCGGTCCCGCTCCGTTTCTCGAACCCCAAGGAGGCGATCGATGCCGTGAAGGTGGGACGGGACGGACTCATCGTCGACGGACTCGGCTCGAGCGGCCTCCTCCTTCCTCAGGTCGCCCCGGAGGAGGGCTGGTCCGCGGAGGAGCTCCTTGACGGAACCTGCGAAAAGGCCGGCCTCCCCCCGAAATCCTGGCAGGACCCGCGCGTCAAGGTGCGACGGTTCGAAGCGGAGATCTTCCGAGAGCTCGCCCCCGGTGGAGAGGTCGTCCGGGAGGAGCCCGAGGTCGCTACGTCCGGCGGAGCATCCGCGCGGAAAAAGTGACCCCGTCGAGGTTCCACTCGCGCACGGCCGGGTCGGTGGGAAGAGGATTCTCGGAGAGCTCGAGCGGTTCGGCGAGGAGGTCGGTCCCGAGCGCCGCACGACGGGCGTTGAGCGCCCGGTAGAGCGCGCCGGACGCGGCGATCGTGACGGCGACCTTCTCCGTGTACCGAAGTCCGAGCTCCTTGCGGCGCTGCTGGAGGCGTCGGGAGACCTCGCGCACGAGCCCCTCCTCTGCGAGCTCGGGGGTCGGCGTCCGCGGCAGCGCCGCGACCGCCTCGCCTTCCTCGTCGCGAACGACCCAGCGGTCGTCCCCGAAGTTCGCCCGCTCCGAGGTGGGGACGCGGCGGACGCGCTTCACATTGAGCTCGTCGGCGAGCAGCTCGAGCCCCTCCGAGCCGAGGGCGGTGAGCCCGGGCCACGGATCCCCAAAGAGGACCAGCTCGGCGAGCGGGATCCGCGATTTCACGCCCGCCCGATGCCGCAGCTCCCGGCCGACCTCGACGAGCAGCCGGAGCTCGTCCATCGCCCGCTCGAGATCCGGGTCGCGGGGCGCGAGCGCGACGGGCCAGGCGGCCCGGTGGACGGAGGCGTCCCGGTCCCGGAAGCCCCGTTCGCCGACCTCCTGGTACAGCCACTCGGCCGTGTACGGAAGGAGCGGGGCGATCGTGCGGGCGAGGCCGAGCAGCGTGTAGGATAGGGTCGCGTGCGCCGCCTTCCGGTCGGCCGATTGAGCCTCCGACCAGAACCTCGGTCGGGAGCGGCGCAGGTACCAGGTCGAGAGGTCGTCGACCAGCTTCGCGACCGAGCGCGCCGCGGCCCCGAGGTCGTAGCCGTCCAGCGAACGGTCGACCTCGGTCCGCGTCGACTCCAGGCGGGAGAGGAGCCACCGGTCGAGCAGCGTGGACGGAACGGGGAGGTCGAGCGCCGGAGGGAGCCGGTCGGCCCGGGCGTTGCCGAGGTGGAACGCGACCACGTTCGCGAGCGTGCCGAGCGTGCGCGCGGACGTCTTCCGGACCGTCTCCTCGCCGAGCCTCATCGGCTCGGTGAAATCGAACGACAGGAACGTCCAGCGCAGCGCGTCCGCGCCGTAGCGGCCGAGCAACGCCAGCGGCTCGAGCACGTTCCCCTTCGACTTCGACATCTTGCGGCCCCCTTCGTCGAGCACGAGGCCGGTCGTGAGGCACGCCCGGTACGCGGGCCGGTCGTACAGCAGAGCGGCGATCACGAGGAGCGAATAGAACCAGCCCCGGGTCTGGTCGAGCGCTTCGGCGATGTAATCGAGCGGAGCGCCCGGCTCGAACGGCCCGGGCTCGAACGGGTAGTGGAACTGGGCGAACGGCGCCGAGCCACTATCGTACCAGGCGTCGATCGTGTACGGTTCCCGCCGGGACTCCTTCCCGCAGGTCGCGCAGTGCAGGACGAGCCGGTCGACCGTGACCCGATGCGGGTCGAACGGGGTCGGAAGGGGAGCTCCGAGTCGCTCGGCGAGTTCGGAGAAGCTCCCGATGCAGGTGACGTGGCCGTCCGGGCAGAGCCAGATCGGGAGTGGGGTGCCCCAGTAGCGGTTCCGGGAAAGCGCCCAGTCCTTCGCCTCGGTGAGGAAGTTGCCGAACCGGCCGTCCCGGAGATGCGCAGGGACCCACTGGACGGTCGCGTTGTACTGCACGAGCCGGTCGGTGGCTCGCGAGGTCCGGACGAACCAGGAGTCGACGGCCCGGTAGAGGAGGGGGGTGTCGCACCGCCAGCAGAACGGGTACGTGTGACGGACGGTCCCGCGCGCGTAGAGGAGCCCGCGCTCCTCGAGGTCCTTGAGGAGGATCGGGTCGGCCTCCTTGAACGACTTCCCTTGGAGGGCCGGGACGGCGTCCGTGAAAACGCCGCGGCTATCGAGCGGGTCGAAGACGCCGACGTTCTCGGCCGCCCCGAGCTTCTGGTCGTCGAGGCCGAAGCTGGGCGCGATGTGCACGAGCCCCGTCCCCTCGTCGGTCGTGACGAAGTCGGCCGGAACGATCCGATACCGACCCGGCGCGGGTCCCGGGGTGTCGAACGGAGGCTCGTAGGTGAGTCCAACGAGGGCTTTCCCCGTGATCCGCTCTCGGACGTCGGCCCCCTCGGCGAAATACCGAGGAAGAGCGGCGGAGGCGAGGACGAGCTCCCGACCATCGTTCGTTCGTACCACCGAGTATTCGAGCTCGGGGCGCACCGCCACGAGGAGGTTCGCGGGCAGCGTCCACGGGGTGGTGGTCCAGACGAGAAGCTCCCGATGGGGGTGGGCGGGGTCGTGCAACGGGAAACGGACGGTGATCGACGGGTCGGTGGTCTCACGGTACCCTTGGGCTACTTCGTGCGAGGAGAGCGGGGTCTCGCAGCGGGGACAGTACGGGATCACGTAGTATCCCCGCTCGAGGAGCCCGCGGTCGTAAAGCGTCTTGAGCGACCACCAGACGCTCTCGATGTACGCCGGGTCCATCGTCAGGTACGGGTGGTCGTAATCAAGCCAGTAGCCAAGCTGGCGGCTCATCTCGCGCCAGACATCCGCGGCCTCGAGGACCGAGGACCGGCACACCTCGCAGAACCGTTCGACGCCGAACGCCTCGATGTCCTTTTTCGACTTGAGTCCGAGGCGCTTCTCGGCCTCAAGCTCGACGGGAAGGCCCTGGCAGTCCCAACCCGCCTTGGCCGCCACGAGATGATACCCCCGTAGCCGGCGGTAGCGGAGCTCGACGTCCTTCACGATCCGGGCGATGAGGTGGCCCGCGTGAGGCGGACCGTTCGCGGTCGGGGGCCCTTCGGTAAACCGGTAGATGGGCCCATCGGCCTTTCCCTCGAGGACGGAAGCGGGGACCCCGGCGGTCTCCCAGTAGGCGAGCACCCGCTGGTGGACGGAGAGCGGGGAGGGGGCTTGCGAAGACTCCTCGTCGTCCGTCATGGGCGGGCGCGACGTAGCCGGGAGAGATAAAGGCGAGCGGTTCCGGCCCGCTACCGGCGGAGTCCGTACGGTCGCGGACTCTTCGATTCGAACCCGACCCGGCTCGTGGGGTGACGCTTCACGACCGTTCCTTCGTACTCCGTGACGTGCGCGTCCGGTCCGAGGGTGATCTGGGGGGAACGAACGAACGTGACGTCGACCCCCTCGAGCTCCGCCGTCTCGGCCTCGACGCGTTCGACTGTGACTCTCACCGTCCGGAAGAACACCTTGTCGACGAGGTTGGGGCGTTTCGCCCGCAGCACGACCGAACGGGCGCGCACCGTGCCGAAGGAGGAATTCTCCTTGAGACGCGCGCGGATGGTAAGCCCACCGAGCTCTCCTGGGATCTGCGCTTCTCCGTCGAGGTCGAGCTCACCGATCACGGCGGAAGGGCACGTGAGGCTCCCCCGCACTCGGCCCCCTCGGTCCACGGTGACCGCCCCGCCGACCCGCGCGCCGCCTCGAAGGTCGGCGGTGGCGGCGTGGAACGTCGCCCCGGTGCGCAGCACGCCCGTGCCCGTGACGCTCCCGGTCGCCTCGACGGCGCCGTCCACGTCGAGCGTACCGCGATACTGAACGTTCGACGCGCTCAGCCGGCCACCGATAGCGACCGTCCCGACGACCTTGCCGTCGCCGAGGTGAACGTCCCCGGTCACCTTCACGAGCCCGTTCACGACCCAGCGGTCGGCGTCGACGGAGTCCCGGTGGAGGGTCCCGGCGTCGTGGAGCTCGGGAATCCGAGGCCGGGGCGGGGTCGGTGGGGGTGGCGTCGCGGTCTTCGGAGGGGCAGTCGGGGCCGGAGGGGGAGCGGCAGCGGACATAGGAACCGTTCAGGCGGCGCGCGAGGGCAGGGAGCCCTTCAGGCGCCGGTGCTGGACCATGATGCACAGGTTCTCGAAAACGGTGAGGCCGGCGGACCGAGCCTTGGCCGCCGCGGCGGGATGCTCTACGCCGAGCTGCATCCAGACGACCCGGTCGCTCCGGGCGATCGCCTCGTCCACGATCGGCGGCACCTGGTCGCTCCGGCGGAAGACGTCGACGATGTCGACCTTAACCTCGGGGGGAATGGCCGTGAGGGAAGGATACGACTTCTCGCCCAGCACCTCGGCGAGCATCGGGTTCACCGGGACGATGCGATAGCCTTGCGACTGGAGATAGCGCGCCACCTCGTTCGAGTCCCGGTCGGGCTTGTCGGACAACCCCACCACGGCAATCGTGCGGGCCGTGCCGAGAACCTCCCGCAGCTCCGCGTCCGTCGCCGTCATTTGGCGGCGGGACACTCGTCCCGTTCTTGATGCTGACGGGGGGACCGGCCGCCAACCGAGGTGGGGTTCCCTGAACGGACGAGACCCCCCTTGTTGGGGCGTGGTAGCGAGCGGTTCTTGCGCCCCAAGGTGGCCCGAGGATCGACTACGGTTACGGGACCCGCTGAAGTCGAGTCGAGATCTCCCTCTCCGATAGTCCATCGACCTCGATCACTTTCGCCCTCGTCCGCCCTCCGACGACGAGCCGAATGGAGGTTCTTGGGACATCCAATCGCTCGGCGAGGAGACGCACAACCGCATGGTTCGCCCGGCCCTCCGCGGGCGGTTCGCAGCACGAGACGACCCAGCGCTTGCGCCAATCGTCCCACGTCACACCATCGACGCGGCTTCCGGGCCGAGCCCAGATCTCGATCCTGCCCATGACCCTTACCTCTCCATCCGCGGGAGCCCACCGAATAGCTACTTCATTTTTAATGGAAGAAAGGCGTTCCCGAGGCCATGTCCTTCCCTCGAAGGACAGGACTCAACTGCGTCCTCGTCGCCTGGGTCGTCTGCCTGATGTTGACCTCTTCACTCGCATCGATGCCCGGAAGTCGACCGGGCCATCCTGAGTCGATTCGCCGCTCGGGTCCAAGCCGGACCGCGGCCGACATTGTCGCGACCGAAACCCTCCAGAACATCAGCCCGCCCATTCTTGTAGGGACGTCCTCGTCGGCCATCGCCATCGATTCGTCGGCCGCGAAGGTCTACGTCGCGAACGAGTACACCGAGAACGTGACGGTGATCTCGGCCACGACTCACGAGAGAGTCGCCACGCTCCCCACGAAGTACCCACCGACCCAACTCGCGACCGATCCGCAGGATGGCACGGTGTTTGCGCTCGGCAACCCGTACTACGCCAGCACGTCCTGCCCAAATTCCTGTCCGGAGAACGGCACGGTGGACGCGTTCTCGACCTTCAACAATAGCCGGGTGGGCGAGGTGAACGTCGGGAACCTCTCCGTGGGATTCGCCTGGAGCGAGGCGGCGGACGAGTTGTTCGTGGCCAACGCAGTATCCCACGACGTGAGCGTGATTTCGGCCCACCCGGTGCGCCTCGAAGCGACGCTCGCGCTGCCCGCGTACGCGTTGGTCTCCGATCCCACGAGCTCGTACGTCTATGCGCTCGATACGGGCAACCCGGGAAACGTGACCATTCTCAACGGGTCGACCAACTCGGTCGCGGGGGTCATCCACACGGAGGGCTCTCCGTCCATGGGGGTGTTCAACCCCTGGAACAAGATGCTCTACATCGGCGACGGGAACGCGACCCAGTCATGGATCGACGTGATCTCGACCGTGTCGCGCCAGCTCGTCACGAAGATCGGGCTCCCCGGTGAGGCCTTCGAGATGGTGGTGGATTCCCGTACCGGTGACCTGCTCGTAGGATCCGACCATTTCAGCAACGAACGCCAGTTCTACGGAGGGAACTTCTCGATCGTCTCGCCATCGACCAATGCCGTCCTCCGGAGCTTCGTTTGGAGCCCCTACGTGTATGCCGTCGTCCCCGACAACGCGACAGGGGCCGTCTATGTTCTCGGCTTCGGGAATCTTACGGTCTTCAATGCCACTACGATGTCCCCGCGGTATCGCGCCCCGGTCAACGAGAGCGCCTACCTCATGGCGTTGAATCCCACCGACAACACGCTGTGGATCGTGAGCGAGAGCGACTACATCGGAGTTCCCGGATCCGTGGAGGTCTATGCCGCACCGCTGCCGATCGCCCCCCCGGCGTCATCCTCCGGAGTTTTGGGGGAGACCAATCTCGGGGTTCCGGTCGTGGTGGGGTCCGTCGTGGCGGGCGTGGCGATGGGCGTCGCGGTGTGGCTGCGTGGCCGGAATCGTCGACCTTGATTGAGCCCTCCCGGAGTGCGGTCGCCTAGGGAAGGGAATCGGCGGCTCGTCCTTCGCACCCAATCGATCGGGGATGCTCGGGCAGGCTGGCTCAGCTGGCCCCCGGCGGGTATCCCGCCGGCAGGGGAGGGAGGTCGTCCTTTCTCAGGTATTCGATGAGGCCGATCAGCGCGCCCACGAGCACGACCCCGTACAGTGCGACCTCGCCCAGGACGGGGGAGATGAGCGTCATGAACGCGGCGGCGTCGTGCGCGCCGTGCAGGACCGCGGGGAGCACGAGGTTCCCGCCGGAGTAGCGGTACGTCGCCGCTAGGGCAAAACCGAACAGGAAGAGCTGGGGAAACAGGAGGGGGGCAGCGATGCCGTAGGTCGTCGCATAATAGAGGTGCACGGCCGCGAAGACCACGCTCGTCCAGACGGCGGGCGTGACCCACGGACCGGGCCGGTCCCGCCAGTAGCCGAAGAAGAATCCCCGGAAGATCGTCTCCTCGAAGGCTCCGATCACGAACGAGAACCCGACGAAGAACCAGGGGTTCCCCTTCGCTTCCTCGAGGACGGGATTCGGTCGGTTCAACAACTGCAGGGCCGCGGGATCGAACACGGCGTAGAGGAACGCCAGGAAGAAGACGATCAGCAACGAGAGCAGGGTGAGCAGCCCGTAGAATCGAAGACCCTGCCAGGTCGCGAGGCCCATGCGCTCTCGCCAGTCCCTAAGCGGCGCCGCGCCGACCAGCAACGCGAAGGCGATGACCGGGATCCCGTAGACGACGAAGAGGTCGCCGGGCAGATTCCCGTAGAGGACCTCGGCCGCCGGGAAATGCTGCGGCACGAAGTACTGGCTATAGATCGCGACGACCGTGATGACGACCCCGGTGAAGTAGCGCGCGAGCGGGACCGGGGGAGCGTTCGGACGATACACGCCCCAGGGTTCGTCGGTCATCGCGATCCGGAACCCGAGGCTCGCCCCTTCGACGTCAGTCCGGTTTCGAGGTCACCGAACGCTCGGTGGCCGTGTGCTCCGCCGCCCTAAGACACGCGAGCAGGTCCTCGAGCGTGGTGCGCGCGCTGGCGGCCGAGCTCGCGGAGAGTCGGATCTCGATGTCGGCCCCGTCGGCCTCGACCGTCACGAACGACGGGTTGTCCGCGCGCAGCGCCTCGACGATGCGTTGAGCGGTCGTCGCGTCGGAGAACGACCCCCGAAGGCGGACGGTCAGCTCGACTCCGGTCCCTTCCGTTTCGAGGGCGGAGATACGTCACCTCCTCGGGCCGGGGCGCCGGGTCCGCGGCTGAGCGCGCCGGGGACGATCGGGGCGGTGTGGGTCCGCCGCTCCGACTCCGCCTGCGCTCGCTCCTTGAGGTACCGGACGATGGACGGCCAGACCTTCCCATCGGTTCGTTCCTTGTTCTCGAAGTTGTGCTCGCCGAGAAAGCGGGTGAACGCCGCCTGGGTCGTCGCGTCCCAGGCTCCCGTGAGCCGCCCGGTGTAGTAGCCGAGCACCGACAGGTCGTGCTGCAGCCCCCGGGCGACGTCGCCCTCGATCACGAGGAGCGTCGCGGGGTCCTCCCGGCTTAAGTTCGTCATGTCGTAGATCTGGAAGATCCGCTTCAGCTCCTCGATCGGGGACGGGTGCTCGTCGACCCTCAGGTCGACCCAGCGGTCGTTGCCACCCATGTACCCACCACCTTTCCGGACCACGTAGAGGGCGGCGGCCTGCATCCCGCGTCGGTCACCCCCTTCGCGCTGGCCGGCGGCGAGCGCCGCGAGCAGCCGGTCGAGGATGTCTCCGCCGGCCGACTCGTACGTGCGGGCCATGGCCCGCACGACCCCGGGGCCGAACAGGATGTTCCCCTGACAGGCGAAACCGTCGCCGGTCTCGTGGCCGGCCCACTCCATGCATTTCGTTCCGGTGAACGAAGCCGAGCCGCCCTGCGCGTCGACGATTCCGAGCTGGCGCTCGTCCCGGCCCGAGTCAGCCTCCGTGAGCCGTCGGACCACGTCCGGCGCGCTCAGGCCTTTGCGGAGCAACGCCAGCCCGTCCGGGCCGTAGGCGACGTTGCACAGCGCCTGCGTCGCGATAGCGCCGGTACCGGCCTCGGCGTACGGCACGACCGAACCGACCGAGATGAACCTCGACTGGACCGCGACCCCCCAGGTCGCGGTCTCGCGCTCGAACGCGACGATCGAGAACGTGCCGAATCGCGGGGGCGGCATATCGGGACCGCCGACACCGTTCCGGCCCTTAAGTTGACGGCTTCGGGGGGGACGTGTCTCCGTCGAAGAGCGCCTCGACCTCGCTCGTCACCTCGTCCACGAGACGCCGACCGGTCGCGCGGTCGCCGGCCCGAAAGGCGCGGTCCGCCTCCCATAACCGGCGGACCGCCGCGTCCACGTCCCGCCCCTGCGCGCGAGCGAAGCCGAGCAGGCGAGCGGCGATGCGCAGCCGGTTCTGGTCGCGGTCCTCCTCGGGCGACGGGTTCGTCTCCGGCGCGCCCGTCGGCGTGTAATCGACGAGTCCCCGAGGCCACTCGGTGACCTCGCCCTCCCCCCGCCGGACCTTCCGCCGGCCCGGGGTCGGTGGCTCGTCGGTCACGCGGCCCTACGCTTCCTCGGGCTCGGCCGCAGCCGCCGGGGCCGAGCCGGAGGGGCCGGACTTCGGAGCCGGAAGGCGGCCGTAGAGGCCGGTCCAGAACGCGTCGATCTGCTCGTAGAACGGGACGAGGCCGGCCGGCTCGGAGAGTCGGACCGCGGCTCCTTCGAGGTGGACCGCGAGGTCGCCCGTCACGACACCGTGGCCGTTGGCCCAAGCAAGGCATCCTTTCGCGAGCGCGAGCTGCTCGCCCGCGACCCGGCGGGCCTTCTTCGCCTCCTTCTCGGCGGGGGTGAGCGCGTGGTCGGGGTCCCAGTGCGGCGGCACCGGGGCCGGGATCGAGACCCTCAGGAACCGGAACGGTTCGGGGAGGGTGGCCCAGCGCGGCTCCGCGAACCGGACCGAGAGGAGGTCGAGCGAGCTCGTCACCGTCGCGTAATCGCCGTGCGCGAACGCCTCCTCGGCCTTGCGGAACGGTCCCATCAGGTCGGGGCTCGGGGCGCCCTTCCACGTGTCGAGGAGGAGCGCGACCCGGGTCGGCACGAGCCGGCGGAGCGCCTTCTTCTCGGGCGGTTCGGGGACCGACGGGGGCGGCGGCGCCGCCTCCGTCTTCTCGGGGGGACGGTTCGGAGCGCCGGGCATGGCCGGGAGCGGGCGTTACAGGAACGCCTCGAACTCCTTCGTCACCTCGGGGTACTTTTCGTTGACCGCCTTCAGGATGTTGTGGACGCTCAGCTTCTCGAGGCGCACGCCCTGGAGCGCATCGATCACCTTGTCGAACGTCGCGTCGCTCAACTGGACCAGCTTCTCCTTCGCGAGCCAGTTGCGGTAGAGCTTCTCCTCGAGGACCGCCCGCCAGCCCTTCTCGTACTTCTGGAAGAACTCCTTCGTGGGCGTGCCCGCGTGGACCGCCTCGGCGGCGACCTCCCCGCAGATCTTCCCCGCGATGCAGCCGTTCGCGATGCCGCCGCCGGTGAGCGGGTCGATCATCCGCGCGGCGTCCCCGACGAGCATGATCCCGTCGCCGACGGTCTGCTTCAACGGCGCGCAGATGGAGACCCCACCGCCGACCATGTCGATCTTCTTCCCCTTCGCGTACCCGGGGTGATGGTCGATCCAGCGGTCGAGGTAGTTCCGGGCGTCGGCCATCGCCGTCACCTGGCTCACCTGGACGCCGATCCCGACGTTCGCGAGGCCCTCGCCCTTCGGAAACACCCAGACGTAGCCGCCCGGGGCGACCTTGCCGAGGAAGAAGTCGCAGTAGCGCACGTCGCAGTCGACGTTCGTCATGCGGTACTGAAGACAGGTATCCATGTCGCGCATCGCGATGTTCGTCGAGATGCCGGCCCAGCGCCCGACCTGGCTCTCGAACCCGTCCGCGGCGATCGTCACGGGGGCGCGAACCTCGAACGTTTCGCCGAACCGCTTCACCTTCGCGCCGACCACGCGGCCGTTCTCCTTCAGCATCCCGACCGCGGCGGTCTTGAGGACGACGTCGGTGCCCGCGTTCGCGGCGTCGATCGCGAGCTGCTTATCGAACTCGTCGCGCTCGACGACGTAGCCGACCTCGTTGCCCGCCTGCTTCTCGTTGATCTCGAACGCCTTCTCGCTCGGCGAGAAGATCCGGGCCCCTTCGACCTCGACGTTGATCCAGCGCCCGGGCTTGATGCCGACGTCGGCGAGCCACGCCTTGCTCATCCCCTCGCCGCAGCGCACGGGAGAGCCGATCTCCTGGCGCTTCTCGATCATCATCACCTTCGCGCCGCCCTTCGCCGCCCACTTCGCGGTCATGCTGCCCGCGGGGCCGGCGCCGATCACCAAGACGTCCGTTTTCAGGTCCGGCATGAAATCCTCCGGTCGACTCGCTCTGCGCTCAACCGATCTCGATCGCTCCGACGGGGCAGGCCTTCACGCATACCTCGCAGCGGGTGCAGACCTTCTCATCGAACGTGATGCGGGTCTCGTCCAGATAGATGCAGTTGAGGGGGCAGATCCCCACGCACGCCCCGCAGTAGATGCAGAGCTGGCCCGAGCTCTCGATGTGCAGGTGCTTCTTGCCGGGCATCGGCCGACCTTCGCGTGCACCGGGAGGGCCGCTATTAAAAGCTACCTTGCGAGGGAACGGGGTCCCGCCGACACCGCCCTCGGGGCCGACGCGGCCAAAGCGGCGGTAGTCGGCCGTTCCTGCTCGGCGAGCCAACGTTCGACGTCGATCGCCGCGCGACATCCCGCGCCGGCCGCCGTCACGGCCTGTCGGTACCGACGGTCGTGAACGTCCCCCGCCGCGAAGACGCCCTCCACGCTCGTTCGGGTCTCGTCGTGCAGCTTGAGGTACCCCTCGGGGTCGCGTTCGAGGGCGTCCCGGAACACCTCGGTCGCCGGGTCGTGGCCGATCGCGACGAAGAGGCCGCCGACCCTGAGCTCCGACACGGTGCCGGTGCGGACGTTCTTCACCCGGAGACCCTCGACGGTGTCGCGACCGAGCACCTCCTCGACGACGGTGTCGAGCAGGAACGACACCTTCGGATGGGCGCGCGCCCGCTCGAGCATGATCGGGCTCGCCCGGAACCGGTCCCGGCGGTGGAGGATCGTCACGTGGGTCGCGAAGTTCGTGAGGAACAGCGCCTCCTCCATCGCGGAGTCGCCGCCGCCGACGACGGCGAGCGCCTTGCCCTTGAAGAAGAACCCGTCGCACGTGGCGCACGCCGACACCCCGTGACCCTTCAGTCGGGACTCGCTCGGGAGGTCGAGCCACCGAGCGTTCGCGCCGGTGGCGATGATGACCGCCTCCGCTTCCACGGTCCCCGACGTTCCGGTCGCGAGCGTGAACGGGCGATGGGTGAAGTCGACCCGAACGACGTTATCGTCCACGAACTCGGCCCCGAACCGCCCGGCCTGCCGACGCATCCGGTCGACCAGCTCCGGCCCCTGGATCCCTTCGGGAAACCCGGGGAAGTTCTCGACGTCGGTTGTGATGAGGAGCTGGCCTCCCGCCGGGATGCCCGAGATCACGAGCGGTTTCAACTCCGCGCGGGCGGCGTAGAGCGCGGCCGTGAGCCCGGCGGGACCGCTCCCCAGGATGGCGACCCGGACCGACCGTAGCGCGTTCGTCATCGCCCGTACGACGTTCGGGGAGGTTAAAGGACCACCGCTTAGCGTTGCGCGCGGGTTCCCAAGTGAAGCCGGTCGGAGCCCTCCGCCTCCGCGTAGGCGGACCGGAAGAACAGTAGCGGGGGGGCCTCCCGGCCCAGCTCCTGGTGAACGACCTGCCCGACGAACAGGACGTGGTCGTGCATCGGCACCCGGGACCCGACCCGGCATTCGACCGCTCCGAGGGTCGCATCCAGGAGCGCGACCCCCGTCACGCCCCGATGGACCGGGATCCCGACGAACTTCTCGGCCGGGGCCACGGCCCGGGCGAACCGCTCGCTCAGCGCGCGCTGGTCGGCGGCGAGAAAGTTCACCGCGAACGTGCCGGTGCGCTCGATCACGGGGGTAGTGTCGGCGTCCCGGGTGAGGCTGACGAGCACCGACGGGGGCGCGAGCGACACCGAGAGGAAGGCGTTCACCGTGAGGCCGGCATCCATCGCCCCGTCCCGCGCGGTGACGACCGTGACCCCCGTCGGCCAGCGGGCCATGAGCGTGCGGAATTCGGTCGGGTCGACCGGAGTGGTCGGCGGCCCGGAGGCGGTCACTCATCCCTCCATTTGAACAGCCGGATCGCGAGGAGGAAGACGACCACCGAGCCGATCAGCACGACCAGCACGTCGAGCAGCGCCCGGCTCGTGTTGTGGAACAGCATCACCTGGTTCATCCCGTCGATCACGTAGTAGAGCGGGAGGATGTGGGCGAACGCCTGCAGTCCCGGGGGCATGCTCGACACCTGGAAGAACGTCCCGGAGAGGAACATCATCGGGAACGTGATGATGTTCCCGATCAGGGCGGCGCTCTCCGGGGTCTTCGCGACCGACCCCGCGAGCATCCCGAGCGAGACGAAGAAGAACGGTCCGACGACCAGGAACGGCAGGACGCCGAGCGTGAGCGTCACGTGCGCCCCGAAGAGCCCGATCCCGGCGCCGATCATGATCCCGGCCGTCACGAACGTGATGGCGACGTACCAGAGGATCCGGGACGTGAGCCACTCCGCCCGGGTGATCGGGGTGAGGGAGAGCTGACGGAAGATCCCGTCCTTACGGTACGACGAGGCGATGTCGACCATCGAGAACATCGGGCTGGTGAGGATCGCGAAGCCGATCAGCCCGGGGATGAGGTAGTCGATGTACTTGTAGACCGGGCTCCCCACGTTCTGCGACGTGAAGCCGATGATCGGCGCGCACGTCCCACCGTTGCACGCGGCGTGCAGGTTGAACCCGTTCGCGACGCCCTCGATCGCCCCGACCACGGTCCCGGCCGAGGCCGCATCCTCCGGGTCCGTGTAGACCGTGAGATTGACCGGCGTATGCGAAAGATAGTCGGTCTCGAAGCCGGCCGGGATGACGAGCCCGGCCGAGTAGTCGTTCTGCCCGAGGAACGCCGAAAAGTTCTGAGGGCTTACCGAGACGAGCTGGACCGAGACGAGCGTCGTGTTGTTGAGCGCGGAGAGAAACTCTTGGCTCACGGGGGAGTGGTGGTCCTCGTTCACGACCTCCAGCGTGACCGCGCCGGAACCGGCGGCCGAGAAGATCAGTCCGAACATGGCGATCAGGATGATCGGGAAGATCAGCGAGAAGAACAGCGCGACCGGGTTGCGGAAGTAGGTCCGGGCGACGATCCGGAAATCGGCCCCGATGTGGCTCAGCTTCACGAGGAGCCCTCCGACTTGAGCGCGCCCTCGTCCATCTGGCCGACCAGGCGGACGAAGACGTCATCGAGCGTGTCGTGGGTGGTGGTGAACGACGTCCAAGGCAGGCCGCTCGCCTCGATGGCGGTGAGGATCTTGAGGGCGTCCCCCTTTTCCTTCAGGGTCACCGAGACCTTCCCGTCCTCCATCACCGCGGACGCCCCGAGGTTCATCTGAAGGTAGGCCGCGAGGGCGGGGCTTCCTTCCACGGTCATGCGCGCCGGCAGCCCATGCTGCTGGATGATCTCGGCCGGGCTCCCCGCGGCGATGATCTTGCCGCGGTGGATGATCGCGACGTGGTCCGCGAGGAGCTCCGCCTCCTCGAGGTAGTGGGTCGTCAGGAACACCGTCCGTCCTTCCTGCTTCAGCGACCGGATGACCGCCCAGATCGCGCGCCGGGCGTGCGGGTCGAGGCCGGTGGTCGGCTCGTCGAGGAAGCAGATTTCGGGGTCGTTCGTCAGGGCGAGCGCGAGCCCGAGCTTCTGCTTCTGGCCGCCGGAGAGCGTGTCGAACCGCGAGTTCGCCTTGTCCGCGAGCTCGACCTTCCGCAGGAGCTCGATCGGGTCGACGGACGTCCCGAACAGCACGCGATAGTACTCGATCGCCTCCTTCGGGGTGATCTTCTCGAAGAAACGGAAGTCCTGGGGGATCACCCCGATCCGTCGGTGGAGCGCCTCACCCTCCGTCCACGGGTCGAGTCCGAGGACCCGGACCTCGCCTTCGGTGCGCTTGCGCAGTCCCTCCAGGATCTCGGTCGTGGTCGTCTTGCCGGCGCCGTTCGGGCCGAGGAACGAGAAGACGGAGCCCGCAGCGACCGAGAACCGGATCCCGTCGACCGCGGCGAGCGGACCGTACCGTTTGACGAGACCATCCACCTCGATCGCGGCCGCCATCGCCCCGGTTGTGGGACGGGCGGTTAAGAAATCTCGCCACGAACCGCCCGGACGTTCCTCGGACGGCCGACCCGGGCCGGCCCCGATTGCCCGACACGACCGTAGGTTACGCGAGTTGCAAACTCGGACCGGGGACGAAACGATTTAACCCGTCCCCGCCCCCGGCGTCAATCCCTCGGACCCCCATGCCGCGTCCCCTTTCGGAAGCGTTGCGCGCTCATCCGCTGTTCTTCGAGCCGGTGCCGCCGCCGGCGCGCACCCCGGCGCACCGCGTCGAGGAGCGGACGGCCGCGGTGGTCCGGCTCGTCGAGTCGGTGCCGCGGGTGGATGCGCTCGTCGTGCCCGAGCTCGTCGACGAGAACCACGAGGGCCAGCCCCACTACCGGTCGGGGGACCCTCGCGAGTACGCCCGGCGGTACGCCGAGCGGACGGGGCGCGAGGTGATCGTGAACAAGGTCGTCGCGCACCTTCCGGATGTCCCGGCGGTCGAGCGGTGGGCCCGAGAGACCGTCGAGCGGGGTGTCCGGCACGTCGTGCTGGTCGGGGGCAGCAGCCGCTACATCCCGTACCCCGGACCTCCGGTCGCCGAGGCGAACCGGCTCTGCCGTCCGACCTTCATGGCGGCGGGGGGGTCGATCGGCAACATCGCGATCCCGCAGCGGGCCGGCGAGGCCCACCGAATGCTCGCGAAGACCCGAGCGGGCGCCGCGTTCTTCACGACCCAGCTTCTGTTCGACGCCGGGGCGGCCCGGGAAGCGCTGCTCCGGTACGACCTTCTCTGCCGGCAGGCGTCCCTGCCGCCCGCCGCGGTTCTCCTGAGCGTCGCACCGATCGCCGACGATGAGGACGCGGAGTTCGTCCGCTGGCTCGGCGCCGACCTCCCGGAGTCGGTGGAACGCACGATCCTCGAAGGCGAGGAAGCGGACGCTGCCCCGCGCAGTGTCGCGATGGCCGTCTCGGCCTGGGACGAGGTCCGCCGGATGGCGCGGGACGAAGGCCTCGCCGTGCCGATCGGTGTCAACGTCGAGCAGATCTCGGCCCGCCACCTCGAGTCCGCCGGCACGCTCCTCCGCGAGATCGCCCGTCGGATCGACACGCCCGTCAGTTGACCTTAGGACCCGAAACGGCGGTCCCGGCCGGGGGTCGTCACCGGCGCTACGTTGCGGGGCGGTGGGGGTGATGGTGGCCGGTCCGACCCCCCGCGACCGACGGAGCGACGTCGAGCCAACTACCTTCGAGGACCCCCTTCACGCCCCGCAGGTCCTCGGCGGCCTTCTCGACCTCCCGTCGTCGGCCGAAGAGGAGGACGACTTCCGCGCACGCGTCGCCTTCGAGATGGACATGCGTGGTCGACCGGACGTGCTCCCCCCAGCGGTGCTCGGCCGCCATCAGGCGGCGCAGGACGTTCGGGGTCGAGTGCCGATAGAGGAGCGCGACGACGCCGAGAGCATCGGCGTCGGGGTCGGCGAGCGTGCGGTGGGCCACCTCCTTGCGGATCAGGGCGCGGACCGCGTCCGAGCGGCTCCGGCTGTTCCGCTCGCCCACCCACGCGTCGAGCAAGCCCAACAGCTCGGGCTCGAGCGACACGCCGACCCGCACCACGCCGCGGGCCACCTCCCCCGCGTCGGTGGGCGGTCGATGAGAGGTTTTCATGATGCGACCTCGATCGGCCGGCCGGTGGGGATCCCCGTCATCCGGTGAACCCGGCGCTCCCACCGGCCCCGGCCTGCTCCGGCGGCGGGGCGAAGCCGACCTCCTCGTAGCGTTTGAGCCGGTAGATCAGCATCGCGATGAGCCAGGTGCCGATGAAGAGCGCCACGATACTGATCCCGACCCATCCCCAGACATCGATGCCCTCCGGCCCCGAGGCGTTGTTGAGCCAGTCCATCGTGTTCCAGAACCCGAAGAGACCCCCCGAGAGGTTGAACTCGCCCGCGAACACGCCGAGGACTTCGATCGTGCCAATGATGAACGCCACCATGACGGAGATGAGCGTCAGCGTGAGGTTGTAGAACACCTTGCGAATCGGCTTCGCGAACGCCCAACCGTAGGCGTAGCGCATGCTGACCCCGTCCGAGGTGTCGGTCAGCACCATCCCGCACGTGAACATGAACGGGAGAATCAGCACCGCCCAGAGCGGGAAGCCCACCGCCGCCGTCCCGACCGTCAGCGTGATGGCGATCAGCGTGACCTCGGTGGCCGTGTCGAATCCGAGCCCGAACAAGACTCCGACCGGGTAGATCTGCCAGGGCTTGTTGACGAACTTGAACAACCAGTTGAAGTAGCGGTTCATGAAGCCGCGGTTGTTGAGCTGCTTCTCGAGACGCTCGTTGTCGAGCGTGCCGGTCCGCAGCTGCTTGAAGATGAGATAGACCTCCCAGAAGATCAGGAAATTGATGAACGCGATGACGTAGAGGAAGCCCGCCGAGATGGCGGTTCCCAGAACCGCTCCCGTCCTCTCGAAGGCCGGATAGGCGTTCTCGATGAACCGCGCGGCCACGACCAGCCCGACGAGCATGGCCATCACGATCGTGGAGTGTCCCAGCGAGAACCACGTTCCGACCGTGTACGGCTTCTGACCGTCCTGCAGGAGCTTACGCGTCGTGTTGTCGATAGCGCAGATGTGGTCGGCGTCGACCCCGTGGCGGAGTCCGAGAGTGTAGGCGAGGATCCCGAGACCGATGAAGATCCCCCAGGTCCGACCGACGAGGAACGTCAGCACGAGCCCGAAGATCGTGGCGACGATGATCAGGCCAAAGAGGACCGTGGCACCGCGCTTTTCTCTCGGTTCGAGCGTGAACGGGTTCCCGGAAGGGACCACACCGACCGGTAGCGCGGGCGACGCCACGTGAGGTCCGTGCGCCGCCGGAATTTAACGTTATGCCGAATTATAAAATCGTAACACTGGCCAACGGACGAAGGGCGGGGGAGCGATGGCCCGGGGTTCCGTGAGCGCTCCGGGATCGCTGCGTTCCTCGGAAGGTCCCGCGAACCGTGCCTAGGCGAGTGACCTCGTGAGAGCCCCCATCGCGGCCGTAAGGTCGTCCTCGTGCAGAATGAAGATCGTGTCGGTGTAGCAGGAGAGCGCCTCGACGATGTTGATCCCCTGCGCGGCGAGCACCCCGGCGAGGTGACGCAGGAGGCCGGGCGTCTGCTCGATGCTCTCCGGGCTCGTCACGGCGACCTCGACGAGGTTCTTGCGGACCGAGATGAGCTGGGACTCCCGGAGGTGGCGGAGGACGCGGGGGACCGAGTCCTCGTCCAGGATGACCACCGTACCCCGGGAGACCTGGATCACCCGACAGAGCAGACTCTCGTCGAGCAGCTCCTCCACGACGTCCCCGAGGCGCTGCAAGACGTCCGCACCCTGGGTCAGCGTGAGGGCGGCGACCTTGGTGCGCGTCTCGATGCGGCTCTTCCGCATCACCCGGTGGATGCCCGCCTCGTGGGCGAGCTCCGAGCGCTGGCGTGCGTAGCGCCGGCACGCCGCTAGTACGGCGTCGCCCGCGTCGATGCCGAGGTCCCCCGACACCCGACGCGCGATGGCCGAGTAGTTCCCGATCCGAAGGCGGATCGCGTCCCCGAGGGTCGGGTGTCCGTCCAGGTAGGCGCGCACGCGCTCCGCGACCGATGGCTCGGGCATGGATGTCCTATTCTGGACACATTCGTCCAGAACTGTCCGGTGACGGTCACACGGTATAAATCCGTGTCCCTGCGTGCGCGTGGGTATTGTGAAACGCGTCGCGTCGAAGCCGAAGGTCGTGCTGGCCTATTCCGGTGGATTGGACACCTCCGTCGCCATTCCGTGGCTCACCGAGTCGAAGGGGGCCGATGTGGTGGCCGTGACGGTCGATGTCGGCCAACCCGTGGACCTCGAGAAGGTCCGTCGTAAGGCGATCGCCTCGGGGGCGGTCCACGCCTACGTGGCGGACGCCCGCGCGGAGTTCGCGAACGAGTTCATCGCGCCCGCGTTGAAGGCGAACGCGCTCTACGAGGGCGTCTATCCGCTCAGCACGGCGCTCGCTCGGCCGCTGATCGCCCGGCACCTCGTGGAGGTGGCCCGAAAGGAGGGCGCCGGTTTCGTCGCGCACGGCTGCACCGGTAAGGGAAACGACCAGGTGCGGTTCGACCTATCGACGACGAGCCTCGCTCCCGAGCTCACGGTGGTCGCGCCCGCCCGAGAGTGGGAGATGACGCGCGAGGACGAGATCGTTTACGCCCGCGAGCACGGTGTGCCCGTCGAGGCGACGCGGGCCTCCCCGTACAGCGTCGACGAGAACCTGTGGGGACGGTCGGTCGAGTGCGGTATCCTCGAGGACCCATCGGTCGAGCCCCCGGAAGAAGCGTACGGCTGGACGAAGGCGCCCGCCCAGGCGCCGGCGGAACCGGAGTATGTGAAGGTCGCCTTCGAGCACGGGGTCCCGGTCGCGCTGAACGGTACGCGCGCCCCGCTGCACGAGCTCATCGCCTCGCTCAACCGTACGGCGGGGGCCCACGGGGTCGGTCGCATCGACCACCTCGAGTCCCGCGTCGTCGGCATCAAATCGCGGGAGGTCTACGAGTGCCCGGCGGCCGTGGTGTTGATCGCGGCCCACCAGGCGCTCGAAGCGCTCGTGCTGCCGCGCGACCTTCTCGACTTCAAGCGGTCCGTCGAGCAGCGGTACTCCCAGATGATCTACGACGGGCTTTGGTTCACTCCGCTCAAGGCCGCGCTCGACGCGTTCGTCGCGGCGACGCAGGAGCGGGTGAACGGCGAGGTCGCCGTCAAGCTGTTCAAGGGCTCGGCCCACGTCGCGGGCCGCCGCTCGTCGGAGGCGCTCTACCAGCCCTCGCTCGCGACGTACTCGTCGGGCGACCAGTATCGGCGTCAGATGGCGGAGGGGTTCATCTACGTCTGGGGGCTCCCCGCGCGGACCTGGGCCGCGGTCGGGTCGAAAGCGAAGCCGGTCGCGACGCCGGCGACGAAGCTGTCACGCTAGCGAGGTCGCCCGGACGCATCGTTCTATGTCGCCACCGGACGCGCTCCCATCGTACGTTCGCTCGCCGCAGGCGGGGTTCCTCGCCTCGCTGTCCGTCGACCGCGAGCTCGCTCGCTGCGACCTCGCGGGCAGTGTCGCGCACGTCGCGATGCTCGGGCACGCGGGGCTGCTCTCCCCGGACGAAGTGAACGCGCTGCACGCCGGATTGCGGTCGATCGACCGTGAGATCGCGAACGGGTCGTTCCCCTGGCGGGACGAACTCGAGGATGTCCACACCAACATCGAGCAGCGGCTCACGGAGATCGCGGGGTCGGTGGGCGGCAAGCTCCACACCGCGCGCAGCCGTAACGACCAGGTCGCGCTCGACGAGCGCCTCTACCTGCGCGGCGCGGTCGCCTCCGTGGCGACCTCGCTCCTCCGCGTCCAGGAGCTTCTCCTAGCGAAGGCGGCCGAGGCGGCGACCACCCCGATGCCGGGGTACACGCACCTTCAGCGGGCCCAGCCGGTCACGGCGGGGCACCTCCTGCTCGCGCACTTCTGGCGATTCGACCGGGACCTCGACCGCCTCTTCGCGACCGCCCAGCGCGCGAACGTCTCGCCGCTCGGCGCGGGGGCGCTCGCCGGCTCGACGCTCCCGATCGACCCCGCGTACGTGGCGCAAGCGCTCGGGTTCGACCGAGCGTTCGAGAACTCGATGGACGCGGTCAGCGACCGGGACCCGTTCGTCGAGCTGCTCTTCGACCTCGCCCTGCTCGCGGTGCATGCGAGCGCGCTCGGCGAGGAGGTCGTGCTGTTCGCGACGAAGGAGTTCGGTTTCCTCGAGCGCACCTCCGCGCTTGGGTCCGGGTCCAGCCTCATGCCCCAGAAGAAAAACCCCGACGCGGCGGAGCTCGTGCGAGGGAAATCGGGGCGGGTGGTCGGCGACCTCGTGGCGCTCCTGACCACGCTCAAGGGCCTTCCGCTCACCTACGACCGGGACCTTCAGGAGGACAAGGCCCCCGTCTTCGACGCCGTCACGACCATGACCGGAGTGCTCCGTGCGATCGCCGGTCTCCTTCCCGGGCTCTCCTTCGACCGGGGCAAGCTTCGCTCGGCCGCCTCCGACCCCGAGCTCTATGCCACCGACCTCGCGGAGCGTCTCGTCGGCCAGGGAACTCCGTTCCGAAGCGCCCACGAGTCGGTCGGGAAGCTCTACGCGGGCGGCCCGGTCGACGCGGCCGCGGTTCTCGCCCAACTTCCCGCGTTGGCGAGCGAAGCGTCGGGCCTGTTCGAGCCGGACGCTGCGCTCGCGCGGCGCAGCTCGCCCGGAGGACCGTCACCTCGCGCGGTCGCGGCCCAGCTCACGCTCGCCCGGTCCCGGCTCGCTGGCCGGCTCGATTCCCTCTCCTCGCTCGACCGTGCGGTCGGGCGTATCGAGGAGCTTCTTGCGGAGGAACGAACATGACGAACTGCCCGGAGTGCGACGCGACGGTAGAGAACCACGGTATGGTGCTGGGCGAGGTTTTCCCGTGCCCGGACTGCGGAACGGACCTGGAAGTGCTCGGGAACAGCCCGTTCCAAGTCCAGCCCGCCCCGAAGGAAGCCGAGGACTGGGGTGAATAACGGCGTCCGGCTCGGCGTCTTCTACACGATCATCCGTCCCGAGGAGAAGTGGATCCTCGCGGCGGCCGAGGCGCGGGGGATCGCCGTAGAACGCATCGACGATAGCGTGGTGACGTTCGGCCTCGAACGGCCGAGCGACCTACCGGACGTCGTGCTGAACCGCTCGGTGAGCCACACCCGGTCCGTCTACGCGGTCCGGTGCTTCGAACATTACGGCGTCCCGACGGTCAACCGCTCGTCCGTCCTCGAACTGGCGGGCGATAAGGTGCTCGCGTCGCTCCGGCTTCAGGAAGCCGGCATCCCGACACCGAAGACCGTGGTCGCGCTCTCCCCGGAGGCCGCGATGTCCGCGATCGAACGGGTCGGCTACCCCGCGGTCCTGAAACCGGCGGTCGGCTCCTGGGGCCGCCTGATGGCGAAGGTCGATAACCCCGAGGACGCCGAGCAGATTCTCGAGCACAAAAGCGCGCTCGCGTCCCCGGTCCACTCGGTCTTCTACGTCCAGGAATACGTCCCGAAGCCCGACCGCGACCTCCGGGTCTTCGTGGTCGGAGGTGAGGCCGTCGCGGCGATGTACCGCCGCTCCGCCGACTGGCGTACCAATGCGGCGCGTGGGGCGAGCGCGGAAGCGGCCCCGCTCTCATCCGAGTTGACCGAGCTCGCCCTGCGGGCGGCGGACGCCGTCGGCGGGGGCGTCCTCGCGGTGGACCTCATGGAGTCGCCCGGGGGGCTGGTCGTCCACGAGGTGAACCCGACCCCGGAGTTCAAGGCGCTCACGAGCGCCACCGGAGCGGACATCGCGGGGCGGATCGTCGACTTCACGGTCGGGGTGGCGCGACGATGAAGGTCGCGGTCGTCGGCGGCTCGGGCTACGTCGGCGGAGAGCTCCTCCGCCTCCTCCTACGGCACCCGGACGTGGAGGTCGTCCAGGTGACGTCGGACTCGATGGCCGGCCGGCCCCTCGGCCGGGCGCACCCGAACCTTCGGAAGGTGACGAGCCTCACCTTCGCCCCGCACGCGGAGCTCCGAGGGGCGGATGTCACGTTCGTCGCCACGCCGCACGGCGAGTCGATGGACCGCATGCCGAGCCTTCTCGGAACGAACAAGTTCGTGGTCGACCTCTCCGCAGATTTCCGCCTCAAGGACCCGGCGCGGTTCGCGGAATACTACGGGGGAACGCACACCCATCCCGAGCTCCTCCCGACGAGCGTCTACGGGCTCCCCGAACTTCACCGGGACGAACTCCGGACGGCGAAGATCATCGCCGTTCCGGGATGCATCGCCACCGCCTCGATCCTCGCGATCCGACCGCTTGTGACCGCGGGAATCCTCGACGGCCGCCCGGTCGTCGTGGACGCGAAGAGCGGTTCGTCCGCGAGCGGGCAGGACGCCGGACCCGCGGGTCGCCACGCGGAACGCTCCGGCGTGATGCGGGCGTACGCTCCGGCCGGACACCGCCACACCGCCGAGATCGAGCAGGAGACGGGCGTCCGCATTGCGCTCTCCTGCCACGCGGTCGAGGCGGTGCGGGGCGTGCTCGCGACCGCGCACGGTTTCGTCCGCCACCCCGTCGAGGAGAAGGACCTCTGGCGGACGTACCGCGCAGCGTACGGGAACGAACCGTTCGTGCGGGTCGTCCACGAGTCGGACGGGATTCACCGCGAGCCGGAGCCGAAGATTCTCGCGGGGACCAACTACTGCGACATCGGCTTCGCGACCGACCCCCACGCCGAGCGGGTCGTGGCGCTCGCCGCGCTCGACAACCTGATGAAAGGCGCCGCGGGCAACGCCGTCCAGTGCTACAACGTCCGACGGGGACTCCCCGAGACGACGGGGATCGATTTCCTCGGCCTCCACCCGGTCTAGGCGTCGCCATGACGATCGTGGTGAAGGTGGGCGGCGCCCTCGGCAACGCCCTCGACGGCGTGCTCGATGACCTCGCCTCCCGCCGGGACTTCGTCCTCGTCCACGGAGGCTCGAACGAGGTCGACCGCCTCGGCGAAGCGCTCGGGCGGCCGAGCGAGTACTACACCTCCCCGAGCGGGGTCGTCTCCCGACGGAGTACCCCCGACCACCTCGAGGTCGTCACGCTCGCTCTGGCGGGCAAGGTCCAGACCGAGATCGTCCGCGCGCTCGAACAGCGCGGGACGCCCGCGGTTGGGCTCTCCGGGGTCGATGGCCGATTGCTCCTCGCGCGCCGCAAGGAGGGGGCGCGCGAGGTGGTGGACGGTCGGACCCTCCGGGTCGCGAACGACTTCGCCGGGTCCGTGGAGGCGGTGAACGCCCAGCTTCTCGATGTTCTCCTCCACTCTGGCTTCGCTCCGGTCGTGGGTCCACCGGCGATCACGGCCGACGGGGAGGTCGTCAACGTCGACGCGGACCGGGTCGCCGCGCAAGTGGCCATCGCGGTCCGCGCCGAAGCGCTGCTCTTGCTCACGAACGTACCCGGGCTCCTCCGCGACCCGGACGACCCCGCGTCGGTCGTGCCGCGCGCGTCGCTCGAGCGATTCGACGAATTCCTCGCGCTCGCGAAGGGACGGATGCGCAAGAAGCTCCTCGCGGCGCGCGAGGCCCGGGAAGGGGGGGTCGGCCGGGTCGTGATCGCCTCCTCCGCGGGGGCGAACCCGGTCGTCGCGGCCCTCCGGGGCGGGGGGACGGCCGTCGAATGACGTCGGACGAGCCCCCCTCCGTTCCGCTCGAGTTCGCCGCGGCCCCCTCGGGCCGACGGACGATCGTCCGAGGCGCGGGGGCCCAGCTATACGATGCCGCCGGGCGGGCGTACGTCGACCTCGGGGCGACCCATGGCGTCGGGAACCTCGGCGCGAATCCACCCGAGATTGTCCGCGCGATCGAGCGTCAGATGCACGAGCTCGTCTACCTCGGAAGCGGCTACGCTAGCCCGGTGCGGACCGCGTTCCTCGAGCGCCTCCTCTCGCTCCTCCCGTCGTCGTTCGGGAGCGTCTTCCTATCGAACTCGGGGACCGAGGCCGTGGAAGCGGCGATCAAGGTCGCGCGGTCGGTCACCGGCCGCGCGAAGGTCGTCGGCGCGATGCGCGGTTTTCACGGTCGAACGATGGGCTCGCTGAGCGCGACCTGGCGTCGCGAGTTCCGCGAGCCGTTCGAGCCGCTCGTGCCGGGGTTCGTCCACGTCCCGTACAATGACGTCCCGGCCCTCGAGGCGGCGGTGGATGACTCGACCGCCCTCGTCCTCTTGGAGCCGGTCCAGGGGGAGGGCGGCGTGCACGTGGCGAGCGAAGCGTACTTGCACGCCGCGCGCGCCGCCTGCGACCGGTCGGGCGCGTTGCTCGCCTTCGACGAGGTGCAGTGCGGTCTCGGTCGGACCGGCCGGCTCTTCGCCTTCGAGCGGTGGGGCGTCGTCCCCGACCTCCTCCTGCTCGCGAAGTCGCTCGCGGGGGGGCTTCCGATCGGGGCGACCGTGGTCGGACGAGAGTTCGTGCACCGATTCCGGGGGAGCCACCACTCGACCTTCGGGGGAAGCCCACTGGTTTGCGCGGCCGGGTTGGCGGCGCTCGACCAGCTGGTGCGGGACCGGCTTCCCGAGCGAGCGGAACGGCTCGGCGCCGTGGGCCTCGACCGGCTTCGTTCGTTGCCCCCGGCGAAGGTCCGCGAGGTGCGGGGTCTCGGCCTCATGATCGGGGTCGAATTCCGCGAAAAGGTCGGCCCAATCATCGCGGGACTCGAGTCACGAGGGTTCCTCGCAATCCCCGCCGGCGCGACGGTTTTGCGGCTGTTGCCTCCGCTCGTGATCACCGACGCCGAGTGGGAGGCCGGGTTGGCCGCCATCGAGGAGGTGGTCGCCGGTGGATGAGGTCGAGGTCCTCGAGCGCCTGGTCCGGGCCTACAGCCCCTCCGGGGAAGAGGCCACCGCGGTCCGCGAGTTCGGCCGGGTCGCCCGGGCCCTCGGATACTCGGTCCGGACGGACGGAGCCGGTAACGGCATCGCCCGCATCGGCCGAGGGCGGCCCCACGTGGTCTATCTCGGCCATATCGACACCGTGGATGGTCGGCTCACCGTGGGTCGACGTTCGGGCCGTTTTCACGGCCGCGGCACGGTCGATGCGAAAGGCCCGCTCGCGGCCGCTCTGGTCGCGGGGCCTCGGGCCGAAGGGTCGGGTACCTACACGGTGGTGGCGGCCGTCGGCGAAGAGGCCGACAGCCGCGGTGCGCGCTATCTCCTTCGACGGATGGCGCCCGACGCGGTGATCGGTGGCGAGCCGAGCGGTTGGGACGGCATCACGGTCGGCTACAAGGGGGAGCTCCAGGTCGAGGTGGCGTTCCGGGGACGCCGGACCCATTACTCCTCCCCGACCCCGACCGCGGCCGACCGCGCCTTCGCGTGGGTCGGCTCGGCGCGGGCTCTCGCGTCGGCCCGCACCACGGACTCCCCGTTCCACTCCCTGACCTGCAAGCTCGTCGGGTTCACCGCCGGGCATGTGGGGGATGCGGAGACGGCGAAAGCGACCGTCGATTTTCGCCTTCCACCGGGGCTCTCGACCCGCGAGCTCTTCGAGCTCCTCCCCCCGACGGACGGCTCGGGGGCCTCGACCGTGCGGGTCCGCATCGAGCCGATCGAGGTCGACCGGTCGAACCCGGTGGTCGCGAGCCTCCTCGAGGGAGTACGGGCCGTCGGCGGCCGTCCGACCCTATGGAAGAAGGGTGGTACCTCCGACCTCAACCTCGTCGTGCCGGCGTGGAACGTTCCTGGGGCCGCCTATGGACCCGGCGAAGCGCACCTCGACCACACCGACCGCGAATCGGTCTCGCTCACCGAGCTGGGACGTTCGGTCGAGGTGCTGAAGGTCGCGCTGACCCGACTCAAGTCGGGGGCGGTCACTCCTCGACGATCGGCCGGCGGTGCTTGACGAAGTCGCCGTCGCGCAGCTCCCGGACCGCGTCGACCAATTGGTCCCGGGTGTTCATCACGATCGGGCCATACCAGGCGACCGGCTCGTGGAGCGGTCGGCCCGAGACCAGGAGGAAGCGGGCGTCGCGGTCGAGGGCGTGCGCGCGGATCGGGCCGCCGGTCCCGAAGAGCGCCGTCTCCCCGGCGGGCAGGGGCTGGGTGTCCTCGCCATCGAAGCGCGTCGCGCCCGAGATCGCATGGGCGAACGCCGTGTAGCCGGACGGCGGGGCGAGCTCGAACGATGCGCCCGCCGGGACGGTGACGTCGAGGTACGTCGGGTCGACCGGGATTCCCTTCACCGGGCCCTCGGCGCCGCGGAACGTCCCGGCGACCACCTTCACTCGGCTACCGTGGTCGGTCGTCACTTCCGGAAAGTCGGCGCGCGTCAAGCCCCGGTAGGCGGGAACCGACATCTTCTCCTGAGCCGGCAGGTTCACCCACAGCTGAAAGCCGGACATCGTGCCTTCGGCACGCTTCGGCATCTCCTGGTGGATGATGCCGCTGCCCGAGTTCATCCACTGGACGTCGCCGGGGCCGATCACGCCGGCGTTACCGAGCGTATCGCCGTGCTCCACCTCGCCGTCGAGCACGTAGGTGACGGTCTCGATGCCGCGGTGCGGGTGCCAGGGGAACCCGGCGAGGTAATCCTCGGGGTTCGACGAGCCGAACCGGTCGAGCAGGAGGAACGGGTCGAAGAGCGGCACTTCGTGGTTCGAGAACGAGCGGCGGAGCCGCACACCAGCGCCCTCGATGGTCGGGACGCCGGGGAAGCGGTGCGCGATGGAGCGGACGGGGTCGGTCATGAGCGTTACCTCGTTCTATTCAATTACCTTTGGTTACTTAAAAGGGAGGGAACCGTCGGGTAACTTCCGGGGGTCCCACCCGCCGGTCACATCACGTGCAGCCATCGCAAGGACGCAACGAGCGCGAAACCGAGCGTGATGCCCGAGACCGGACCCACCGACCAGCCGACGAGGATGCTGCGGATCGGCTTCCAGAGCACCGTCGAGCGTCGGCGAGCGAGGCCGGCGCCGATCATCGCGCCGACGAGCGCCTGGTTCATGGAGGTGAAGAACCCGAAAGCGACCGAAACGAGGATCACGGTCGACTGGGCGAGCTGCGATGCGGTCGCCATCCGGGGGTCCAGCTCCACGAGGTCGAAGGCGACGCGTTGGAGGAGCGGCCGCCCCCAGGTGAGGACGCCCAACGCGAGCCCGAGTCCCCCGACCAATCCCGCGAGGAGGAGGCCGAAGAGGCCCGTCATGATGAGCGCCCCGGACGCGTTCGACACGTCGTTCGCCCCCATCGCGAACGAGGCCGCCGCCCCGACGCCCACGAGCCCCAGCACGGCCGCTCGTCCGAGCGACCCTCGCTTCGGCGCCGGCGGCTGGAGTCGGTCCGCGAGCCGGACGAACAGGAAGCCGAGGGCGAACGCGGCGAACGGAGCGGTGGCCCACAGCACGACGAGGTCCTCGATGGTGGCCCAGTGGATCGGCAGGCCCGCGGCGAGCCCGGCCCCGACGGCGGAGAAGACGAGGATCTGGATCGTCGAGGTCGGAACGGTCACGAGATTGTACGCGCTCGTCAGGGCGAGGGCGCCGACGACGATCGCGAGCGCGACCCCGAGGGCGACGGTGCCTCCCCCGAGGATCCCGTGGCCGACGGTCGTCTCGACCTGGCCGCTCGCGAGCGCCGCGCCCACGAGCGCGAGCGGCGCCATCAATAGGAGCGCATGCCACGGCCGGATCGCGCCCGCCGCGTACGGCATCCCCATGCAGGCGCCCGTGTAATGGGCGCCGATGCTGAACGCAAAGGCGAACGCGGCGACCACGAGAAGGTCGGCGGTGAGCGTCACGGGGAAGTGCTCGGGACCTCTCCGACCCCCGTTCGGTCCGGGCGACATCCGCGGAGCCCGCGGTCACCTTGGCGCATGGTGAGGTCGCGAGGCGGGACGAGGGATATAATCCGCACCGCGGACGGCGCCCGATTGACTACGACTGTTCTTGGGAGGGTGGCGACTTCTTTCGAAGGGAGGCCACGATCTCGTCGATCTGGACCAGGACCACGTCCGGCGGGACGCGCTCGACCCGGGGTTCCGCCGGGCTCCAGCCCGCGAAGTCCTCCGGTGCGGGGGCGTGACGCTCCCAAGTCCGGGGCCGGAAGTGCGACGGTTTAGCCGGCGCCAGCGTGGACTCGTCCCACAGCGGTGGTGCAGGACTGGGTTGCGGGACGGGAGCGACCGGCCGTGCCCGGACCGGCGCCGGCACCGGTTCCTCATCCTCGATCAGCAGCGCGAACACGCCGGCGCTCAGGCCCGTCACCGCGAGCGCGAGGAAGAGCGCCCAAGGGGCGAGACGGACGGAACTGCTCCCGAGGAACGGCGTGGAGGCGGCGGAGAAGTAGAAGTCGAGCGCCACTGCGAGGCAGGCGCCGCCCACGACGAACAGCGGCAGGGCCGCGTAGACCTTTTCACCCCAGGTCTCGGGCGGTACCTTGGGATGCGCCTCGGACTCCGTCGAGTCCGAGGTTCCGGTCCAACGACCGGCCACATCCGATGCCGAGATCGTGGGGGACCCGACCGTCATGGTGCCCCCGCAGGAAAGGGTGGGAGGCGGTAGTTCATGGGCACCCCGTGGTCGATAGGCATCGGTTGACCGCCACCTCGACCGCCTCCACCGTGGGGGCGGCCGTTCCGAGGTCGACGTAGACCCGTAGCGTGATCGTCGCGGTGGCCGCCCCGGTCGCCACGCCCGTGGAGAAATACCCGTCGCCGACCACCCAGCCCGTGGTGAGGTGGACCGCCACCTCGAGGTCGAAGCCGACGGCCGGCCCCGCCGCCCCGGGCTGGGTGACGGTGAAGGTCACGCGCTCCGCGTAGTGGCCGGCGGCGATGGCGGCGGAGGACGCCGGGCGGTACTGGTCGATGCAGGCGCCCGTGCACGCGGGTAGCACGACCGTGGTGCCTTCGAGGCCCGGCGAACTCCCCTGAACGCCGGCCGCCGCGTATCCCGGAGCGAAGAAGAAGTGCCGGAGCCCATGCGCACCGGTCGTGACCGGGGGAGCGGCTAGGAGCGTGACACGAACGTCGAGATAGGGCGCGGCATGGAACACGCGAAGGGTGGTCGCGGCGGACGCCGAGCTCGGCAGCGCGAACAGGAGGATGAGCCCGGTCAGGGCCAGCCAATGCCAGAGCCTCCTGGGCTTCCTCATGGTCGCGCCACCTTCGGTTACCCTCCCGCCGGCCGGTACGCCTTCGTCGGTCGGTCGGGGGCGGCCTGAAGGAGCGGGGTCACCGCCCCACCGGGCCGAGGAAACGGTTGCGAGGTCGGTCGGCGGTCGGAGTTGGCGAGTGCCCGCCCCTCAGCTAGGGGCAGGTGCTGGTGGTCGAACACGTGTTGAACACCAACGAGATCGTCATGATCGTCAACACCGTGGTCGTCCCGAGGTCCATGAACAGGAAGACCGGGACCGTTTCCGAACCGGCGGCGGTCGTCGATCCCGTCCCGAGGTACCCCTGGAACACCGCCGTGGTGCTGGGGGTCACGCCGTTCAGCTCGAAGACGATCGTGACCGAGAAGTCGAACGCCGCGGCGTTACCGCTCGCGGTGGTCGGCTGGGTCACGCTGAGCACGATCTGTTCCGCCCAGTCGCCCACGACCGGAGTCGCGGGGGTGACGGGCCGGAAGTTCTGGGCTACGCAGGGTGCGGCCGTGCAGGCCGTGAGCGCGGCCGGGGTGCCGGCGAGGCCGACGGTCCCCGTCTGGGCTCCGGCGGTGGCGACCCCGGACATGGCGGTGGTCAGGACGACCAGCTGCTCGGAGCTCACCGTGCCTTGGCTAAATCCCGACGTCGGCGACGTGGTCACATTGGACGACTGCGTGGGGCCCGTGGTCAGTGTCGTGGCCGCAAGGGCGTAGCCGCCGATCAAGGCGACCATCAGCGCGGCCGTCACTAGGTAGACTGTTCGATACTTTCGTTTGAGCGGTGCCATACGGCCCACCTATGGGGCAAATAGAAATGTGTATGAATGCGTATTTAAACGTATACGGGGCCAGCTCTCGGCACCGTGTTATACGCCAGGCCGTCGCACGCGGTGCGACCCGCGGGGCAGGGTCCCATCGCTCGGTCCCCACGGCCTCCGGGCCGGCCCGGAAGGGGTCCCGGAGCCGGGCGTGAACTTCGGTTGACTTGACCCTTTTACGCGGACGCGGGAGCCCAAACCGGGTTTACCCAATGTCGGAGATCGTCAATTTCGACCGTTTCCTGTTCGCGTTCACGATCGGCTCGCACATCCTGATCGTTTCGCTTTCGATCGGGATGTCGATCATGATCTGCCTCTCCGAGTTCTTGCTCGCGCGGACCCATGACAAGTACTACGGAGCGCTGATCCGCAGGCTCGTTCGGCCGTTCGTGGTGTCGTTCGGGATCGGCACCGGGAGCGGGATCGTGATGGCCGTCGAGCTGGTCAACCTTTTCCCCCGGTTCATGACCCTGGTCTCGAGCACCGGGGTCATCGCGATCTTCTACGTCGAGATCTTCGCCTTCTTCCTCGAGACGATCTTCCTCGTCATCTACGTCTACTACGGGAACACGTTCAAGGGGCGCTACACCCGCTGGGCGCTCACGCTCCCGATCATGATCGGGACGCTCCTCTCCGCGGTGTTGATCGTGATGGTCAATGCCTGGATGAACACGCCGAACGGGTTCAATATCGCGACGTACGTCGCGAGTGGCTCGAGCTACACCATCACCGGCGTCAACCCCTGGGCACCGTTCCTCACCGCGTCGACGGGGTACGAGGTGTTCCACGTGGTCGCCTCGGTGCCGCTCACCGGGATCATGTTGCTGGGCGGGTTCTTCGCCTACCGCTACGTCCGCAGCGAGAACGCGGACGAGAGGGCCCTCTTCCGGAACGCGCTCCGACTCGCCGTGGCCCTCGGCCTCATCTTCGTCGTCCTCGCGATCGTCGCGGGGGCGCTCGAGATCGACGACCTCTGGCGCTACCAGCCGCTCAAGTACGCCGCGATCGAGCTCAACCCGGTGCCCGGCAACAACCTTCCCTGGACGTTGTTCGGCGCGGTCTCGGGGACGGCCGTCGTGGGTGGCCTAGAGATTCCCGGACTCCAGGGCTTCCTCGAAGGCGGCAAGATGATGCCGGGGCTATCCCAGTATCCCCAGTCCCAGTGGCCTCCCCTCATCATCCACGACACGTTCGACGCGATGTTCCTCGGAGGGGTGCTGCTCGGCCTCTTCGTCATTGGCTACGCGGGCCTCTGGCTCCTGAAGAAAAAGCCGTTCGACCACCCGATTCTCGCCTACGTGTTCGTCGCGTTCTCCGCGCTCACGGCGACCATCATGGAGCTCGGCTGGGCGACCGACGAGATAGGCCGTCAACCGTGGATTGTCTACAACGTGCTCACCGTCACCAACGCGGCGAACTACAACACGGACATCTACGGGCCCGGTATCGTGATTATCCTCGCCTATCTCGTGATCGTCCCGTTCACGTTCTGGTTCATGGCCCGCGTGTTCCGCGGGAAACCGATTGAGGTCGACCTCGCCGGCCCGGTGGGAGGCGAGGATGTCAACTATTAACTGGGTCTTCGAGCTCAATTTCGCGGTATTCTCAGTCTTTCTCGCGCTGTTCATCTCGGAGTTGATGGCGGCGGTCCTCCTGCTCGTCGCCTACGACGCGACGAAGGCGAAGGTGCTGCCGTATATCGTGCCGATATGGGAGGTGACCGGGACGTTCGCCGCGTTCTGGGTCGTCACCGCCGACTTCGCCTACCCGTCGATGCTAATCCCGGTCGCGACCCTCCTCGCGGGGGAGATCCTCGTCTTCCTGCTGCTGATCGTCGTGCGCAACGCCTCGATCTCCTTCGCCGAACTGATCCTGAAGGGCGGCCGGATCTCCGAGAAGCTGCTCTACCAGCTCTACGGGGTCACGACCATCGGCATCGGCGTGGTCGTGCTGGTCGTCCTCTCCGCGATCGTGAGCGGGGCGGGGGTCACGCTCGCGACCCTCAGCTTCTCCGTCGGGGCCTGGGCGACCACCTTCGGCAGCATCCCGTACCTGCTCGGGGTGGTGCTGATCGCGGTCGGGCTCGCCCCGGTGTTCTACAATATCGAGGCACTGCGCCGGATCACGATCCCGTTCACGGTGGCGGGCGTGGCCGTGGAGACGCTCGCGCTCTACCTCTACTCCCCGAGCTTCATCGGGACGGGTCTCCTGTTCCCGGCGGTCCTCACGATTCTGGTGCCCGTGCTCTACCAGTTCCGGCACACGGCGCCGCTCGTCTCGAGTAAGCTCGTCTTCGCCGTCGTCGGGACGGTGATCGTCTTCTCGCTGAGCTACCTCGTGTACCCGACCGCCTTTCACGGAGGGCTCCCGGTCGATGCGGTGACGACGCACGGACCGATGGTGGGGGCGTTCTACGTTCTCACGGCCGTCGGGGCCGTAGTGGTCGGCCTGCTCAACGTCCTCTTCATCCTCGTGGTGTGGCGGGCGGGCCGAGCCCGCGCCGCGGCGTCAGGGGAGGCTTCGCCCGCCGCGCCGGCGGTCCACAACCCCTAACCCCGCGTCGGAGCCGGAAGGGCTCCCGAATCGGTGGCGTGAGACGGCGGTAACGTAGCTCGCGAGTCCGAGGCCAGCTAGACCGCGTTCGGCTGCGGGCGGGTCTCCGCGGCGATCCGGGGGATGCGCACGAACCCGAGGAACAGCAGCAGGATGCCGAGGAACTCGGCGTAGTAGAGGGTCGCCGGGAAGGAAACGAGGTAGAGTGTTCCCGCGGCGGAAATCACGCCGGTCCCGAGCGCGATGTAGAGCAGGTGGTAGCGGCGGTACTTCACGGTCCCGTAGAGGGCGCTCACGATGAGGAGGACCGCGGCCGGGAAGGTGATCAGCGACGAGATGAGGTCGATCGACGTGGGCGGGAGCCCGGACACCACTCCGTTCGAGATGATGCTGGTCGGGATGGTGGTCGTGAAGCCGACCACGACGAGGGCGACGCTCGTCACGCCGAGGTATCCATAGTACGGCCATCGCCACCGGCGGGCGAGCGAGATCTCGGCCGAGCCCATCGAGAGGATGCCGACCAGGACCGCGACGAGCACGAGGTACGACTGGATCAAGGGCTGGGACCAGACGCCGAAGTCGAGGACCGCCTCCTCGACCAGCGTCACGAAGAACAGGAACAAGCCGAGCCCCCAGTAGAGGTAGCACGCCCGGCGCTCGTTCCGGTACCGCCGCAGCACGAGCGCGGCCAGCACGAGGGCGATGACGCTCAGGAAGACGAGCGAGGCGGCGATCGCGCTCGCGTTCGACATGGCCGCACGCCAGTCCGCGACCCCGGTAGACGGTTCAAGAATCGTTCGTCAAGCCGATTCGACCGCCGTCGCTACGGGGTCGCGGCCATCGCGGCGATCGCGGGGCTGTCCTGCTCGAACTCCCGGGTGAAGAACCCGAGCACCGACGTCTCGAGCCGGACCGGGGGGATGGTGGGGGAGAGGAAATCGCCCACCATGGTGACCCGCGTCTTCGAGCCGCGGGGCCGGTAGTATACGAAGAACTTCGACCCGGTGAACGGACCCTCGAGCACCTCGTAGGCGATCCCGAACATGGGGAACGCGGTCCAGCGCATGGTGAACCGCTGCGATGTGCCCTCAAAATCCTGGTCCCAGCTGTATTCGCCCGAGTTGGCCGAGAGCTCCCTTCCAGCAGCGTTCCGGTGGCCGTGGGCTTTCGAGTGTTGAACGTCGGAGGAAAGGAACTTCCAGACGACCTCGAGCGGCGCGTTGTACACGCTCCCTTCGTCGCGAACGAACACCATGAACGGCGATGACGACGGCGGACAGATATGCCTGATGGGGGTCCTCCCCGGGCTACCCGGTGGCCGCGGCGAGCTCGGCGAGCTTGTTCACGGTATTCCAGTTCCGAGCGGTGCCCACGGTACCGAGGTGAGACTCGATGCGCGCGGTGGTGAGGCGCGAGCGGCCGATGCCGTCCGGGTACACTAGGTAGACATGCCGTCCGGACCCATGGACCCGCTCGCGGCCCGAGATCGCCGCCGTAAGGGCCCTCCAACGGTCCTCCGCGGGGGCGTGTCGCAGGACCATCACGAGGAGGTGGCTCGGGTCGTCCTGGGATTCGCGGGCGAACGGGTTTCCAGAGAGGATCGACCGCCATTCCTCGATGGACCGCACGAAGACCTCCGTGCGTACCTCCATTTTCTCAAAGATCGACCGGGCAAGCGTCCGCTCGATTCTCGTCGCATCTTTGGTTCGGCTCCGGAAGACGACGTTGCCCGACTGCAAGAGCGTCCGACCATCCTCGAGTCCGACTTCGGCCACGAGGTCCCGGAGCCGAGCCATCGGGACCTGTGTTCCGCCACCTACGTTGACCGCGCGCAGGAGGCCAATGTAGACCGGCATCGCCCCTGGCCAGAAGAGGGCCCATGGAAACGGTTTTTGGGCCGTGCGCCCGACTCGGGGGCAGGGTGGCGCGGAACTCGAAAATCCGGGCGAAAACCGTGGGTTTCCTGGCGGAACAGAGTTACTTATAGACCGTCCAACCCGATTATTCGCGATGTCGCATCGCATACTTGCCGTCGGCTTGACCGTGCTACTGACAGCACTGTTGACTGTCTCGATGCTGTTCGTCCTGGCTCCGGCCACGACCCACAGCGTCGCGCCGGCGGGGACCGTCGCCGGACCCAAGACCGCCGCTACCCCGGACGCGGCCATCATCGCCACGATCGTGAACGGCTTCGATGTTCCAACCAACCGCTTCTATCTCGGCGCGGTCGGGTACGGCTCCCTCTATTTCCTCATCACCGACACCAACGCGGCCGACCATGCCGTCAACGTCACCATCACCGACCCGAACGCGGCCCGGGACAAGGCCGGAGTTCCCGCCTTCCACGATACGGCGACCCTCAACGCGACCACCCACTCGTACGACTCCTACACCTCGGGCGTCTCCTACACCTTCCCGTCAAGCGTTCTGTACGCCGGCCAATGGACCGTCAACTTCTCGGCCCCCGCCGGCGGGACCGTCCTCGAGAACATCTCCCTCGACCTTTACTACGCGTCCCTCACGACGTCCGTCGGCACGACCGCGACGATTCCCGGCCAGGTGTTCAACCTGTTCTGGGCGCTCAACCTCGTGTCGAACGCGGCGTCCCCCTACACGAAGGCGACGAGCGGCACGGCCTACGGTAGCTACACCGGCAACGGGACGATCGAGAGCCTCTTCGGTGCCGGGGGCCGGTCGCTCGGCTCAATGAGCACCGGCCGTGGGCAGCTGGCCGTGACCGTTCCGAGCAACGCCGGTCCGGGAACCCTGCTCCATATCGAGGTCTCCGCGGTCACGAACGTGAGCGGTCAGGTCGTCGAGAACGAGAGCGCCAACATCACCGTCAACGTGGGGACGCTCGTCATTCACGGCATCGGGCTCACCGCCGCCCCGCCGAGCTGCGAGCTCGTGAACGACGGGGCCTTCACGATCGGTAGCCTCATCGCGGGATGCGTCCAGGTGGGCGCATCGTACGATGGGGCCTTCACCGCGCTTTCGGGTCTTCCGATCACCGTCGGGTACTGGAACGGTACCGCCCACGTGAGCCCCCTGGACGCCCCGACCGCGCTCACCTCGAACGCCACCGGTGAGGCGGCGTTCACCTTCCTCGGGACCGTCCCGCCGTTCACTCCGCTTTCGAGCGCGGACATCTACAACGTGATCAACTTCACCGTGACCGTGCCGGGCGCGAGCACGTTCTACCACTGGACCGTCTACTCGAACGCGACCGTCTGGACGTTGCTTCCACCGACCGCCACGGGCGTGATCCAGCTCACGCTCGACCACACGACCTACTACAACGGGATGTCGGCGACCGCGACCTGGTCGGTCGGTTCTACGAACGCGACCAAGACCGGTCCCCTCACCGCCGTCGGATGGACCGTGACCGGGCCGGACGCGATCACCTACGAGGAAGGGATCCTCAACTCCACCGGCACGACCGGGACGTTCACGTTCGCCATCCTCGCGTCGATGATGGGCCACACGATCCACGCGACCGTCTACGTCGCGAACGCCACGGAGACGTTCTCCGGGACCGCAGCCGCGGACGTGCTGAACCCGTCGCTCCTGCTCACCCCCGCCGAGTACTACTACGAAGCCGGCACCTCGACCTCCGTCTTGGTGACGCTGAACGGTGCCGGCACGTGCGTTAGCCCCACCTGCACACCCGCTCCGGTCACGATCCAGTACCAGGCATGGGAATACTGGGCCACGGCGGACGCCCTCCTGTCGAGCGGCACGGTCGCGAACGGTAGCAGCATCCCGATCACGATCCCCACCTCCACGCCACCCATCTCGGTCGTGGTGGACGTCTGGGCCTCCGCGAACGGCCAGGTCATCGCGAGCAGCTCCACCGCCATCCTGCTCGAGGTCGGCTACACGGTCGAGCTCGGGGTGAAGACGGTGTCGAGCTACTCCGACGGAAGCTTCCAGCCGGGCCAGACCGTGACGCTCTCCTACGCGGTGAGCTCGGTCGGCGGCGCGGCCCTGCCGCAGACGCTCTCCTTCGAGCTGTTCGCGATCGGCTACCCGTACGTCCAGACGCTCCAGAACGTCGGACCGAGCGGCACGGTGCCGTTCACCGTCCCATCGAACGCGCCGCAGGGAACGATCGTCATCGAGCTGCTCGCGAAGGGCTCGCTCACCGGGGGCACCTGCTTCCCGACGGGCACCTGCGACGGGATCGCCGCGCTGTACGTGAACCCGAGCCCCTCGGCCCTCAACTACGAGCTTGGGGCCGGTAGCGGCGTCACGGTCGGCTGGCTGATCCTGCTCATCCTCGTGGTGATCGTGGCGGTCGTCCTGCTGCTGGTCCTGCTCCGTCGCCGCGGCGGGGCGAAGCCGTCCTCGAGCTCCTCGAGCAGCGGCTCTGTTCCGCCGCAAGAGTGGAAGGCACCGAGCCCGCCGCCCCCCTCCTCCGAGCCGCCCGCATCCGAACCGGCACCGTCCGAACCGGCGTCCTCGTCCGAAGCTCCTCCGCTACCGCCACCGGCCCCGCCGCCGACGGGCGCGACCTGAATCGCCCTGACGATTCGGGGCCTCGCCCCCTCCGCCCGGTCCGGACCATCTTGGGCCTCGGCGCTTACGCGTCGGCGAGGCGAGCTCTCGAGGCGCACCCGCGGGTCCGCCGGAGGTTCCAGAACTGATCGTAGACCCACCGGAGCCCCCGGTCGATGCGAGGAACCCGGGTCACGACCCGCTCCCCCGTCGACCCGAGCGTCAGACCGACGAGCGGGCTCATGATCGCGGAACCGGAGCACCGCCCGCGGGCGTCGACTAGGTGAGCGTAAGCGAACCGGAGCTCGTCGTCCAGGTCCCCGAGCTCGCGGGTCGCCTCCGGGCCATCGTATGGCAGAGCCCGGAGGCGTGACCGGCTCGCCCACTCACTGACCCGGGCGAACATCGTACACGGTCCGCATCCGGGGTCGTAGAACAGACGGGCGGGGGCATGCGCGGACGACGCGACCATCGTTGCCGGCAAGATGGGCCGCGGGGTTATATTCCGGCTCGAGCGGCCGGAACGTCGATCAGCGCGGCGTTCGAGCGTGATCGGTGCGAGGCTCGTTCCACTCGAAGATGCGAACCCGGTCGCCCCATTCCGGGTGCGGGAACAGTCCCAAGCGGTCGTACTCTTGCCGCGCCGCGTCCGACGAGGGCAGGAACGCTTGCCACTGCTCGTGTCCGAGCGCCTCGGTGAGCGCGCCCACGGCGCCCACGAGCCGGTCGGGGTCGCCTTGGAGCGGGTTGACCCAGAGCGTACGCGGGCTTTTCCACCAGTCTACCTGAACCGCCGCCGCAAGCCCACGGGCGACGTAGAGCTTCCCCTCGTTCGCCCACCGCTCGGTGAGCGAAGGTCGCCACCGGCCGAACCGACCTCCGTCCTCGCCGGGGAGAAGGTCCACGTACCCGGTTGCGTGCGGAAGCCAACCGACCGGCCCCGACCAGGGAACCCCGGGCTCCCCCCGTTGGAGCGAGGGACCCGAGCCCGGTGTCGCCCGTCCGCACCGGAGGGTCAGCTCGATGACCGGCCGAAATCCCGACCGGGTGAACAGGCGGCTCGAGACGACATTCTCGATTTCGATCGCCGCGCGGAGGGAACTCACGCCGATGGACCGGGCGTCCGAGATGACCTGTGCCAGGAGCTGCCCGCCGAGGCCCTCCCCACGGTGAGCGGCCGCCACCCGAAATCCGCTGACCCACCCCTCTCCCTCGCCCAGGTCGTGCAGACGGCCGAACGCGAGCCAGTTCCCGCGTTCAGTTCCCGCCCAAAGCCGTCCAGAACGGATCCATTCGGCGATCTCCTCGAGAAGGTAGTCGTTGGGGTCCGAACTCCGAAGGAACTGCCGAAGCCGGTCCAACTCTTGTTCCGGATCGACCCGGTGGAACCGCATCCTGAAACTCTCCTCCGCTTCCGTCGGTGGTTGAGGCTTGCTGGCGCCGAACGAAGACGGCCAGGGAGACATCGCTCTTTCCCCGCCCGGTCGATGCCGAAGGTCCGGCCGGTCGCGCGCCGCCCGGCCGGCCTTCGTGGCCGTGGGCTCGCCACCGTCCGAAGGCAAGATAGGCCGGAGGGCGATGCCCGACCCTGTCATGGCGCCTGGCGCCGGCCGCCGATCCGAGGGCTGGTGGATCGTCCCGGGACTCGTGGGACTCGTCGTGGTCATCGTGGTCGGGCTCGTCCTCAGTGCCCCGTCGCCCTCATCCTCGTCGTCGCCCCCAACCTCGAAGACCGTTGTCCTCCTCGAGAGCACGCTCCCCGGTACGATCGAGACCGTGGGTAGCGGCCAATCCGAGGCCAGCTGGGAGTGGCCCCTGTTCAACGACCGCCCGTGCACCAACCAGACGGTCCCGGCGTCCAACTGCACGTCGCTCGACGTCGTCCTGTCTCCGGGAGGCTTCTACAACTTCTCGTTCGAGGTCGACAATGGGGCGAACGGTACGGCGCAGATCGCCGACCTCGAGACCAACGTGAACTACTCCTACTCGTCCGTCCCGTCCCAGTATTGCAACGGAGGGAAGGGCGTCCCCGGGGTGGAGGGTCCCTATGTCGGTGCCCATGCTGCCTTGCTGATTACGATGAACCTCACCTTGCCTCTCGCTTCGGGGTCCTACAACCCGGACCTAACGCTGGTCACGGTCCTCGGAAGTTGTTCCGGTTCCGACTGCAGCTGGGGCTGCTAGTAGCCGGAACCCGGGGTTCACACGGCCACGAACCCCTCGAGCCAGCCCGGCCACCGGAAGTTTAAGCCCGTCGGCTCACCTTGGGCCCGCGCACGATGACCCTGTTCCACCCGCACTACCTTACCCTTCGGGACGGCCGGTCGGCCTTGATCCGGAGGGCCGAACCCCGGGACGCCGAAGCGATCCTCGAGCACGTCAACGAGGTCGCCGGGGAGCAGGTCTACATCATGATCGAGCAGACCGACAAGACCATCGCCGAGGAGGATGACATGCTCCGGACGCTCGACCCCCGGCGGACCCTCTTCCTCGTCGCGACCGTGGACCGGCAGGTGGTCGCCGCCTCGGACATCCACCGCGGTCGGTTTGCGAAGAACGCCCACACCGCGAGCCTCGGAATCTCGGTCCGTAAGCCGGTCCGGGGCCAGGGCCTCGGTAAGGCGATGATGGTGGACATGCTGAACTGGGCCCGGTCCGAGGGAATCCGCAAAGTGACGCTCGGCGTGTTCGCGACGAACGAAAGCGCGATCGCGCTCTACCGGGAGCTCGGGTTCACCGAGGAAGGCCGCCTTCGGGGCGAGGTCATGCTGTCGGGCCGACCCGTGGACGAGCTCCTGATGGCGGTGTGGCTGTAGGGGAAGGTCGGAGGTTTCCTTCGGCCGACCCGGATCGGTGAAACGCCCGGCGAAATTGGCTAAGGTTATTCCTCGGGCCGCTACGGACGTGCGTGCCCTCGATTCCGGTTCCATCCTCCGTCCACCGCCGCGACAGTGAACGATTCATCTTGGAACTGGACCGCCGTCTCGAGCGGTTCGACCGAGCGATCCTTCTCGCGGAGTGGGATCTCCAATGCGGTCGGTCGAAACGTGGCCCCGCCCCGTGGCAGCTTCGGCGGGCCGCTCTGCTGTCCGATGACCGGATCCTCGCCTGGGTCCGGGCCGCGCTCCGCCGGCCTTGGGCGTATCCCTTGCACCGTCGCATCGAGCTGCTCGAGCGGATTCTGCTCGACGCTCAGGTCGAGCAGCACCCGGACGTCGTCCGACGTCGGAGCGAGTTGCAGGGAAAGATCCTCGCGTTCCGGCCGCGATGGAAGGGGCGTCTCGTGGACCGAGGTGCGATCTGGCACCAGGTGGAGCAGAACCCTCGCGAGGCCGACCGGAAGCGCGCGCACTACGTGTTCGAGCCCCTCTACCGCCCCCTCGAGGACGCCATGGTGGAGCTCGTCCGCCTCCGGAACGAGCGGGCCCGCGCGCTGGGGTACCGCACGTTTGCCGCGATGCGGCTCGGCTTCCAGGGGTTGACCCCCGAACGGCTCGTGGAGCTTTCCGAGACGGCCGCCCACCTCGCCCGTGGCCGGATCCGGTCCCTTCGGGATGGGTTCCGGGAGGCGACGGGTCAGGTCGAGTGGCACCCGTGGGACATGCTCTACGCCCGGTATCGGCGAGCGTCACTACCGGACCGCCTGTTCCCTCAGCGTGCGATGCTCCCTCGGATTCTCCGGGCGGTCGGCCAGTGGGGGTTCCGAACCGACCGCCTACGGTTCCGGGTCGTCTACCACGACACGCCGTTCGGTGGTCTCACCCTCGCCCCGGACCCGCCCCGAGACGTGCGTATCCTCGTCCATCCTCAGGGAGGCTGGCATCGCTACATGGTAATGTTCCACGAGGTCGGGCACGCCGTGCACTCGGCCTCGATCCGGGCCCCACGCCACCTTCTCCGCTGGCACGAAAACATCCCGGGATTCGGCGCCTTCCACGAGGGCATCGGCGGGATCTTCGAGGACCTTGCGAGCCACGCGAGCTGGCTCGTCGAGCAGCCGGGCGTTGGGCGGGAACGGGCCGAGGCGTTCGCCCAGCGGTCCCGGGACGACGGGTCGATCGACGCCGCTTGGCACGCCCAATGGCTCCGTGTCGAGCAGGAACTCTACCGAAATCCCGAGCGAAACCCCCTCGAGGCGTCCCAACGGCTCGAACGCGCGGTCTTCGGGTACGACGGGTCCCCTCCGCTCTCGTTCGTCGACTCGTTCTTCGTCGACGACCCGACGTACGCGTCCAACTACCTTCTCGCCATCCTGTTCGGAAAGCAGCTCACCGGAACGATCCGGGAGCGACTCGGGGACCCCATCTGGCCGAACCGCCGGGTGGGGCCTTGGCTCACCCGGAACTGGTTCGCCCCCGGCTCGCTCTACGATTGGATGCCCCGGCTCACCGAGGTCACGGGTCGCCCCTTCGGCGTCGAGGCGTTCCGCGCGGCGCTCTCGCAGTAGGGGTGTTCGCACCGTAGAACCCTTGGACCCACGCGCGTAGCCCGGGGTCGGGGCTTCGTCAACCGCGCTGGGGCGCGCCGCAGAACGGGCAGCGCAGGGCGCTCGTCTCGATCAGGTTTCCGCAGTATCCACAGCGCACGCGCATGACCGGTCGCGGACCACCGCGACCCGCGGCCGCCATGGCCGTCGCCCAGTGCTCGCGAGCCATGCGGACCGTCGCCTCGTTCCGGGCGCGGCGTTGGAGCCATTCGGCTCGCCCGGCCTCCCGGGCGGCCTCGATCTCCCGGGCGACCTCCTCGGGGTCGTGGAGGTAGAAGCGCAGGACGACCGCCCGACCCTCGTGCTCCTCCGACAGCCGTAGGAAACGGTGGAGCTCCACCCGGGGCCGAGCCAGGTTGTAGAAGAAGAGGCTGGGTCCGGCCTCCCAGTCGCTCGGGGCGAACACCTGGGGTTTGCGCATCATGTCGGTGCACCTCAGGTTGGTCATCACGAGGAATCCGCGCGCCGTCTTCCAAACCCGCAGGATCCGCTCGCCGTCCAAAAGATGGATCTCGGCGAGCGCGTCCCGGTCGATCTGAGCCGGCGTTGTGTCCGTGTCGGGCGGGGTGTCCCAGCTCCGATGGGGCATCGCGGGAGCG
>DASPOD010000036.1:0-32364 GCA_035626215.1 Thermoplasmata archaeon
GTCGAGAACTCCCCCGAGATGGAGAACACCATCAAGGTGCTCCTCATCATCACCGGCGTCCGCGCCCAGAGCCTCCTCGGACAGAAGGGAGGCTACGCGGCCGGTGAGTCCGAGGAAGTCATCGACCTCGTCCGGTAAGGCAACGCCGTCCCCCGCTCGGCGGCCCCGCTACCTCGGTCTCGAGGTGGCGGGGGAACTCCTTCCCGTTCTTTCCCCCCGCGCCTGGGAGAATCTGCTCGCGGACCGGCTCGTCGCGGCCGGCGAGCCGTCTCCCCGCTTTCGCCTCATCCGGGCCGAGGGCCGTCGGGCGATCGTCGAGGTCGACCACCTCACCGCGGCCCGCGCCCGCACGGCATGGAGCGGCCCGATTCGGGCGCCCGGAGCCCCGACGCTGATCCCGTATCGGACCTGGGGCACGCTCGTCGGGGCGAAAGCGTGGATGCGGGGCCGCCGGGGCGCGCCGCGCGGGTGAGCTCGCGGGCCGCCCGTCGGGGCGGTCAGACGATCGCCACGGAGAAGACCGCCGTCTCGGCGTTGAGCTGGCTGATGGCGGTCGACGGAATCGTGAGCGTCACCGTGCCGAGGGGGCCGAGGCCGCTCGCGCCGAAGGAGGCGGTACAGACACTGTTCGGCCCCGCGCAGGTCACGTACGAGGCGAGGGCCTTCACCGACTGGAAGTAGGAGTACCATGACACGGCGAACGGGCTGACGAACGAGATCACGATGTTCGAGCCGCTCGCGAGCGACAGGCCGGGCGACGGGAGGGTGACCCACGTCGTGGAGATGAGCTGCAGGAGGACGTCCGCGCCCCCGTTACCGGCTTCGCCCGACACCGAGTTCAAGAACCGCGGCAAGAACACCGTGAGCACGCCCTTGCTCAACGTGACCGAGGGGGGCACGATGAAGATCGGGAAGCCGCCCACCTCGGCGAAGAGGACCGCCCCCTCGTCGAACGCCACCTCCGCCTTCGGCGCGTAGGTGTTCATCAGGTTCACGGCGAATCCCGACGAGCCGCTCGAGGAGAGCGCGTGCGTCTGGCCGCTCAAGGTGAGGTTGAACGTCGATAGGGGATAGTTGCCGGTCGTGTTGGCGATGGTCGTGAGCGCCGAGATGTATGCCCCGTCCGCCCTCGCGAACGGCGGGGCCCCGAGCGAACCGAGGGTGATCGGCTGCGAGACCTGCGCGCCGATCGCGTTCGCGCCCCCGATCGCTTGGACGAGCGCGGAGAGCTCGGAGACCTGGTTCTCGACCTGGAGCTCGTGCTGGAGGTCGTTCTGTCCCATCGTGTTCGGCAGCGTGGTCGCGATGTAGTTCGCAATGAACGTCACCACGAGGAGCAGGCCTAGAATCGTCGCGACCGCCGACACCTGGGCCCGGCGGGACCGACGGCGCCACGCCCGGCGACGGGAGCGTACCGGAACCCCCGGCCGGCCCACGGCGGGTGCCCCGGCCCAGCGATATGCGTGCGGCATGCCGATCGCGAACGCCCCTCGGCGCCCGCGCACGATGATTTGAGCCGGGAGTGGCGTATTAATACTTCCGCTCGGCCGGCCTTCCCTTCCCGTCAACGGGGGCGCCCGGCTCCGCGAAACTTATCTCCCTTCCTCCCTCCCCGTTCCGGGAACGGCGAGTGGCGACCGAACCGACGTCTCGGGCGCGGGTCGAGCGGGCGCTGCTGTCGGTGGACGACAAGACCGGCCTGGGTCCGTTCGCGCTCGGCCTCTCGCAATTGGGGGTCGAGCTGTGGGCGACGGGAGGGACCCGTCGCGCGCTCGCCGAGTCGCACGTGACGGTCCGCCCGGCCGAGGAGCTCACGGGCATCGCTTCCTGGTTCGGCGGGCGGGTGAAGACGCTCCACCCCGGCCTCCTCGGGGGGATTCTCGCCCCGCGGACCGAGGAGGGCCGACGGGAGCTCTCCGAGCGGAAACTGCTCCCGTTCGACCTCGTGACGGTGAACTTCTACCCGTTCGAGCGGCACCTCGCCGAGCACCCGAGCGCGAGCGACCTCGAGGAGTACATCGACATCGGAGGGGTGACGCTCGCGCGGGCCGCGGCGAAGAACCACGCCTGGGTCACGGTCGTCTCCGACCCTTCGGAGTACGAGCTCGTCCTCGCCGAGATGCGCTCGAGCGGCGGCGCGGTGAGCGCCGAAACCCGACGGCGGCTCGCGGTCCGGGCGTTCGAACGATGCACGTCCTACGACGCGGCGATCGCGCGGGGGCTCCGCCCGGCTTCCCCCACCGCGGACCCGTTCCCCGACGAGATCGTCTTCCGACGCGAGCCGGTCCGCCTCCGCTACGGGGAGAATCCCCACCAGAAGGCCGCCACGTTCGCCGCGGTCGCGCCGGTCGGCGCGGGCCTCGCCTCCCGTCCGTTCTCGGTGCTGAAAGGGGAGGGCCTCTCCTTCACGAACTTCCTCGACGTCGATACGGCTCTCGCGCTCGTCGGAGAGTTCGCCGAGCCGAGCGCGGCGGTGGTGAAGCACGCTACGCCCTGCGGGGTCGCCTCGGGCGCGACGCTAGCCGAAGCGCTGACGAAGGCGGTCGCGACCGACCCCGTCGCTCGCTACGGTTGCGTGGTCGCCGTCAACCGGCCGTTCGGGCCGGACGACCCGGCGACCCTCAAAGGGGTCTTCGTCGACCTGCTCGTCGCGCCCGAATTCGAGCCGGCCGCGCTCGAGGCGCTCGGCCGTCGAGCGAAACTCAAGGTCGTACGGGCGACTGCCCCGTCGGTCGAACGCGTGCGGTGGGAGGCGAAGAGCGCGCTCGGCCGTCTCCTCCTCCAAGAAGCCGACGTGCGCCAGCTCGCCCCGACCGATTGGAAGCATGTCACCGGCCCGGAGCTCACGCCGGCGCAACGACGCTCGCTCGAGTTCGCCTGGCGGGTCGTCCGCCACGCGAAATCGAACGCGATCGTCCTCGCCCAAGGCGCCGCGACGGTCGGCATCGGCTCGGGCCAGACGAGCCGGGTGAAGGCCGCCGAGCTCGCCTGCGAGGTCGCGGGCGACCGCGCGAAAGGCGCGGTGCTCGCGTCGGATGCGTTCTTCCCGTTCCCGGACGGGGTCGAAGCGCCCGGACGAGCCGGGGTCACCGCGATCCTTCAGCCCGGCGGAAGCATCCGTGACCCTGAGGTGATCGCGACGGCGAACCGGTACGGGATGTCGATGTACTTCACCGGCTGGCGCGTCTTCCGCCACTGACACGCGCCTTCGAGAAGTATTTCCGCACGCTCTCCCGGAAGGCGACCAGGTCGACCGAGCCGACCTCGCGGCCCTTCTCCTGGCCGGCCTGCACGAAGACGTACGTCGGGAGCATGTGGATCCCGTACGACCGGGTGACGAGCGTGGCCTCGTCGACGTTCACTTTCGCGACCTTCACGCGACCGGCGAGCTGCGCGCTCAGGTCCCGCAACAGCGGCTCCGCGACGCGGCAGGGAGCGCACCAGTCGGCGTAGAAATCGACGACGACGGGAAGCGTCGACCGGATCACCTCGCGCTCGAACGTCGCGTCCGTGACTCGGATCGGCTCCGCTCGCTCGCCCACGGCGCCCCTTCGAATCCCCGTCCCGCTTTAAGCCTCCGCTTCGTCCGGAAATCGAGGGTCCGTGCGTTCCGCCCCGGCCGCCGCGACGGCGCTCCCGCGGAACCTCGGTCCCGCGCTCGTGCGTTGGTACCGGCGCCATCGCCGCCCGCTCCCTTGGCGCGCGGACCGCGACCCCTACCGGGTCTGGGTGGCGGAGGTGCTCCTCCAGCAGACGCGGGTCGCCCAGGCGGCGCCGTACTTCGAGCGGTTCGTCCGGGAGTTCCCGAGCGTCGACGCGCTCGCCCGGGCCCCGGCGGACCGGGTCCTCAAGGTCTGGCAAGGCGCCGGCTACTACGCCCGGGCCCACCGTCTCCACGCCGCCGCGCGGCAGCTCGTGCGGGAGCGGGGCGGTCGGCTTCCGACCACGGTCGGCGAGCTCGCGACGCTGCCGGGCGTCGGTCCGTACATCGCTCGGGCGGTCGCCGCAATCGCGTTCGGTCGTCCGTGCGTCGCGATGGAGGCGAACGGACGGCGGGTGGCGGCGCGATGGACCCGGGAGGAGGGCGACGTTCGGGACCCGACCGTATCGGCCCGGCTCGAGCGGAACCTCGCCGGCGTCCTGCCCGGCTCGGACCCGGGCACCTTCAATGAGGCGGTGATGGAGCTCGGCGAGACAATCTGCCGACCGGTGCAACCGCTCTGCCCGGCCTGTCCGGCCGCGTTCGCCTGCCGGGCGTACCGCGAGCTCGACGACCCCGCCACGATCCCGCGGCGCGCCGAACGCGCCCGACGACCTCACGTCCGGGCGGCGGTGGTCGTCCTGAGCGACCGCGGGCGGTGGCTCGTCCAACGCCGGCCCGCCTCCGGCCTCCTCCCGGGGCTATGGGAATTCCCGGGAGGTCGCATCGAGCGAGGCGAAAGCCCCGAGGAGGCAGCCCGCCGGGAGCTGCGCGAGGAGACCGGTCTCTCCGCCGTCCGATGGGTCCCCCTCGGCACCGTCCGGCATGCCTACAGCCACTTCTCGGTCGAGCTCCACGCCTTCGCGGCGCAGCTCCCGGCGACCCGAGCCTCGGGAGCCCACGGTCGCCGTCGACGATGGGTCACTCCGTCCGAATTCCGCCGCCTGCCGGTCCCGAAGGCGACCGAAAAAGTCACCGCGCTCGCGCGGGCCGAGGCGACGAGGGGTAGAGCTTCCCGGGGTTCAGAATCCCGTCCGGGTCGCACGCGCGCTTCAGGGCGCGCAGCAACTCGACGGCCGCTTCGCCGAGCTCGTCGGCGAGGAACCCGCGCTTCAACACACCGATCCCGTGCTCGGCGCTGATCGTTCCCCCGAGGGTCCGGGCGGCGTGCAGCACGGCCGCTCGGATGCGCTCGGCCTTAGGCGTCGTCGGGTCGACCGCATAGTTCGGGTGAAGGCTCCCCTCGCCGAGGTGGCCGTACAGGAACACGGGAACTTGCTCCGAACGGGCGATCGTGCGGAGCTCGGCGATCAGTCGGTCGACCTCGCCGACCGGCACCGCGACGTCTTCCCGAACATGGTAGCCGATCCGCTCGAGAAGGGCGTCCCCGCTCTCGCCCCGCAAGGTCCACAGGTCGTCGGCGTCCCGCGCCACCGTCGCCTCCGCTCCCCCGCCCACCGGCCCGAGCGCGTCGCTCAGACGCTCCAGCTTACGTCCCGCGTCGTCGTCATCGTCCGCTTCCACTTCCAGCAGCAGAAGAGCGGAGGCGGCGGGCAACTTCCCGGCATGGCGTTCGGCGAGGACCGCCGCCGAAGGCCGGTCGAGGTACTCGATCGCCGAGAGGCCGATCCCCGGAAAGCGTGCGAGCCTGGTCGCGACCGGGGCCAACGGTACGCCGTCGGAGAGAGGGACGATCACCGCTTTCCTCACGGCCGGCAGCGGGGCGAGCCGGACCGTCACTTCCGTCGCGATCCCGAGCGTTCCCTCGCTGCCGATGAACATCTGGAGGAGGTCCGGTCCGACGGAGCGCTTCGCGACCCGGGAACCCAGCCGGACCCGCTCGCCGGTGCCGAGCACCGCCTCGACCTCTTCGACCCAGTCCCGGGTCGACCCGTACCGGAACGACCGCATCCCCGACGCGTTCGTGCCGACGTTGCCGCCGATGGTCGAAGCGGTCCACGACCCGGGGTTGGGCGGGAAGAACCGCCCGTACGGACGGAGAGCTCGGGCGAGCTCCCGGTTCACCATCCCCGGCCCGACCCGGGCCCATCCGCCCTCCGGGTCCACCTCGAGGAGCTGGGACCAGCCGGAGAGGTCGACCACGACGCTCCCGTCGGGAGGGACCGACTCCCCGTCCAGGGACGTGCCACCACCCCGGGCCACGAGCGGCGTGCGCGTACGGCGCGCCCACCGGACCAGCGCGACCAGGTCGTCCGGATCCGCCGGCGCCACGGCGGCGAGCGGCGTACCCGAGAGATGGGAGGCGTCGTGCGCGAACGGAGTGAGATGGGAGGGGTCCTCCGTGATGCGCCCGCGCACCGCGTCCGAAAGGGAGCGGGACTTCCCCCTCGACGCGGTCGAGCGAAGCCGCGCCACGGGCCCTGAGCTCGCCCGCCTCGCGACGCTACGTCGACGAGGGCGGGGCTCCGATCGAGTCCACCGCTTCGACGAAGTCGCGGATCGCAAAGGGACGCACGAGGACCGCGCGGGCTCCCGCCTGGCGCGCGCGGGTCTCGAGCCCCGGGTCGGAGCTCGGGAGGATCACGAGGGCGCGAAGGTCCGACCGGACCCGAAGCAGGGAGGAGAGCTCGTTCGCCCAGACGTCGGCCTTGTCCGTGCCCGCGTCGAGGACGAGGATCTTAACCTCGGCGGAAGGGGGCAGTCGGTCGACCGCCTCCCGGGTCGGCGCCTCGAGAAGAACTCGGTGGCGGTGCAGGCGCAAAAGCCCCCGGAGCAATAGTCGGGTGTCTTCGCTCCCTCCGAGGACGATCGCCGGCGCGCCGCTCGGGGGGACCGGGGTCGGCGTCGGCGGTGGCGGGGGCGCCGTCGCTACCTTCTCGGAGGCGTTGAGAAACTCGTGGATAGCCGTCCCTCCCTGGTCGAATCGCCTCGGGAGGCGGTTTATCCCCACACCCTAAAAAACCAACCGCCGAACGATGGCCCGAGGTCCCGGCCGTGGGAAACCGCTCCATCGGCCACGTTCCGGCCCCCCCTGATAACTATATAGAGTCCCTCGTTTGTACGGTGATTGGCCTCGGGCATCGGCGGAAGCGTCTCTTGGTGGCACCGTCCAAGAGACCAAGGGCCGCCCGCCGGTGCCTCCCTTATTCTCTGCCCATGGAGCGATAGGTTCTTTTCGGGCGACGAGGGAGGGCGCGCGATGGTCGCCTTTTTCGGCCCCTCCCAGCAGGACCTCGAGCGTCTTCGATCGACCGTGCAGTCCCTCGGGACCACCAGCGTCCCCGGCCTCGCCGCCGCGCTCTCGATGCGCGAGCGCAAGGCCGAGAAGCTCCTCGCCCACGAGCTCGCGCGGGCCGACACTCCCATCCTCTACGAGCCGAGCCGCCGCCTCGTGCGGTGGGCCATCCCCGCTCCGCCCGCCCCCGTGCCGTCCCCGGCACCCGTCGCTCCTCCGACCCCCGAGCCGATGCGCGCTCCCAAAGCTCCGGCGCCCGTGTTCACCCCGGTCGGCCTGAAGACGATCTGCCCGCACTGCCACGTCCCGCTCCAATCGACCGGCACCGAGAGCCTCGCGGTCTGCCCGCAGTGCGGGCGGCTTTCTTCGGCTCGGGAGGCGCGCAACGCCGAACGTACGAGCGCGCCGGCCGTGCCACCCACCCCGAAGGGATCGGCCGAGTTGAGTCTCGAAGACCGTCGCTCCCAGGAGCTGTTCGCGGCGTACGTCAGCGCGAAACCGATTCCCTGCCCGAAGTGCCGGACCCCGCTGCGCCACCACGGCCTGAGCGAGTACGTCTGCCCCGCCTGCGGGCAGGCGGTCCGGTTCCCGAAATTGGGAGAGGGGCGAGCTCCGCCCGCGCCGTCGCCGCCGACCTAGGCCGCCCCGACGGTCGTCCCCCAATCTCGGACGACGGGATGCGGTCTACGCGGCGACGGGGACGACGAGCTCGCCGCCGGATTTCTGCATCGACGGCTGCCGCTTCGTCTTCGCCCCCTTCGTCTGCCAGAAGACCTCGGCGAACTCCTGGACGAGCTTGAGGAGCTCCTGCGCATCGGCGAGGCTCGTTCCCTGTCGGGCCTTGGAGGCCTGCTTCAAGATCTTGAAGACGAGCTCGTGCGCTTGCGGGAACTGCTTCGCGTGGTCGGGGGTGAAGTAATCGCCCCAGATGACCCGGACCTCATGCTTCACGCGCTCCGCGTGCTGCTCCTTGACGGCGGTGTACCGGGCGAGCTTCGAGACATACGCGCTCCGGTCCTCGGGCTTCGAGTCCATCGCGGGGGCGGCAAGCTCCCCGATCAGCTGGTCCATCCGTAGCACGGTAAGCGCCGCGATCTGCGCCTCGTGCGGGTCATAAATACCGCACGGAATGTCGCAGTGGGCGTAGGCGATCGCAGGCGGTCGAACGGCGTCGCGGGCCCGGAGGGCCCAGTCGCGGAGTCGAGGGAAAGCCGACATGGTGGCCCGCGATACCTCGGTCGGAGGATAAGGTTGCCGGACGGGCCGGGATTCCCTCCGCTCACGAGGGGGGAACGATTCCTTCGCTGGCTGCGACGACGCCGGTTCACGGTCGCGGACGCCTCGATGTCTCCGACGCTCGTTCCGCGGGACGCCCTCTACGTCGACCCGGGCGCCTACCGGCACCATCCTCCCCGACCCGGGGATATCGTCGTCGTCCGGGATCCCATTCTTCCGACCCGACACCTCGTGAAGAGGGTCGGCTTCGTGCCCGACGGCCCGGCCCCTCCGGACGGTACGACGGTCCCCGCCGGCTCGGTGTATCTCGTCGGAGACGACCCATCGGTGAGCCGGGATAGCCGCGAGTTCGGGCCGGTGCCGCGCTCGCTGCTCATCGGCCGGGCCTACGCGTGCTACCGCCCGATTGCTCACCGACGTTCGTTGTAGTCCCGGAACCTGCTCAAGCAAACTTTATCCGATGTGGGAATTCGCCACATCGATGACGTATCCGACGAGCGTCTGGGTCGTAGCTCTGGTCGTGGTCGCGGCTGCCGTGGGCGGAATCGGGTTCTTCGCCGGGTACGAATACCGGGGTTCGCCGTCGTCCACCCCCTCCGCGGTCGAGAACTCCACCCTCTCCGTGCTCGGCGCCGGAACGCTGGACACCCTCTTCCCGGAGCTTGCGAACGCCCTCGTGAACGAGACGCCGGGAATCAGCGCGCCGCCGGCCGCTCAGACCTACGAGGGGTCGCTCGACATCACGACGGCCATCACCACCGGCACCGCGCGAGCGGATGTCGCGGCCGTCGCGGACTACCGCCTTATCCCGCAGCTCCTCGAGCCGAAGTATGCGAGCTACGAGGTGGTGTTCGGGTCGACCCCCGAGGTGCTCGCGTACAAGTCGGGGAACCCCGCGTTCGCGGGGGTCAACTCCACCAACTGGCCGTCGAAGCTGCTCAACGCGACCGCGAGCGCGCCGTTCGCGATCTGGAACGCTTCGACCGACCCGAACGGCTACAACGAGATCTTCAGCCTGATGCTCCAGGGGATGCTGTACGACAACGGGGACATCTCCGCGGTCTACTCCCACTTCTACAACGGGGCGCCGGGGAGCTACGCGACCGGCACGGGGATCACCAAGATCGAGCACGAATCCCAGGCGGCCTCGTTGCTCTCGACCGGGGTCGTCTCCGCCGTCATCACCTACCGCTCCTACGCGGTCGTGAACGGCCTCGCCTACGTTCCGTTCAATCCGATCGTCGGACTCGCCGCCAACAACTCGACCGCGCTCGCCGACTACGCGAAGCTCTCCACGTCGATCATCTCGGCGTCAGGGGGGCTCGCGAAAGTCGCGCCCGCGCCGGTCCTGTTCGCGGTGACGGTGCCGTCGAACGCGCCGAACCCCGCCCTCGGGGCGGCGTTCATCCACCTCCTCCTCTCCCCGCAGGGGAGCGCGATCCTCGCGGACGCCGCGCAGGGCGGGGCCTTCACGCCGATCTTCCCGGGGTGGAGCGATAGCCCCTCGGCGGTCCCATCGGTGCTCGCGCCCGACGTGGTCCCGTTGCCCGGGTGGGCGCAAACGGCCCTCTCATGAGCGACGGGGGCGGACCCCCCCCGCGACGGCGGTGGCGGACGGGGCCGTACTGGCTCGCGCTCCAGATCGTGCTCTCCGCCTCGCTCCTGTTGCTCCTGCTGCTGCCGATCGTCGCGCTGTTCACCTACGCACCGTTCTCACGGATCGTCGCGGCCGCCGAGAACGTCTACGTCCGCGAGGCGATTGGGGTCACGCTCTACGCTTCCGGGATCGCGGTGCTCGCCACGGCCCTTCTCGCGATCCCGCTCGGCTACCTCCTCGCCCGGCGGCGGTTCTTCGGCCGCTCGGTTGTCGAGTCGGTCGTCGCGCTCCCGGTCGCCGTCCCGCACCTGATGGTGGGCCTCGGTCTCTTCCTCCTCGTCCTCCCCGGCTCGCCGCTCTACCGGTTCACGAACGCGATCGGCTTTCCCGTCTACGACACAGTATGGGGCGTCGTTCTGGTGATGGCGGTCGTGAGCGCCCCCTACACGGTCCTCGCGAGCCAGCTCTCCTTCGAAGCGGTCGACGCTCGGGTCCTCGAGACGGCCCGTTCGCTCGGCGCCGGCCCGGCGACGGTCTTCATCACGGTCACCCTGCCGGTCGCGCTGCGGGGGATCGTGGCCGGTCTCCTGCTCACCTGGGCCCGCGCGGTGAGCGAGGTGGGGGGGATCCTGATCCTCGCCTACACGATCTATCCCGGCGGCCCCTACAACGGCCCCGTCACGAACACGGTCTCGGTCTACATCTACGACCTATTCCAGGCCGGTGACCTCGCGGACGCCGCGGCGGTCAGCTCGCTGTTCCTCCTGATCGCCTTCGTCCTCTTCCTCGCCGTTCGCATCGGCGAGCGCAGCGGCTGGTTGCCCTGGCGCCGGGGAGACCTCACCCCATGAGCGAGTGGGTCGTCGACGGCGTCGAGACCGACCTCGATGCTTTCCACCTCGGTCCCGTCGACCTCTCGCTCCGGCCGGGCCAAGCGGTCGCGGTGCTCGGGAGCTCGGGGGCGGGGAAGACCACGCTCCTCCGCACCCTCGCGGGGTTCCTCCCGTGCCGCGAGGGACGGGTCCTGCGCGACGGAGTCGACATCTCGGACTGGATGCCCGAGGAGCGGTCGCTCGGCTACGTGCCGCAGGGGCTCGGCCTCTTCCCCCAGCGAACCGTGTTCGGCAATGTCCGTTACCCGATGGAGCTGCGCGGACGACCCGACGCGAACGAGCGCACCGAAGAACTCCTCGCGCGATTCCGGCTCACGTCGCTTAAGCGCCGGTACCCGGCGCGCTTGAGCAGCGGAGAACAGCAGCGGGTCGCGCTCGCCCGCGCCCTGGCCGCCGAGCCCAAGCTGATCGTCTGGGACGAACCGTGGCAGGCGCTCGACGTCGAGGCCCGCCACGAGCTCGGTACCGTCCTCACCGACCTGCGCGCGACGGAGGGGGTCCCGGTCATCGTGGTCACCCACGACCCGGACCTCGCGTTCTCCCTCGCCGACTCGTTCATCGTGCTCGACCACGGTCGGGTCCGCCTCGCCGGCGACGCGCGCGCCCTCCTCGACCGTCCGTCGGACCCGTTCGTCGCGCGATTCGCCGGCTACGAGAACGTCTTCGACCGCGCGACGCTCGAGGCCGGCCGGGAGCGACCGTTCACCGCCTGGCTCCTCGCGTCGGCCGGCCCCGACGGGGTGGCGTTCGGGACCCCCGAGGCCGTCCCGACCATCGGGGTGCCGTCGACCTGGGAAGGTCTCGTCCGGAGCGCCCGGCCGAATCCGGAGGGGGTCCGGGTCGAGCTCACGGTCGACGACCTGATGGTCGTCCTCCGGCTTCCCCGGCCGTGGCCCGCGAAGCTCCCGATGGCCGGCGACCGCCTCCGCTTCAACGTCGACGAGCGCACCGTGCACCGGTTGGGGTCGGCGGCCGGGGGCGCCCGGTGACCGGCGCGCGGGCGAACCTCATCACGAGCACCGACATCGCGCTGCTCCGCTCGCTCGCCCAGGAACGGTCGCTCGCCGCGGCGAGCCGCCGCCTCGGGATCTCGCGCGACCGGGCGGTCTACCGCATCGAGCGGCTCGAACGGGCGTTCGGGGGGCCGGTCGTCCTCGCGGTCCGCGGGGGCGCCGGGCACGGGGGTTCGACCCTCACCCGGCTCGGGGACCGGATCGTCCGCGGCGGCTTCGACTCGGTCGAGCTCCTCGATGCCCACCCGCTCACCCCCCTCTCGGAACCGAACCTCCTGCACGGGGTCTACCGAAGCCGGCCCACCCCCGAGGTCCACGTGGAGGGAGGCCTGCGCTTGCGGGTCGCGTTCCCGGCCCGGGACGGCGAGCCCGTCTCGGTCCTCCTCGACCCGGAGTCGGTGGTCGTCGGTCGCCGTCGATTCGCCTCGAGCGCCCGGAACGTCCTCCGGGCGACCGTCGAGCGCATCCGACGCCATTCGCGCACGCTCGGCCTCACCCTCGAGGTTCGGTGCTTCGGAAGCCCGATCCGCGTGGCGATCACCGAGGAGCCGGTCCGTCAGCTCGACTTGCGGCCCGGTACGACGGTCTATCTGTACGTGAAGGCGACCGCGCTCCGGCACGTGGGAGAGTCGCCGACGCCCGTGGCTCGTCTCGCCCCGTCCTGAAGCGCTCGGAAATCGGGCGACGGACCGCGCCACGTCGGTCCCCGGCCTAGGCCGGTCGTCGCGCGCCCGCCCGGAAGCCGTAGAGCCCGAGACCCGAGCGCCGCACGGCGCGCGACAAGCGTCGCCGGGCCCATCGGGCGAGCGGGGCGCACCGGCCCCCGCCGGGCCCGTGGTCGGCGATCGCGACGGCCCCGCGGGGCAGACGACGGTCGAGCTCCGCGAACTCCCGGACGAGGTCCGCCTCATTGTGGGGGACGTCGTAGACGAGGAGGTCCACGCGCGGGAGCTCTCGGGCAAGTCGGGGGATGACGTCCGCCTTGTCCCCCAGACGGAGGTCCCAGCCCCGACGGAGGGGGAGGGGAACGGCCCAGCCCGAGCTCCGGCCGGGAGGGATGCTCCAGGACGCGCCCCGGCCGCGGGCCGGGCGGCGGGGGGTCGACGGCAGGTCGACCGAATGGAGCGTGCCCCGGCGGTTCCGCTCGAGCGCGGCGAGGAGGTACGCCGAAGAGACCCCGGAGGAAACACCCACCTCGACGACGTGCGACGGCCGGAGAAGGCGGGCAATCGCATAGAGTTCGAGCGGCGCGTCGATCTCGATGTACGACGTCCGACCGCCGAGCCGGTGCATCCGATCGAGATGCCGGAAGAGGCGCGTTGCGCGCGATGCCTCCTCGATCGCGCCGCGAGCGCGAGCTTCGGACACTCCGGCGAGGGCCGAGACCCACGCAGCGTCCGGGTCCAGTTCGGGCTGCATCGGGATGCTGTGGAGCCCCGCGGACCGGCGCTCGGGTCAGTCCCGGATTCCTTCGCCCGTCAGCGAGAACACCGCCTCCCCTTCGGGGAGATTCGGCGAGTCGATCAGCCGCGCGATCCGCTTCGGCGGTTTCGACTTCCGCAAGTAGACACGGTACGTTGCCGCGTGGGCGACGATGTTCCCGCCGATCGGGCGCGTCGGGTCGCCGAACAGGATATCCGGACGGGCCGACACCTGGTTCGTCACGACGATCGCCGCGTTGTAGGTGTCCGCGAACCGCAGTAGCTCGTGGAGGTGGCGGTTCAAGTGCTGCTGGCGCGGCGCGAGTTCGCCGCGTCCCAGGTACTCGGAGCGGAAGTGGGCGGTCAGCGAGTCGACGACGAGCAGGCGGATCGGCCGCTCGCGGGCGAGCTCCTGCGCCTTCTGGACGAGCAGCATCTGGTGGTTCGAGTTGAACGCGCGGGCCACGTGGATCCGGCGGAGCGCTTCCTCCGGGTCGATCCCGACCCCCTTCGCCATGTCGACGATCCGCTCGGGGCGGAACGTGCTCTCCGTGTCGATGTAGACGACCTCGCCCCCGAGGCCGCCTTGAGCGACCGGCGTCTGGACGTCGACCGCGACCTGGTGGGCGATCTGGGTCTTGCCGGTGCCGAACTCTCCCGAGAACTCGGTGATCGCCTGCGTCTCGACACCACCGCCCAGGAGCTCGTCGAGCGCCTTCGAGTTCGTGGTAATCCGGCCGAGCCGCTTTCGTCGCTCGAGGAGGGTCGTGCCGCTCTCGAACTGTCCGACGTCCGCCTTGCGGCGGGCCTCCCCGATGATCTTCTGCGCGACCGCGACGCCGATCTCGGCCGCCTCGGCGACGTCACCGGGGGAGGCGACCGCCAGCTCCATCAGGTCGGTGTAGCCCGACTCCCGGAGCTTCTCGGCGGTGGTGGTCCCAATCCCGGGAAGGTCCTCGAGGGCGATCTCGTGCTTCGGCTCGGGCGGATGCGCCTCCGGCTCGGAGGCCTTCGAGCTGGTCTTGGACGGCACGAACGCTGGACCGGGACGCGGGGAGATAAGGGTACGGGAGGGGTCGCGAAACGGTGAACGCTGCGGCCCCGGCCCCCTCCTACGTCGGCCGCGTGAGCGGCACGAACGGCTCGCCGGTGAGACGCTGGTAGACCGTCGTGTAGAGACGGCTCACCTCGTCGACGAGGAGCGGCGGTAGCGCCGGGATGGCGGGCTCGCTCGCGTGGGTCTCGCGGGCCTTGAGCAAGGCGTCGTAGTAGCCGGTCGAGCGATAGTGCTGGCGGACGAACTCTTTCGAGAAGTCGACCTGGCGGCCCCGGTCGTAGGCCGCCTGGTCCCAGAATCGGTCCTCGTCGGCGGTCCCGAACGTGTCGACCACCATGAGGACCCCGTCGGCGTCCACGGCGAACTCCTTCTTCCCATCGACATGGATCAGCCCGCGCGGGCCGATCTCCTTCTGCATGGCGGTGTCGACCTTGAGGATCGTCTCCCGGATCGCGTCGAGGTCATGGCGGTCGAGCGCGGCGAGCGCGAGCGCTTCTTCGGTCGAGAGCAGTCGGTCGACCGGTTCGAGCTTCGTGGTCACTTCAAAGTGCGGCTGCGGGAGCGGCATGGCGTACGCGAGCGTCTTCCCCTTCGGGAAACCGAGCTCCTCGGCCGAGACCTTGCCGGCCTTCACGCGGTCCCACATCGACCCCGCGAGGTAGTAGCGAACGATCAGCTCGAGCGGGACCAGGTAGTTCTTGGGGTGCGGCCCGAGGGTCGCGGGCTTCGGCACCACTTGGACCCGCTTCACGCGCATCGCGGTCGGTCCGGCGAGGCTGAGGTAGTGATGCGGGACCCCGAGGCGGGAGCAGAGTTCGAACCAGAACGCGGCGGTCCGGGCGAGCGTCTCGCCCTTGTGCGGAACCTCGCTCGGGATGTGCTTGTCGAAGACAGAGATATCGTTCGTGAACCGGAACTCGAGCTCGGTCGCCGATATCTCGTAGACCTCCTTGACCTTCCCCCGACGCAGGAACTTCGGCGGCGCCGAAGCGCTCACCGACGGCGTTTTCGGCATCGGGGAGCGAGGAGGATGGACTCCCTTAAGGTTCACGTACCCTGCCCGGTCCCTGCGGCGCGGGGAACGGCACGTTCCCCTCGGCGACTCAGTCCCGGTCGCGGAACGGCACCCAGTTGCGCGACGGGGACGGCGCGGCGGTCGGGGACGGCGGCCCCGGCGGGAGTGCCATCTGCCGCGTGGCCAAGAGGAGACGGCGGATCACGTCGTTGTAGCTCTCGCCCATCCGTCCCCGAGCCCGGAGCTGGTCCCGGACCTCAACCTCGACCTGAATCGTGGTGGTGGGCATGGCTGCTATAGCCACCATGGCTTCTACATTAATTATATTTGCGACAGGCCGTTGAAATACTCCGCCGGCGGTCGCACTACCATGTTGAGCCCCGAGAGCGCCTTGGTCCTGTCGAGCCGACGAGCCGTCACGACGTGGAACGCCGAACAACTCCGCCTCTATGCGGCGCTCGAGGGCGTCGACCTCGTGCGCCTGCGCGCGGAGGCGCCCGCCGAGTCCTCGGTCGGGTCCATCGCGGCGAGCGGACCACCGGCGGTGTCGTCCCCGCCGACCCGCGGCGCCTCCGTGACACCCCGGGTGCGCTCGCCGACGCCGTAACCTCGGCCATGACCCTCGCGAGGTCCGGTTCCCAACCGCCAAATACCGCGAATGCCAGCGCGGTATCGATGGCACCGCGGGCCGTGGACGGGGAGGACGCCCGCCTCGCGACATCGATCCTCACCCGCTCGCTGCGCCTGCGCCGGGGCGAGAGCGTCATCATCGAGACATGGTCGGACAACGTTCCGTTCGCCGAGACGGTGGTGGTCCAAGCCCGACGACTCGGGATTCGGCCGATGGTCCTCTACGAAGGTGAAACATCGTTCTTCGAGTCCCAACGGGTGGCCGGGGTCGCGGACGCGGCGGCGATCGCGACCCCCGAGCTCGCCGCCCTCGCCACCACCGACGCGTATCTCTACCTCCCCGGACCCGCCGACCTCCATCGCTGGGCCGAACTCCCCGAGGCCCGCAGGTCGGCGATCGACCGCTGGCTGACCACGTGGAATCGGACGGCCCGGGACCGGGCGGTTCGGGCCTGCTACGCGTTCTTCGCCACCCCGAGCGAGAGCTCCGCGCGCGAGTTCGGGGTCGACCTGGACGCCTGGCGTCGGGAGACCCGCACGGCGAGCGCGCTCGACCCCGCCGACCTTCGCCGGAGCGCCCGACGCATCGCGCAGCGACTGCGCACGGGCCGCCGAGTGACGGTCACCCACCCGAACGGTACGGAACTTGACCTCGCGCTCGCGGGCCGGGTCCCGTTCGTCGAAGACGGGAGCGTGGACGAGGACGACCTGCGCAACGGGCACAACTGGACGGTCCTGCCCGGCGGCTTCATCGTGGTCGCGCTTGACGAGCGGGTTGCCGACGGCAAGTTCATCGCGAACCGGCCCTCGGCCCACAATCGCGGCCTCAACGCGGGCATCCGATGGACGTTCCGGGGGGGCCGGCTCACCAGTTACGTGTCCGACGACCCTACCGGCGTCTTCGCCGCCTCGTACCGAGCGGCGGGTCGGGAGCGCGAGCGACCGGCGATCCTATCCGTCGGGCTCAATCCGCACCTCCACCACGCGCCGCTCCAGGACGACCAAATCCTCGGTATGGTCTCGCTGTTCATCGGGAGCAACGATAACCTGCGAGGGCGTACCCGGGGCCCGTTCCGCGATTATGCGCTCCTCGAGGGCGCGGACGTCCGGGTGGACGGACATCCGATCGTCTCGGCGGGCGAGCCGGTCTAACGGACGATGGCTCGCCGTCCGGTCGCTGTCTACTGGGGGCGGTTCAACCCACCGCACAAGGGCCACCTCCAGGTGATTCGACGATTCCGGCGCCGGTACCGGCTCATCGTCGTGGTCGGCTCGGCCGAACGCTCGAACACCCGGCGCGACCCGTTCAGCGGCCGGGAACGGAAGTCGATGCTCGAGGCCTACCTGCGGGAACGCCGGATCCGCGGGGCCCGCGTAGTCACTTTGAACGATGGCCCGTCCGTGACGTGGGCCCTCGAGACGCTGGTCCGACGCCACCACCCCGACGTGCTCCTCCTTTCCGATGAGAAATCCTCGCTCGCCACCCGGGCCGCCCAACGCGTGCGGGTGGTCCGCTTCGCCCGCCGCGGGACGGTCTCCTCGACCCGAATCCGTCGGGCGATCGCCCGCGGGGATCCTTCGTGGTCGGTCCTCACCGGCCGGTCGGTCGTGCGGCTCATCGAACGGTACCACGGGATACGACGGATCCGTCGGGCCTACGGCGTCCCCGAACCAGCGTCGCCGGCGCGACGTGGGCGGCGGGGTCGAGGCCGGAAGCTCCGGGAAGAACCCTCTTCTCTCTGTGGTTCCTAGCCGTTCCGATGAGCGCTCGAACCGTCATCAAGGAACGGAGCAGCGTGGTGTACGCGACCCACAACGACCTCGCGAAGGACGCGCGCAGCGCGGTGATCGATATTCTCGACGCCCGGCTCGCCGACGCGGTCGACCTGCAGACCCAAATGAAGCAGGCCCACTGGAATGTGAAGGGACCGACGTTCATCGCGCTGCACGAGCTGTTCGACAAGGTCAACGAAGACGTCGAGGATTACGTCGACGACCTCGCGGAACGCCTGGTCCAGCTCGGCGGGGTCGCCCACGGGACCGCCCGGCAGGCCTCGGCCCGGTCCACCCTCCCCGAGTACCCTACCGTACGCGACGGGCATCAGCACGTGGAGGCGGTCTCGGCGGCGCTCGCCGCCTTCGGCAAGTTGGTTCGAGCCGCGATCGACGCAACCGACCGACTCGGCGACCGCGACACGGCCGACCTCTTCACGGAGATCTCGCGCGGCGTCGACAAGTGGCTCTGGTTCGTGGAGGCGCACCTCCAGGCCGAGCGGTAGCGGACGGGTCGGGCGCCCGGACCGGCCTACAGGGACCGGGCCTGGACAGCGATGATCGGCCGGAACCCGCGCTTCGAATAGAAACGCGACGCGATCTCGTTCTGGGCGGGAAACTCGGCCGTCACGATCGCCGCGCCTTTCGCCTTGAGCGCCTTCGACACTTCCTCCAGGACGAACTCCCCGACCCCCCGGCGGCGGTAGAGCGGCAGGAGGTAGATGTCGAGGATCACGCCCTCGAACTCGGGAGCGTAGAACGCCCGCTCGCGGACATGCGCGCGCACGAACCCGACGACCTTGTCGCGGTCCGCGCCGACGCCCTCGGCGGCGAGCACGACCGCTTTCGGGTTCGTGATGTCGGCCTTCAGGATCTGGCGCGCCTGCTGCTCGGCATCCTCGCGGACCCGAAGTAACGGGTCGAACTCCTCGTTGAGACGCTTCAGTCGCAGCAGCAACGGGAGGAGCGCGGCGAGGTCTTGGTCGCGGGCGGGCCGCAGGTGAATCGGTACCGAGGTCGCGTCCTTCGGCCCGCTCGCCCGGCTCCCCGCTCCACCGTCGCCGCTCATGGTGCTTTCCTCCGCCGTCGGGACGCCGCACGAGGCATCGGGGGCGTAAGACGGGCGCGGGCGAGCGCCCGGACGAGCTGCGCCGGCCGTCCCATCAGGGCGTGGGCTCGTTCGAGGAACTCATCGTGCGTGAGCTTGCGCCGTGCGATTCCGAGGCGCACCGCCGTGTCCCCGACGGCCGCGGCGATCTGGGGGAACACCTCGGGCTCCTCCATCGTCGGGAGGAGGTGGTGCTTCGACAGCCCCTTCATCGCCGCGCCGCGCGCGAGCTCCTTCGCCGCGGCGAGGACGACCTCGTCGGGAATCGAGCGGGCGCGGGCGTCGAGGACGCCGCGGAAGACGGCCGGGAAGATCAGCGAGTTGTTCACCTGGTTCGGAAAATCGCTCCGCCCGGTCGCGACGACCGCGGCGCCCGCCGCCGTTGCCACCTCGGGCCAGATCTCGGGCACCGGATTCGCGAGCGCGAAGACGATCGGGTCCTTCGCCATCGCCCGGATGTGCTCGGGTCGGACCGTATCGGGGTTCGGGGTGGACGCCGCGAGGAGGACGTCCGCCCCGGCGAGCGCCGCCGCGAGGTTCCCCGTGCGTCCGCCGCCGTTCGTGGTGAGGGCGATGCGGTATTTCCAGGGGTTCCGTAGCTCGAGCTCGTCGAGGTCGTCCCGGTCGGCGTGCAGGACGCCCTTCTGGTCGACGAGCGTGAGCGCGTGGGGAGGGTGGCCGAGCTCGAGGAGGAGCCGGGCGGTCACGAGGTTCGCGGCGCCCGCGCCGAGAAGGACCGTACGCACGTCACGGATCGATCGGTGGGTGAGCTCGAGTGCGTTGAGGAGCCCCGCGACCGTAGCCGCCGCGGTCCCGAGCTGGTCGTCGTGCCAGACGGGAATCGGGAGGCGCTTTGCGAGCTTCTCGAGGATGCCGAAGCACTTCGGCGAGGCGATGTCTTCGAGGTTGATGCCGCCGAACGCGGGCGCCATCGCCTCGACCGTGGCGATGAACTCGTCGGGGGAGCGGGCCCGGATCGGGACCGGAACCGCGTCCACGCCCCCGAGGATCTTGAAGAGCAGCGCCTTCCCCTCCATCACGGGGAGCGCCGCCTCCGGGCCGATCTCGCCGAGTCCGAGCACCCGGGAGCCGTCCGTGACGATGGCGATCGTGTTCCAGCGGCCGGTGAGCTCGAAGGCGCGGTCGGGGTCGGCCTGGATCGCCCGCGATACGGCCGCTACCCCCGGAGTGTACCAGAGCGCGAAGTCGTCGAGGGAGCGGACGGGCACCTTCGGCACCGTCTCGATCTTGCCCGCGTAGAACTGGGAGAGCTCGACCGACCGCGCGCCGAGTTCTTCCGTCTGGTCCTCGCTGCGCTCCGACGCGCTCGGCCCCGCGCCGGCCTTCCGCCGGCCGGGGCGGTCGGGTTCGACGGGCGGCGACGCGCTCCGAGCCATCCTTCTTTGTGGACCCGACCTCGGTTTATTAGACCTTTTGCGCAGTCGTGCGGGGGGTTCGGCAATTGACGGCCCCCGCCGCCGATGCCGCGCGGGGGTGTTTTTGGCGCCGAACACCTGGGTTCAAATACCTCAGGGCTAGCTCCTCCGCGTAGCGTGAGCGCTACCCCGTACACCCTGCCCCATCCGTTCGTCCGACCCCCGAGGTCGGGGGCCGTGCCGCTGATCTCGCCGGCGGAATTGCGCCACGAGGTCGAGTCGTCCACGCCGCCCTTCCTTCTCGACATCCGGCCCGGGTCCGAGCGTCGGATCGTCCACCTGCCGGGCGACCGCCACGTGCCGCTCTCCGCCCTCGGCACAACGCTCGCCTCCTTGCCGCACGACCGCCCGATCGTCGCCTACGACCACTTCGGGGCCCAGGCCCGCCGCGCGGCTCGGTTTCTCCAGGACCACGGCTTTCCCCTCGCGGCCGCCCTGGAGGGGGGCCTCGAGGAGTACGCCCGCGTCGCCGACCCGGACCTAGCCCGGTATCCCGAGGACGACCCGGGCGCCCACCTCTTCCTTCGGCAGCTTCCGCGTCTCAATACCGGGTGCCTCAGCTACTTCCTCGGCGACTGGGACGCGCGCGAGGGGATCATCATCGACCCGGGCCGCGACATCGACCCCTACCGCACCCTCCTCACCGACGGGGGATGGCGGCTCGCGGCGATCGTCGAGACGCACACGCACGCGGACCATCTCGCCGGGCACGCGGCCCTGCACGCCGCGACGGACGCCCCGATCTACCTGAGCCGACGGTCCGAGGCGCGGTTTCCCCACCGGTCGTTCGCGGAAGGGGACGCGATCGCCTTCGGGGACGAAGCCGCCGTCGTCCTCGAGACGCCGGGGCACACCTTGGACCACGTGACGCTCCGCGTCCGCGACCAAGTGTTCACCGGCGACACGCTGCTCCTCGGGAGCTGCGGGCGCACGGACCTCGGCGGCGGCTCGCCCGAAGCGCTGTACGCCTCGCTCACCGAGAAGCTGCTCACGTTGCCGCCCGAGACGGAGGTCTACCCCGCGCACTTCGGCGCCCACCACGCCCTCCCCGAACGGCACGTCTCCACGATCGGCTTCGAACGCGTGCGCAACGAGGCGCTGACCCAGGATTCCCTCGAGGCGTTCGTCCGGTACATGAGCGAGGGATGGCCCCCGAAGCCGGTCGACTTCGACCGGATCGTGCGGACCAACCTCGACGAGTGACCCCCGGACGCGACCGACGTGGATTGTCCCCCGCGCAACGCGGTTTCTCCTACCGTACTCTCTCGAAAATTCGTCAATCTTAAGACCCGCCCGGGGTCCCGGGCCCGATGCTCGTGCGCACGGGACTCACCGGGCCGTTTCCCCGGTCGGAAGCGTTGGTGAACGCGACCCGGGACCTCGACCGGGGCCGGACGACCGCCGACGCCGTCGAGGAGCTCTACGCGAAGACCGAGGCCGAGGTCGTCGCGCTCGAGCACCGGCTGGGCTTCGACGACGCGACCGGTGGCTACCTCCGCTGGCCCGACCTCTTCCGACCGTTCGCGGAGACCTGGGAGGGCTTCACGGTCGGGCCGCTCACCCGCTGGCTCGAGACGAACACATTCTACCGTCAACCCATCCTCCTCGCCCCGCCGGGCCGAGTGCCGGGCGCGTTCGCGGCCCGCCTTCCTCCTTCGCTCCGCCAAGCGCCGAAGTCGGCGCGGGTCCTGCTCCCCGGGGCGTATTCGTTCTCCGTGATGCTCGACAACCGCTCGGGGGAGACCGAGCCCGCCCTGATCCACCGGCTGGGCCGCCTCCTCGGCGAGGAGGTCCGCGAGCTGAGGACGCAGGGATTCGCCACGTTCCTGTTCGCCGAACCCGAGCTCGTCGTCCGCCCTCCCGAGGGGCCGCGGGCGGAGGCGGTCGTCGCGGGATACCGGGCGATCGAGAGTGCGCTCGACGGCGGCACGTCGATCGTATGGACGTACGGCGCCGACGCGCGGGGGGCGTTCGCGACCCTCGACCGGCTCCCCGTATCGGTGGTCGGGGTCGACCTCGCGGAGACCGAGGTCGAGCGGATCCCGGCCGGACCGGCCGGTCGGGGGCTGGGCCTCGGGGTCGTCGACCCCCATACGACCCTCGAGGAGGACCCGGGCGAAGTGGCCCGCGTCGTCCGGGCTGCCTACGCCCGACGCCGTCCGAACGCCGTCTGGCTCGGGCCCGGGGCTCCGCTCGACCTATTGCCGTGGGAGCCCGCGACGCGCAAGCTCCACGTCCTGCCGGCGGTCCGTCGCGCGCTCGCGGAGGGCCCGGGATGACGCGCCGGCTCTTTCCCACCCAGGAGATCGGCAGCCTCGCGAAGCCCCGCTGGCAGATCCTCGGGCAGCGGTCGGAGCCGCTCGACGCCGCGGCGAAGCAGGAGCTCGAGGAGTGGGACCGGCGCACCGGGTTCGCCCAGGATGCCCCCGACGTGCGGGACGCCCTCCTCGCCGGTCGTGCGCGCGACGCCAGCCCCGAGCAGGTCCGGGACCTGGGCGCGCTGTTCGGCCTCCGCTTCCTCGAAACCGCCGGGCTCGACCGGGTGTACGATGGCGAGGCCCGTCGCATCGAGATGTACGAGTACCCGATCCGCCAGATGCACGGGTTCCGCTTCGGCGGGCACGTCCGCTCGTTCGACAACAAGTACTACCTCAAGGCGACGGTCACGGACGAGGTGCGTCTCGACCACCCGTACCACATCGACGAGTTCGACTTCGTGAAGCGGCACGCGCACGCCGAGCCGAAGCTCCCGATCACCGGCCCGTACACCCTCGCCGACTGGTCGTACAACGAGTACTACCTCGCCCGCCAGCCCGGCTGGAAGGGCCGGACCGCCCGCCGCGCGGCGCAGCAGGAGTTCGTGGTCGACCTGGCCCGCCGCGCGCTCCGACCGACCTTGAGCGCGCTCATCGAGCACGGCTGCCGGGTGATCCAGATCGACGAGCCGGCCGCGGGGACCCACCCGGACGAGGCGGCGATCGTGGTCGACGGATTCAACGCGGCGACCGAAGGTCTGGACGCCGAGTTCTCGATGCACATCTGCTACTCGAACTACCCCGACCTCCTCCCGACGCTCTTGGAGGCGAAGCGGTGCCGGCAATGGGCCTGGGAGTTCGCGAACCGGGACTCCGCCGGCCACGACGGTTACGCGGTCCTGAAGGCGCTCGCCGAGTACGGCGACCGCCGGGAGATCGGACTCGGCGCCGTCGACGTCCACCGCGACTCGGTCGAGTCGCCTGAGGCGGTCGCGGAGCGGATCGGCCGGGCCGCGAAATACCTCGGCGACCCGCGCCGAATCTGGGTCAATCCGGACTGCGGCCTGCGCACCCGCAGCCTCGCCGTCGCGCGGGCGAAGCTCGAGTCGGTCGTGAAGGGCGCGGCCCTGGCCCGGGCCGAGTTCGAGAACCCCCGGCGCTAGGCGTTCCGCTCACGGCGCGGGGTTGAGCCAGAACTCGTTGCCGTCCGGGTCGAGGATCTTCGCGATCCAGCCCCACGGCATCTTGCGCGGGGGCATCGAGAACCGGACGCCCTTGCGCTTGAGCGCCGCGCACGCCCGGGCGAACGGCTGGTCCGTGACGAGGAGAATGCCGGTGTTCCCGACCTCCGAGCGCGGGGGGCGCTTTCCGGGCGTACCCCCGACCTCGCAGAGGTGCAGGAGGAACTTGCCCGACCGGTCCCCGACCGTAGTCCAGTGCTCGGGGTCGTCGTCGAAGACGCGGAACCCGAGCGTCGTCACGTACCATGCGGCGGCTTTCTTTCGGTCCGTGACCGCGACGGCGACCGAAACGGCGCGAAATCCCATAGCGATCCCCCCGAGCGCATCTCAAGGACCGATTTAGGGTCCTCGACGCGTCACTCGAACGGTCAGACGACGGAGAGAACCTCGGCTCCGGTCGGTCCGACGAGCACGGTATGCTCGGCCTGGGCCACGAACCCGCGGCCGCGCTCGACGAACACCGGGTACGTCTGGAGCACGCGGCGGAGCTTGTCGAGGGCGCGTTGCTCCTCGGGGGCCGTGACCCATCGGGCGGTGAAGGGAAGCGTGCGGAACCGGCCGAACATCGCGGCGACGATGGGGTCGGCGGTCCCCGGGTCGCGGCGGAACCGCATGATGTTGCCGAACGGGCCGTTGCCGATGCTGCCCATGCCGTTGGTGGCGAACGGCTCGATCGCGATCACCTCGCCCTCCTCGAACGTCTCGCCGCTCACTCCGGGGACGTTCGGGACCGACTTCCCCGCGTGCAGGAGGTAGCGCTCGATGGAGTGTCCCGTGAGGTCGACCACCGGCTTCACGCCTCGGGCGCGGATCGCCTGGGCGACCGCCCGGGAGACATCGTCGACCCGGCCCCCGGGCCGCACTTGAGCGATCCCCGCCGCCCGGCCTTCGCGCGCGGCGCGGATCAGGTGGTCGAAGCGGTGGGTGCCTCCGACCTCGACGGTGTCGGCCGTGTCGGCAATCGCCCCGTCCAGATGGGCCCCCACGTCGACCTTCAGGAGGTCGCCCTCGACGAGAACGGTCGTGTCCCCCGGCGCCGGCGTGAAGTGCGCCGCTTGGTCGTTGCGGGAGAGGTTAGTGGGGAACGCCGGCTGCGCGCCCTTCGACCGGATGAACCCCTCCACCGCCTCCGCGACCTCCGCGAGGCGGGCACCGGGTACGGCGAGCGACACCCCGAGCTCGCGCGCCCGCGCCGCGATCCGGGCGGCCTCACGCCATCGGTCGAGGTCGGGAGGGTACCGGGCCACGCGGGTCAGCTCCTCCGGTGGACCGTGTGCGGTGTGCCCCCGGTGAGGTCGACGAGCGTGGACGGCACGCCCGAGCCGGGCGGACGCGCGGCGAGGTAGCACGCCACCGCACGGCCGAGCGCGCGGCGCGCCGCCGCGACACGGCGCGTGGGGGACGCGCCGTGGCGGTTTGCGCTGGTCGCTGTCAGGGGACCGGCGCGACGGGCCAGTTCGCGGGCGACCGGATGGTCCGGCACCCGAAAGCCGACCGCCGGAAAGCCCGCGATGCTCGGGGCGAAGGCGTGGCGAGCTTCCGGGGAGGGAGCCAAGAGGACCGTGTACGGCCCGGGCAGATGCCGACGCACGAACCGGCGGGCCGCCGGGGAGACGCGGGCGTACCGCTCGAGCTCTTCGGTCGAGCTGAGGCAGACCGACACCGGCTGCGCGGCGGAACGACCCTTCACGGCGAGCAACCGACGCACCGCCGCCCGGTCGGCGGCCCGCGCGCCGAGTCCGAGGAGCGTGTCGGTCGGATAGACGACGAGGGCCCCGCGTCGGAGCGCCCGCACCGCGGCGCCGATCCCGTCGCGCATCGCCCGCTCTAGAAGTACTCCTCGCCGACCTGCGAGTACGCGAGGTAGTCGTTGGGGCTGAAGTAGAGCGCGAGCTCCCGCGCCGCCGACTCCGCGGAGTCGGACGCGTGGATGATGTTCGGGGTGATCCCGAGCGCGAGGTCGCCGCGTACCGTGCCCGGGGCGGCGGTCTGAGGGTTGGTCGCGCCGTTCAGGAGCCGGACGACCGAGATCGCGGAGCGACCCTCGAGCGCGAACGCGACGACGGGCCCGCTCGTGATGTGCTGGACGAGCGCCGCGTAGAACGGCTTTCCCTGGTGCTCGGCATAATGACGCTGGGCCAGCTCGGGGGTGACCCGGAGCATCTTCATCGCGACGACCTTGAGCCCCTTGCGCTCGTAGCGCCCGATCACTTCGCCGACCAATCCACGACGGACTCCGTCCGGCTTCACGAGCACGAAGGTCCGCTCGACGTTCCCTTCCGCCATCGGGGCCGCCGAGCGTATGGCGGCCGTAAAGGTTTCGGCGGCCTTCGAAAAGAGCCCCGGGGCCGACCGAAAACCCCCGGGGGGGTTTTGTAGGGGCCCGGGGCTGGCGGCAGGAATGTCGAGCCCGTCGTTGCCGAGCCTGACGCCCGAGCTGTTCCTGCTCGTTGTCCTGATCCTTATCATCGCGCGCCGGACGGTCCGCCAGATCCAGGGGGCTCGGTTCTCCACCGGCCGAATGTTCGCCTTCGCCGCGATCTACGTCCTCTTGTTCGTCGCGCTCGCGTTCGCCACCCTCTACGCCGCGGTCGTCACGTGGGGGTCGAACGCCGACCTGCTGCTCGCTCCGTACGTCGCGGTCCCGCTCGTCGGTGCCTACTTCGCCGCTCCGTACGTCCGTCGCGTCGTCCGCTTCGAACGACGCGCGAACGGCGCGCGGTACTACCGGCTCTCCTGGCACGTCCCGGTGCTGTTCCTCGCGCTGTTCACCGCCCGGCTCATCGCCGAGGTCGCCGTCTTCGGGCTCGCGGGCGTCGTCGTCAGCTTCCCACCCCCGCCGCCTCCGTCGGTCGTGGCGCTCGAGGTCCTCATCGGGGTGGACCTACTGTTCGCCCTGAGCCTCGGCCTCATGGTGGGCCGCGGCATCGGGGTCGTACTCGCCCACCGCGACCTTCCTCCCCAGCCGACGGTACCTCCCCCGTCGCCGCCCCTGCCGAGCGGATGAGCGGACCGCGAAGCCTCCGGGCCGTCGCGCCGCCCCGCCCGAGGACCCATCGGGTCGTCCGCGGTTTCGACCGGCTCGCGGAGGCGTACGAGCGCGGCCGGCCCGGCTACCCCGCGGCCGCGGTCCGCCACCTCGGGCGGGTGCTCCACCTCGGGCCGGGGCGCACCGTCGTCGACCTCGGGAGCGGAACGGGGAAGTTCACTCGGGCACTCGCCCCGCTCGGGGCCGCCCGCGTCGCCATCGAACCCACGGAGGGGATGCGACGGGTCTTCGCGCGGGTCGTGCCGGAGGTCCTCGTGCTGGACGGCACCGCGGAGGAGATCCCGCTCCCGGACGGCTTCGCCGACGCGATCGTCTGCGCCCAGGCGTTTCACTGGTTTCGTCCGCGGGCCACGCTCGAAGAGTTCGCGCGGGTCCTCCGGCCGAGGGGCGGCGTCGGCCTCGTCTGGAACACCTGGCCGGATCGCGCCGAACCGGCTTCCTGGTGGCGTCGGGTATGGGAGGTCGCCGACCGGTACCACCGCAAGGAGCGGTCCCGCGTCGGGTGGCGCCCGTGGAAGAAGGAGTTCGGCGGTCCCTCGAGCCGGTTCGGTCCGCTCCGTCTGCGAACGTTCGCGACCGCGCAACGCGCCCCGGTCGAGACCTTCCTCGACCGGGTCCTCTCGACGAGCTCGGTCGCCGTCCAGAACGCTTCCGAGCGCCGCCGGGTCGCCCGGGAGGTGCGTGAGATCCTGCGCACCGATGCGCTCACGCGGGGCCGGCGGGTCCTCCGACTACCGATGGCGACCGAGGTCTACTGGGCCCACCTCCGGTGACCCGCGCGTCGCACCCGCGAACCCACGGGCACCGGGCGCACCGGGCCGGCGAGGGCGTCGCCCGGCCGTCGTACGGCGCGAGGAGCTCGACGCGAACGGCGAGCAGTTCGGCCCGCGCGCGCTCGTCCCAGCGGACGCGGAACTCCCCATCCGCGTAGCGCAGCACGCCGTACGGGGGGGCCACGCCCGTCGACTCCTGGACCAGCAAGCAGTACGCCCGGACTTGGGCCACGTGGGACGGTGTCGGACCTCTCGCGGGGGTCGGTCGGCTCTTGAACTCCACGGGGACGAGCCGTCCGTCGGCGAGCTGCCGCAATTCGTCCGGCCGGCCCGCGAGCCGGTACCGCTCCGAGCGCAGGGTCATCGCACGACCCGCGTCGACCGCGACCAATCGGCCGCGCGCGGCATCCCTTCGTCGCTCTCCGAGCGCGCGGAGCGCCCACGCGGCGAGCGCGAGCCCGACCGCCACCACGACCCCCGCGGCGACGGTCGGGACGCTCAGCGGTGGAAGACCCACCATGCCCCCACGGCCGCCAAGGCGACCCCGAGAAGGAAGACGGCCCAGTACGCGCCGCCCCGCTCGGCGCGATGGCGTTCCGCGGTCAACACCCGGTCGTGATAGCGCACGCCCGCGTCCAGGCTCCTCGCGGCGGCCCGGCTTCCGCCCCCCGGCGGAGGGTGGTGCCGGTACCAGTGCGACCGGGGACAGTAGACGTAGTCCGCGATCTCCGACGGGCTGGTCCAGCCGTCGTCTCCTCCCATACGGAGGAGCGCGGTCCGAGCGCGGGTTTACCGATTCCGTTGGACGCGCAGGGCGTGAACGATGACGCTCACGCGGCGTCCGTGCTCTCGACCTTCTTGCGGGGACGGCGGGGCTTCTTCGCCGGGGCGGCCGCGGCTGTCGCGGGCTCGGTGGGCTCCGGCGTCGCCTCGGCCGGGGTCGCCTTGGGCGTCTCCCCCGGGGCGGCTGGCGCGGCGGGGGGCGCGGGCGCCGGCTCGGCCGCCGGGGCCGCCGCGGCGGCCCGCCGGGCGGCGGCGCGACCCTTGGCGGTCTTCGGCGGGGGCGGCGGCGCGGCCGCGGCCTTCTGCGCGGATCGGTCGGCGGCGCGCTTCAGCTCGTGCGCGCGCGTCCACTTGAAGTGGTGGCCGACGCGGTGGAGATGCAGCTGCTGCTTGCGGCAGGAGGCGGTGCAGAAATGGAACACGGTCCCGTCCCGCTTCACGAACATCATACCGGTCCCCGGTTCGATCTCCCGGGCGCAGAACGAGCACTGTCGCTTGACGACCATCGGTGGCCTCGCTTCCTACCGGACCGAGAGCTTGCGCGCCTCGCGCGCGGTCTCGCGCAGGATCAGGACATCCCCGAGTCGGATCGGGCCCGCGACGTTGCGCGTGATGATCTTGCCGCGGTCGCGTCCGGCGAGGACCCGGACCTTGACCTGGGTCGCTTCGCCGGCCATGCCGGTCCGCCCGACGAGCTCGACGACCTCCGCGGGCGACCCCTTCTCTTCCGCCATCGTTCCCCCGTTCGCGGTCGACCTACCGTCGTTACTTCTTCAGGTTCGGGAACGCCGCGCTGAGCTCCTCGAGGAGCGGCTTCGCTTCCCCGGGTTCGACGACGGCGACGCTCGCGGCCGACTTCGAAAGCCCGGCCGACTGGCCCAGCCGCTGCTTCTTCGGGACGTAGAGGTACGGGATCCGCTTCTCCTCGCAGAGCATCGGGACATGGACGAGGATCTCGACGGGGTCGACGTCCTCCGCCATGATGACGAGCTTCGCCTCGGCGCGCTCGCTCGACTTCGTCACTTCGTTCGTGCCGACCCGGATCTTCCCGGTCTCGCTCGCGACTTGCACGAGCTGCAGGGCCTTGTCGGCGAGGTCGCTCGGGGTTTCGAATCGCACGTAGATCGGTCGCGCCATCGTTCGTTCCTCGCGTCAGCGGAACCCCCGCGAATGGGGGGGTCCTCGGCTCACGGGTGGGGCCTCGTAATGGCCGCGATATTTAACGGTGCCCAGCACGCGGGCCGCTCGGCGCCTCGACTCCGGCGAGCGCTCCCGGGGCGGCCCGTCGCCCTCGGGGCCAAGGCGGGTGGGGACCGGTCGCCGTTCACGAGCCGCCGGTGGCTTCGCGCGGGAGCGCGAACGACGCCGGGGAGAGCTCGGGGTGCGCGGTGAAATACCGCCGTGCCGGCTCGACCAGGCGGTCGAGCGCGTCGGCGACCGCGGCCTTCAGGTCCTGAGGGTGGAGCGTTCCGTTCGTCCAGCTCGAGACAAACTCCGCCTCGCTCGCGAATTCGACCGGACCGCCGTATTTCGCCGGGCGGTCGACGTGCAGACGGCCCTCCCACGGGAACACGATGAACCGGACGATCTCGACGACGGGGTTCCCGTCGGCCTGCTTCGCCGGACAGAAGGCGCTCTGCAGGCGCTCGACGATCGTGGGGCGCTCCGCGGGGATCGGGATGCCGGAGCTCGGGTCGGACTTCGACATCTTCCGCTCGACGGTCCCTTCCGCGGCGTTCATCCGACCCCCACCCTTGAGCGACGAGAGGAGCGGCGTATGGATCGCGGTCGGCACCGGCCAGCGGTAGTGATGCGCCACTTCGCGGGCGAGCACGTGGGCGCGGCGCTGGTCCATGCCCCCGTAGGCGATTTCCACGGGGAGCTCGAAGATGTCGGCCACCTGCATCGCCGGGTAGTACAGGCGGGAAGTGTCGAGCTCCGACTCCTCCTCGGTCCGGCCCATGATCGACATGGCGCGCTTGGTCCGGGCGAGCGAGGTCGCCTTCGCCGAGCGGATCACCCTCGCCCAGTAGTCGGACGACGCGGTGAGTTCGTGCGACCAGCGGTACCGGACGCGCCCCGGGGCCGCGCCGAGCGCGGTGAACGTCTCTTGCATGTACCGGCCGGCGGCAGTGATCCGAGTTAGGTCCCCGCCGAGCTTGTCGTTGATCCAGGAGTGCCAGTCGGCGAGGAAGACGGTGACGTCACACCCGGCTTCGGCGAGGTCGAGGATCTTGCGCGCCGTGATGAGGTGAGCGATCGTGAGCGACCCCGACGGCTCGAAGCCGATGTACGCCCGGGGGCGCTCGTTCGAGGCGAGCAGCGTGCGGAGCTCTTCCTCGGTGAGGACCTCGTCCGTGTGGCGAGCGATGCGGGCCAATCGCGACTCGGTGTCCATCGCCGAAGCGGAGGGACGGCGGTATTTATTCGATGGAGGTCGCCGACGCCGCGCCGTTCCCGGCCGCGCCCGGCCTTATTAAGCCCCCCCAACCTGCTAGTACCGTTCTCGTTCCCATGGCCGACTCCCCCGAGACCGTTGTCGAGGTGTCACCGTCACCCGGCGGGCCGGCCGAAGAGCTCGCCCGGACGCTCGGCGTCAGCCGCGACACGGCGGAGCGCCTCGTGAAGGCCGGCCGCACGACCGCCGCGGAGGCACGGGAGCTCTCTCCCGATGCGCTCGCCGACCTCGGGATCGCTCCGGAGGAGGCGGCTCGGGTGCGCTCCGCACCGGCGACGCCCGACGCGGACGCCCCGACCGAGGCCCCGGCGTCCGGTGGGGACAGTAAAGCCGCGGCGTCCGACGATTCCGACCGGATCGTGGAACGCTGGGCCGGCACGGTTCGCCGTTCCGACCGGACCCGGCGACGCCGAACCGTCGCCGCCCCCAAGGAGTCGACCGAGGTGCTGCGCAAATGGGTGGACGGCGACGACCGTGTGATGGAGGAGTGGATCCGCTCGTCCGAAGCCGACCGGCCCACGGCCGTCACGCCGGTGGTGACGGCTCCCGCGCCGACGCCGACCCAGGGGCCGGCGCCCGCCGCCCCGGTGGAGGTCGCCGTGCCGGCGTCGGTCACCGAGCGCGAGGAGACGGTCGTCCGGTGGCTCACGGGCCTCCTCGACCGCGTGAAGAGCGACCAGTTCGACCCGTCCACGATGATCCAGGAGGTCCAGGACCTCCAGCGGCAACTGTTCGACGAGCGCGCGAAGCGTAAGCAGCTCGAGGACGAGGTCGAGCACGTGAAGCGCGGCTCGATCGCGGTGATCAAGTACGTCCGCTCGCACGAGGCGAAGGAGCGCGAGCTCGCGCTCCGCGCGAAGGACGACGAGATCGCAGAGATGAAGCTCCGGCTGCTCGCGCTCGAAGGCGTCGACGGCCGCCGCGCCACGGCCCCGGCCCCCGTCGCCGCGCCGGCCGAGGGGGGGAGCGCCCCCGCGGAGAGCGCCGCGACCGCCCCCGTCCTCGAACGGGAGGAGACGGTCGTGCGATGGCTCACCGGGCTACTGGACCGGGTGAAGAGCGACCAGTTCGACCCGTCGATGATGATCCAGGAGGCCCAGGACCTCCAGCGGCAGCTGTTCGACGAGCGCACCAAGCGTAAGCAGCTCGAGGACGAGGTCGAGCACGTCAAGCGCGGCTCGATCGCGGTGATCAAGTACGTCCGGTCGCACGAGGCGAAGGAGCGGGAGCTCGCGCTCCGCGCGAAGGACGACGAGATCGCAGAGATGAAGCTCCGGCTGCTCGCGCTCGAGGGCGTCGACGGCCGCCGCGCCACGGCCCCGGCCCCCGTCGTCGCGCCGGCCGAGGGGGGGAGCGCCCCCGCGGAGGGGACCGTCAATACGGCGGACGCGGTCGAGAAGGCGACCCGGGAGCTCGACCAGCGCCTGCGGGAGGAGTTCGCGCAGCGCGAGCACGACTACATCGAGCGGGAGACCGAGCTGCGACGGCGGATCGTGCAGCTCGAGGACGAGGTCGAGCACGTGAAGCGCGGGTCGATCGCGGTGATCAAGTACGTCCGTTCGCACGAGGCGAAGGAGCGGGAGCTCGCGCTCCGCGCGAAGGACGACGAGATCGCCGAGATGAAGCTCCGCCTCCTCGCCCTGGAGGGCGTCGGGGCCCCCAAATCGGCCCCGACGGTCGCGGCTCCCCCGGCGGCCGAGCCGGCACCGTCCGCGACCGCGGGCGTCGCC
>DASPOD010000037.1:0-10345 GCA_035626215.1 Thermoplasmata archaeon
CGCCTCGTGCGAGGTCGGCCCGTCGCTGGTCGAGGTCGACCGAAAGCACATCGGACGGGTAGAAAGTCGTGCCGTCGACGACCGCGCGCAGCGTGAGTCCGACCTCGAGCGGGAAGATCTCGAGCCGGGTCAGGAGCCCCGCGACCTCGCGGGAGATCGGGGCGCCCGCCTTCACGATCGTGGTGTCCTTCCGTAGCACCACCTTTCCCTTCTCGATTGCCGCGGGGAAACCGGCGTGCTGGAGCTCGCCGACGATCGGCCCGGGCTTGAAGTTCGTCGTCCCCGCGGGCACGACGATGTCGTGGGGGGCGACCTCGCCTCCTCGGGCCGGGGTGGGCGAGCGGGTCCTCAGGAACTCCTGGTAGAGAGAGAACGGGTTCCCTTCCGCGGACAGGATGGCGGTCGGGTCCTGGACCTGGTCGAGCAACGACTCGAAGGCGGGTCGTTCCTTCATCGCCTTCTCAAGAGCGTGTCGGATCGTGCTGTTGGTTGCGACGGTGATCGGGTGCTCGCGGCGGCGGAGCTCCCGTCGCATCGACTGGAGGGCCGCCGCGGGGACCCCCCGGATTCCCACGAGCGCGACCATCGGCCGTTGCAGGAGGGCGGACGCGAGGGCGTCCACGCGGGCGATTTTTTCGGGAGGGATCGAACCACGACCGGGCATCGTTCCTCGCCTACCAAAGCCGGACCGCCGGCCCCATCGTCGTCTTCACGTAAACGGACTCGATATTCGTGCGGCCCCGCTCGAGCTTTCCCACGATGCGGGCGAGGACCGCGTCAACGTTCTGGGCGATCTCTTCCGGCTTCATCGACCGCGTTCCGACGGCCGCGTGGAAAGTGCGGTTCCCTTTCGAGCGAATGCGAATCGAGCGCTTGAGCGCGTTCACGAGGTTCGTGGGGTCGCTCCCCGGAGGCACCGGACGCGGCATCTTGCCCCGAGGGCCCAAGATGACGCCGAGCCGCTTACCGATCGTCGGCATCAAGGGTGCCTCGGCCAGGAAAAAGTCGACGGACCCGACGACCTTCTTGACGTTCTTCTTGTCCTTCGCGAAGTCATCCAGTTCGCCCGCCGGAACCACGAGGTCCGCGACGCCGCGCATCTTCTGGCAAAGCTCGGGGGAACCGAAGACGGCTACCTTCACGGTCTTGCCGCGACCTTTCGGGAGAGGAATTTCGTCCTCCAGGCGGTTCTTGGGGACCGACAGGTCGAGGTCCTTGAGGTTCACCGAAAGCTCGACCGATTCGGAGAACTTCCGTTCGGGGGCCTTTGCGATGGCCTCGGTCACGACTTCGACGCTCGGACGGTCGGGCATCCCTTTCTCCGCTACGCGGAAACGCGGTCGCGCGAAAAAGCCACCCTACTTAAGCGTTGGGTTTGGCCCCTCTCGGCGCGGGGGGCGGACGACCCGGGCGCGAAAGCCGTGGCGCCGCACGCGGCGGTCGCGTTCTGGACCGCATCCGGGTCGCGGAAAGCATTGCCGTCACCGACTACCGTCCCCGGAGGCCGCCCCAATGGCTTTATACGGACCGAGCCTCGCCGCCCGCCGATGCACTATCCAAAGACCGTCTCGACCTATTGCCCGAAGTGCAAGACGCACACGGAGCATGAAGTCGAGAAGGGCAAGAAGCGGCCCGCCTCCGAACTCAAGTGGGGCCAGCGCCGGTTCCGGCGCGCCACCGGAGGATACGGCGGGTTTCCCCGGCCCAAACCGGAGGGGCGGGCGAAGGCGGTGCGGCGCGTCTATCTCAAGTTCCGTTGCAAGAAGTGCAAGTACACCGTTCAGCCCGCGAGCTGGCGGGCGAGCCAGCTCGAGATCGTGGAGAAGCATTAGGCGAGAGGCGCATGCGAGGACCTTCTCCGTTCTGGGTCGTCAAGTGTCCCGACTGCTCGACCGAGCAGACCGTCTTCAGCCGACCGGCGACCGTCGTCAATTGCTCCGTCTGCGGCGCGACCCTCGCGACGCCGACGGGCGGCCAGGCGAAGCTCCGGGGCGAGCTCGTGCGCCCGGTGACGCCGTAGCCGGGGACACGGACCTGGGATGCCTCTGCGCCCGGAGTTCCCCGAGGAAGGCGAGCTCGTCATCGGGACCGTCACTTCGATCCGCAACTTCGGAGCGTTCGTCACGCTCGACGAATACGCCAAACGCGAGGCGTTCATCCACCTCTCCGAAGTCGCCACGGGCTGGGTCAAGTACATCCGAGACCACATTCGCGAGGGCCAGAAGATCGTCGCGCGAGTACTGCGGGTCGACCCGGCGAAGTCCCAGATCGACCTTTCGCTGAAACGGATCAACGACCACCAGCGACGGGAGAAGGTCCAATCGTGGAAGAACGAGCAGCGGGCGATGCGGCTCCTCGAACAGGTCGCTCAACCGCTCAAGCTCTCCGCGGTCGAGGCGGCCGACCAATTCGGACCGGGCCTCGTCGAGAAATACGGGTCACTCTTCCAGGCGTTCGAGGTCGCGTCCGCCGACCCGAAGCGGTTCCAGAAGGACAACGAGAAGGCACCCTGGTCGGCGACCTTCCTCAAGGTGGCTCGCGACAACATCGTTCCCCCTCACGTCACCATTCTCGGAACGCTCGAAGTGAGCGACCTCTCGCCGGACGGGCTCGACCATGTCCGAGCCGCGCTTCTCGCGGCCGAGCAAGTGGACCCGCAAGCGGTGGAGGTCCAGTACGTCGGAGCCCCCCGCTACCGGATCCGCGTGCAGGCCTCGCAGTACAAGATCGCCGAGGAAACCCTCAAGAAGGCGACCGATGCGACCCTCAAGTCGATCAAGAGCGCCGGCGGTCAAGGGACGTTCGAACGAGCATGACGTCCTCGATTCTGCGCGTCTGTCGGTCGTGCGAACGGTACACGTTCCGGGAACGGTGCCCCCAGTGCGGCAGCGCCACGCGGACGCCGCACCCGGCACGGTTCAACCCGGGGGACCGATACGGGAAGTACCGGAGAATGTTACTGAAATCGCTCGGTCCGGCGACCGGGCCGGGTCGGTGAACGATGTCCGCGACCATGCATCGGATCAAGGTCGTCAACGATGCGAGCGACCTGGTCCCGATCCTTCGCGCGGTGGACTCGGCGGTCAAGCTGCGGCTCGTCCAGCGGCTGGGGGAGGACTGGCTCACGCTCGAGGACGTGGAGCGGGAGTTCGGCGCGGACGGCGTGAAAGCTCTCGCCTTCTTCGAGAAGCTTCGCCTGATCGACACACGATGGGTGGCTCGGGAGGGGCGGCGCCAGCCCGACAAGAGCTACCACTTCTACTACTCGACCATCAACATCAACACGACCTCGCCGCTCGCCGAGATTTCGGAGGTGCTCGCGATCGCCACGATGCCCCCGCGCGAGTACGCGAAGTTCGAGCAGAAGATCTACGATGCTGTCGGGGCCGAGGGGCGGTTCTTCTCGGACGTCGCCGAGGAGCTCGGGATGAGCCCGACGCGGCTGAAGGCGCTCGTGAAGCGCTCCGAGAAGTTGGAGTACCGTGGCCACCGGATCGAGCGGTTCGTCCAAGAGCCCCTCGCGACGTAGAGCTCGCCCTGAGGTCTCCGTCCTTCGGGTTGGCCACCGTCCCGGCCGCGACCCGCGACTCACGACCCACGTTGCCCTGGCCGCGCGAGCGTTCGGGGCCCGTCGGATGTACCTTCACCCTCGGGACGATGCTCTCGCCGCCAGGGTGGCCGCCGTCGCCCGCCGATGGGGTGGAGGGTTCGAGGTCGTCCCGGTCGATGACTGGAAGAATGTGGTCCGCTCCTTCCCCGGGGTGGTGGTGCACCTCACGATGTACGGCCTCCCGCTCGAGCGCCTCCTCCCACGGCTCGCCCGGCACCGTGAGGTCTTGCTCGTGGTGGGCGGGGCGAAGGTGCCGAGCCAACTCTATCGTGAGGCTTCGTACAACGTGGCGGTCGGCCATCAGCCGCACAGCGAGGTCGCCGCCATCGCCGTGACGCTCGAGCGCCTACTCGGCCTGCCGAAGCCGGTCGCTCCCGGCGAGGCGCCGCTGCGGGTCGTACCGACCGAACGGGGCAAACGCGTCGTCGGTACCCGACGGGGACGATGATCGAGGACCTTCCCCCGATCCCCGCACGGAGTCTTCCCGTTTCCGCGCATGCGCCGGGAAAGTGCATCGTCTTCGGCGAGCATGCCGTGGTCCACGGCGCCCCCGAGCTCGTCTTCGCGATCGACCTGCGGACACAGGTGTTCGTCCAACGCGGGTCGGTCACGCGGCTCAACGCCGATGAGGACGCCCTCCGGCGGAACGCCTACTTCCGCGCGGCCGTGGAGGCGGGTTGGAAGGACGACCCGCCGGTCGAGGTTCGGGCTGTCTCCCGCATTCCGAAAGCCGCGGGTCTCGGTTCCTCGGCCGCGCTGGCGGCGAGCCTGGCCGCGGCGTTCGGGGCCGCGAAGGGCGGGATCGACCGGCCATCTCTCGCCCAGCGCAGTTTCGAGATCGAGCGGGGCGCCCAGGGCGTCGGGAGCCCGGGCGACACGAGCACCGTGGTGGCGGGAGGGTTCGTCGCGGTCAACGGCGGGCCGGGCGACCCTCTTTGGACGATTCGCGCCCCGGAGAGATCCTGGGAGGTTCGGCGGGTCAGCGACCCGGGATGGGTCTGGGTGGTTGCCTACAGCGGGATCCCCCGTTCCACGGCCGAGGCGGTGCGCGCGGTCGGCATCCGAGTTGCCGCGCCGGGCGGACCGGAGCTCCTCGAGGAGTTTCGCCGCGCGGCGACCGAAGGGATCGACGCGGTGGGGCGCGGGGACCGGCCGGCGGTCGCGGCCCTCCTTCGCCGGAATCAGGAGTTGCTGCGGGAGGTCGGTGTTTCCCACCCGCGCCTCGAGGCCCTTCTGGAGGCGGCCGCGCCGGCCGCTGAGGGGGCGAAGATCACCGGCGCGGGAGCCGGGGGCTCGGTGATCGCCTTGCCGATCCCCGGCCAGGAGACCGAGCTCGTGCGACGTCTGGCTCGCGCGGGAGCGCTCCCGTTCGTGGTGCACCCTTCCCTCGAAGGCGCCTCGCTGGTGGAAAGCTAAGCAGGACTACCGGCGGGCGACGATTCGGACGACCGAGTTCGCGCCGAGCGGGTGGTCGGCGGCCATGGCACGGTGGGTTCGGCCGTCGATCGCGCGAATGAAATTCTCGCCGAGGTCCGTGTGCACCCGGTACGCCACCGCCCGAGCGGGGGTGTTGGCCGGCACGAGGAACGCGTCGGGGAGCACCCGCCCTTGGCTATCGGTCCAGTGGTTCTCGTCTTCGACGGGGTAGACGACGATCATGCCGAGGCGGGAGTAGACCATCTCCTCGAGCGCCTGCTGGACACCGGTCGAACCCCACGCGGCGAGGATCGCCCGGACCCCTTCGAGCGCCTTCTGCTGCGGCGGCGATAGCCGTGCGGCGTCTCGTACCCGGAATGCCGCGTCGCCGGGGTGATAATCCACCAGACCCGCCCGAGCCGCGCGGCGCAGCGTGAGCTCGGCGTCGGAGGCCGTGGGGACCGAGGGAATCGGTTGAATCCGATCGAGGAGGCCGGAGGCTTCGTCCCGAGAGGCGCGGTCGCACTTGTTCGCCGCCACGAGCCGGGGCTTCGACGCCTCGAGGAGCTGACGCGCTAAGTGCGTCCGGTCCTCTTCCGTCCAATGGGCCGGGTGCAACCGGTCGAGGGTCGACCCTCGCAGAGCCGCGGCGATCGCCGCCGGCGAGATCGCGAGCCCGGTGAGACGTTCGGCGAGGAACTCCTCCACCTTCTTTCCCTCGAGCTCGGTGCCGCGCGCATGCCGAACGAAGTCCCGGCTCAGGATCTCGGCGATCCAGGCCACGAGCTCATCTTCGAGCCAGCGGACTTCGAGCGCGGGGTCATGGCTTCCGTGCTCGGCGAGTCGGCCTTCATCGTCGGTGGCGCCGGAGAGGTCCACAACCTGAACGAACCCGTCGGCGGCCCTCAGGTCGTCGAGGAATTTGTGACCGAGTCCCCGTCCCGCGTGGGCTCCCGGGACGAGGCCCGGCACGTCGACCAGGTTCACGGGCACCCACCGCGTGCCGTCCACGCATTTCGCGTTCCCGGGCGAGCACGGAGTTCCTTTTTCGGAGTGCGGGCACGGGGACCGGATTGCGCCGACCCCGCGGTTCGGAATCACCGTGGTGAACGGGTACGGCGCCATCGGAACGTCGAGGAGCGTGAGCGCGTTGAAGAACGTCGACTTTCCGACGTTCGGTTTGCCGACGATTCCGATCTCCACGCGGACCTCCCGACGGTCGGGCTACACGGAGTAGTCCGGGGCGACCTCGGCGACGCCGAGGGCCCGGTTGGTGCTGAGCGCGAGCGCGAAGAGAAGCCCGCTCAGTCGATTCGCCCATTGGAGAAGTTCGGGGGAGAGCTTCTCGGTGCGGTGGAGCGCCCAGACCTCGCGCTCGGCGCGTCGCGCGACCGTCCGGGCGAGCTGGAGTAAGGCCCCGGAACGCGACCCACCCGAGAGGATGAAGGAATGGAGCCGCTCGTGAGAGTCATCGAAGCGGTCGATGTCCGCCTCGAGTCGGGTCACGTGACGCGCCTCGATGCGATGCCGCGGGGGATTAGGGCCCTCCGGGGTCGCGAGCTCGCTCTGGGCGATGTAGAGCTCGCTCTGCAGCCGGTGGACGATGGAGCGGAGGTCGACGAGCTCGTCCGGCAGCTCCGCTTCCACGAGCCCCAGAATCGCCCCAAGCTCGTCGTACGTTCCGTACGCGCGGACGCGCGGGGAATCCTTGTCTACGCGCGACCCACCGTGGAGAGCGGTGGTTCCATGGTCGCCCGTGCGGCTGTAGAGACGCGGGATGCTCTCGCCTCCGGCCGCCACGGCAGCTGGTCCAAGGGAGAACTCAGACCGTGGACGGGACAGTACGAGATGTGCAGCACCTCATTATGCTTGGCGTCCTGACGGCACAGTCGGCAGATGAATCCGCTCCGTTCGCTCCAGGCGATCGCCATCGACTCCATGTGCAACCGTTCCCCAACCCCGGAGGCTAGCGCCCGAGGAGCCCCCGTCCCTCGCGGTCGGCCCGGCGCCGTCCCTCGCGTCGCTCCTTCACCGACCGAGCGCGTTCGCGCAGGGCGGGAAGGCGTTCCGAGTGAGTTCGGGCGAGCTCCGTGAGCCCGAGGCTCGTAACGAGGGCGATTGCCCCCTCGAGGTCTCGGGCGTAGCCGTTCTCGGCGACCTCTTCGAGCTCACCCCGCAGCGTCGGGGGAAGTTCCACCGACTCCGGCGAGGGAGCGCTCGCGGTCCGCACGAGCGCTCGCACCGCATCGGAGCGGGTCGAGAGCCCGTGGTCCCGCTGGAAGCCGTCGAGTAGCGACTCCTCTTCGGAGGTCAGGCGCACTCCGAGGAAGCGAGTCGCGGGAGCGTCGTCTCGGGCGTTCCGCACGTGTAAAACACAATTTTAACGCATATTTAGATATTGTGGCACTACGTAAAACAGTGCGATTCGCCGACTTCGAGACCTCCTCGGGAACGCGACCGAAGGCCCCCCCGGAAGAGTCGGTGGAGGTGCCCCTCAAGGACAGGCTGATTAGGACCGGGGCGATCGCCGTCGTGTCATGCCGGCCGTGAGGCCTCGGGATGCGGCTCTCGTCTCGATCGTGGTTGTCGCGGTAGTCGGAGTGAGCATGTTCGTCCTGGCCAATGTCGGGCCGACTTCCAGTTCACCATCCTCGTGCCACCCGCAGGGCGCCTCGCCCAAGCTTTGGAATATCTTTTCCGAGGGAAGCACGACGGGAAATTTTGACCTTGGTCTTGGAGTCGAGCACGCCGTGACCCTCAATTTCATCACGCCTTCGACGACGACGTTCTTTTGCGTCGTCGGCAACTTCTCGGCGAGCTACGCTACCGGAGGGTTCTCCAACGCAACCGGGAACCAGACGGTGACCTGCGGCTCGTCCACGCCCCAGTGCGACCTCTCGGTAGGAGTATGGACGCAAGCCGCCTGGAACTCGTATGCGGCGGGAGCTTCGGTGCCACCGGTCTGGTGCTACGCCGAACATAACGGATCGTGCGGGGTGCAGAGTTCGGGGTCGTACGACACCGGCGATCTGGGGGTCCGCGGCTCGACCAACCTCGTTTTCGCGCTGTGGACCGAGACCGACTGGAATCCGTGGGGTCCGGCTGCGTTCTCGGCCTACGTGAACGCCCCGTAATCCGCCCTCCAGAACGTTTTCGCCCATCTCCCTTAGCGTGGGACCGCTGTCGGAGAGGATGGTCTCCGCGGGGCCAGCGCCGCTCTCCGCTTCGGCCCACCGCCCGATCGAACGACCAGCGTTCTGGAGAATGCTCTCGCACCCGAGAAAGCACCGACCGCGCGTCCGACTCAAACGGAAGAGGGTCCGCTCTCTTCCTCGAGCGCGGCCTGGGCGGCCGCCAGTCGGGCCACCGGGATCCGGAACCCCGAACAGCTCACGTAGTCCAACCCGGCCCGACTGAAGAATCGGACGCTCCTCGGGTCGCCGCCGTGCTCCCCGCAGATCCCGACCTCGAGGTTCGGATTGGCTTTCCTCCCGTCCGTGACCGCCATGGTGACGAGCTTCCCGACCCCCGCGACGTCCAGCACCTCGAACGGGCTTTCGGGCAGGACCTTCTCCTCAAGATACTTCGTCATGAATTTCGCCTCGACGTCGTCGCGACTGAACGCGAACGTCGCCTGGGTAAGGTCGTTCGTTCCAAACGAGAAAAAGTCGGCGTGGGCCGCGATCTCCCCCGCGGTCAGCGCAGCGCGGGGAGTCTCGATCATGGTTCCCACCCGGTACTCGAGCGTCGCCCCCAGTTCCTCGAGCGTTTGCTTCGCAGCGGCGTCGATCACCTTCCGGAGGATGACCAGCTCTTCCTTGTCGCTCACCATCGGAAGCATGAGGCCCACGAGGGCCGTCTCGCCTTCCTCGCGCTGGACCTGGACGGCGGCCCGGACGATCGCCTCCACCTGCAGTTCGTAGATCACGGGGTAGGTGATCGCGAGGCGACAGCCGCGGTGTCCGAGCATAGGATTGTGCTCGACCAGATGGTCGAGCTTTTCGAGCATCCGCTGCCACCGTTCGACCTCGAGCGACCACGCGCCCCGCTTCCAGAGGTCCTCGATTTCCGCCTTCACCTCTTCGCGGGTCGGAAGGAACTCATGCAGCGGCAGGTCGAGCAGCCGGACGATGACGGGGCGGCCCTTCATCACCCGGAAGATCTGGACGAAATCGATCACCTGGAAGGGGACCAGTCTCCGCAACGCGCGGGTCCTTTCCTCGAGGGTCTCGGAGAGGATCATCTGGTGCATGATCTTGAGGCGGTCCGGCGCATTGAACATCCGCTCCGTTCGGCAGAGGCCGATCCCCTGCGCGCCGAACTCGAGGGCCCGGGAGGCCCCTTCGGGCGTCTCGGCGTTCGCGTACACTCCTAGGGCCCGGATCTCATCGGCCCACTCGAGAAGTTTTCCGAACTCCGACGTGAGGGGCGGCTCCACGGTGGGGAGCGCGCCGAGCATCACATTACCGGTCGTTCCGTCGATCGTGATGAAATCGCCCTCCTTCACGACCGCGCCCCCCTCGATGTCGATCCGGCCGTTGGCGGGGTCGACCTTGATCGAGCCGCAGCCGACCACCGCCGGCTTGCCCATCCCTCTCGCGACGACCGCGGCGTGCGATGTCATTCCCCCCTTTGCCGTCAGGACGCCCTGTGCGGCGATGATTCCCGCGATGTCGTCGGGCGTCGTCTCGGGTCGGACGAGAATGACCTTCTCCCCCTTGGCTCCCTTCGCGACCGCCTCCTCGGTGAGGAGGACGACGGTCCCGGAGACAGCGCCGGGCGAAGCGTTCAGCCCCTTGGCGACGGGTTGGACCGCCACCGAGGGGTCGATCGTGCGGTGAAGGAGCTTCTCCGCGTCCGCGGGGTCGAGCCGACGGACAGCCTCCTTCTTGGTGATCAGTCCCTCGTTCGCCATCTCGTAGGCAATCCGGACCGCCGCTTGCGCGCTGCGCTTGCCGGTTCGGGTCTGGAGCATGTAGAGTCGCCCATCCTCGACGGTGGACTCGAAATCCTGCATGTCGCGGAAGTGACCTTCAAGCTGGGTCGCGACCTGCTCGAGCTGGGACTTGAGCGGTGACTCCATCGATTCGATGGTGGCGGGCGTCCTCGCACCGGACACCACGTCCTCCCCCTGGGCATCTCCCAAGAACTCGCCATAGAGGGTTTTCTCTCCGGTGGATGGGTTGCGCGTGAACCCGACGCCCGAGCCCGAGCTCTTGCCCCGGTTACCGAAGACCATCGTCTGCACGGTGACGGCTGTTCCCAGGTCGTCCGAGATCTTGTAGTAGCGCCGGTACTCCTTGGCCCGAGGGTTCTGCC
>DASPOD010000038.1:0-4668 GCA_035626215.1 Thermoplasmata archaeon
CCGGGCAGGGTCTTGTGCGTCGAGGCGCTCATCACGGTGCATCCCTCGTGGAGCGGGTCCTGGAATTCCCCGCCGGCGATGAGGCCGAGGACGTGCGCCGCGTCGTACCAGCCGCGCGCGCCGATCTCCTCGAGGGTGGGCCGGAGCTCGTCGAGCGGGAACGGGAAGAGGAAGAGCGAAAGGCCGAAGAGGCAGACCTTCGGCCGCACCGCCTTCAGGATCTCGCGGGTGCGCGCGACGTCGATCGTCATCCGCTCCGGGTCCCACGCATAGTAGACGGGCTTCACGCCGCGCAGGCCGAACGCGCCGAACGAGGCGCTCGAGATGTGGGCGCCGTCGGCGAGGCGGTTCGTTCCGACGAGGTCGCCCGGCTCGGAGAGCGCCTTGAGGACCGCCATGTTGGCGACGGTGCCCGAGAGGGGGCGCACGTCCGCAAAGGAGCAACGGAACAGCCGCTTCGCGAGCGTGAGGCAGACCTCCTCCACCTCGTCGACCTGCTCGTTCCCCTCGTAGTACCGTTCGCCCGGAAGTCCCTCGGCGTACCGGGAGTGGAAGTCGCTGATCATCAGCTCTTTCGCGTACGGCGAAAGGAGGTTCTCGCTCGCGATCAGCGGAATCGCGTGCTCGAAGCGCGTCGAGTGCCGCCGGACCGCGTTTCGAACCCGCGTTACCGTGGCGGCCATCTCCCCCGGCATCGGTGAGGGCACCGGCCCCCCCACCCCCTCCTTTCCACTGGAGCTCGCGCGTCCTCGGTTCCCCGCTGCCATGTCCCCCTCCTTCGCCGTCAGGTCCGCGCATCGGCTCGAGCGCATATATGGACCGTGCACGTGCCCGCGTCCGTATGCCCCGAACCCCGACGCCGGTCCTTCCTCCTCGCTGGCCGGTTTCCCGACGTTTCTACGTTCCGTACCACGACCTGGACGTGCTGAACCACCTGAACCACGCTGCGTACTTTCCCTACATGGAGACCCTTCGCTGCGACTACTACTTGCCGCTCCTTGGTACCACCGACCCCACCAAAATCGACATCATCATCGCCGAGGCGACGTGTCGGTACCTCGCGCCGGTACCGTACGGTGCCGAACTGATCGGCGAGGTTGCTCCCGCCCGTCCTCTCGGACGAACGAGCTTCACGCTCCTCTACCGGTTCACGCTCGCCGGTACCTCCACCATCACCGCCCGGGGCCGTACCGTAAGCGTGGTGTACGATTACTCCAAATCCGAAAAGCTGGAGATCCCGGCCGACCGACGCGCCCGTATGGAACGCGACGCGGTCGACCCGGCCGGCGAAGGCTGGTAGGCTCCCCTCTCCACAGGAAATAGGGGGGTGGGTGGGTCCCGCCTCGGGCGGGCGATTAGAATCCCGGATGCTCGGGGTCGCGCCGCGGCATCGGCGGGGGCCACGACATCGGAGGCACGAAGTCGGGCGCCTCCGACACCGTCTCGACCCGGTAGAGGACGCCGCTCCCCTTGAGCGCCTCGTGAATCTTGGCGAGCCGCGCCTGGAACTCGTGCTCGAAGTCCCAGTCGAAGACGAGGTCGTGGGGGCCGATGATGAACGAGAGCCCCGCGATCGTTCGGAGGCGCTCGGAGAGCTCGAGGGGGGAGACGCTCTCGGGAGTGAAGTAGAGGTCCACGTAGGTGTGCATGGGACCCTGAGCAGGAAGAAAACGCGGGACGGTGCTATTTAAATAAATCCCCCATCGCCGTGCGGAACCGCCGCACGGCGCGTCGCGGTGCTAGGCCGACAGGATTGCCGCTCGAGCGAACCGCACGGTGACCCCGCGTGCCCCTCAGCCCCGTCGCCCCGCCAGCGTCGACGGGTCACGGTAAGGCTGCTCCCGTCAGGACCTGACCCGATGCCCGTGATGAATAGCCGCTAGGGCGCTCCTCCGAGCGCCCGTCGCAACACCCGTGGCCCGGCGGAACAGAGCGTCTACGAAGCGCCACGAGACGCACAGCTCGCCCGAACGTCGCTCCTGCCTGTCACCCCCGCTAAGGACGGTTTCGGTGTGTAAGGGGACGCCCAACCCCCCGGTCTAGCCTAGCGGGGGAAAGACGCCGGAGCTCGTACATAGCCCCTTGCCCCCCCGTCCGCTCGGTGCCGGTCGGCCCATTATCGGATGTGCTCGAGCGAGAACGACCCGAGGTTGAACGAGCGCTTCGTGAACGTGTAGCCGACCCACGTGCGCGCCTGCGCCTCGCCGATTCCCTTGATCGCGAGGAGCGTCTTCATCTGCTCGAGCTTCAGGTTGACCGACCCGTCGACCATGTGCTCGAGCGTCTCGAGGTCGCTGTCCGAGTGCATGCCGCTATCGAGCACGTAGTAGCCGGCGGCGCCGTCGATCTTCCGCCGTCCGAAGAACGGTTGGAGGAACCGGAACGTCGCCGCGGTGTCGAGATAGGCCGTCACCGTCGAGACCGACTCGAAGATGAGCCGGTACGTCGAGAACTTCTCCTTGAGCTCCTCCGCGTAGCCATTGACGGTCTCGGCGAGCTGCTCGAGGACGTTCTTGTCGGTCGAGGAGAGGAACCGGACGCCGAGCGCGGCCGGAGTCGACCCGACCGCGCGCGAGTATAGGTCCGCGTAGCGGACCATCCCTTTCTGTTCCGCCTCCGGGAACCCCGGGAAGAGGCCGGCGAGGTCGTCGCGGACCTGCTGGTACGTCTTGTCGGTCACCACCCAGATCGACGGGACCCCGAGGCGCAGGCCTTCCGCCGAGAAGAGCCGGGCGAGCACGTCCTTGCCCGTGTGGGCCGGGCCGTTGAGGAGGATCTGCGAGCCGACCGGGAAACCGCCGTAGAGAAGGTCGTCCAGGCGGCGGACCCCGCTCTTCACCTTGACCTCGGCGATCGTCGCGACCGCCTCGGCCTGCATCTTGTTCGCCTCCGCCTCGGCCGTCGCGCCGGCCATCCGTTCGAGCTCCTGGACGCGCTGGGAGAGCTGGCTCTCCCGGGCGCGCAGCTCGCTCTCCTTCTGCGAGAGCTGGTGACGGAGGTCCTCCATCCGACGCGCCTCGTCGCTCGGCAAGGCCCCGGGCGGCCCGAGCTCGCGTCGTTGCTCCTCGAGGCGGCGGGCCTGGATGTCGAGCGCCTGGCGGCGCGTCTGGAGCTGCTGGTCGAAGGCGGCGAGCTCGCCCTCCTTGAACTCGAGGAGCCCGCGGCGCCGCTCGTTCTCCTCGGCGTTGATCCGGATCTCCTCGAAGCGCGTGCGCAGCTCGTTCTCGCGGGCCACGAGGTCCCGCTCGCGCTCCTGAGCCTCCTGGAGGCGGTGCGCGAGCTCGTCCGCGAGGGGGCCGCGGTCCTTCGTGAGGATCGACTCCCGGTCGCGGGCCGCTTCCGTCTGGCTCGAGAGGCTGCGCACCTCGCCCTCGAGCTGGACGATCCGGCGCCGAAGCTCGGTCTCGCGCTCGATGTACTCGTGCTCGCGCTCGGCGAACTCCTCGCGGAGTCGCTGGTCGAGCTCGTGGGTCGCCTTCTCGACCGCATCCGCCGTATCGGCCGGCGCCGCTCGGGAGGCGTTCGTTCCCTCCGGGGTCGCGGCGACCGGGACGGGGGTCGTGGCACGGCGGCCGTCGACGCCCTCGAGCGCGAGCAGCCGCAGCTTGATCTCCGCGATCTCGTCGTCCTTCGCGCGCAGCGCGAGCTCGCGCTCCTTCGCCTCGTGCGAACGGACGTACTTGATCACCGCGATCGAGCCGCGTTTCACGTGCTCGACCTCGTCCTCGAGCTGCTTACGCTTCGTGCGCTCGTCGAACAGTTGCCGCTGGAGGTCCTGGACCTCCTGGATCATCGTGGACGGGTCGAACTGGTCGCTCTTGACGCGGTCGAGGAGGCCGGTGAGCCATCGGACGACCGTCTCCTCGCGCTCGGCGATCGACGCGGCCACGACGGCCTCGGCGGGAGCGGCGGGAGCCGGGCCCTCGGTCGGTGTCGGCGCGGGGGCCGTCACGGTCGGTGCCGCCGGCACGGGCCGGTCGGCCTCGGAGGACCGTATCCAGTCCTCCATCGCCCGGTCGTCCCCGTCGACCCACTTGCGAAGGACCTCGGTCGATTCCTTGGGGGCCAGCGCCGGTCGACGGCGCCGGGTCCGGTCGGAGCGACGGACCGTGCCGGCCCAGCGCTCCACGATCCGGTCGGAATCGGTGGGCGTCGGCCCCTCCGCGCCGGCGGCGGCCGACGGCGCGGGACGGAGCCGGGCCACCTCCTCGGGAGGAAGGCCGAGCTCGGCGAGCTTCTCGCTTGGGAGCTCTCGGACCTCCGCGGCGGTCGTGAGGCCGGCCTTCACGAGGCGTTCGGCCGTCTCAAGGCTGACGCCGAGCGTCCGGGCGAGCTCCTCGGCCGGCGCGGAGGCCGGGGGCGCCGCCGTAACGACGGACTCGGGGGAATCATCCATGGCCGCGGGACGGATACTAGCAGGTTGGGGGGTCTTAATAAGTCCGGGCGCGGCCGGGAACGGCGCGGACCCGCCGACCTCTATCGGATAAATACGGTCGTCCCTCCGCCTCGGCGATGGACACGGAGGAGCGGCTGGCCCGCGTCGTCCGCCACACGGTCGAGGTTCTCACCGAGGAGGAGGTCCGTACGCTGCTCGGTTCGACCGAGCGCCCGCGGGCGTACATCGGATTCGAACCCTCGGGGTCGCTCACGGTCGCGCACCTCATCACG
>DASPOD010000039.1:0-131708 GCA_035626215.1 Thermoplasmata archaeon
GTGCCGTGGGCAACTCGAGCCAATCCGAGAACCTGGCCGTGGACAGCTCAGGCCAGGTATTCCTCGCCTGGGAGGTCCCCGGCCCCTGGGACGAACCTCCGTACGGGGTGTTCGTCCGGACCGTCGCCGGGGAAGCCGTCGGTAACTTGGCGGGAACGGTCGGAACGGCTTCGGTGGCGCTCATCGATGCGTCGACGAACGTGACCGTCGGCCGCGTGAGCTGGAGTGGGCGGGCGTTCACGCTTTCGGGCCTTACTCCGGACTCCTACCAAGTATGGGTCACCGTCGCCAACGAAACGACGCTCGTCGGGAGGATTCCGGTCGTTCCGTGGGGCGCTACGTCGTTCGTCGTGAAGGGCGTGGTGGGCGAGGTCACGTCGGGTTCACCCACCGCCTTCCCCTACACGCTCGTGATCATCGGAGCGTCCGTGGTCGCGGCCGGAGCGGCGACGACCGTAGCTTACACGCGCCTCACGAGGGACACCGTTCTCCGACAGAAGCTCCGCTCGCTGATCTACGAGTACATCCAGAGCGAGCCGGGAGCTTCGTTCAGCGCGGTCCGGGACGCACTCGGTCTTCAGAACGGGACCACCTCGTATCACCTCGCGGTCCTGGAGCGGGAAGGGTTCATCCAATCCGTCGTTCGGGGTCATCGTCGCTTCTTCTTCCCGGTCGGCGGCGCGGTGACCTCGCGCGTCCCGCCGCTCAGCGGAATCCAAGCGTCGATCCTGAAGACGGTGGAGACGAGTCCCGGACTTGGCCTGCGAGAGCTCAGCCGCGCCGTGGGTCACGAGCCGTCCTCGGTGGCGTACAGCGCCCGTATCCTGGCTCGAGAAGGTCTCCTGACCACCGAGCGGGCGGGGCTGCGAATTCGCTTCTATCCCCCCGCCGCCTCCGCCCCGCCTCCTCCGGCGCCGACGAGTTGGGCGAGTCCGCCCCAGGAAAGGGACCTGAATTAAGCGCCCAGGATTTCCGCCCCCGCCGGAGGCGGCCGAAACGCATCGCGGTCTGGACGTCGAGTTTCACCTCCGGCCCGGACTGAACGACGAGAACTTCGTCGCGGAGGCGATCGGGAATGTGGCGGCGTTCCGTCTCCAACGGGAACGCGGGGAACCGCTCACATGGCAAGTGGTCCGGGTCGAGGGGGCGGGCACGCATCACTTTCGCCTGGTGGTCGGCCACCCCGACCGAGCCCTCGACATCGGCATCGGCCATGACTTGAAGCGCCTCCTCGACAGGCTCTCCCAGGAAACGATCGACGAGCTACGTCGGACGCTACGGGCGGCCGAACACGAGGGGCTCCGACCGACTCCCCTACGTCATGTCCACGAGGCTGTGGATTTCTGGCGGGACGACTTCTGGAATTGGATGGGATAGCAAGGTTGGGAAGGTCAGCATTTGGGTCAGCTTCGCTACCGGAGCAAAGAGATTCTTGCACCAGGGGCCGAGGGCGATGGTGCCGGGCGGGAAGGAGTAACGCGGTGGGGCAGCTCCCGCATGTTGGAGGGCCTTAATTGGGGCGAGGAAGTGACGTCGGCGTGAGCGAGGAGCGCCGTCGATTAGCCGCCATCATGTTCACCGACATGGTCGGTTATAGCTCGCGGGCTCAGGCCGATGAGGCGGCCGCCCTCGCGTTACTCGACCGGCACAACCGGCTGCTCCGCCCGATTTTCGCCAAGTTCCACGGCCGCGAGGTGAAGACCGTCGGGGACGCCTTTGTGGTGGAGTTCGAGAGCGCTCTCGACGCGACCCGATGCGCGCTCGACATTCAGCGCATGCTCCACTACTACAACCTTCGAATCTCCGACCCCTGGAAGATCCGGATCCGTATCGGGATCCATGTAGGGGACGTGGTGGAGGCGGCCGGCGACGTGCTGGGCGATTCGGTGAACATCGCGGCTCGCATCGTGACCCTCGCCGGACCCGAGGGCATCTGCCTTTCCCAACAAGTCTACGATCAGGTTGCCAACAAGGCTGGAACAGGCTTCGCGAAGCTGCCCCAGGTCTCCCTCAAGAATGTCCGCGTCCCGGGGAGCATCTACCGTGTCGTCCCGGTCTGGAGCGAGCGGTCGACCCGTCCACCGAAGTCGTCGGCTTCTCGGAGCCGGCTCATCGCCGTCCTACCCCTCGCGAGCATCAGCCCCGACCCTCAGGACGGATACTTTGCGGACGGTCTCACCGATGAACTGATTTCCGAGCTCTCCGAGGTCCGGGGGTTGAGCGTGATCGCCCGCACCTCGGTGGCGCCCTACAAGACCGCCCCCAAGTCCATCGCTGAGGTGGCCCGGGAGCTCGGGGTCGACACGATCGTCGAGGGGAGCGTTCGCAAGTCGGGTAGTCAGGTCCGGATTTCGGTCACTCTTGTCGACGCCGAGACCCAGCGCCGTCTGTGGTCCCATCGATACGACCGGGAGGTCGACGACGTGTTCGCGCTCCAGCAAGACATCGCGAAACGTACGTCGAAGGCGCTTCGGCTGGAGATCGATAAGTCCGACCGTTCCGAAGAGCGGCCCTCCTCCGTCCCGAATCCTCGCTTCGGGACCGTCACGACCGGAGAGGCCTACGACTCGTATCTCCGTGGACTGGTGGCGGCGAGCAACTACCACGAGCTTGGGTACGAGCAGGCCGTCCGCCATTTCGAGCTCGCGACCCGGCTGGACCCGACCCTCGCGGAGGCGTTCGCCGCCTGGGCCAACTTGTACGTCACTGTCGCGGGCGACGAGGTCCCGATGCGGGAGGTGATACCCCGCGCGCGGGAGCTCGCCAAAAAGGCGCTCGAGATCTCGCCGGATTTGTCCGAGGCCCACTCCGCGCTCGGGAACATCGCCCTTCAGTTCGACCACGATTGGGAACTCGCGGAGACGGAGTTCTCGAATGCCATCGCCCTCAACAGCAGCAACGTCGCCGCCTACCGCTTCTACGCCATGCTGCTGTGGACGCTCGAGCGGTACGACGAGGCGAAGCAGGTGCTTCGCCGCGCGATCCAGCTCGACCCGGGCGGGTCCGATCAGATGACGTTGGGCATGGTCGAAATCCTGAGCGGCCACAACGATGCCGGAGTTCGTTTGGCCGAGGAGGCGGGGGGCCACCACGACCGAGATTCGCTCGGGCATCGGTCGAACCTGGGGCTCATCTACCTCATGGCCGGGCGCCGGGCGGACGCGCTCCGGATGGCCGACACTCCGTGGGAGGGGGCTAACGACTCGGAAAAGTTCGATAGCGCTCTCCTGAACGCGTTGGTCGGACGTCCTGAACCCGCGCGTCGAGTGGCCGAGGAGGTGGCGCGGGGGGAGACGAAGTCGTACACGTCGGCGGCCCACCTTGCCATGCTCTACTCCGCGCTCGGCGAACGAGAGCGGGCGCTCGACCTTCTCGAGCAGGATTACCGCGAAGGGGACGCGATTCTCTGGCTCTACTACCGAGGAACGTTCTTCGCCTCTCTCCGGGACGACCCGAGATTCGTGGCGTTGCTGCAGAACTATCGTCTCCCCGACAGCACGTCATCGCACGGTGGAAAAGCGCCGTGAGAGCCGCCGGAGCCGTTTCCGGCCGAATCCCGTACGGTACGCGCCCGGTACCACTTTCCGTCACCGACGGCGGCCCCGGCACGATGCAGTTCCCGCGTCCCACCACCCGCTCGTGGGAACCTCCGCACCCATCTACTCGGACGGCGCCCCGGCCCGGTCCTGACGAAATCGCCCCGGTTCCATCCGATACTTGAAGAACCTCGAAGGGTACGGGGAAGTCCGCCTACCCATGATGGACGTGCATCTCGACAGCTGGCTTCGGGAGTTCGGCCCGCGGGGCTACGAGAAGGTGGAGGCGGAGTCCATCGAGCAGCTGCTCGACATCCTCGAGAGTCGATACCCCCGGCTGCGGTTCCGGATTCGGGACGAGACGGGAACGCTTCGGCGGTACGTGCGGGTCTTTGTCGACGGGCAGGATGTGAGCGGAACGACCGGCGTCCGAACCCCCCTCACCGGTGCCCGAGAGGTAGATATCCTGCACTCCATTGCCGGGGGATAGGTCGAGCGTTGCCATGGCGAAGGGTGGAGTGGTCCGGATTCTGGTCGGGACTCGCAAAGGAACGTACGTCGTCACCGGGAACACGAAGCGAAAGGACTGGAAAGTGGGCCCTATCGCCCACGAGGGAAGTGAGGTCTACCACGTCGTGGCGGACCCACGGCACCCCGGGGACCTCTACGCCGCCGTCAACAACGACTTCTGGGGTCCGATGCTCCAGCGCTCCCGGAACTGGGGGCGGAGCTGGGCCGAGATCACAACCCCCCTCACCCCCGGCGGCAAGGACCGTAAGCCGGCGTTCAACGACGAAGACCCGACGAAATCCGTGCCCCGACCGCTGAACCGACTCTGGCACATCGAGCCCGGCCGAGCCAGCGAGCCGACGACCCTCTACCTCGGCGCCGACCCACATCTGTTGTTCCGCTCGGACGACCTCGGCTCGACCTGGACCCCGTTCGACGGCATCAATCAGCACCCGGGCCGGAAGAACTGGGCGCCGGGCGCCGGCGGCGCCTGCCTGCACACGATTCTGCTCGACCCCCGGGACCCGCTCCGGTTCTACATCGGGCTCTCCGCGGTCGGCACGTTCCGCACCGAGGATGGGGGAAGGACGTTCACCCCGACCAACAAGGGCGTGCTCGCCCCGTTCCTTCCGAACAAGCACCCCGAGACCGGGCAGTGCGTGCACCACGTGGCGGTGGACGCCGCGGACCTCGACACGTTCTACCGTCAGGACCACGGCGGTATGTACGTCTCCCACAACCGCATGGACTCCTGGACGAGGATCGGCAAGCCGCTGGGGGACGACTTCGGGTTCTGCGTCGCCTCTCCCGCCGGCGCTCCCGGGAGGGCGTATTTCGTCCGTCTCGATGGGATGGGCCGAGTCACGGGCGAGGGGCACTTCCAGGTCCAGGAGTGGAACGACAAGACCCGGAAGTGGCGCAAGCTGCTCTCTCCGAGGGCCTTCCCCGGACATTTCGGGGTCCAGCGCGAGGGGATCACGACCGACGCGCTCGAACCTCCGGGAATCTACGTCGGTACGACCACCGGTCAGCTCTTCGTGAGCCCCGATGCGGGCAAGACCTGGAGGCTCGTCCCCTTCCAGTTCCCCGGTATTCACTCGGTGAGTGTAGCTAATCCCGCGGCAAAGTAGGTCCGGCCCGAGGGGAATCGAAGAGCTCGCCCTTCGGGGTCGACAGCGAGGGCTGAATCGGCCCGGTCGGGACTCGACCGGCGGTCCGGAAGGACGCCAGAGGCGTGCGTTCCCCGCTGGCCGCTGAGCCGAGCCGGCTCGGGCCTACGCCTGCCGGCGGACCAGAAGGATCGCTCCGCTCAGCATCAGCGCCGCGTAAATGCCGAGCGCGAGGAGGTCGAGGGCGACACCGCCAACGCCCCATCCCCGGAGCAGGATATCCTGGACGGCCCGGGCGGCGTAGGTCAGGGGAAGAATGTCGGAGACGGGGCGAAATGCGACCGGGATCGCTTCGATCGGGAACAGTGCTCCGGCGAACAGGATCTGCGGAATCAGGAGGAGCGGGATGAATTGGATGGCCTGGAACTCGCTTCGGGCGGCGGCGGAGAGCAACATACCGAGGCCGAGGTTCCCCACCCCGAACAGCACGAGGACGCCATACGCGAACAGAAGGTTCCCCGTGAACGTCGCGTGGAAAATGACGAGCGCCGCGGTGAACAGGACGGCGACCTGGGCAAGCGCGACGACTGTGAGGCTGAGAGCGTGGCCGGCCACGAACTCCGACGCTCGGAGCGGTGTGGCGAACAACCGCTCCAGGAGGCCCGCCGAACGCTCCCGCACCAGGACGACGATCGAGAGCACGGTCGTGATGAACAGGATCGCGAGCGCCATGATGCCGGGGGCGATGGTGTCGATGAACGGCTCCGTCGCTGAGCCGTAGACGTAATCGGAGACGACGTGCACCGCCGAACCGTTGCCGTGCGAGGAGAAGACGCTCTGGAGCGCGCTCTCGACGGCACCCTCAACGGCCGCCGTGATGGTGGGGGAGGTCCCGTCGAGATACAGGGTGAGCGACACGGTCCCGGCCCGGGCCAGGGCCGTGAAGTTAGGTCCGATCACGATCGCCGCCCAGTCGTTCCCGGAGTTCACCGCGGACCAGGCGCTCGCGTTGCTCGACGACGTGGATACGTCGAGGACGCCTCCCGGCAAGGCGGCGAGAAATGCCGCCCCCAGGGTTCCATGGTCCTCGTTGACCACCACCGTCGCGATGTGGCTCGGTTGGCCTCCGAAGCCGTAGCCGAAGACGAGGATCAGAACGAGCGGTACGATCAGAACAAACGCCACGGTGCGACGATCGTGCGCGAGCTGGCCGAGGGCTTTCCGCGCGACCGCGAGCACGCGACGCAGGGCCATCTAGACCCCCGGATCCGCCCCGCCTCGCACGAGGCGAAGGAACGCGTCTTCCAGGTTTCCGGTGCCGGTTCGATTCTTCACTTCGGCCGGCGCGCCGGAGGTGAGTACCCGGCCAGCGTTCAGGAATACCACCCGGTCGGCCCGATTGGCTTCCTCGAGATAGTGCGTGGTGAGCACCACCGTCTTCCCGCCCGCCGTTAAGCGATGAAAGAACTCCCAGAATTCGGACCGAAGCTCCGGATCGACCCCGACCGTCGGCTCATCGAGCAGGAGCAGGTCGGGGTCGGCGACCAGCGCGGCGGCCAGCGACACCCTCCGCCGCATGCCACCGGAGAGTTCCGAGACGAGGCTGCGCCGCCGGGGAGAGAGCTGGACCAGTTCGAGCACCTCCCGTTCCCGGGTCTCGAGGCGCGCGCCGTGAACACCCTGAAGGCGGCCGAACAACTCCACATTCTCCTCCACGGTAAGGTCCGTGTAGACCGCCAGCTCCTGGGGCATGTACCCCACCCGCGAGCGGACGTTGCGCGCGCCGGCAGGCTCCCCGAGAAGTTTCACTTCACCTGAGGTCGGGCGGGTTAGGCCGAGCAGAATCCGGATCAGGGTCGTCTTGCCGGCGCCGTTCGGCCCCAGGAGACCCAGCACCTCACCGGTCGGCACGTCGAGCGTTACGCGATCCAGAGCGAGGATCTCGCCGAACCTTTTGACGAGCTGGCGGACCGAGATGGTCGCCGGCATGTCCCCACCGTCCCTCCTCATGGCAGGCATCGTGGATGGGTTTCTTTAGGGACGAGAGCGTATTTCAACCCGCGTTGAAATATCGGCACGGTGAACGATACCTGGGAGTTGTCGTGGCCATGAACACCCCGTGGGTTACTCAACCACCTCGCAAGAGAGCTGTGCGCGGTCGAAGGAAGAAAAGTGAAGGAATCGCCAAGGACGAGATCCTCCGCGCGGCCCAACGCCTCTTTCCGCGACAGAACATCCACGAAATCAGCCTACGTGCGATCGCCCGTGAAGCGGAGGTCGACCCCGCCCTGGTCCTCTACTACTTTGCCAGCAAGGAGGATCTTCTGTTCGAGGCCTTGGGCGCGACGCTTCGGCCACTGTTGAAAGGAGTCTTCCGAACCGGGCCGCTTCGTCCGGGCGTGGGCAAGAATGCCGTCACGCAGTTTCTTCGGTTCTGGGACTCGGAAGCCCGGGGCAAGACGTTCGCTACGCTGATCCAAACAGCGGCTTCGGAAGGCCGCCTCGCGAGAGGACTGCGCAAGTTCTTCGCAGCCCAAATCGCTAAGCAGTTCATCGGCCGACTCGCGGAAGACGAACTGCCGACCCGAGTGGGCTTGGTCGCAACCCAGCTGTTTGGGCTTGCCGGAGCCCGCTATGTGTTTCGACTGGAACCGATAGCATCGGCTTCGATTGAGACGTTGGCCAGGTCGATCGGCCCTACGCTGGACCGTTATCTCCTCGAGCCCATGGCGGCTTGATTTTGCCGTCCCGCGAGCATGGCGCGATCGGCTGAGCCCTTCGAACCCAAGATCGTCCCTCCGGCCCCCCCGCGGCGAGCCCGGCCGAGGTGGGTGCCGGTCCGTATCCCCTCCGGGCGCGCGGGCCGCTCCTAAGGTCCCCGTGGGAAGCCGGAATCCGGGTATCCCCCGTGGGCAAGTCCGGAAACGAGGGTAGGGACTCGCTCGAGCGGGACCACGCGTGCCCGAATTCTCCGGAAGTCTAATCCCCTCGGCGTCGCTCGTCGTGCGGGGCTGTTGTTCGATGGAATCTGATCATCCGCTAACGGGTACGGGTCACGCCATACGACGTCGCCGCACGGTCGCCTTCCTGGCACTGGTCCTTCTCGCGGTACCGGCGCTCGCGGTTCCGGTCGCTGCGACCGCTCCCGCGATGGCCGTGTCTCCGTCGTCCACGGGGACCGTGTTTTCGGACAACTTCTCCCAGGACCGATCGCTCAACCCGGCCCTCTGGCAGATCAACGGGTCGGCCGCGGCCAACTTCTCCTCGGCCGACTGCGGGGGGCCCTGCACCTTCGTCAATCTGACCCCCACGTTCTCGTCCGCGGGGATGGAGATTGCCAACATCGATGGCTCGAGCGAGGCGGGTTCTATCTCCAGTGTCCAGGACTTCACGCCTCCCTTCACCGCGACGGCGATGGTCGAGGGCACGATATCCAATGGGCACACGTTCATCTTCGCCGTCACGAACCTAAACGCGACCGCCGGGGTCCAGATGACCGGGAACCTGGACGCGAAGGACTGCAGCGCCGAGACCAACTGTGGGGATCATTCCACCTGCGGCACCTCCGCCAACGCTTCCATTCCGACGGGTCAATGCTACTACGGGATCTATGGGAGGGTGGGCGCCCAGCAGAAGTGGAGCGGAAAGGACTGGTTGGTCGACTCACCGATCCTGGGCGTGGAGTACACGCTCCAGATTTCGATCGACACTTCCGGCACCGCGGTGGGACAGGTGAGCCAGGGCGGCCAGATCCTGGCGACCGCCTCGGCCCCCGTCGGAGCCGGACCGTTCTACCTCATCATCGCGCAGGGCGAGGGGGCTCCGGTTCCCGGTCCCGGACCCAACCAGGCATATTGGCAGATGATGAACGTGACCTCGTCGGCCCTTCCCGTCCCCGGCTCCAGCTCCAGCCCCGGGTCCTCGGGGAGCGCCTGGTGGTGGATCATCCTCGTCGTGATCGTCGTGGCGATCGTCCTGATGGGCCTCGTGGTCGTCCGCCGACGGCGCCGTCGGGGATTCACCGTCACGGTGCTGGACGCCGGCACGCTTTCTCCCGTGTCGGGAGCCGGGGTGTCGGCGGACGGCCCGAGCAACCTCTCCGGCAGCACGAGGACCGATGGCCGAATCGCGTTCGGTGGAGTGAAGGACGGTGAGTACTCGCTCAAGGCCAGCGCCGCCGGGTACAGCTCGCCCCCGCCCGTCACGGTCTCCGTCACGCAGGGCAGCTACCACACGGTTCGGCTGACGCGGGTCGGCCCAGCCCCGCCGGAGGGCCCGTCACCCGGTGCCCCGTCCGTGGCCCCGGTTCGGCCCGCGGAGCAGCCTCGGGTCGCGGCCCCGTCGACGGCACCGACGGCGCCTACACCGACCGCGGTCTCGACGCCGGCGGCGCCCGCCGGCCCGGTCGAGCTGGAACCCGGAGAGGTCGGGGAAGGATGGGTCGGCATGCGAATTCGCGAGATCGTCAAGACGTTCCAAGAGAAGGGGGCGGTCTCCCCCGAGACCGCCCTGACCGCCCAGGAGTTGGGCCTCTCTCGCATGTTCGTTCGCATCATGAAGCGGCGTCGAGGGCAGACGCGGGTGTTCGTCGAGATCAACGGAAAATACTACCTCGACGAGAACGCCCTCCGGGAGATGAAGTAAGTCGGACCCGTTCCCGTTTGGCTCCGGGAGGGGACTGCGAGGGCTGACCCTGCGGCGGGCCGAGGGGCCCGGTCCATCGGCCGGCGGACACCGCGGGTTCGCTTGCCGGGCGAGCCAAGCCGCCGGCCCCATGCCCGGTTGCTTAGGGACCCGACTCTCTCGAGAGCGCGGCCCGGTCCGCACAGTTCGCACCCGAGGGACCGCCCGGCGGTCGTGGGGCGGCCGGGGGACCGTGGTCGGAAGGCCCGGGCCAGTCAGCAATTGCCCAAACGGGGTCGCGAACGACGCACTCAGTCCAACCGGGTCCCCGGGTATTCGAAGTCGGGCCCGAGGGGATTTATCGCTAGGCCGGTATGATTCCGCGCCCAGACGGGACGAGCGATTGTCGAAAAGAATGCCGCGCAAGGTCGGGACGCCCTCCGCGAAGACGGGACCGCCTCGCGAGCCAGCTACTGAAGCGCAGCTACGGCGGGTCACAATCGGGGAACCCCAGCGTCACGACGCACCGATTCGCCTTCAGCAGTACGACGCGGCCTGGCCCGAGCTATTCTCGAGGGAAGAGCGGAGGATTCGGAAAGCGCTCGGTCCGCGAGCGATTCGAGTAGAGCATGTCGGCTCGACGTCCGTGCCCGGCCTCGTCGCCAAACCGGTCATCGACATCGTGCTCGTCGTCGCCGATTCCTCGGACGAGGCCTCCTACGTCCCGGCGCTCGCGGCCGAAGGCTACGTGCTACGTATCCGGGAGCCCGATTGGCACCAGCACCGTCTTCTCAAGGGACCGGAAACGGACGTCAATCTCCACGTGTTCTCGGTGGGGTCGGTGGAGGTCGAGCGGATGCTTAGATTCCGAGACCTGCTGCGCGCGAACCCGAAGGCCCGGGAACTCTATGCCAAGACCAAGCGGGAGCTCGCCCGACGGACGTGGAAGTACGTCCAGAACTACGCGGACGCGAAGTCGGAGGTCGTCGAGGCGATCCTCGCGTGCACGCCCCCTTCCCACGCCCGAAAGTAACGGGGGTCACCTCCTCCATCGGACCAAGCTGCCGCGCCGGAGGCCGACGGGCCCGAGGGGATTCGAAGAACTAGCCAATCGTGTCCTCCGATTCCGCTCGGGTCTTACGGGCCGCCGCAAAGAACGTCTTAGGTGTGAGTCACGGCGGAGAGCTCGTCGGTTAGCGCCCTCGCTTCGCGTGCGATAGTCTCTCTCTTGCCGACGACGACCCTCAGCAGGCTCGCCAGCCTATCGTCGGTCTTAAACTCCGGGTCCGCAAGCACCTTCCGGCACATTTCCGCGTGTGACGCGAACTCTGTAGGGTTCATGATTTCAGTCAGGCTGAGGAACACCGTCTGTACCGTAGTGTGAAGGTGCACCTGAGTGTTCAGTTCCCTCAGGGAATGGATGAGCTTCGAGTCCAACAGGAGGAGCTCGCCCGAGCTAATGATACTCGAGTACGTCGACATTTCGAGGTAAACCGTGCTGAAATCGAGTTCCACAATACGTTCGGAAGAGCTCTTCGGATGCGTCTTCACTTCCCTGGATAGGTAGGCCATTTCGTCCTTCAGGGCCGCTATCAGCTCGATCCGTCTCGCTTCCTGTTTCTCAGCCTCAATCCTTCTTTGCTGTCTGAGCCCGAACAGATAACCGAGCCAAGCCCCAATCAGGACACCGATGACATCCGCTACGAACAAGACGAGGTCGTCAGATAGCTCCACAAGTTCACCTCGACTCGATAGGGGCTCATCGAGTTATCTGAAGGGGAGTTCGTACGGGCCCGCCGGTATTCGAAACCGGGCCCGAGGGGATTCGAACCCCTGACCTTGCGGTTAAGAGCCGCCTGCTCTACCGAGCTGAGCTACGGGCCCAAGGGCGAGGCGGCCCGACGAAAGCGTGGGAGATAAAGTCTCGCGGCACCCGTTCGCTGTCGCCGTACGCTCCGGTTCTCGAGTTATGTAGCTGCGTCGGGTCGCCCGTCCGTGACCGCAGTGCTCGCATCGGTCCGGGTCGACGAGGTCGAGCTACCGCTCGTGGAGCCGTTCCAAACCAGCTTCGGTGTGGAACAGAACCGCCGATTCCTCGTGGTTTGCGTCACGACCCGGGAAGGGCTCGAAGGTTGGGGCGAGTGCGCGGCGGCCATCGACCCGCTCTACTCCTCGGAAAGCCTCGCGACCGCTCGATGGATCCTTACCGAACGCCTCGTCCCGTTGCTCTTCCGCTTGCCGGAACCGACACCGGAGGCGTTTCTCGCGGCATCCGCTCGGTTCCGTGGGAATCGCATGGCCAAGGCGGCGGTCGAGCTCGCGCTGGAGGACCTTCGGGCCCGAGCTCGTCGCACGTCGGTCGCCCGCTCTTTGGGCGCCCGACGTGACCGGGTCCGTGTGGGCGTGAGCGTGGGGATTCAACCTACCGTTCCTCAACTGGTCGACCGCGTCGGGCGGTACCTCGAGGACGGGTACGGCCGGATCAAGCTCAAAGTGGCGCCCGGTTGGGATGCCCGGCCCGTGGGGGCAGTCCGCCGGGAATACCCCGACGTGGAGCTCTGGGTCGACGCGAACCAAGCCTACCCGATCCGGGCGGTGAGCTCCATCCGCTCGTGGGCGGAACGATACGGGGTCGCTCAGGTGGAGCAGCCGTTTGCGGAGCGGGCGATCCACGCGCATGCCGAGCTCGCCCGAGGCGCACCATTTCGGGTCTGCCTGGATGAATCGATCGTCGACATGACGTCCCTCGAGGACGCGCTCGCGGCCGGGGCCGTGACGAGCCTCAATGTGAAGGTCGGTCGGGTGGGGGGCATCGCCACCGGACTCGCCCTAGCTCGACGAGCCCGACGGAGTCGCGTGCCGTCGTGGGTCGGAGGGATGCTCGAATCCGGTATCGGGCGGGCGCACAATGTCGCGCTCGCATCGTCGCCTCCGTTCGGTCTCTCCTCGGACCTTTCCGCGAGCGATCGCTACTACCGGGAGGACCTCATCGAGCCGCCGTTCGTGCTCGGTCCGGGCAGCACGCTCGCGGTGCCGCGGGGCCCGGGGATTGGGGTCGAGGTGGTCGACCGAGTTCTCCGGCGGCACCGCCGGGCGTCTCGGACGTTCCGACCTTAGGGAACCGTCCGAGTGGGGCTCGTGAGGGCCCTTAGCGGATCCGCTCGAGCGCCGCCCCGACCATCAGCGGGAAGAGGACGGTGACGTCGCCCGTCACCGTCACGTGGCGAGCGTTCGCCTTCACCTTCCCCCACGAGACCGCCTCGCGCGTCCGGGCCCCCGATAGGCTGCCGTCCCACTCCACCGCCGTCGTGAGGTAGAGCGCGGCGTCGAGCCCGTCCCGGAACTGGTTCCACCAGATCGTGTGGTGCTTCGAGATCCCGCCGCCGAGCATGATGGCGCCCGAGCGCTTCGCGTCGAAGACGAGGTCGGAGAGGAGCTGCTCGTCGCTCAAGAGGTCGATCGAAAGCCCGCGGTGGTCCTGCCAGTAGAGCCACACCTGCGAACCGACGGCGCCGTCCGTGATCCCCGGGACGATCACCGGCACGTTCCGGTCGGCCGCGGCTCGCAGAATGCTCGACCGTTCCCGGGACGGGATCGCTTCCCCGATTGCGGCGGCGAGCGCGCGGGTCGAGAGAGCCCGGGTGCCGCCCGCCCACAGGCGGTCGAGGATCACCCGCATCTTGCGCTCGAGGATCGTGCCGTAGTTCGCCCGCGGGATGATGAGGTTCCCGAGTCGGTAGACGTGGCGGCGGTGGAGGTCGGCGTCGTCAAGGTCCCAGTCGCCGTGGTAGTACGGCCGGTAGCTCCGGGCGAGGTCGTGGTCGAGGGTCCCGCACGTGGTGATCACCGCGTCGACGTACCCCTCGCGCACGAGGGTCGCGAGGACCCCGCGGGTCCCCGTCGCGACGATGTCGGCCGGGAAGGAGAGGAAGGTGGTCATCTCCCGGTCCTTCAGGATCCGGGCGAGCAGGTCGACCCCGGTCGCGACCTCCTTCGCGGAGAAGCCGCCGCCCGAGTCGAGCCGGCGGATGAGCGTGTCGAGCGACGGCGCGTCGTCGATCCGAACGTCCTCTACCTTGCGCGGCACGGACCGGGGGAGTCCCACGGGGTTAAAGCGCTCCGGTGAGACCCAGGGTCCACGAGTGGAACAGCGCGATGTACACGAGGGCGTAGCCGAGGAGCGCCCCGCCGTTGAGGAGCGGTAGTCCGGCCTGCGGGTTGCCCCGGAGGACGAGCCGCATCAGAACCCCGTAGCCGACGAGCGCTCCCAAGAGGGCCCCGACCGCGGCCCATAGGTTGGCGCCGAGCCCGAGGAACGCGGGGGAGGTCGGGAGCCAGATGAACGCGGAGACGATCAGCGTCCCGGGGATCACCACGTCGCCGAGCCCCATGAACAGCGCCGAGCGCTCCTCGGCCGGTTGGGTGCGTTGCTCGGCGAGGCGGGGTGCCCGGGTGTAGTCGTAGTCCGCCGAGTCGGGCATCACCATCAGGATCGGGAGCTTCATGTCGGTCACCACGTCGGCGAGCGACACCATGTGCTTCGTCCGGTAGACCGCGATCGCGTCGTAGACCATCAGCGCGGTGAGGAGGATGAACGCCGGCAGGATGGCGAAGGAGATGCCGAGCAGCGCGATCAGCGAGCCGGCGGCGAGGAAACCGACGAGGTCGACGACGTACCACTGCGGTTCCATGAGGAGCGCGAGGTAGAGCGCCGCGCTCACGGTGGCCGCGAGTGCGAGCGCGGGGTCGAGGGTCGCCTCGGCGGCGTACGGTTGCAGCAGAATGACCCCGGGCGGCAGCAGCGAGAACGTTGCGTAGAGGGTGAAGTAGAGGGCCCCCGCGATCCCGATCAAGATGAGGTGGCGGAGGGCGACGAGCCCGCCGCGCCGCCGGGCGATGAGGAGGATGAACAGCGGGGCGACGACGATCACGACGAGGATGAAGAGCGGGGCGGTCGGGCTCTGGGGGTTCGAGGTCGACGTGAACCCTTCCGACCGGAACGGCTGCGCGAGGAGGAGCCCGACCACCTGGGCGCCGATGAAGAGGCCGAGGAGACCCAGCCACCGAAGGCTGCGCATGGACCGTTACGGTTCGACCACGGCGTAGGCGTTGTTGCCGAGGACCTTCGTCACCTTCGCGTTGATCGTGGCCCCGCGCTGGTTCGCGCCGGTGACGAAGATCACGAACCCTTCCTTCTTCGCCACCCCGTCCCCGCGGCGTCCGACGTCCTCGATCGTGAGGCGGTAGACCTCGCCGACCACGACCGGCGTACGCGGCTTCTCCGGGGTGATGACCTTGCGGACGGTGACCGGCCGTTGGGCCCCGCAGGCTTCGCAGATGAGGAGCGTGAGCCTCCCTTCCTTCTGGAGGTGGGTGTCGGGCCGCTTGCACTCCGAGCAGATCACGTACTTCGCGGTGTAGTCGCGGACCCGCTGGGCGATCTGGTCCTTCGTGAGCCGCGACTTCAAAACGCCGCGCGGGAGGTCGAGGACCCCCGGGCAGCCGAACTCCTTCGCGAGGAATCCGATGACGTGGGCCGGCTCGCGCCGGAGGACTCCGGTGATCTCCTGCAGGTTGCGGATGACCGTGTTCTTACCGTCGATCATCACGTCCGGCTCGGGCACCTGGAAGCGCTCGCCGCCGGTGCGGATCGGCGGGAGCTTTTCGTGGGCGCGGGCGAGGAGGGCCTGGTACGATTCCATCTCAGAATATGGACCGAGAGGTGGGGGATAACGCTACCGCTCCTTTACGGGCGACCCTCCGGGGAAGCTCTCGAGCGCCTCCAAGACACGGCCGAGGTTCCGCTCGGTCACGACGGCGGTCGCGGCCGCGCGGACCGCGTCGTCCTCGGGGAGGAACGCGACCCCCATCCGGCTCCGGCGGAACAGCCCGACGTCGATCTCGGAGTTCCCGACCGAGGCGGTTTCTTCCGGCGTGACGCCGAGCTGCTCCTGCAGCGCCGATAGGACCCGTTCCTTGCCGTGGATCGGGACCCGGACGATCCCTTCGCCCGTGAGCAGCCCTTCGGAGTCGAGGCGGACCCCGTTCGCGAGGGCGATCTCGATGCCCAGCTCACCGGCGATCCGCTTCGCGAGCACGTCGAGCCCGCCGCTCACGATCGCTGTCCGCGCGCCGCGCTGGTGGAGCCCGTCGATCAATTCGTGCGCGCCGGGCATCAGCGGGACGTCCGCGAGGATCCTCTCGAGGTGGTCGATCGATAGGACCGGTTCGTGCTTCCACCAGACCCGGACGTCCATCCGGATGAACTCGTGGTCGTCGATCTTGTTGGCGAGGAACATTCGGAGCCCCTCGTCGTTGTGGTCGCCGAAATGATCGTGGACGACGCGCCAGGAGCTCGCGACGTCGACGAGCGTCCCGTCCATGTCGAGAGCGACCAGCTTAAGCACGTTCGCCCCGCGCGATCCGGTCCGCTCGGTCGAGCACCCGGTCCGGCGGGCGGACCGCCCACGCGCCCAAAATCGAGTCAATCTGCTCCGCCCGGCTCGCCCCGAAGACGGGGACCGCGCCCATCTTGCGGACCCAGTGGAGGGCGATCGACCCGAGCGGCACCTTCGCGTCGGCGGCCAGGTCGCGGAGCGCCGTCCCGCGCTCGCGCATCTCGGGAAGGATGTCCGGCTCGAAGAGACGGTGCGCGAAGTCGCGGACCTCCCTCGGAACCTTACCGCCGTCCAGGTACCGACCGAGCAGGAGGCCTCGCGCGAGCGGGCTGTAGGCTTCGATCAAGATGCCGTGGCTACGGCAGTAGTCCCGGACCGGGTCGACGTCGTCCCGCAGGAACAGGTTGTAGCGGAGCTGGTTCACCACGATCTTCGCCTCCGCGAGATGGCGCGACGCCTCCTCGAGCTCCTCGACCGAGAAGTTCGAGACCCCGATGGCGCCGATCTTCCCGTCTTTCCAGAGCGCCTCGAGGGCGCCCATCGTCTCCGCGAGCGGCACGCGCGAATCCGGGGCGTGCACGAGGTAGAGGTCGACGGACCGACGCGCCATGCGCTCGAGGCTGCCGATGAGGCTCGCCCGGACCTGGTTCGCGTGGAGGTGTTCCCAGGAGACCTTCGTCACCACGTACGCATCGGGCGCCGCGTGGGGCACCCGATTCAGCACCTCACCGAGGAGGCGCTCCGACCGGCCGTTACCGTAGACCTCGGCCGTGTCGAACCAGCGGATCCCGTGCTCGTACGCCCGTCCGATGGTGGCCTTCGTGCGAGCTTCGTCCTCGGGGGTCCATCGACCGAGCGCCCAGAGCCCGAGGCCGAGCTCGGGGTGCGGGCGCGCGCCGCCCGGCATCTCCACTGTCTCGATCGATGCCACGGTCGGCGCCCGCGAGGGCGGCTTTCGGGTCGCGGAGCCGATGGGCTTCTTCTTCGCGGCCCGGCGAGGAGGTCGTTCGGTAGGGGTCATGGGGACGCCTCGGGCGAGGCGCCGTCCTCCTTCAAATGTTCGTCGATGCGCTGCACCCGGTCCTGAAGCTCCGTCGCCTTCTCCTCGGCTTCGCGGACGACCTCGGGCGGCGCCCGGGCGCGGAAGCCGGGGTCAGCGAGGCGCGAGCGATTCTTCTCAAGGAGGGCGACGAGCTTCGCGCGCTCACGCCGGAGCGCTTCCGCGGTCGCCCCCGAGGCCACGGGGCGCTCGAGGAAACACTCCCCGAACACCGCGACCCGACGGCCCGTGCCCGCGGGCGGCTCGGCGCGCTCGTCCAGGAGCTCGAGCGAACCGAGCCGCACGAGACGGACGACGGTCGCCTTCTCCGCGGAGAGCACTCGAGCGACCTCGGGACCGGCCGGGCGGACCCACGCCTTCGGCGCGGCGTCGAGGGGGACCTTTTCCTCCGAGCGCAGGTTCCGTAGGAGCCGCACGGTTTCGAGCACGGGCTCCATCTCGACCTCGGCGACCGGGTCCGACGGGGCCTCGTCGGCCCGGGGCCACGGGGCGAGCGCGAGCAACGTGTCCGGATGCGGCAGGGCGTGCCACAGCTCCTCGGTGACGTGGGGCACGAACGGGTGGAGGAGACGGAGGGAGCGTTCGACCACGAACAGTAGCGTCTCCCGAGCCTCCCGCTGGGCGGTCTCCCCGCGGTGGCCCAGGAGCGCCTCCTTCGCGATCTCGACGTACCGGTCGGCGAGGTCGTGCCAGAGGAAGTCGTAGAGCACGGCCGCGGCCGGGGTGATCCGGTATTCCGTCAGCGCCCGGTCGAGCTCTTCTCTCGCGCGGCGGTAGCGGGAAAGGACCCAGCGGTTCTCGAGCGCGCTCGCCGCGGGAAGCGCGGGCGGCCCCTCGGGAGGGGCGGTGCCGTCCGGGATGAACGAGAGGGTGAACCGGACGAGGTTCCAGACCTTGGTGAGGAAGTTGCGGCCCCCGTCCAGGGCGGCGGGGCCGAACATCCCGTCCTCGTCGGTCGGGTTCGGGAAGACGAGGGCGAACCGGACCGCGTCCGCGCCGCGCTGGCGCACGAGCTCGAGCGGGTCGGGGGAGTTGCCGAGGTGCTTCGACATCCGGCGGCCCTGCTCGTCCCGCAGCATGCCGGTGAAATAGACGTCCGAGAACGGCCGGGCGTTGCGGAAGTAGTAGCCCGACATCATCATCCGGGCGACCCAGAAGAACATGATGTCACGGCCCGTGACGAGGACGTTCGTCGGATAGTAGTGGTCGAGGTCGGCGGTTCGTTCGGGCCAACCGAGCGTCACGAACGGCCAGAGCCACGAGGTGAACCACGTGTCGAGCACGTCCGGGTCGGGCTCGAGGTCGGCGCTCGAGCACCGGTCGCACTTCGCGGGCGGGTCGACCGACGCGACCTCCCGATGGCAGTGCCGGCAGTAGTAGACGGGGATCGCGTGCCCCCAGAACACCTGGCGCGAGATGCACCAATCCTGGATCTCCTCGAGCCAGTGGAGGAACTCGCGTTCCCACCGCTCGGGATGGATCCGGATCTCGCCCCGGCGGACCGCTTCGATCACGGGTAGGGCGAGCGGGCGCATCCGGACGAACCACTGCACCGAGAGGCGGGGCTCGATTACCGCGTCGGACCGCTCGGAGCGGGCGACCGAGTGGCGGTACGGCTCGCGCCGCAGTAATAGCCCAGCCTTCTCGAGCGCCTCGAGCGTCTTCGTCCGCGCCTCGTCCCGGTCCATTCCCCGGAACTCGGCGGGGACCCAATCGCTCGTCAGCCGCCCCCCCGCGTCGAGGATGTCCGGCGGCATGGGAAGGGTCGGGTGGCGCTGGTAGACCTCGTGGTCGACCTCATCGTGGCGGGGCGTGACCTTGAGCGCGCCGGCACCGAACTCGGGGTCGATCGCCGCGTCCTCGATCACCGGCACCTTTCGGTCGGTGAGGGGGACGACCACCTCCCGTCCCAGGAACGGCCGGTACCGCTCGTCGGAAGGGTGGACGGCGACCGCCACGTCCCCGAAGATCGTCTCAGGTCGTACGGTCGCGACTTCGAGTCCGCCCGGGCTTCCGTCGGCCCACGGGTAGCGGAGGTAGACGAGCTCGCCGTCCTCTTCCCGGTGAATGACCTCGAGGTCGCTGATCGCCGTGCGCAGCCTCGGGTCCCAGTTGACCATCCGTTCGCCCCGGTAGACGAGGCCGTCCGCGTGGAGCCGAACGAACACCTCGCGGGTCGCCCGGACGCTGCCCGCGTCCATCGTGTAGCGGTAACGGCTCCAGTCGACCGAGAACCCGGCGGCCCGGGTCTGCTCCACGATCCGCCGCTCGTGCTCCTCCTTCCACAGCTCGACCTCGTGGACCGCCTGCTCGCGGGGGAGTTCTTCGAGCCGGACCCCCTGCCGCTGGAGCCGGCGACGGACCTCGACCTGGGTCGCGAGGCCGGCATGGTCGAGGCCGGGAAGCCAGAGCGTCGCGGCGCCGCGCATCCGCTGGCGCCGGACGAGGACGTCCATCACCGTGTCGCCGAGCATGTGGCCCATCGTGAGCACCCCGGTGACGTTCGGCGGCGGGAGCGTGACCGTGTAGGTCGGCCCCTTCGGCCGGTCCGGAGCGCGCGCGACCGCGCGCTCGTCCCACGCCTTCTGCCAGCGTTCCTCGATCGCTCGCGGTTCGAAGCGCGGGGGTAGACGATGGTCGCTCAGGAGACTCCCCTCCCAAAGGCGATTGGCGTAGCGAGGGCGAGCTCGGAGAGCGCGACGACCGCCATCACCGGGAGCCCGAAGCCCGTCCCGGAGGCGCGGGATAGCTCGAAGAGCAATGGGGGAAGTCCGGCCATCACGAGGCCCGGGATCGCGACCACGAACGCGAACCAGGCCCCGGTATAGAGGTTCGTGATCGCGAGCCCTCGCCGTCGGGCCCACCGGTAGAGGAGGCCGAGTTCGAGCAACGCGGCTCCGACCACCGCGGGCAGCTCGGCGAGGATGAACGCGCCGAACGTGAACGGCTGGAAGAGGCGCAGCAACGTGAAGCCGAGGATGAGGCCGGCGCCGATGAGGTACATGAGCGTGATCAGCGCGACCTTCCCGAGAACGATCGACCGGTGCGGGAGCGGCAGGGACCGGCCGTAGGAAAACGCGACCACCTCGATGGCGAAGAACGCCGGACCAAAGAAGGTTGCGAGGAGCGCGGCGGTGGTCACGGCGCCGAGGGCGAGCGAGGTGGCGACGGGGTTCGGAGTGGGGGTGGCGTACGTAAGGAGTCCGAGCGCCGCCGCGTCGAGGATGGGGAGGAGGATGAGGAAGGCGTAGCCGGGAGTGCGGCTCGCGATTCTCAAGTCCTTCGTGAGGACGGCCCGGGCGTTTCCGGTCGGCCGCAATTTCACCGCCGTGCCGGGGAGGGCGACCGCCGGCTGGAGCGGGACGAACAGGAGCGAGCGGACGTTGCCGGCGAGCCAGACGACCGACCAGACGGCGAGCGCCAGGTAGACGAAGAGGCTCGCCGCGAGCGCGAACGTGCCGGTCGGGGAGAGGATCGCGGTCGACCCGGCTCCCCCGGAGGCGATCGCCGGGAGCAGCGCGAAGGAGAACGGGAAGGCACTCGCGAGCAGGGTGCTCGCCGTCGACGGCCCCTGGGAGGCAAGGATGGCGAGCGCGTGGAAGAACGCGGGGGCCGCGGTGATGAACGCGAACATCGCGAACGCGGGGACCAGCCAGAGCACGAGGTACGCCCACCGGACCACCGCGCGCCCGCCGCCCCCCCGCGAGCCTTGCACGCGCCGCAAGAAGAACCTCCCGGTGAGCAGCGACAGCGCGAGCGCGTACGCGACCGCGACGAACGCCCCGGGGAGCACCGCGAGACCGGCGAGAGGGCCGAGCGCGAGCGCCACGGCCGCTGGGGTGACGATGAGGACCGTGAGGGCGGGCATGTCGAACATGCGCAGGTAGAGGATCGCCGCGACCCGGTAGAGGGTTCGCGCATCGAGCGGCAGCGGCTCGAGCACGGCGAGCACCCCCGACGAGATCAGCGTCGGGACCATCTGAACGCCCGTCCACCACAGGAGGGCGACGTCGAGGCTCAGGAGGCCCGTGAGCACCGCGCCCTCGAACAGGCCCGACGGGATCGCGCCGAGGATCGTCGGGTGGAGCAACTTCTGACGGATGATCGCCGCTCCGCCGAGCGCGAGGACGGCGAGCACGAAGCTGATGACCGCCTTGCTCTGGACGACGCGCCGGTGGGCTCGCGCGACGAGGTTCGTAGAACGTCCGGGGGGCAGGATGTTCCCCTGCCGGAAGGCGAACACCGCCTGGAGCGCGAGCTCGGTGAACGCGACCCCGCTGACCCGGACCGCCTCCCGCCAGCTCATACGGAGTTGTCGCCGAGCGAATTCACGGCCGCGGCCACCCCCACGTCCTCTTCCGTGAGGCGCAGGAAGATCTCCTCGAGCGACGCGTCGCCCGCGGCGACCCGACCCCGCAGGAGTTCGAGCGTTCCCTCCCCGCGGAGCACTCCGTGGTCGAGGATCCCGACGCGATGGCAGAGCTGCTCCGCGACCTCCATCGTGTGGGTCGAGAACAGCACCCCCCGGCCCCCGCTCCCGACGTAGCGCAGCAGCACGTCCTTCATGATCCGGACCGAGCGGGGGTCGAGGCTATTGAGCGGCTCGTCGAGGACGAGGAGCGGCGGGGCGTGGAGGAGGGCCGCAATGATCAGCACCTTCTGGCGCGTCCCGTTCGAGAGCGTGGCGATCGGCTCCTCGAGCTCGACGTCGAGCCGGAACGCCTCCGCGTAGTTCTGGAGGCGACGCGTCGCGGTCTCCGCGTCCAGGCGTCGCACGCTCGCGACGAACTCGAGGAACTCCCGGGGGGTGAGCGCCTCGTAGAGCATCGAGGTCTCGGGCACGTAGCCGATCCGCGCCTTCGCCTCGGGCCCGTCGCGCAGCGCGTTGATTCCGAACACCCGGATCGACCCGGCGGCGGGGCGGACGAGCCCGACGATCGCCTTGATCGTGCTGGTCTTGCCGGCGCCGTTCGACCCGAGGAGCCCGTAGATCTCCCCCGGTCGGACGGTGAGGGAGAGCGACTGGACCGCCGGCCGTTGGCCGTAGGCGACCGACAGTTGGTCGAGCGCGAGCGGGACCGAGTCGTTCGCCGTCGTCCCCGAGGCCATCGTTGTACTCTCCCGCACCGAGGTATAACGCCGGCGGGCGGCACCGACTACTTGGGTCGGATCAACGGAAACAGGATGACTTCCTTGATCGACGGGATCCCGAGGAGGCCCATCAGGAGGCGGTCGACGCCGAATCCGATCCCCGTGTTCGGCGGCAGCCCGTAGCCGAGCGCGTCCACGTAGTCCTCGTCAAAGGCGTACCGGTCATCGCCCCGCTCCCCGAGCTGGGAGCGGAACCGTTCCGCTTGCTCGTCCGGGTCGTTGAGCTCGGTGTACGCGTTCGCGAGCTCGAATCCCGGGTGGAACACCTCGAATCGCTCGACGCGGCCGGGTTTCGAGCGGTGGCGTTTCGCGAGTGGGGTCGTCGCCGCCGGGTAATCCACCACGAACGTGACGCGGTCGAACGTCGGCTCGACGTAATGCTCGAACAATTTGTCGAGGAACGTCCCGGTGGAGGAGTTGTCGGGCACGGTCGAGCCGGTGACCCGGACGAGCTCCCGCAGCTCTTCCCGGCTCTTTTCGAGGAGGCCCGAGATTCCGCTCTTCGCCTCGAGCGCCTCGACGAAATCGACGGTGGGAAACGGCGGTAGGAACCGCTTCGCCGCCGCCTCGACGACCGGGTCGCCCGGGCACAGCTCGAGGGTCCGGTGGGCAAGCCGCTCGAGGAGCCCCTCCATCAAGCGGCGCATGTCGTGGTAATCGGCGTACGCCCAGTAGGCCTCGAACTCGGTGAACTCGGGCGAGTGGATGCTATCGAGGTCCTCGTTCCGGAACGCCTTCGAGAGCTCGTAGACACGTTCGAGGCCGCCCACGAGGAGTCGTTTGAGGGGGAGCTCGATCGAGATCCGCAGGCGAAGGTCGGCGTCCAAGTAGTTCGAGTGCGTGACGAACGGCGCGGCCGCGGCCCCACTCGCGACCGGGCTTAGGATGGGGGTTTCGACCTCGAGGAATCCCGCTTCGTCGAAGTACCGCCGGATCTCCCGGACGAGCAGGGTCCGGGTCTTGAACCGGGCGCGGGCTTCCGCGGAGGAGAGGAGGTCTACGTACCGGCGTCGGAGCCGTTCCTCGACGTCCTGGAGACCGTGATACTTCTCGGGGGGTGGGCGGATCGCCTTCGCGAGCAGGCTCAAGGAGCGAACGAGCAGCGAGGGCTCGCCCCGGCGCGAGACCGTGGCGTGCCCCTCCGCGCCGACGATATCCCCGGGGTCGAGGTCCGAAAGCCAGCGGCCATACGCCTCCTCTCCGAGCTCGTCGACGCGCAGCAGAAGCTGGAGCGAGCCCGAAAGGTCCTCGAGGTCGGCGAACGCGGTCCGGCCGTGCTGCCGGATCGCCATGAGGCGGCCCCCCACGCGAACGGTCGGGCCGCTCGCGGTCTCTCCGGGGTGAAGCGCTCGGCATGCCGTTCGGACCGTCTCGGTAGGGGATCGGTCGGGGAAATCCCAGGGGTAGGGCTCCTTCCCTTCGGCCCGCCAACGAGCCACCTTGTCCCGGCGGTCCCGTTCGAGGCGATTCTCCTCGGGCATTCGACAACGGGCGAGACGTGGCCGAGTAGAAAATGGCTCGGGCCCGACCGCGGCCTATCGGGCTGTCGGCTCGATCGCGAGCCGCTCCACGCCCCCGGGCCGGAACAGCGCCAGGTGCTCGGGGATCGCCGGGTCCTTGCCCGCCGCCCGGGCCGGCTCGTGAAGGAGCAGGAACGTGCCGAGGAAGAACTCGGCCGCCGCATCCCCGCCGCCGATCCCGTAGCTCACGTAATCGGAGAAGTAGACATGCACCTGGCCCGAGCGTCGCTTGCGGAGCGCCTCGAGGAACTTCCCGAGCTCGTCCGGCCCCTTGCGCTCGAGCTCCTCGACGAGGTCGCGAAGGATCGGACGCTGGCTCACGCCCGCGAGCCCGTCGTAGGCGAGGTAGACCGCGGGGCGGGGGTCGAGCGCGACCACGTCGAGTCGGAGCACGCCCTCGACCGGCTTCGTCCGCATGGCGAGCGGCCTACCGGCCCTGCATTAAGAAGGCTTCGGGCCGACCCGGCCTCGGGCGAGGGGTCGGGGGGAAGGGGTTCTCGCGCGCTCCGTCCGGTCGACGCGCCTAGTGTTCGTGGCCGCCGGGGCCGCCCGCGGGCGGGCCCGACTTCTTCGACGCGATGATGTCGTCGATCCGCAGGATCATGCTCGCGACCTCGGTCGCCGAGGTGATTGCCTGGCTCTTGACGCGCAGCGGCTCGATGACGTGGAGCTTCCACATGTCGGCCGACTTACCGTCCTGGAGGTTGATGCCGGCGTTCTTGTTCGCGTTCGGCCCGTCGTGGGCGCTCCTCAGGTCGATGAGCGTGTTGATTGAGTCGTACCCGCCGTTCTCGGCGAGGGCCCACGGGATTGCCTCGAGCGCCTGGGCGAACGCCTCGACGGCGAGCTGCTCACGCCCGCCCACCGTCCCGGCCCACTTGCGCAGCTTCACCGCGAGGTCGATCTCGGACGCGCCGCCGCCGGGGCAGACGATCCCGTCCTCGAGGACGCTCGCCACGACCTTAAGCGCGTCATGGAGCGAGCGCTCGACTTCCTGTGTCACGTGCTCCGTGCCGCCGCGCACGAGGATCGAGACCGACCGCGGGTTCGAGCAGCCGGTGACGAACGTCATCTTGTCGTCCCCGACCTTCCGCTCGTCGACCTTGGCCGCCGAGCCGAGGTCCGTGCTGGTGAGCTCCTTGATCCCGGTTACGACCTTGCCGCCGGTGGCGCGGGCGAGCTTCAGGAGGTCCGACTCCTTGACCTGCTTCACGGCGTAGATTCCCTGCTTCGCAAGGTAGTGGAGGACCACGTCGTCGATCCCCTTCTGGCAGACCACGACGTTCGCGCCGACCCCTTTGATGGCGTCGACCATCTTGTGGAACGTCTTGTCCTCTTCCTCGAGGAAGCTCTGGATCTGGTTCGGGCTCTTGATGTTGATTTTGCTCTCGATCTCGGTCTTCTTGATCTCGAGCGCCGAGTTGAGGAGCGCGATCTTAGCGGTGTGAACCTCCCCGGGCATGCGCGGGTGGCCGCGCTCCTTGTCGAGGACGATGCCCTGGATGAGCTCGGTGTCGGAGATCGTGCCGCCGTGGCGCTTCTCGACTTTGATCTGGTCGACGTCACAGACCGTCTTGCCACCGCGGGTCTCGGCGATCCTCTCGACGGCCGTGACAGCGATCTTCGCGAGCTCATTGCGCGAGCCGAACACGCCCTTCGACCCCATCGCCGTGGTGGCGCAGTCGATGAGCACCTCCTCATCGCCGGCCTTCACCCGCGTGCCGATCTCGCTCTCGAGGAGGTGCTTCCCCTCCTGGAGCGCGAGTTGGAAACCGCGGGTAATCACCGTCGGGTGCACGTTCTGCTCGAGGAGATTCTCGGAGCGCTTCAGGAGCTCTCCGGCCAGGACGACCGCGCTGGTCGTCCCGTCACCGCACTGCTGGTCCTGGGTCTTCGCGACCTCGACCAGCATCTTGGCGGCCGGGTGCTCGACGTCGACCTCTTTCAGGATCGTCACGCCGTCGTTCGTGATGGTGATGTCCCCCATCCCGTCGACCAGCATCTTGTCCATGCCGCGCGGCCCGAGGGTCGTGCGGACGGTGTCGGCCACAGCTCGCGCGGCGGCGATGTTGTTCGACGTCGCGCCCTTGCCCTTCTCACGCTCGGTACCTTCTTTCAAGACGAGGATCGGAGTTCCCTGAAGCATAGACGCACCGCATTTGGCAGAATTGCTCTTCTATATAAAGATGGCCTACGGGGCGGAGGGTCTTTGGACGTTCTCTCACCCGAACGCGGTCCTTCCCCGCTGTCCGGTGCTCCAAGCACGCGATTTCCGATACCGCTCGAGGAAGCGCCGTGAGCAAAAGCCATCCTGTCGGCCCTTGTCCCGACCCCCATTACTAGGTCGTTCCATGCAGGCCCAGCGGGCGGCGCTCGCCGCGACCGTTACCGGTTCCGGATTGTGGGGCCTCTCGGGAGTAGCGGCCCAGGTGATCCTGCAGCGGTACGACTTCCCGGTCTGGGGGCTGATCACGATTCGCATGCTCTGCGCGTCGTTCCTCCTCCTGTTGATCACCCGGCCCGACCGACCCCGGCCCTGGACATGGTCCCTCGCCGCGCTAGCGATCGTGGGCTTGGTCGGTTCTCAGGCGACCTACCTCGAAGCGTTGTTCTACTCGAACGTCACGACCGCGACCCTGCTCCAGTTCCTGTTCCTACCGATGGTCGCGGGTTACGAGCTCGCGAAAGGAACGATCCGCTGGTCGATGCGCTGGGGCGTTCTACTGACCCTCGCCGCGGTCGGCACGGTCCTACTGGTAGGGACGTTCACGTCGCTCGGCTTCTCGATCCTGATCACCCCACTCGGCCTCGTGTTTGGTCTCGGTTCCGCCGTGGGCGGGGCGTACTATACGCTCGCCGCCCGCGAGTTCGCGCAAACCCAGTCGGCGCAGTGGGTGAGCACCTGGGGGTTCCTGCTCGGGGGCGCGGTCACGGCCCCGATCGGGGCGTGGACCCTCCTAGAGTATCATTGGCCGGCAACGATCGGGAGCGGGCTCCTCCTCGCCGGCCTCATCCTGGTCGTTGTCATAGTCGGGACCCTGCTCGCGTTCACGCTCTACGTCTACGGGTTGAGAAACCTCACGGCGACCGAAGCTGGGATCGCGGACTCGTTCGAGCCGATCGTCGCGGCGGTGGCCGGATTCGCCATCCTCGGGGTCGCCCTCTCGGCGTTGCAGTACGTGGGCGGAACGCTGATCATCATCGCGGTCGCCCTCTTGGGTGCGCGCGGCCGCGGCCGGGCCGAACCCTCCAAAGGGGCTCGACCTCCCTGACCGCCTCCCCCGTTCCCGTTACATCCCGGGGAAAGTTGGCCCGAAGGCGAACCCGGTCGAAGGAGGACACGGTTTCCGCGTCGTTTCGCTAGCATGGCGGCGCAGGTCCCGATCGTCTACCGACCGCTCCGACGGAGCGATTATGCGAGCTACCAAGAGGTCGTCCAGCTCGCCATCGGCCAGTTCGAAAAATCGACCGGGCTCGACCTGACCGCCGAAGCGACGATCGCTCAGCTTTCCCGTCGGTCGACCTGGTTCCATCTCGGGCTGTTCCGTCTTTTCGGGCGTCCGATCCTCGACATCCTGGTCGCGAGTCAGGGCCCTGACGTGGTCGGTACCGCGACCGCGCTGTGGCTGCCGAGGGCCGCGTACGTCGCCGGAGTCGCCACGCGGCCGGGACACCGAAGCCGGGGGATCGCCACCCACCTCCTCGGACTCTTCACGGAACGAGCCCGCCGGCGCCGACGGGCTTGGATGGCGCTCGACGTCGAGAGCGAGAATCTCGGCGCAATCCGAGTCTACCGGGCGGCCGGGTATCGGGAGGTCGGCACGTACACGTGGTTCTCGCGTGCGGAGCTTCCCCGGGGGGAATCGCCCACGCCGTCCGCGGTCCTTCCCGTCGGTCCGTCCGACTGGCAAAGCATCACCGCCCGCCTCGAGGCGGGTCGCCCCGCCGAGTATCGGGACGCGTTCCCGGCGAGCGAGGCGGCCCTGACCCACAACGAGTTCCTGGTCCGCGGAGGACAGGTCGAGTTCAGCACTTGGAAGCGGGAGCTCCCGGGGGGCGGTGTCGCGGTGGTCCGGGCGCATATTTTCCCCGGAGTCCGTCTGGCCGCCTACTTTCCGTTGTCCTCCGCTCCCGAAGCGTCGGCAGACGAGTTCGTAGGGCTCATCGACGCGGCGACCGACTGGCTTAGCCCCCAACGTCCGAGTCGGGTCCTCGCCGTCGCCCCCGAACCCCGAGGGAACGCGGCCATCGCCCTCGAGCGCCGAGGATTCGCGGCAGTTGCGTCGACGACGGCGATGGTCGCGCGGGTCGCCGATGGGTCGTTTCGGGGCTAGATCCCGGCGCAGGCCCCTACCGGAGGGTGGGGTCGCTTTCCATCGCCGCCGCGAACTCCTTCCAGGTTCCCGAGTCTTCCCGGCACAGCTGCCGCGCGAGCTTGCGGGTTGCCACCGCGCTGAGCGTTGGGCCTTGCCAGCGAAGTTCGCGGCCCTCGAAGATGAGGGCCGAGGCGTTCGCTCCATTCGGTACGATCCGGTAACGGAACTGCGAGTGATGGTTCGGACCGGCGATATGGGTGCTGACCCAACTCCGGGTCTCGGGATAGACCTGCACGAGCTTCACCTTGTGGACCCGCTCACCGTTCGGCTTCGCGAACCGGTCGTCCAGAACGACCGTACGGGGCGAGGTCCACGAAACCTTGCGCGAGAGGTGGCCGCTCGACAACTCGACGTCGTCCGGGGAAAAGTCAAGGCACCAGCGGAACGCCTTCGACGGCGGCACACGGAACCGCTGACGGAAGGCGTAGTCGAGGCAGGCAGTCGCAGCAGGGACCTTCGGACGGGATCGCTTCGCGGGCATGAGCGAAGTTTGCGAGCGACTCGGGCTATCTATCGTTCGCGGCCCGGCGGGCCTTCGGCTTGGGTTCGGGCGCCTGGACCCGGGCGAGCAGGAATCCGTCGTAGCCCTTGTTCCCGACCGTTTGGACCGCGGTCGCGCGGAGTCGGCTCTCCGCCGCGACCGCATCGATCATCTCGCGCACACCAGCGACCCGGGGGTCGCGCTGGGCCGGGTCGGCAACTTCGCCGCCGCGGACCACATTATCGACGATGATCAGCGACCCCGGGTGCGTGAGCCGGAGCGCCCACTCGAGGTACGCCCGGTTGTTCGGCCGGTCGGCGTCCAGGAACGCCAGGTCGAACGGTCCCGCCCGCTCCGCCAAAAGCTTCGGGAGCGTCTCGAGCGCCGGGCCGAGCCGGATCTCGACCATTGCCCCGAGCCCCGCCCGTTCGATGTTCGTCCGGGCGACCTCGGCATGCTTCGGTTCGATCTCGAGCGTCACCAAACGACCGTCTTCCGGGAGCGCTCGGGCAAGGCAGATGGCGCTGTACCCCCCGAGGGTCCCGATCTCGAGGATGCGGCGCGCGTTCGCAGCCCCGGCGATCAGCTCGAGGAGACGGCCTTGGACGGGCGAGACCTGGATCTCCGGTAAGCCTGCCTCCCGGCTCGACCGGAGGCACGCTTCGAGAACGGGGTCGGCCCGGAAGAGCTTCGACTCAAAGTACGCATCGACCGTGGACCACTTCGGGTCGGTCATGGTCGGGGCTCGGGATTCCCGAGCGCGCGGTCGACCTCGCCCAGGGCCCGTAGGGCGGTGAGCGTCACCATCTTGCTCGGCCGGCCGACCGTCTCGAGCGCGAACGGGATCGGTCGCTGGCTCGGATGGGCGGCCAACCACCGGCGCATCGCCGGTCCGACGTCCGGATGCACGGCATCGAGGTTCCATGTCCCGTCCGCACGGCGCCGGGACCGGAGCCATGAAGCGGCGTAGCCCAACCGAGGGTCATTCGCGTAGCCGAGACGGGTCATGAAATCGAGACCGACCAGGAGGTCGTAGTAGTAGTGCACCGGGTAATGCGTCCGGTACCACGGGGGATACCGGGCTCCCTGCCGGTGGAGCTCGCGGGACAGGAAATATTCGGCGGCCTTCTCGACGCAGCTCCGCATCTCGGGGCTCCATTTCGTCCGGGGGTACGCGGCGAAGGCGCTCATCGCCTCCCACGAGTCGAGGTTCCGGGAGAGACCAAAGCACGACCACCCTCCCTTCGGGTCCGCGATCCCCACGAGCCAGTCGAGGGTGGCTCGGACCCGGGAATCGTCCGTGTAGCCGAACCGAATCAAGGCCCGCGCCATGTTCGCGGCGACGCAGTAGTGCTGGTTCCCTTTCGAGTTCCCTCCGACCCCGCCGTTCTTCGCGGCCATCCGCTCCATCCAGTATTCGCAGGCGTCCTCTACGGCCGGATGCTCCCGGGTGACGCCGAGGTCCGAGAGGATGAGCATCATCCAGTTCGTCGAGACGTACTTGGGCCGGTACGGGCTCGTTCCGTCCGACCAGCCCGCGCCCGGGGTCCGCCGGGCAAGGATTTCCGCCGGCCAGCCGACGGAAGCGGCCTGGTTCCGGGCGGCCCGGACCTCGGCGTCCGATGAGGGGCGGCCCAGTAGCTCGGTCAGGGTGCGCAACCGGATTCCCGGCTGGTCCTCTTCGAGCAGCCAGGCGATCGCCGGTCCGTAGGCGTACGTCGTGGGGGATGTTCGAGAGCGGGCCGAGGCCCCGTCCGTCCTTCGCCTCGGGAGACCCGGGGGGGTCCGGACCCGCCTCGACATGACCGTCGGAACGGTGGCGTCCTCAAAAAGAGGGACGCCTAGGGATCGTGAAACAGTTCACGGTGGCGGAGGTCGGTCCGCCGGGATTCCTTCTCCGTTCGCGAGGTGGGAGGCGAGGGCGAAGTACGCCTCCGGAGGCAGCTCCTCGGGTCGCCGATGCGCCCAATCGGCCGGCCAGGCGGCCCGATGGGTCACCTCGTCCATCCTCGCCCGCTCCGGCACGACGCGGGGAAGAAGGTTCGCGAGCTGTTTGCGGCGCGACGAGAAAAGCCGCCGGAGCATCTCTTCGAAGGCGGGGACGGACGGCACGGGAAGGGGACCCGGCCGGGCCTCGTGCACGGCGATCCGGCTCGCCACTTCGGGCCGCGGCGTGAACGCGTCGGGCCCGACGGTGCGGAACAGCTCGAGCGTTCCGTAGAGCTGCGCGATGATCGAAAGCCGTCCGTACGTCTTCGAGCCCGGTCCGGCCGCCAGACGCTCGGCCACCTCCCGCTGGACCAGGACGACGACCCGCGGGACCCGGGCCGCCAAGAGGCGGAGCAGGATCGGCGTGGCCACCGAGTACGGCAGGTTCCCGACGACCGCCTCCGCCGGTGGAAGTGGGACGGTGAGCGCGTCACCGGTCACGAGCCGAATCCGAGCGCCGAACGTCGTCGCGAGGAACCGGGCGAGTCGTCGGTCCCGTTCGATCACCGTGAGCGGTCCGATCCCGCGACGCAAGAGGGCCGCCGTGAGGACCCCGAGGCCCCCGCCCACCTCGACGACCGGGTGGCCGGGACCGAGCTCGACGAGCGCGGCTTCGGCGTCGGCGACGAACGGGTCGGTGAGGAACGACTGGCCCCACTCGCGGGACGGTCGCACGCCGAGGACCTCGAGCGTCGCACGCACCTCGGCAGAGGTCTCGGGGACCGGCGGGACGTCCGCGTCCCGCGCCGCGGGGCTACGGCGCGACGAAGAGGCGGTATTTGTCTTCGACACCGCTCAATTCCTGCTCGATCCGGCCGACGATGAGCCGCTCCGGGTTCTTCAGGTGGACCCGGGTCTCGATCTCCTCGAAGCTCGCGAACGGCGCGCTCTTCCGTTCGTCCACGATCTGCTGCATCGTCTTCTTGCCGATCCCGGGCAGGAGTTCGAGCAGGTGGAACCGACGCGACACGGCCGGCGCCTCGTTGAAGAACCGCAGGTAGCGCGCGCTGTGGCGCTGCACGATCCCCTCGAGGGCGCTCGTGAGCTCCGTTCGCCCGGCGACCGTCAGCTCGTCGTAGCCGATCCGGCGGCGGACGTGGTCGATCGGGGACGGCACGTCCTTGGTCGGGACGAGCGGCACCCGCGTCCCGGCGGTGAGGGCCGCGGACGGCCGGGGGACGAGCTCGAACAGCTTCAGCTCGTCCTCGCCGATGGCGAGGGCGAGCGGCTCGCGGTGGAAGCCGCGCTCCGTCTGCCGACCGTTCGGCAGGTAGTCGAGGATGACCGCGAAGTTCTCCACACCGGATCCCCCCCGTTCATCGGTGCTGCGCCACGATCTCGAGGAGCTTCGTGACCTGCTCTTCGTCGAGGGCCACCCGTTCCTTCGAGAACAAGAGGCGGATCTCCTCCGGGTACCGGGGGAGGACGTCCGCGATCTTGACCGCGATGTTCGCATCGACGTAGGGGAGCGTGCGCAGCTCCGCGAGGAGCTTCGCGGTCTGTTCGCTGGTGAGGCGCGCGAACTGCTCCGCGTGCTGGTGGGCAAGACCCGCCTCGCGCGGCAGCGTCCGGTGCCCGGCCTCCTCGGTCAGGAGGTCCTTCACCTTCGAGAGCGGGACGGGCTCAGGCATCGGCCCTCCCTCCCTCGGCGGGGAGGAGATGAATTGGGTTCGCCACGAGCTCCTTGCGCTTGCCGCCGTCGAGGAACTCGACGCGGTACGCCCGGCCGCTCTTCGCGATGACGGTGCAGGTGCGTCCCTGGTAGCGGGGGTGGGGTTGGCCGTGCGGGTCGGACGCTTCGATCCGGACGATGACGCGGTCGCCGACCGCGAACTCCCGCAGGAACCGGCTCACGGGCGGGAGCCCGCGCTCGCGGACCTCCTTCGTGAACGTCCCGCGCGAGCGGGACCGGAACCCTTTCGAGCTCTTGACCATCGTTCAACCCTCCGTGTCGTGGATCTCCAGCACGTCGAGGTACTCCACCTTCAGCGGTACCCCGAGAAGGGACGCAAGGCTCGGCACGGTGCGTCCGTCATCTCCTTCCACCCACTCCTTGACGTACGTGCCGGCTTCGGTCCTGAGTTCGAGCGTCAACCGCCCCTCGGACGCCTCGACGACGCGCGCAGCGACGACCCGACGCGTGCGAACGCGGTCGGACCGTCGATGAGCGACGCGCTTCGGCGTGCGCTGAGCGATCGCTTGCGAGAGCGCGAGCTCGAGCGCCTCATTAACTTTTGCCACCGGTACAACGCCCGTCACCCCGACGCGGTAGCTCTTCTCCGGGCTCGCCTCCTTCACTCGGACGACCTCGAGCGCGTCGCACGGCCGTAGGTCGTCCACCTCCACCCGTCCGGCCGCGTCGCGGGCGACCTCCGAAGCGAGGGCGGCGAGGTCGAACGTGCGCGAGCGGGGGTGGAGGAGCTCGAGGACGAACGGGCGACCCCGACCGAGCATGCGCGCGTCGATGTCCTCGCGTCCCATCCCGTGGAACCGAGTCCCGTCGGCGCCGGTCGCCCGGAGGAACGGCGCGGCGATGATCTCCTCGACGCTGGTGGCGTACGTCTTCCCCGTCCCGCCGCAGGTGGTGCAGCCACGACCCCGGCAGCGTCGACACGGCCACCGGGTCTGGGGCAGGGTCCGGTCGAGCTTGCGGTACCGGCCGCGCACGTAGACGGGGAGCACGGTGAGCTCCACCCGACCGACCGGTAGGTCCGCGAGGAAAACGACGTCCGGGTCCTGCGTGACGCCTTCCGCTCCGCTCGCCGCCGCGAGCTTCTTGCCGAGCTCCCGGTTGAACGCCGACCGGACGCTCTCGCCCCACTCGGTGCCGACCTGGATCCAGAACGACTCCTCCCGGGCGAGCCGCTCGGGGTCCCAGCGCGAGCCGCAGGTAAACCGGTGCCACTCGAAGCCTTCCACGGCCCGGATCGCCCGTTCGACCCACGTCACAAGGCGCGCAAAAGTGCCCCCGCAGATCGGGCAGTCGGCCGCCTCCGGGAGGGGGCCCCCGCCGAGAAGGTCGGTGAGCCGCCGGGCCCGCTCGGGGTTCGTGAGCCCGTGGCCGAGACGGCCGAACACCCGCCCGAAGCATTCGGGGCAGAGTCCGAGCCCAGCGGCTCGGCGCGCGCTCTCGAGCGCCGCTCCGCTCGGTTCGAAGGTAGGGGGGTCGGCCACTCCCCTCGGACCGGTGGCCCCCACAAAAGTTCGCCGGGAGTCGATGCCGGTGCCCGCGGGTCTTTATCTCCCCGCGTATCGTGACCGACGCGGCTCATGTCCTCGATCACCGAGGCAGAACTTACCCAGGCGATCGAACGGACGCTCGTGGCCCACGGCAAGATGCCGCCCCAGGAGGCCCGGCCGGTGGCCCGGATGGTGCTCGGCTACTTCGGGGCCGACGATACGGTGCTCGACAACAAGCTGTCGAGCGACGACCGGGACCGGTTCTACCAGCTCGAGGAGGAGGGGCTCCTCACGAGCGAGGAGGAGGACGCGACCGTCTCGCGCGGGAAGACCTGGAGGATCCACTACTGGCTCCTCAAGAAGGCTCGCATCCGCGACGTCGGCCAGGGCGGGGAAGCTCCTCCCACGGACGAGGCGGAACGGGTCTACCGCTCGATCGGCGAGGCGGACTGGACCCGAACCGAGAACGCGAAGAGCCCTCCGGGCGCCTGAGCGGGCCACCGGAGCCGGCGTTCGCCTATCGTCGGCCGCCTATCGGCGACCGGACGTGCCGGGCTTCATGGGAGGGTTGTACGCCACCGTGTTGCCGAGCAGACCGGGGTAATCGGACGCCTGGATGATCGACCGGACATGCTCGATCGCCCAGACGGCGAAGAAGATCGCGGCGAACAGCGCGATGTACGCTCCCGCGTCCACGGCAAACCCGGGGAAACCGAGGAGCCCGAGGAGGATCGAGAGCGAGGCGAGGGCGTTGAAACTGGCGTGCATCCCGACGGCCACGAGATAGTAGGAACCGGTGCCGGGGCCCGGTTGGTGGAACCGGGACCGGGCATAGCCGTACCCGAACATTCCGGTCGAGCTTCCGTGCAGGAGGACGCTCGAGACCGACCGAATCAGGATCAGCACGAGGCCGGCGGCGAGGCCCCCGACCAGGTACGCGCCGAGGCCGTAGAGGAACGTCTCGAAGAACCCAAAGCCGAGACCGACCGATGCGCCGAACACCGGGCCGTCGGCGAGCTGGCGGAACCGCGTGCGGAAGGCGACGACGCCCGAGCCTTTCAGTCCCTCCTCGACGAACGGCGCGATCACGAGGACGAGGAAGAACACCCCCGCGTTCGAATTGCCGTTGAGGAAGACGAACTCCGGGGCCGGATACCGCAGGCTCACCGCGGTCCCGACCGAGACGATCACGACCTCGAGAATCGCCGCGACGATCGTCGCGAACAGCGCGCCGTAGGTGAACGCGCGCAGGAGGGTTCCCCAACTTTCCTGGCCGTACCGTTCCGTGCCGCGGATCCAGCCGAGGTAGACCAGCGCGGGGATGAACGCGACGAGGACGAGGATGGCGAGGTCCCAGAGGCTCCCGAGGTCGGTCATCGCGTCCCCGGCTTACCGGAAGGGTACAGGTAGAAACCTTCACCCGTTTTTCGGCCCAGCTTCTTCGCCGCGACCATCGTGCGAAGGAGCGGACACGCCCGGTACCGGCTGTCCCGGAAGCCGTCCCAGAGGACGTCGAGGATCGCGACGGCGGTGTCGATCCCGATGAGGTCGATGAGCTCGAATGGACCCATCGGGTGATGGAAGCCGAGCTTGTAGGAGGTGTCGATGTCCTCCTTCGTCGCGACCCCCTCGTAGAGCATCCAGGCCGCCTCGTTCACGAGGACGGCCACCGCGCGCGTGGTCACGAACCCCGGGGTGTCGCGCGAGGTCACGACCGTCTTCCCGAGGCTCAGCGCGAAGGCGCGCGCGGCCTCGAGGCGGTCCGCCCGGGTGGTGTGGCCCGGGATCAGCTCAACGAGCGGCATCTGGAGGACCGGGTTGAAGAAGTGGATCCCCACGAGACGGCCGGGGTCCTTGAGCTCCTGGGCGATCGAGGTGATCGGGAGCGACGAGGTGTTGGTGGCGAGCAGGGCGTCCGGGTGGGTCGCGGGCTCGAGCTCCGCGAAGAGCTTCCGCTTCAGCGCGAGGTCTTCGGGCGCGGCCTCGATCACCACCTGAGCGGAATCGGCGCGCCGAAAGCCGATGGCGAAGTCGATGCGGGCGAGCGCCGTCTCCCGGTCGCCCGGGCCGACCGTGCCACGCTTCACCGCGTGGTCGAGCGCCCGGGCCGCGTTCGCGAGCCCCTTGCGGGCGAACTCCTCGTTCACGTCCTCGAGGGTAACAGGGTACCCGGCGAGCGCGCACTGGGCGGCGATACCGCTCCCCATGATGCCCGCCCCGACGACGAACACCCGCTTCGCGACCGACGAGCGCGGGTCGCTCCCCGCAACGATCGCCTCCGGCTCGGCGCCGCTCATCCGACCTCCGTGGCGGGCAACGTCGCCCGGGCGAGTTCGAGGTATTCGCACGCCCGACACAGTTCGCTCGCGGACGGCTCTCCGCAGGCGCGGCAGCGGTTCGGGGCGCCGAGAGCGCCGCCGCCTTCGAGGAACTGCGTGACCAGCCGCTCGTGGGTGCGGAGGAGCGACTGGCGCGTCCCGGGCTGGGCCTCCTCGAGCTGCCAGACCACCTCCCGGAAGAGGTTCCGGGCGGCGCGAGCGGCGTACGGGCACTCGCCGTGGTCGAACGGGATCCCCCGCAGGCGCGCGTAGAGATAGACCTCCCGCTCGGGCACGAGCGCGAGCGGAGCGACCCGAGGAACGAGGCCGGGTTGTCGAACCCGATGCGGGGCCATCCGAACGAGCCGGTCGAGGTCCCCGTGCACGAGGTTCATGAGCACCGTCTGGGCGAGGTCGTCGAGGTTGAAGCCGAGGACGATAGCGTCCGCGTCGACCTCCCGGGCCGCCCGATTGAGCAACCGCCGCCGCCACACCCCGCAATACGAGCACGGAACGGTCCCCGGGACATCGGCGACGGTGCGGTCGACCGTCGTGCCGATCTCCGTGCTCGCCGTCACGACCCGGTGCTCGACCCCGAGGGAGTCCGTGAGTTCGCGGGCCGCCCTCAAGGTCGCCGAACGGTAACCGGCGATCCCTTCGTCCACGCTGACCGCCACCAACCGCACGGTCGGTCGGCGGTGGAAGTACCGGTGGGCGAGGAAGAGGGCGGCTCCGCTGTCCTTGCCGCCCGAAAGGGCGACCGCGACCGTCCCCCGCGCGAACCGGGGGAGCTGACGATGCATTTCGCGCCGGACCCGCTCCTCGACGGAGTCCCGGAAGTGCATCGCGCACAGATGGAGACCCCGGTACGGCTGGTCGATGACCGCATCGGCCTCGCACGTCGAGCAGCGCACGCCGGACGCCACGGTCCGAGTCTATTTGAGCGACGAGCGGAAGGGAGGCTTCCACTGCGCGCATACGATTATTAGGGAAAATCCGGCCAGCTCACGGGCGATGGCAACTTCCGCGTCGATGCCGCGCCCGACGCCCGGGCCGCGACGCGGGCCTTCGGGCCCCCGTTCTACGTCAGGGCCGGCCGGTTTCGACGTCCTCGAGTTGGTCGGCCGGTTCCAGCGTATGCTCCAGGCGCAGGAACGAAGTCCCTGTACGGTGAAGCAATACGGCCACATCGCCCGAATGTTCCTGCAATTCGCTCAGAAGCCGCTCGACGAGGTCACGCTCCATGACCTCGAGGCGTTCCGGGAGTATCTCGTGCTCCAGCGGCACTACTCCAAGAACTCGATCTACACCACCGTCCGCGGCCTCACCTGCCTCTTCCGCAGCTACGGGTTCGCGATCGCCGACCAGCTCGAGGCGCCCCGCCGCCCCGAGCGCCTCCCCCGGTACCTGACCGAGGAAGAGATGCACCGTCTTCTCGAGGTCGTGAAGGAGTCGCCCCGCGACAGCGCGATCGTCCACGTGCTCGCCTTCTGCGGCCTCCGGGTGAGCGAACTTGCCCACCTTCACATCGAGGACCTCGAGTTCGAGCGGAACGTCCTGCACGTCCGCTCGGGTAAGGGCGACAAGGACCGGGAGGTCGTCCTCGAGGACCGTACCCGGGCCGCGATCGACCGCTACCTCACCGACCGGACCCTCGCCGGCGAATCCAACGGGCGCCTCTTCCCGATCGGTCCCGTGACGATCGAGCGGATCGTTCGGCGGGCGGCTCAGTCGGCCGGGATCCCTCGACGGGTGACCCCGCACATGCTGCGGCACACGCTCGCGACGGCCCTTCTCTCCCGGGGCTGCGACATCCGGTTCATCCAGAAGCTGCTCGGTCATGCCTCAGTTGCAACGACCCAGATCTACACCCACGTCGACACCCAGGCCCTCCAGAGCGCCTATCAGCGGGCGAAGCCGCACTATTAACCGCCGGGGAGGCTCGGGGCGCTCGTGGCCGACGACCACGCGGACGTGCTCGTCTTGGGTGCCGGAATCGCGGGCTGCGCGCTCGCCTTCCACCTCGCACGACGCTCGGTCGGCCCGGTGGTGGTCTACGACCCCCAGACACCGGGCGCGGGGGCGACCGGAAGGGCGGCCGGGATCGTCACCGAGCAACTGTGGGACCCTTGGGACGTCGAGGTCGTCCGAGAGTCGAAGGAAGAGTACGCCGAGCTCGCCGAGCACTACGACCCGTCGGCCTACACGGTGAACGGCTTCGCCCGATGGACGCGCAACCGGGAGGCCCTCTCCGTCCTCGAGTCGGCGGTCGAGCGGCTTCGTTCCTGGTCCGTGCCGGTGGCCTCACTCGACCTCGCCTCCCTCGCCGAGAAAGTCCCGTGGGGGCGGTTCGATGGGGTCCTCGGCGCGATCTGGAGTCCGAACGACGCGGTCGTGACGCCGAGCCGGATGGGAGAGCTCTACGGCGAACGCGCCCGGGAGCTCGGTGTCGACTTCTTCCTGGGCACGGCGGCGAGCCGCTTCGCTCGGGAAGGCGACCGCTGGGAACTCACCGTGGCCGGGCAGACCACACGGGCGCGCCGCGCCGTCGTCGCCGCGGGCGCGTGGTCGAAGAAGCTGTTCGCTTCGGTCGGCCACCCGCTGCCGCTCGCCCCGTACCGCACCCAGGCGGCCGTTCTGAGGCCTTCCAAGGAGGACCGACGACTGTTCCCTTCGGTCCACGATATCGACCTCGATGTCTACGTCCGCCCGGAGGAGAACGGGCGGATTATGGCCGGGGACGGCACCGAGCTCGTCGAGGTGGACCCGGACCGGTATCCGACCGGCGGTGACGAGAAGTTCGTGGCCCATATCGCCGAGAGCTTTGCCGCCCGCTGGCCTGGCTGGGCGGACGCCGAGCTCGTCCGAGCCTGGGCCGGGGTCTGCGTGGCCACCCCGGACCGCCGGCCGCTCGTCGGCCCCGTCCCGGGGGCCCCCGGGCTATTCGCCCTGACCGGCTTCAACGGCTTCGGGGTGATGCGTGCGGGCGGTGCGGCGGCCCGGCTCGCAGGAGCTCTCGCGGTGGGCGAGGGGCCGAACCACGAGCTCGACAAGATCCGCGCGGTCCTTCCCGACCGATTCGCGGGCCCGCCGAGACCCTTCCCGATCCGCCCCGGATTTACGCTCGAGGCCGGCGCCGATCCGAGGTTCTAGGCCCCGTCACTCCGGCGACCGAAGCCGGGCCAGCTTCTCGAGGAATTCGACCCCTTCGCCGCTCGGCATCGACTTTCCATCCTCCCGGGTCAGCGGAAGCCCGGCCTCCTCGCACGCCGCCTCGGGAGTCTTGCCGGCCAACAACGCCCGGACGGCGACCTGCTCACGGCGGCTCAATGCGATGGATGAAAGCGTGAACTCCTCGAACGCCTCATAGGCGACGGGGGCCACAAGTCGGGCGACCTTGGCGATCTCGGCGGCGTACAGCCGGATCTCCTCCTGGGCATGCGGGTCGAGGCGCAATGAGAGGAAGTGGAATAGATTCCAGAGGTTGCACTTCCAGTACCACTGCGTGTAGTACGCTACCGGGAGCAAGAGGCGTGCTGTCTCACGCGCGACCCCGTCCTCGAGGGCGCGCTTGTACGCGTCGTACGACTCTTTCGAGACACGCTCCAAGTCGGCCCGGAACCGTTCCACCACTTCGTTGGGGAGGGGTTCGCCACGACCCTGCCGGTTCCGAGACGACTGATGCCGGACTTCGGAGGCGAGCGGAATCTCGTATTCGTCCGGAACGATGGAGTAGCGAGCCGAGTATTCATTCACGGAATTGTGCGTAACGATGCCGTTGGCCACGAAGTTGTGGGACGGGCCTTCCACTTCGAGGTCGTAGGTCATACGTTCGCCCACGAACTCGAGCTTCTGGATACGGGCCAATCGCGGGACGGTCAGGCGATTCCAGGCCACTCGAGGGCTACGCGTCCATTGTGCCTTCGCGGGTGCGCCTCCCAACAGCTCGACGTAGGCGGCTTCGTCCCGGTGAACCTCCCGGTGGCACTCCTCGCACAGCGTGGTGAGGTTCGAAGGGTCCCGCGCTCGGGAGAGATCGGCCCACACCGGGACGATGTGGTGGGCGTGCAGCTTCGTGTTGCGATGATGGCAAAGCTGGCAGGTCCATCCGTTACGCTCGTGGATAGCCCGGGCGATTTGGGTGGTCCATCTCCCAATTCCCTCTCGCTCGGTGGAAGTGCCCCCTTTCCAGAAGTTGGACGCCGCCCCAGCTCGCGAGACCCTGAGGGAGGATAACCGACGGGGAGTCATCGGGCGGGGTCCAAGTCGGTACGTCGCGCCGACATTCCAAGGAACATGGCCGGGATCAAACCCTCGATTGGAACTGTGCGATGGGTGGTTGGTGAGGCCGTGCACCCGGAGCCATTTGCGGATCGTGGCGAGGCTTGCGCCGCATTCCCTCGCAATTTGACCGGCGGAAAGTCCGTTCTCAACCCACCGAGATTCGAGCCATTCTCTCGAAGTGTAGGGTTCGGTGCCGTCTCCGTGCATCGCGCGGTGAGAGCGCCGTCCTCGGGGGCGACCCCCCGCGAGAGAGTACATGTTTCCCGGGACGAAGAGACGCGGTTCCTCAACTCTTCGAGGAAGACCGAATCGACGGACCCAGGCTAGGACCGTTTCGGGCAGGACGCCGCACGCCTCGGCGATGTCCCTAACGGACCGCTGGGCCCGGACATACTCCCCTTCCAGCCAAGTTCGGTCCTGGTAGAGGGCAGGCCGAACCAGCTCGGCCCCGTTGATGCTGATGTGGTACTCACCCTCGTTCCACACGGCTCGGCCCGATAATTCTCGCAGGCCGGTCTTGGCGGCGAGGGTGTTCCACCCGTCGTCGAACAGGAACCGATGGTCGGCCGTGCATTCGATCGACTTGCCGTCGTCCAAGACCATCCGGAACACCGGCTTGAATCCGTTCCGAGTCACGTCGACCACATGGGTGTGACGGAACTGACCCGTTTCCTCGTCCAACTGTCGTAGGAGCATCCCACGGACTCGGTCCCGCCGGAAGTACGGGTCGCGCTGACGTCGCTCCTCGCGATTGCGCATGGGCTGGAATTTCCTCCAAATCTCCTCGATCCGGAGCGGATACGGTCCGCGTCCTCCTCGCCTCACTCGTCCGGGAAGGTCGAAGATCACTCGTGTCCCCTCGGCGAGGCATGCGGTCCGGTGGCGAATCCACTGACGAGCAACAAAGATCGGGAGTCGCACCAAGAACTTGTACTCCACCATCTCGAACGGAGTCGTATGGCGGTGCCGCATCAGGTACCGAATCAGACCGCGATCGTCACGAACGGAACGAGTTCCTTGGCCGTAGGAGACTCGCGCGGCCTGCACGATCGCCGCGTCGTTGCCCATGTAGTCGACCAACGTCACGAATCCGTGGGACAAGACCGGATGTCGAACGCCAATCTCCCGGTCGGCTTCGGGGACCGAGGGCCGCCGCATCGGGGCGGAGTCATCAGCCACGTTCCGGGGGAGGACCGACACAACATAAAGGCCGCCGATGAGGTAGCGAAACGGCTCGGCAAAACCTAAGTCCGCGGGACCGCTCGAACCCCGAGGAGGAATCAGGCGTGTCCCGCATTTTCATCGGGGTCGCGTGGCCGTACTCGAACGGACCCTTCCACATCGGGCATCTCGCCGGGGCGTACCTTCCTGCGGACATCTTCGCGCGGTACCACCGGCTCCACGGTGACGAAGTGCTGATGGTCTCGGGCTCCGACATGCACGGGACGCCGACGCTCGTCCGGGCTGAGAAGGAGGGTACGACTCCAGCGGTGATCGCCGATAGGTACCACGCCATCCACAAGGCGTCGTTCGAGCGGCTCGGCTGCACCTACGACCTCTATACGCACACCCACACGATCGTTCACGAGAAGACCACGCAGGAGCTTTTCCTGCGGCTCCTCGAAGCGGGGTTCGTCGCGCGCCGCCAAGCCCAGAACGCGTACTGCCCGCAGCACCGACGCTTCCTGCCAGATCGGTACTTGGTCGGCACGTGTCCGAATTGTGGGTTCACAAGCGCACGGGGTGACGAGTGCGACAACTGCGGTCGGCCGATGGACCCGGCGAAGCTCGGCCAACCGAAGTGCGCTCTCTGCGGAACGCCCGCGGAGTTCCGACCCTCCGAGCACTTCTACCTCGAGCTCGACCGGCTTCAGGAGAAAATCGGCGCGTTCGTCGCGGAGCGCAAGCACTGGCGACCCGGTACCCAGCGGGTCGCGGAGAACTTCCTCAAGGAAGGCCTCCACCCGACCCCCATCACCCGCGACCTCGACTGGGGCGTCCCGATACCGCTCGACGGGTACGACGAAAAGCGGTTCTACGTCTGGTTCGACGCGGTAATCGGCTATCTCTCCGCCTCCAAGGAGTGGGCGATCCGGGCCGGTCGGCCCGAGGCGTGGCGCGCCTACTGGGATTCCCGGGAGCCGGTCCGGCAGTACTACTTCGTCGGGAAGGACAACAAGTTCCACCACACGATCGTCTGGCCCGGGATGCTGATCGGGGCGGGGGGACTCCAACTTCCCTACGATGTTCCCGCCAACGAGTGGCTGCTCGTCGAGGGAGGGAAGGTCTCCAAGAGCCGCACCACGGACACCGAGCTGTTCATCCCCGACCTGCTCGCGAAGTATCCACCCGACGTGATTCGGTTCTACGCCGCGGTGATGGCTCCCCAGAACCACGACACCGAGTTCAGCTGGGAAGAATTCCACCAACTGCGGGACGAGGTTCTCGCGAACCAGTACGGGAACCTCGTGCAACGAACCCTCGTGTTGACGCGGGACCGGTACGACGGAAAGGTTCCCGCGCCCCCCGAGGGATGGAGTTCCGTTTCCTCCCCCGATGGGATCGGGGAGCACCTGCGCCGAGCCCACGAGAAGATCACGGAGGAATACGAGAAGGTCCACCTCAAGGAAGCGCTCGACCTCGCGCTCGACGAGGTACGGGAGGCGAACCGGCGGTTCCACGAGGCCCGACCGTGGCAGGCGGAAGAGGCGAACCGCCGACAGACGCTGTACGAGACGCTCTGGCGACTGAAGGCGCTCGCCATCTGGCTCGCCCCCGTCTTGCCGTTCTCGAGCGCCGAAGTGTTTCGCATGCTCGGCTACGACGCTCCGCCCGGTCCGGGGGAATGGGACGAGGCCCTCTCACCCGTACCCGCGAACCAACCGCTCGGGGAAATCCGACCGCTCTTTCCCCGACCGGAGGTCAAAGCCGCCCCCACCTCCGCGACTCCTGCCTCGGCCTCCGGGCACGAGTGGGCCCCGCTCGCTGTGTGCGCTGCGGTCATTCGCAGCGCCGCCCCGCATCCGTCGGCCGACAAGCTCTACGTGCTCGAGGTGGACGTCGGCGCGCGTTCACCCCGCACGGTGGTCGCCGGAATTCGGTCGGCCTACTCGGTCGAAGAGCTCCGAAACCGTCCGATCGTGCTCCTCACGAACCTCGCCCCTCGGACGATCCGCCGCATCACTTCCCAGGGGATGCTGCTCTGCGCCGAGTTCGGCGAGCGGCCCGTCCTGTTGGCGCCCCCCGAAGGCGTTCCCCCTGGGACGTACCTCGAAGGCACCGGCGCGAGCGACCGAACGATTTCGTACGAGGAGTTCGCGGCCACGCCGCTCACCGTGGGGCGGGTCACCGGTCCGGCGGTCGAAGGGAGGGTGCGGGTCGACCTCGGCGTCGAGGAGGTCGAAGTTCCGGGCACGTGGCCGGCCGAAGCGTGGGTCGTCGTCCGTCGGTCGGTCGGCGAGAAGGCCCGAGCTGAGGTGCTTTCCTTCGGTCCGGGACGGGCCACCGTCCCATCGGAGTCGGTGTCCGTGGGCACTCAGGTCCGCTGATGGGTGGGATTCGGCTCGACCTCCACGTTCACTCCCATCATTCGCCGGACTCCTCCCTATCCATCGAGGCGATCGTGACCCACCTCGCCGCGCACGGGTTGAACGGCATCGCCCTCACGGACCACAATACCGTCGCGGGCCATGCCGAGCTTGCGAGCTGGCAAGCGAAGCTCCCCGACGCGGTGCTGCTGCCGGGCGTGGAAGTCTCCACGCTCGAAGGCCACCTGCTCGTGTACGGGGTCCACGAATTGCCGCCCATGGGACGACCCGTCGTGGAGACGGTCGAGTGGGCGCTCGGCCGGGGAGCGGTGCCCGTGCCGGCCCATCCGTTTCGTCTTTCGCACGGAGTCGGACGCGCGGTTGCGCTGAGGGTTCCGGTCCCCGCGCTCGAGACCGTGAACGGGCACAACTCTCCTCGCGCAAACCGCAAGGCGGCCGCCGTGGCCGGTGCACGGAGCCTCGCGACCACGGGCGGCAGCGACGTGCACGAGCTTTCGGACCTCGGCCGGGCGTACACTGAGTTCCCCGAGGGGACAACCGGGGTCGACGGGGTCCTTGCGGCCCTGAGCGTCGGCCACACGATCGCCGGGGGAACGACCCTTGACTTTTCGGGTCGGGTCCGGACGACGTGGCGAACCGTGGCCTTGCGGTTGCGACGGGGCCTCCGCCCGATCTGAGCGCAAGTGCTGGGTCGCCCCGTCGGTTTTAAACCGGGGGTCTCTGCCGTTGACCGCGCCGAGGTGGCAGAATGGTTAATGCGACGGACTGCAGATCCGTTTCCTGGGGGTTCGATTCCCTCCCTCGGCTTTCTCGGGCCTGAGCACCGAGATCCGGATGGGCGACCCGTCCGCTCTTGCGCGTTACCACCGGACCGGCCTTCGTGCGGAAGCCGAGACCATGGCCCACGATGGAGAGGCGTCAGCCCCACGCCAGGGCCGAAATCCGTCGCGAACGCCCGAATGCCCGTTCATGATCGGTCGGGGCGGGCGCCCAACGCCTTACGGGTAACTTCTTCTGGGAGATGGAACGACCGGATGACGGCCTCGAATCGGGGGTCGTCCCGAATCGAGCTGAAGGCGGGGATCCGATAGCGCAGCCAGAGCCCGCTCTCTCCTGCCCGGGCGTTCGATTCAATGAGCGTCAGAGCCTTCTCCCTCTCCCCGAGGGCCGCATAGAGCGCCGCCAGGTAGTCCTGCGACATGAACTCCCGGGACGGACCTTCCGCGTGTTCGGTCAGGAGCGTGCGCGCCTCTTCGGGTTCGTCCATCGCGGCGAGGACCAGTGCCCGGGCGAATCGGTACGGCCAGCCCGAGAGCGGGCCGGCGAGCTCGAGCTCGCGGTGGGCTTCGGTCCATCGAGCGTCATCGGCATAGGCCATGGCGAACGAGAGGTGGGTCAAGGAAGGGTTGGGGTCCGGAGTGAGTAGCTGCCGGACCCTCTCTTCGGCGAGAGCGGTATCTCGGTCGCCCAGGGCGATGTCCACCAAAACCCAACGAGGAACCCACCACGTGGGGTTGATCTCGATGGCGGCCCGAATCTGATGTTCGGCCTCCTCGTCCCTTCCGAGCACCCTCAAAAGGGTGGAGTAGCTGAGCCGGGCCACGGCGTTGCTCGGGTTGAGGGACAACGCCCGCTCGAATTCCGTCTCGGCGCGAGCCCAGTCATGCTCCTCCTGCATCACGAGGTTGCCGAGCGCGGAATGCGCCTCGGACAGGTCGGGGTCGAGCTCCAAGGCCCGGGTCACGAGGGCTCGGGCCCGCGCGAAGCCCTCGCGATGAGGTAGGTAGTCTCCGGCGCCTTGCACAAACCGGTTTCCTAGGTGAGCAATGGCCAGCGCGAACTGAGGGTCCTTCTGGATGGCCTCCTCGAGTAGAGCGACCGATTCCCGAAACCTCTCGGGTTCGAGTTCGACCTCGAGAGGAATGGCCCGGAGGTAGAGCTCGTACGCGGCGAGGTCCGTGGTCGGGGCCCGGTGAAGAAACTCGCGCGCATGGTCCGAGAGCTCGACCCGAATCGCCTTCGCCGTGTTCTCGGCGACTTCGGTCTGGATGGCAAAGACGTCCGCGAGCTGCCGGTCGTACTTCTCGGACCAGATATGCTCCTGGGTCGACACATCGATCAGTTGCAGGGTGATCCGAAGCCGGTCGCCCGCCTTGCGAACGCTCCCTTCCAGAATCGAGCTGACGCCGAGCTCCTCCCCGATTTGGGTCACCGACTTCGAAGCGGACTTGTAGGGGGCCACCGACGTCCGCGCAATCACGCGTAGCCCGGGGATCTTGGACAGCACCGCGATCAGCTCCTCGGTCAGGCCATCGGCGAAGTATTCGTCCTTCGCATCGGGGCTGATGTTCGTAAGCGGGAGGACGGCGAGACGGGGAACTGTCGACGGGGCCGCTCGACTACCCGTTCCCGACCACGGGAGTACGACTCGGTAGAGCTCGAGGGGTCCGACGAGACCTTTGAGGCTCCGCGCGCCGAGCCGGTCGAGGCTGTACGGGACCTTGTTCCGGACCTGGTTGAACACCGACTCGGAAACGCAGATCCCTTCCGGCTCCGCCACGGACTCCACGCGGGCGGCGACGTTGACCGCGTCGCCGAAGATGTCGTCCCCCCGGCTTTGGACGTCCCCTAGGTGCACCCCGACCCGGACCCGAAGCGGCACTGCGCCCGGGCGGCCATTTCGCTCGTGCACGCGACGTTGGAACTCCACCGCACACTCGATCGCGTCGAGCGCGCTCGGAAACTCCACCAGGAGACCATCCCCGGTGGACTTCACCAACCTTCCATGGTGGTCCGTCACGAGCGGTCGCGCGAGCGTCTCTTGCTCCTCGATCAACGAGAGCGCCGAACGTTCGTCCTTCTGGGCGAGCTTCGTCGAATCTACGATGTCCGTGAACATGATGGCGGTAAGTTTTCGGCTCGTCGCCACGGGAGGTCGAACTCCGACCATGCTAAAAACTGGGTGCTTCGGCCCGGGACCTCCGTGACCGGAATCTCGGAGGTGGGTCGTCGGCAGGAGACAAATTCCCCACGGGCAGCTCGTGTCGTGAATTGGCCTCGGGTTTCCGATGTACCTCGTCAATCTCCTTCCGTCCTGGGCGCTCTCCGCGATAGCCTACCTTCGTGTCGTCAACGCACCCCGGTAGCGGGGCCCATGGGCGGTTCCTGAGGCGGGTTTATGGTCGGCACGGCCATCCCCGGTCCGTCTCGGGTGACCGAAGGAACGGAGCAGGGACCCATGGTCTCCGAAGTCAATCCCCGGACGGCGTTGTTCGTGGGCCTGGTGGCCACTGCCCTGGTCCTGGCCTCGGTGCTTCTGTTGGGCGCCGTTTGGCCCTCGACGTCGGGAGCCGCGAAATCTCCAGGTGGGGTCCCGCCCGTCAAACTCTCGTGCACGCCCGTTCCCGCGCCGACCGGGGAGATTGGGCAGACCTGCGTCGGGAGCTGGCCCGAAGCGATGCTCTACGACCCGAGCAATCAACTGATCTATGTCTCAGTCCAGAACTCCGGGATCGTCTCGGTGGTCCAACCGACCGGGCTGAGCCTCGTGGCCACGATTCCGACCTACAATGACGCCCGTGGGCTCGCCCTCGACCCGAACAACGGCTACCTGTACGTCGGGAACGGGTTTGGGGACAACGTGACGGTCATCAGCACATCCACGAACGTCGTGACGACCACGTGGGCGTTCCCCGGCTACGGGTACATGGTGGGAGCCCAGTACGACCCTACGACGAATCAGCTGTTCTTGCTTGCCAACAATCCCCCGAACAGCATCCTTTCGATCGGTCCCGCGGACGGCTCGCTCGTCATGGCGATTCCCATCGACGAGAACACCGGAGGCGGCTCCGGTCCGATCGCCGGTGTGGATACCGCCACCCATGTGCTCTACTACGCGGCCCGAGGGAACTTCGACGTCGAAGAGATCGACGAGCTCACCGGAGCCGCCCTGGGCTACCTTCCCACGGGGACGACCTTTGGCCCCACGAACACGTTCTTCGACCCATCGAACCAGCTCCTCTACGTCGCGGACGGGGGCTGGCTCTACACGGGACCCGGGAACCTGCTCGTCGTGTTCAACGTGACCTCGGGAACCGAGGTCGCGAACGTCACCGTGGGCGGGTTCCCGTCCACCTTCGGCTACGACTCCGCCCGGCACCTTCTCTACGTGTCGTGCGCGGCGACCGGCAACATCTCCGTGATCGACGACCTGACGAACAAGTTGGTCGACACGATCTCGCTCGGTCCAACGACGTTGCCGGGTCCCGTGGTGGTCGATCCCGCGACGGGCGACCTCTTCGTAGCCGAGGATGGTACCGGTGAACTCGTCGAGCTGCCGCCGGCGTAGTGCGCGGCCGCGGTCGAGCGGTTAGGCAATTTTCGGGCGAGGTCTCCGTGCGGACCCCCTTCGCCAGTCGAGCGGGAGGTTTTCATACCCCCTGCGACGCTGATTCCCAATCCGGACGCAGGTTCGTAGCGCCGCGAAGGAACGGTCCATGGTGAGCCTCCCGCCCACGCACGTCGGTCGATCGGTCCGCTGGGGCGGCCTGCTGATCGTGGTCGGCGCCGTCCAGTTCGCGGTCGCGAACGCCGTCGTCCAGAGCCGGTACGCGGGCTATTCCCTGTTGACCAACTACATCAGCGACCTCGGCAACACATCGACCTCGCCGCTCCACATCGTGTTCAACATCTCGATCATCCTCCTCGGCCTCCTCGCCTTCTTCGGCATCCTGCTCGCCTGGGGCGGATTTCCCCGCGGCGGGTCCCGGGTGGTCGGCCTCTTCCTGCTCTTAATCGCCAGTGTCGCCGCGATCCTCGTGGGGCTATTTCCGGAGAACGTGAACGCCACCGTACACGACACGGCTTCCTTGCTCGTCTTCCTACCGGGCGGTCTCGCCCTCGTCATCCTATCGAGCGGGATGAGCACCCGAACGATGTGGTACGGGTACCGCGCGTTCTCGCTGGTTCTGGGTCTCGTGGTCCTCCTCTCCCTCGCCTATTACGCTCCGACCCAGACGTTCAGCACGACCTGGGACCCCGGCCTCATCGAGCGATTGATCGTCTACCCGATTCTCCTGTGGGCGGTTGTGGTCGGGCTCCACCTCGCTCGGATGCCGCGGTTCTCGGCGTTGAGCACACCCCCACCGATCTAGGCCCGAGCCTCCCTGGGACGCGAGTTTCTGACCGTATGAGGCGTGTCGGACGTTTGTCCGACACGTGAAACGCGCTGTGCGTGAGAATCGCACGCAAGGGGTGTCAAGGCCGGGTGGGCAGGTTACTCCGGGGGGTCTACCCTTTCCGGTTTGACGGCGTCCTTATGTAGGCGGCCGGGGTGGAAACGGTGAGGCAATGACCGAGGAGGGAGAGAATGCTGGCGGATCAGATCGCACGAGCCGACTTCGCGGCGCGCTCCCTTCCTCGGGGTGTCAGCATTAGGGAGTTCGCGGCACGCGAATTCCCCAACGAGGACAGCCGTTGGGTAGCCTCGTCGGTTTCGGGGGCTCGCCGCAGGGCGAACTTCCGGGCCCGATGGGGGAAGATCCTGCGGTCGTTCGGCACCCGGAGGAAGGCCGAGCCCCAAGTCGACCCGGCTATGGAGCCGACAGCGACCGCTTAGGCGCGCAAGCGCCTCCACCCGCTTCCTCATCCGGGGAGGCGGGTGCAACCATTTCCTAACTTTCTTCGATTACGCGTTTCGGGCAAGCGCCCATCGTTGCTGCCTTGCCGAAGAGCTCCACCGGCCCGCTCCAGCGTCAGGGTCATTTACTAGCCCGTCGGAGTCGCCCACCATGGGCCTCTGCGACGTGCGAACCGCGTACCGCCACTCCATCCCCGCCGGCTATTTTTCTCACTACGAGGTCTCGGACATCGACGTGACCTGTTCGCTTCCCGCGGAGTTCCGTTGCTCGGTCCGAGGCATGGAGCGGGGGAACCATCGGGACGGCGCGGAGGTGCGCGAGGTCGAGTTCTGCGCCCATCACCTGCACGCCTTCGAAGAGGTCGATAAGCGATTGCGAGGGCTCGGCTGGTCCCCGGCCCTTCATGGAAACCCCGTGCCGGTCGCCCCGGCATGAGCTTGCGCGCCCCGCGCCGCTACGGCCACCCCCCGTACTCCGTCGTCCTGGTGCACGGGGGGCCTGGGGCTGCCGGAAGTCTCGAGCCGGTGGCCCGGGAACTCGGGTCGACGTGCGGGGCGTTGGAGCCGTGGCAGAGCGTCCCTTCGGTCGCGGGCCAGGTCCGCGAGCTTTCGCGCCAGATCGACCGCTGGGCGTCCCCGCCGGTCGTTCTCATCGGTCACTCGTGGGGGGCTTGGCTCGCGTTGTTGCTCGCCGGGGAACGCCCGGAGTTGGTCACTCGGGTCGTGCTCGTCGGCTCGGGGCCGTTGCAAGCCCGGTATGGCCGCGCAATCCCTCGCCGCCGTAGGTCGCGGCTCTCCGAAGGTGAATGGGCGGAGTACGTCGCACTAAGCCGCGTCCTCTCCGGGCGTGGAGGCCGCGGCCGACCGGCCGCGATGCGACGCCTCGGGGAGCTCAGCGAACGCACCGACGCCTACGACCCCATTGTGCATCCCACCGTCCGTGGGAGGATGGACCCGAAGGCCTTCCGGCAAATCGGCCGCGAAGCGGCGGAAATGAGGAGGACCGGGGTACTCCTACGCGCCGCGCGTCGGGTTCGCGCTCCCGTCATGGTCGTGCACGGGGCGAATGACCCCCACCCGATCGAGGGAGTGGTTGAACCGCTCCGCCGGGTCGGGCTCGACGTGCGGGTGATTCGGTTGGAGCGATGCGGTCACGAGCCGTGGTGGGAGCGACACGCGCGCGCGAAGTTCTTCACCGTGCTCAAGCGCGAGCTTCGAGCGACTCAGCGCCGAGCCGGATCGAACCGAACAGCTCGGGCGGTCCGAACGAACTCGCGGGCCGACTCCGGACCGCGCTCGCGGGTCAAATCCCGTTGAGCATTCCCGCAAAAGTCGGGTCGTGCGTCCCCACGCGGTCGGGCCGGCGTCAAGTACGCCGTTCCGCTTCCTAAGTGGGTGACCCCGATGGAGCCTCCGCTACCGTTCGAGCCGTTCAAGACGAAGGTCGTCGAGCGAATCCCGAACCCGTCGCGCCGAGAACGGGAGGCCGCGCTCGAGCGAGCCGGCTTCAACCTGTTCAACCTGCACTCGGACGAGGTGCGGATCGACCTGCTCACCGACTCCGGTACGGGCGCGATGAGCGACCGGCAGTGGGCCGCCATGATGGTCGGCGACGAGACGTACGCCGGCAGCCGCAACTACGCCCACTTTGAAGCGAAGGTGCGCGAGATCACCGGATTCCCGCACATCGTCCCGGCTCACCAGGGCCGCGCCGCGGAGCACCTGCTCTTCTCGACGCTCTGCAAACCTGGCCAGATCATCCCGAACAACATGCATTTCGACACGACGCAGGCCCACGTCGTCCACGCCGGCGGCACGCCCGTGAACCTCGCGGGGGCCGAGGCGTACGACGCGGTGAGCGACTACCCGTTCAAGGGGAACGTAGACACCGCGTCGCTCGACCGATTGCTCACCGTGGAGGGGAAGGAGCACATCCCGCTCGTGATGGTCACGATCACGAACAACACGGGCGGAGGCCAGCCGGTGTCGCTCGCGAACTTCACCGAGGTCGTCCACGTGGCGCACGCGCACGGGGTGCCGGTCTACCTCGACATGTGCCGCTGGGCCGAGAACGCCTACTTCGTCCGAGAACGCGAACCGGGGATGGGCGCGAAGACGGTTGCGGAGATCGGGCGCGCCTTCTTCGACCTCGCCGACGGCGCGACGATGAGCGCGAAGAAGGACGGGCTCGTCAACATCGGTGGGTTCGTGGCGGTCCGGGACGCCGCGTTGGCCGAGCAACTCCGGGCGGCGCTGATCCTGTTCGAGGGGTTCCCGACGTACGGAGGCCTCGCTCGGCGCGACCTGGAGGCGATGGCGATCGGACTCGACGAGGCGATGGACCTGGCGTACCTCGAGCACCGGATCGGCCAGGTCCGCTTCCTCGGCGCCCTTCTCGACCGGCACGGAGTGCCGTTCCTGCACCCTCCGGGGGGTCACGCGATCTACCTTGACGTCGACCGTTTCCTACCGCATCTCAGCGAGGACGACCTCCCCGGACAGGCGCTCGCAGTCGAGCTGTACCGGGAAGGAGGGATTCGCACGGTGGAGGTCGGGTCGATCATGTTCCCGACCGGTTCCGGCTCCCGGCGCCCCCTCGAGCTCGTCCGGTTGGCAATCCCGCGGCGGGTCTACTCGGCGAGCCATCTCGCGTTCGTCGCGGACGTCGTGGGGAAGGTGTACGACCGTCGGGCGAGCGTGAAGGGTGTCACGATGACGTACCGTCCCGAGCGGCTCCCCCACTTCACCGCCCGATACGCCCCGAAGAAGGGCTGACGCCGTCGGACGACGAAAGCTAGGTTCTTACCCTCGGCGTCGCATCGACCCCGCACCGATGGTGTCGGTCGAGGTCGGGGAGTCGGTCATCAAGACCGGCCCGGTGCGCTGGGTCGGGCGGGAGGGCGAGCGCCCCGGCGTGCTCACGCTCACGAATCACGCCCTGATCTTCGAAGGTCCGGTGCCCCAGTTCGGCCCCGGGGGCGGGGGGCCGGGCCCGATGGGTCGTCGGGCCGGAGGATGGCCGCGGGCCGGTCCCCCGCCGCTGGCGCCGGGAACCTTGCGCATTCCGCTCTGGCGGTGCCGGGGGGCCGCGTCCATTCCGGGACCGTCGGGGAGCGACCTCGGGGTCCAGCTGCTGCGCCGAAGTTTCCTGCTGCGCACGTCCGAGGCCGATACGTGGGCCGCCGCCATCCGCCAGGCGCGGGCATCGGCGCCACCGCCGCCGCCCGGCATGATGGGGATGGGCGGACGAGCCGCTCCGGTTCACTGCGACTACTGCGGTCGGTCAAGCCCCCCGGGGTCGACCCGTTGCACGTCGTGCGGAGCTCCGACCGACGAGTGACGCGTCCCGCCGTCGGTCCGGCTCGCTATCCGGAGGCGGGCTTCGGGCTGGTGGGGTGACGAACCACGAGCACCGAGCAGTGCGTGTGGTGGAGGATTCCGTCCGAAACGCTTCCGAGGAAGAACCGACCGGCGGGCGAAAGTCCGCGGGAGCCGACGACGATCAGCTCGGGCTTGTTCTTCTCCACGAACTGGACCACCCCCTCGACGGGGTCCCCTTCGAGCAGCGCCGTCTCGACCTCCGGCACCCCCTCGGCGAGCAGTTTCTCCTTGATCGCATCCATCCGTTTCGTCGCCGAGTCGAGGAGGGCCGCGAACGACTCGCCGATCGGGACCGGCACCCCGAACGCCGGCGAGACCAGCGGGATCGCGGTCACGATCGTCAGCTTCGCTTTCCAGAGCTTCGCGAGGTTCACCGCCTCGTCGAGGGCGGACTGGGACGTTTCGAGCATGTCGTCGGCTAGCAGGATCGAGCGGAAGGTCATCGCTCGCCGAAAGGCGAGGGGGGTTGATATCGGTTCTGCGCGCGGAGGACGTATCGGCCCTGGGTCCGGCCCACCGAAGGAAATTTGTCGCCGAGCTCATCTCCTCGGGCGATGAAGGCCCTCGTGCTGATCGGCGGCTTCGGCACCCGCCTTCGGCCGATCACCTACACCCTGCCGAAGCAGCTGATCCCGCTCGCGGGTAAGCCGATGCTGTTCCACGTGCTCGATTTGCTCCCGAGCGACGTGGAGGAGGTGGTTCTTGCGACCGGCTACAAGGCCGAGATGATCGACGCGGTCGTCCGGGGGCATCCGCCCCGGATGCCGGTGCGGACGGTCGCCGAGGCGGAGCCGCTCGGCACGGGCGGCGGCATGAAGAACGCCGGCGACGGGATGAGCGACCCGTTCTTTCTCCTCAATTCGGACGTCATCGCCCGACCCGACCTCGCCGACATGGCCCGGCAGCACACGGCCCACGGCGGCCTCGGTACGATGGGACTCTCCGAGGTCGATGACACCCGCCCCTACGGGGTCGCGGCGCTGGACGCGAACGACCGAATCGAGGGGTTCGTGGAGAAACCCGAGCCCGCGGAGGCACCGTCTCACTGGATCAACGCGGGGTTCGCGGTCTGGAACCTTGCGGTAATGGATGCGGTACCCCCGGGGCGGCCCGTGAGCTTCGAGCGGGAGGTGTTGCCGGGGCTCCTGGGGCGGGGGGTCTACGGTTTCCGGATGCCCGGGTATTTCGACGATGCTGGCACCCCCGAGCGTCTCCTGCGTTCCCAGCGGCTCCTGTTCGACGACGGACGCGGGGGCAAGGGCACGCTGCCGAGCGGCGCCTTCGGGAAGGGGCCCGTGGCCCTGATGGAGGGGGCTCGGGCGAAAGGTGCGTCGTTCGGTCCGTACGTGACCGTCGGACCCGGCGCCACCATCGAAGCCGGCGCGCACGTCGAGAACGCGATCCTGATGGACGGGGTCTATGTCGAGCGGGACGCCACCGTCGCGGGAAGCGTCCTCGGCCCGAAGGTGAGGGTCCGGTCGGGGCACCGCGTGGCCGGCCAGATCCTCGGCGAGGGCGTCGAGGCGTGAACCCCGGGCCCCGCGCTAGTTCGCGGCCGGGCCGGTGACGGTGACCTTCACCGCCTCGTCCGGGCGGCTCGCGAGGCGGAACGCCTCGTCGATGCGGGCGAGCGGCACGCGGTGGGTCACGAGGTCCGCGAGACGAAGCTTTCCGTCGACGACCAACCGGTGCACCTCGGCGAGGTCCGGTTCGGTCGTGGCGTAGGACGGCACGAGCCGGACGCCGCGCAGGTAGAGGTCCTGAAGGTCGGCGTCGAGCCGGCTCCCGGATTCGGGAAGCCCAAAGAGGTTGACGGTGCCACCGCGGCGGACGAGCTCGGTCGCCGTCTTCGCGACCGAGGGATGCCCGGTCGCGACGACCGCTAGGTCGACGCCCCGTCCGTCCGTCGCCTTCTCGACCGTCCGGCGAACCAGCTCGGGTTCGCGCGGGTCGAGCGCCACCTCGATCCCGCCCCGTTCGGCTGCGGAGCGACGCAGCGGCGCGATCTCGGTCCCGCCGACCCAGCCGGCGCCGAGTGCCCGGACGAGGCGGGCGTAGAGGAGGCCGACCGGGCCGAGCCCGAGAATGAACACCGAAGCGCGCTCGGGAAGCCCCACCCTCCGGATCGCGGTCCGGGCGCATCCGGCCGGTTCGAGGAGGGCGCCGGAATCCCAGTCGACCTTCGGGTCGAGCTGGAGGACCGCCTTCCGCTCGACGTTCTCGCGCGGGACGCGGAACGTCTCGGCAAAGCCGCCCGGGTCGATGTTCGTTTTGGAGTAGCTCGGGCAGAACGTGTAGTCACCGCGCGCGCAGACCTCGCACGCGTAGCACGGGACATGGTGATGCACGAACACCCGGTCGCCGACCGCGAGACCGCGCACGCCGGCCCCGACGCGCGCGACCCGACCGACCGGTTCGTGGCCGATCACGCCGGCGGTCCGATAGTTGCCTCGCAGCTTCTCGAGGTCCGTGCCGCAGACTCCGCACGCGGCGAGGGTGACCGTCACCTCGCCGTCGCCGGGCGACGGCTCGGGGCGCTCGTCGAGGACGAGCGAACCGGGTCCGGCGAGCCGACCGAACCTCATGCCGCGCTGTGCGCCGCCCGGAGAGCCGCCTCCAGGATCTCCATCGCCTCGTCGATCTCTTCCCGGCGGACGATGAGCGGCGGGATGTACCGGATCGAGGAACGCCCGCAGGGGAGGAGGATGAGGCCGCGCTTGTACGCCTCCTCGAGGACCTTGTCGCGGAACGCCACGGCGGGCTCCTTCGTCCTGCGGTCCTTGACGAATTCGGTGGCGGTCATGAGGCCGAGGCCCCGGACGTCACCGATCTCGTCGAACTTCGACTGGAGCTCGCGCAGTCGGCCGAGAAGGTACGCTCCCTGGTCGCGGGCGTTGTCGAGGAGGTGTTCCTTCTCGATCACCCGGATGGTGGCGAGCGAGGCGGCCACCGCCGCGAGGTTCCCCCCGAACGTGTTCGAGTGAGCTCCCGGGCTCGTGAAGTCGAGCTCCTTGCGGAACGCGATCGCGCCGAGCGGGAAGCCTCCGCCCAGGGCCTTCGCCATCGTGGTGATGTCGGGCGTCACGCCGTGGTGCTCGATCGCGAACCACTTACCGGTCCGGCCCATGCCGGCCTGAACCTCGTCGTCGATGAGGAGGATCTTGTACTCGTCCAGGATCGTCTTCAGGGCGACGTGCCAGCCTTTCGGAGGCACGACGTACCCCCCCTCGCCCATGACCGGCTCGGCGAGGAACGCCGCGACATCCTCCGGCGGGATGGACGTCTGGAAGTAGAGTTCCTTCAGGATCTTGGCGCAATAGAGGTCGCAGCTCGGATACTCCATCTTGTACGGGCAACGGTAGCAGTAGGGCGCCGGGATGTGGTGCCCGCCGCCCACGAAGGAGGCGAAGCGGGCGCGCTGCACCGGCTTCGACGTCGTCATCGTGAGCGAGCCCATCGTGCGGCCGTGGAACGCGCCGAGGAGACCGACCACGACGGACTTGCCGCGGTTCCAGCGGACCATCTTGAGCGCCGCTTCAGCGCTCTCGGTGCCGCTGTTGGTGAAGAAGACCTTCTTCTCGTAGTTCCCGGGGGTGATCTGGGTGAGCTTCTCGCCGAGGAGGGTCTGATTCTCGTAGTAAAAGTCGGTCCCCGCGAAGTGGGTCAACTTGCCGACCTGCTCGCGCACGGCCCGGACGACCTCGGGGTGGGCGTAGCCGACCGCGTTGACGGCGACACCGGACGCGAAATCGAGGAGGCGGTTCCCGTCGACATCGGTGATCCAGACCCCGTCCCCCGACGCCGCGACGATCGGCGACGACTTCGTGCTCGTCATGAGGTAGCGCTGGTCCCGGGCGATCACCTTCTGGGCGTTCGGCCCCGGGATCGGTGTCTTCAGAAGGACCCCACGCTTCGGCGTACCGGTCGGCGAGGGGGGAGAATGCGGAGCATGGGCGGGAGTGCTTTCGCTCATGGGTATCGGGGTCGTCCACACCGGCGGGAGGGTAAAATCTTCACGGTGCGCCGGGTTGACGTACTCTCTCCTTTGGACCGTCTCCTTTTATGCCGCGCTCCCGGGTCGTTTCATCGGGATGGGACAGTTCGACGACCGGAGCGCCGACGCCTTCGAAGAAGAGGTCGAAGAGATTGAGGAGGTCGTCCCGGCCCGCGCGGTGCTCACCGAGCTCGCCCGGGGGTTCCTCCTCGCCCACGACTCGGACCCGGCGCAGGCCTTGAAGTTCGCCGTCACCTTCCTCCAGGAACAGACCGGTCGGGTGCGTCCCGCGCGGGTCGAACCGGTGGACCGGGTCACGATGGCGCGGCTTTCCCTCGGTCGTTTCCCGCAGGGGGCCGTCGAGCGGGTCGACCGGTAGGCGAACGGCGGGGGGACACCGAACGAGCGCGGCCCGGGGTCGGGGGTCGCACCGCGAGATAGGCCCGGAAGTCCCCGGCGAAGCTCCTCCGGGTGAGGCAGAGTCGAACCCCCGACGGGTCGCCGAAGAACGACCCCGGGCAGACGAGGACCGAGGACCGGAGGGCCCGGCGAGCCAGCGTGGTCCCGTGCTCGCCGGTCTCCAACCGGTCGAACATGACAGGTCCGTCCGGGAGGCGGAGGTGCGGGAAGGCCGCCCGGACGGCCGCGAAGTTAGGCCGGAGAATGTTGAGCACCTTCCGGCGGGTTCGCTCGCGGTCCCGGAGCGCCCGCGTCGCCCCGGCGATGGAGTGGGGAGAAAGGAGGTTCGTGACCAGCCCGTGGAACCGGGCGAACTCATGATCGACCCCTTCCGGGGCGACGAGATAGCCGGCTCTCAGGTCGTCGCCGGCGAAGAACTTCGTGAACGAGCCGGTCGCCCACAGGTTCGGCAGGTCGGTTCCGAGCAAGGAGCGGGCGCCGGCAAACTCTCGGAACGTCTCGTCGACCAAGAGCCAGCGCGCTCCCGAGGCCCAGTCGAGCACGCGGGTCCGGTCCCAGAGGTCTCCTTCGGGGTTCCGGGGTTGTGAGAGCAGCGCGAGTTCCGCCGAGCCCGGTTCCTCGGTGAGTCGGAAACCGGCCTCCCGGGCGGAATCGAAGAGCGGCGGGTACTCCGGTAGGCAAACACGACAAGCCCCCCCGGCTCCCCCGCGCCGACGGCGCGCGAGGAACAGCACGACCAGCGAGTTCGCCTGGCTCGCCCCGGTCGTCAAGAACAAACGCCGTGCGTCGACGCGGAGGTCCTCCGCAAGGAGCCTGCGGAGCTCGTTCGCGTCCGCGCGGCGAACGTCCGCGGGGGTCGGTGTGGGGGGAGGTATGGAACCGACCATGCCGCTGATCGCAAGATTGTGGCGGCAGCCGGAGTGCCCGTCGATCCAGTCCGCCAACGGAAACGACATGCGTCACTCCCGTAGAGAGTCCGACATAAACCGTGCGTCGCGTCGGTCCTTCCAGGGGGCGCGCCACCTAGCGGAGGAGCGGGCACGGATTTCTCGTGGAAGGGAACGCTCTTGAGCCTCCCGCGACGCGCTCCTTTCGCATGCCGGCTCGGAGCCCTCCGATCCCCTCCGTCGTGGTCCTGCCCAACGGGCGGATCGTCTCCCTATCGGCTGCGTGGTTCTCGGACGGCGCCCGCCGCCGAGCCGAAGCGCGGCGGGCGGGCCGGTGTGTCGAGTGCGGGAAGCCCCTCGACAACCATCGGAGCCCCTATTGCTCCCGGACGTGCCGGTGGAAGTTCCACGGACACTACTTCTGGGACTCGGCCCGGTCGTACGTCCTACTGCGGGACCGGTACACCTGCCAGATCTGCCACGGTCGGCGACGGGCCCGCCAGCTCGACGTGGACCACATTGTCGAGATCGCCGCGGGCGGCGCGGCGCTCGAGTACTCGAACCTTCAGACCGTCTGCCGCGATTGCCACCGACTGAAGACACTCCATTTCGTGCGCGGGCGTCGGACGCTGGATGGCAGTTCACCCAGGTCCGAAGCGAGCCTTCATACCTTCTCGTAAATTGGTGCGCGCATGAAGGTCGGCATCCTCGGCAGCGGCGCCGTCGCGACCGCCCTCGGAACCGGTTTCGTCACGCTCGGGCACGAGGTCCGCCTCGGAAGCCGGACGGCCGGAAACCCGAAGACGGCCGAGTGGGCCAAGGGAGCTCACGGGAAAGGGTCGACCGGCACGTTCGCGGAGGCCGCTTCGTTCGGCGAGGTGATCGTCCTCGCGACGCTCGGCGTGGCGACCCCGGAGGTGATCCAGTTCGCCGGACCATCGAACTTCGACGGCAAGGTCGTGATCGACACGACGAACCCACTTGCCTTCTCGGCCCAGGGGATGCCGAGCCTCGCGATCGGCCACACGACCTCGGCGGGCGAGGTGCACCAGCAAGCGCTCCCGAAGGCGCACGTCGTGAAGGCGTTCAACACCGTCGGCAACTCGCTGTTCTTCCGCCCGACGCTCCCGCAGGGGCCTCCGACGATGTACATTTGCGGCAACGACGCGGGTGCGAAGAAGAAGGTCGAAAAGATCCTCCACGACTTCGGCTGGACGAACGTCCTCGATATCGGCGGCATCGAATGTTCCCGCGAACTCGAATCGCTGTGCATTCTCTGGGTGAAGTCCGCGATCGCTCTCGGCGACTCCCAGATCGCGTTCAAGCTCCTGCGAGAGTAGCCGCCCCGGTTCGCCTACCGCCCGTCGGGACTATCGTGCGACCGAACGTTCCAGCTCGTCGACCGAGTAGACCAGTCCGGTGCCGGTGAGATAGAGGAGCACGCGCTCCCCCGGCCGTACCGCGCCGTCCGCGACGAGCTTCGGAAGGGCAGCATACGGTGCCGCCGCCTCGGGCGAGGGGGAAAGACCGTGGAGCGTGGCGAGCTCACGCATCGCGCCCACGATCTCACGGTCGGTCACGGTGACCCCGCCCCCGCGGCTCTCCCGAACGGCCTCGAGGATTCGTTCCGAGGCGAACGGGGCGGGAACGAGCAACCCCGGGGCGATGGTGGTGGGGTCGACCCAGGGGGTGACCTTGGCCTCGCCATCGCGGAGCGCGCGGACGACCGGAGCGCATCCTTCGGTCTGCACGGCGTAGAGCCGGGGGGACCGCTCGAGGAGGCCGAGCGCGCGAAGCTCGCGAAATGCTTTCGCCATGCCGACGAGGCCCGTGCCCCCACCGGTGGGGTAGAGAATGGCATCGGGCAGCTCGTCGGGGCCTGACTGTTCGACGATCTCGAAGCCCATCGTCTTCTTCCCCTCGACACGGTACGGCTCACGGAGGGTGGACATGTCGAACGACCCCCGGCCCTTCTCCCGCGTCCGCGCCGCTTCTCCGGCCTCACGGATCGTTCCGGGCACTTCCACCAGCTCAGCCCCGTACGAGCGGATGGCCTGCTTGATCGGGTCGGGCGTGCGCTCGGGGACATAGACTCGCGCCGTGAGGCCCGCGCGGGCCGAGTACGCGGAGAGCGCCGTCCCCGCGTTGCCCGCGCTGGGCACGAAGAGTTGCGTCCGGCCGAGCTCCGCCGCACGGGAGACGGCGACCGTCATCCCTCGGGCCTTGAACGAGCCGGTCGGCATGACCCCGTCGTCCTTCGCGGAGACGCGGACTCCGGACGCTCCATCGACATCGCCGAGGTCGAGGACCGGCGTGAAGCCTTCCCCCAGGGTCGCGATCCTTGCCGTCTCCCTCACGGGGAGCAGCTCGCGGTACCGCCAGAGTGTCGCGGGCCGGCCCGTGAGCTCCTTCCACCACGATTTCCCGTCCCAACCCGTCGTGTCGTACGCCGCAAACAGCGTGTGCCCGCACGTCGGGCAGGTTCCGACCGGGTCGTCGGCCCGGACGGAGGTGCAACACGCCCGGCACTCGAGCGTGCTGAGCCGGGAGCCGGTCCTCATCGGACGCTCCCCTCGAACGGCGTGTCCGCTAAAGTGACTTCGGGCAACGTAGACGAGGGCCGGCCGCGGGGCGTTACTTCTTCGGCGGACCGAGCGGGGCCGAGCACGCGGGGCAGAACTTCGACCCGGCCGGAGCGGTCGCCTGACACGCGGAGCAGATCATCCCCCCCTTCGGTAGCTTCGGCAGTCGCCGGAGGGTGATGGCGATGATGATGACCCCGACCGTCAGTGCGACCAGCAGGCCGAAGGCGACGATCCCACCGATCAGCCCGTAGAAGAGGAGCGGGCCGAAGGCCGAGAGGTTGAATCCGTTCGAGCCGTTGTTCCCGTTATTGTTGTTGCTATTGGAGTTCCCCTGACCGCCGTTTCCGCTGCCGCTGTTGCCCGTGACGGTGAAACTTTGCATCGCGGAGCCCGAAGCGGTTCCGTTCGTTACGGTCACGCTGACCGAGTATTGACCGGGGGAGCTGAGCGAGCACAGCCACCAGGACATCGGCTGGGGATTGCATCCGTTGGGCACATTGGTCCAGGTGAACGTGAAGGGACCGTTACCGTTCATGACTTGGGCGGAGACATTGAACTGCGTTCCGGCCGAGACGGTTGGTGGGCTCACGGTGATCGACACTTGGAGCGAGGCTGGGGCGGCCTGAGTCGACACCGACTGTGCCGACGCCCCCGGCAACGCGCCGATCACCAGTACTGCGGCCACGAACCCGATGCCTAGCCCCAATCCACCGTGCCAGCCGAGATGATGCTCTACCATGGACCCTCTACCGATTACGTGGCCCCACCCCCCGCCGGAGGACCCGTCCGGAGGGCTCGGACCACGAATATACCGGTTTTTCGAGGGTATAGAACCAACGTAGCGGGTTCACCATGCTAGGCGATGCGTGCGGCTTCGATTCTGCGACTCTCCGGCGGCGCCGGTCGATTCCCTCGGCTCGGGGGAAGAGCTCGGCAATCGGAGGGACGATGGTCCTATCTACGCCGACGAGGTGGATACGCCGTGGGAGCCTCCACGGCCGCTCCGGCTCTGCCGTTCCGCTGGACGGAGGCGGATATCCACGAGGTCGAGACGAACTATCTCGACGAGCGGTCGAGCCTCTGGATGTATCGTTCGCTCGCGGCCCGGGACCACATTCCGGCCCGGGCCCAACTCCTGGAGGAACTCGCCCGGTTCGAAGAACGCCACGCCGCCTTGTGGGGGGGCCTTCTCCAGAAGCTCGGTCGAACGCCCCCGAAGGAGAAACGGAGCATCGAACACCGTCTCGCGGTCGTGATGGCCGGCCTCCTGGGCGTCGGCATCGTGTTGCCGCTGGTCCACCGCGGCGAGGTCGACGGCATCGGCAAATACCGGGACCAGGCGCGCCGCTGGCAGGACCCGGACGCGGCGGCGGTGTTCAAACCGCTTCTTCCCGACGAGATTGCCCACGAGATCGAGACGTCCAACGCGGCGCGCGAGGCGGGGGCGAAGTCCGGGAGCTCGCTCCGCAGTCTGCTCCTCGGGGCGATCGACGGTTTTGCCAGCATCGTGGCCCTCTCCGCCGGTGTCGCGGGGGCGACTCGAGCCGACGTGGACGTACTGATCGCAGGACTTGCCTCGGTCGTGGCCGGTGCGCTCTCGATGGCCGCCTCCGAGTACGTCTCGGTCAAGGCGGAACACGAGGCCCGGGAGGCGCAGATGCGGATGGAGGGGGAGGCCGCCGCCGTGGCTCCCGAAACGAAGCGCGAGCAGCTTGCACGCGCCTTCGAAGCGAAGGGACTCTCCGCGGACGAAGCATCCCAGGCCGTCGCCCGCCTGGAACAAGACCCCCACCGGTTCCTTTCGGTCCTCGTATCGGAACGGTACGGGCCATCCGCCGAGGAGAACGAGCGGCCGGCCCGGCAGGGATTGCTCACGGGATTCTCGTTCGCCCTCGCGGGGACGGTGCCCCTATTGCCCTACCTGTTGCTCTCGATACCGGACGCGATCATCGCCTCGGTCGTCGTGACCGCCATCGCTCTTTTCCTCGCCGGACTATTTCGCGCGCTATCGTCGCTGCAGTCGTTCGTGCGCAGCGGCTTCGAGATGTTGGCGATCGGCATGGGCGCGGCGGCCGGCACATTCCTGATTGGTCTCGCGATCGGCAGCGCCGTGGGGTAATCGTTCTCCGAGCGGCGGTCGCCCGGCCCCGCTCGGACACCCGCGGGTCCGAAGCGTTGAAGTGGCGGTGGCACCCTTACTGGAAATCACCATGCCGGACAGTGTCCGGTCCGCTGCCCCCACCTCTCCCAGCACGGCATCGATTTCCCTGCCACCATCTACCCCCCCTCCCGGTCCTCGTCTTCGGTCCACGCCCGTGCTCGCTTCGGTCATCGCGATCGCCGCCGCCCTGGTCCTGAGTGCGGTCTTCCTCGGCGCCCCCGGCGGAGGAACTTCGAGCGGTACGTCCCCCCACGACACGGGGCCGACGTTCTCGTCGGCCCGGACTGTCGCCGACCTGTTCGCCGCGGCTCACGGCGGTGGGTCGCTCTTCGACGCGGTCGGAGTAGCGCTGGCCAACGCGTCGTTCCTGCCCTACAACGGGTCGACCGGGAACGTGAGCTGCATCCCGGTCACGCTCGTGGGCACCGTTCCCGCGAACATCACCATCCCGGCGTTTCGCGGGAATCTCGAGAGCGGGCAAGCGCCCGTGTGGCTGTTCGCGTACTTTGACACCGAGGGAGGCGAGCTCGCGGTGTTCGAGGTAGGTGGCCAGATACCGCTAGCCATCGAACTGCCCGCCAGCTGCACGAGCGGATTGGACGAATTCCACGGGATCTCGACGTCCGTCATCGATAGCCCGGCCGCGGTCGCCGCGGCGGCCGCCGCCGGGGGCACGAACTTCCTTCGCGCCCATCCGACCGGGGTCTCGCTGGTGATGGACCTCATCGGAGGGATCACGTTCTCGAACGAGTCCACGCTCGAGCCGTTGTGGGATATCATGTGGTCGACCTGCCCGAACGTCCCGTTCGGTTCCGTTTCGTCGACGAGCGGCTACGAGTTCACCGCCGTTGTCAACGCGACCACCGGGTCCATCGTTCCCTCGGGCGTCCTGAACACTACGTGCGGCTCGAGCCTCCCGCCTCCATCGACGGGGATCGCGGGGGCCATATCGTTCGGATCGGCGGGCCTCGAAGTCGGTCCTGGGAGCGGGGGGACGATCGCCTCCCAGGGGTGCAACAGTGGAGATTATTGCTATACTCTGCCGATCACCTCTGCCTCCGAGAACATCACGCCCGCGGACTTCGAGCTGAGCGTCGAGAACTTCTCGGACGGAACCCCGATCACGACCACGGTGGGCTTTGCGATCGTCAACCCCGAGGGCACCGTGCTCGTCTACTCTGTCGGGGCGGAGGAGACTCAGTGGACGTCCTCCGCGGCGGGGAACTCCCAGACGCTCCTTACGGCGGGCATGGTCATCTACGTCGACATCGGCTCGTCCCATCCCACGTCCGACAATTACGGGTTGCTCCTTACCGGCGAGGGTCCGTTCGCCGATAGCGCGTACGGGATCAGCCTGTAGTTGGACCGGATCACGCCGTTCGCTCGCTTCGCGGAGCGAGTGAGTTCACGGCGGGCAAGTGGGCTCGGCCGGATTCGAACCGGCGGTCTTCGCTGTGTGAGAGCGACGTCGTAACCGCTGGACCACGAGCCCAACGCCGGAGCCGAACGGCGGCCATCCTTAAGGGATTCGACCTACGTGGGGAGCGCGAGCACGAGCGGGAGAATGAGGCTCGCGGCGACCGTGAGGACGAGTCCGCTCGCGAGCGCCAGGCTGCCGGCGTTTCGGTCCCCGTAGCGGGTCACGAAGTAGAGCGTGGTGTCCATCGCGGTCGCGCCCCCAAGGGCCGTGACTCCCTCGCCCCGAAGCCGACGACCGACTATCGGCGCGAACACCATCGTGAGGTTCTCGCGCAGGAAGTTCGTGAGGAAGGCGAGCAGGCCGAGGAGCGCTCCGGCCCGCGCGAGGACGAGCGGACCGGCGAGCGTGTACCAACCGAAGGCAAGTACCGTCGCCATCGAGACGGGGAGCGCGACCCCCGACACGGCGGCGAAAATGAGCCCTGCGACGAGGGCTCCCGCGACCGCGCTCGTCAGCGGTACCCACACCCCACGTAGCCCTTTCGCGGAAAGCGGCAAGTCGAAGGCGACGAGCGCGAGCAGTACGTACAGCGCCCCTTCGATGGCGTCCCCGGTCGGGAAGGTGACGAGCCGACCGACGCCGAACCCGGCCACCACGGCCGCCGCTAAGACCAGGCTGAGAGGGAACCGGTCCCGGGTCTCCGCACTCGGTTCGGTCGGGGGAGGAGCCGGATGGACTCGAGCGAGGAGCAGCACGATGCCGGCGGTGAGCCCGAGGATGAGCGCGGCGAACCCGAGGGCCACGGGAATCGTCACGGCGAGCTCGCCCAGCGCGACGTCGTGGAGCGAGGCCCCGAGCAGCCCCACGAGCACGATCACCGTCAGGATGAGCGCTCGAGCGACCCAAGGGCTACGATAGTGAATGAGCCGGCCGGCGACCAGGCCGATGAGGAAGGCGACGTACAGGAACGGGTCGAACGCCACGGTCCCGGCCTAGCCGGTCCACGGCGTGATCGAGGCGCGGTGCGGGGGCCCAGCGTGCAGCTCGAGCGCCACCGTCTCGCTCCGGCCCGGTCCGTAGCCCACGTATTGGACGGGGACCCCCGTCTCCTCGACGATCCGGTCAAGGTACCGCCGTAGCGCCGAGGGGAGGGCGCTCGAGCCTTCGTGCTGGACCCGGTCCTTGAGTCGCTGGTGGAACTCGGGCCAACCGGGGAGTTCCTCATAGACCGGCTGCGCCCGGGCGAGGTCATCCGCTTGGGTCGGCAGCACGCCGCGCACGGTCGAGCCGTCGGGCATGAGGTACTGCGTGCAGATCGGTATCCTGTCCATGCCTCCGAGGACATCGACCTTTGTGATCGCGAGCCCGGTGAATCCGTTGAGCCGGGCGGCGTAGCGCAGCATCACGAGGTCGAGCCAGCCGCAACGGCGCGGGCGACCGGTCGTCGCGCCCCGCTCGCCCCCCACGCGACGGAGGTACTCGCCCCGCTCCCCGCTATCCTCCGTGGGGAACGGTCCGGCACCCACCCGGGTGCAGTAGGCCTTCGCGATCCCGAGCACTTCGTCCACCTCGGTGGGCGGGATCCCGCTCCCCACGAGAGCGCCCGCGCTCGTGGGGTGCGAGCTCGTGACGAATGGATACGTGCCGAAGTCGATGTCGAGGAGAGCGCTCTGGGCGCCCTCGAGCAGGATCGGCTCATGCCGCCCGATCGCGTCCCAGAGCATCGGTTCGGTGGGCCGGATGAGCGGGGCGAGCCGGCCGGCGACCTCGGTGAGCTGCGCGATCAGCTCCTCGATTGGCGGGAGGTTCGGGATGTGGGTCTTCGTCGCGTACAGCATCTCGAGGCGTTCGCGGAGCAAGGCCGGCCGGGCGAGGTCGCCGAGCCGAATCCCCCAGCGTCCCGAACGGTCAGCGTACGCGGGGCCGATGCCGCTCTTCGTGGTGCCGAGCCCGGCGCTCGGGTTCTTGCTCGCCCGTAGCTCGTCTTCCCAAGCGTCCTCGACTTCGTGGACGGGCAGGAGCACGTGGGCCCGGTCCGAGAGGACCACTTGACCGCGCAGCAGGCCCCGCCGCTCGAGCTCCTGCATCTCCGCGTCGAGCTTCATGGGTTGGATGACCATCCCCGGTCCGCTCACGCCGACGACCCCGTGACGGAGCACGCCGCACGCGAGCTGGTGCAGGACGACGGCCCCTTCGGGGAGATGGATCGAGTGGCCGGCGTTCGGTCCCCCTCCTGTCCGCACGACGTACCGCGCCTCGGCAGCGAGGAAGTCGCAGATCTTGCCCTTCGCCTCGTCCCCGAACTGCGCCCCGACGACGACTCGGACGGTCGTTGTGTTCCCCTCCCGAACGACGGAGGCGAGCGGGTAGATGGCCCTTGTGCTCGGCCGCCTAAAACGGCCCCGGCCGGCACGTCCCACCATCGCACGGGATAGACTAAAGAACCGGCCGGGCGCTCCTCGGCCGAATGGTCGCCCAGCGCACGAACGAGGTCGAGATTTCGGGCATCCGCAAGATGTTCGAGGCGGCCCCGCCGAACTCCGTCAACCTCGGGCTCGGCGAGCCGGACTTCGACCCGCCCCCCGAGGTGATCGAAGCGCTGTGCACGGCCGTCCGCCACGGCCGGAACCACTACGGGCCGTCCGCGGGTCTCCCCGAACTGCGCGATAAGATCGCCGAGCGGTACCGGGAGCTCGACCCCGGGACCCGTCGCGACAACGTGATCGTGACGGCCGGTGGCAGCGAGGGTCTGATGGCCGCCGCGCTCGCGTTCTACGACCCGGGGACCGAGGTGTTGGTCCCGAACCCGGGCTTCGTGCTCTACGCCCCGCACGCCCGTCTGGCCGGCGCGGTTCCCGTCCCGTACAGCCTGCGTCCCGCGCAGAAGTACCTCCCGGATTTCGACGAGCTCGAGCGGCTCGTGAGCGGCCGCACCCGCGCGATCGTGGTCAACAGCCCGTCCAACCCGACCGGTGCCGTGTTCCCCCGGGCGACGGTCGATCGCATCGTCGCGTTCGCCGACCGGCACAACCTCACGATCATCTCCGATGAGGTCTACGAGGAGATCGTCTACGGCGACCCGGCGACCTCGTTCTGGGGACGGAGCGACCGGGTCATCATCGCGAATTCGTTCTCGAAGACCCTCGCGATGACCGGCTGGCGCGCCGGCTTCCTCGTCGCTCCCCGGTCGTTCGCGGTGGCGCTCAACAAGATCCACTACCACATCATGGCCTGTCCTTCGACCCCCATCCAGAACGCCATCCTGGTCGGGTTGTCGAACGGGAGCGACGCGCTCCGGCGAATGGTAAAAGAGTTCCGAGCCCGCCGCGAGCTCGTCACCCGATTGCTCGCGAAGGTCCCGGGGCTAGCGGTCGTGCCACCCCAAGGAGCGTTCTATGCGTTCCCCCATGTGGACTGGCCCGGCTCGAGCACCGAGATCGCTCAGGCCTTGCTCGCCCGCGGCGTGATCATGACCCCGGGGGACGCCTTCGGCTCGCTCGGGGCAGGGCACCTCAGGATCTCGTTCGCCGCATCGCGTGAGGCGATCAGAGCCGGACTCGCAATCCTCCGGAAGTACGGCGAGGAAGTGACGAAGTGATTGTCGGAATCGTAGGGCGGGTGTTCCGAGCCATGGCACGCGCCCGCCGTTCGGAAGGCAGCGCCGACCTCGACCGCGTCGGGGCGGAGCTCCTCCGACTCGAAGCCCGACGCGCTCAGCGCCCCGCGACCTCGCGATAGAGCGCCCGGTGGCGGTCGACCGTCACCGACCAGTCGAACCCGAGCACGCGCTCCCGGCCGGCCGTTCTCAACCGTTCGGTCTCGCGCGTATCTTCGACCACCGACCGAAGCGCCGCCGCGAGTCGCGCCGGGTCTCCGTACGGAACGAGCCGCCCGGCCCGACCGCCGTCGAGGACATCCGGGACCCCACCGACCTCGGTCGCGACGATCGGAGTCGCCGCGGCCATCGCTTCGAGCAGGACGAGGCCGAACGCTTCCCATTCGGACGGGAGGACGAGCGCGCGAGCTCCCCGGATCACGCCGCGGTAGACGGTCGGCGCGTCCACGTGGTCCAGGAACCGGACCTGACCGTTCAATCCGAGCGACCGGGCCTGCGCTTCGAGGTGAGCCCGTTCCCCCCAATCCCGGCCCATGACCACGAGCGGCCGCCGCGCGGACGGGTCGAGTTGGGCGAGCGCGTCCAGCAACGTCGGAAGCCCCTTGTTCGACGCGACGCGTCCCACGAAGAGGAAATACTCCGGAGGAAGGCCGAGCGAATCGGACCGGTCCGCTTCGGGGGTCGACCATGCGGCGAGGTCGATTCCGGGAGGGATGGTACGCAGCTTGGCGCGGGGCGCGAATTCGCTGACCAACCGGGCCTCCCGGTCGGTCTGCACAACGATCGCGCGGGCCACGCGGTAGGCGGTCATCCCGAAGACGATGTCCTGCACTCTCAGGAGGCCGCGTTTCAAGGGGGGCTCGCGTCGGTCCGCCGGATGGTAGTGGGTCGAGACCACCAACGGGACTCCAAGCCGTTCCCCCACCGCCGCCGCCTCGAGCACGTGGCCGTAGCGGTGCGAGTGGGCATGGATCACCTCGGCGCCGCTGTCGGCCAGCGCGTCGATCAGGCCGACCATCATCGGCATCGTGAGCCCGGGGACGAGCCGCTTCCGCACCGGAAACCGGTGCACGGGCACGCCGTCCACGGAGGACGCGTAACCGGTCCGCCGCTCCCACCGACCCTCGTCGTAGAGGTCGCTCGCGAACACCTCGATCTCCTCGCCCGCCGCGCGGAGCCGGCGGGTCACCTCGCGGACGTTCGTCTCGACCCCGCCCGGGGCATCGAACCGAAGCAGGACGTGCGCGACCTTCACCGACCTGCGACCTCCCGGTAGAGCGCATCGAGCCGGTCGGCGAGCGCGTCCCAACTAAATCGGGGGACCACCCGGTCACGGCCGTACTCGCCGAGGCGACGGGCCAGGTCCCGGTCCGCCCAAAGTCGTCCGAGCGCTTCCGCGAGCGCCGCGGGCGATTTCGGTGGCACGAGGAGGCCCGCCTTACCGTCGTCGACGACCTCGGGGATCCCGCCGACCCGGGAGGCGACCACGGGGGTGCCGGCGGCGAGCGACTCGAGGAGAACGAGGCCGAACGCCTCGTACTCGCTCGGGAGCACCGTGAGCCGCGCTTCCTGGTACGCGGCCGCGAGGAGAGCATCGTCGTCGACGTGCCCGACGAGGTGGACCCGACCCGCGACGCCGAGGGCGCGGACCTTCGCCTCGAAGTTCGAGCGCTGGCCACCGTCCTCGCCGACCACGACGAGCTGGCTCGCGGGGTCCAAAGCGGCGAATGTCGCGAACGCCTGGGCGAGGTCGAGCAACCCCTTGTTGGAGGCGAGTCGGCCCACGAACAGCACGTACGGTCCGGGAATCCGGAACCGTTCGGCGAACGAACCGACCCCGGCCGGGGGCGGGGGGAGGGGCCGATAACCCGGCGGGATGATCTCGAGACGAGGCAGCGGCAGGCCGAGCTCCCGCAGCAACCGCTCCTCCTCCCGCGTTTGCACAATGATCCGGGCCGCGTCGCGCACGACTCCCGCCGCGATGCGCCGGTCGTAGAAGCCCCGGAGTCGTTGTCGGAGCCATCCGCCTTCGATCGACCAGATCGGGTGGAAATGGGCGGTCAGGACGAACGGCGTGCCGTACCGGCGATGGTGGCGATGTGCCGCCGCCACCTGGTTCGTCCCGTAAGTGTGCGCGTGGACGATCTCGGGTCGGTCCCGGGCGAGCGTCTCGGGGAGGTGATGAAAGAACGTGTAGTGAAGCTCTCCCGGCAGCGACCATACCGGGAGGCGATGGACGTTCCCCCAGGGAAACCGTTCCTCGCGCGGAACGCTCGGCGCGAGTCGCTCCATCGCGGGGAACTCCCGGTAGAGGTCGCTCGTGTAGACGTCGACGGTGTGCCCGCGCGCGTGGAGGCGGGGGGCGATCTCCGCGACGTGTTGCTCGACTCCGCCCGGACCGGGGGGAAAGCGGGTCGCGAGCTGGGCGACCTTCACGCCGAGCGAGTAGCGCTCCCCTTACTTGACCCTCCCCGTTCCGGACGCCGTCGGGACGGTCCGACCTACGGGAAGCCGCGCATCGCCGCGAGCCGCTGGGCGTACTTCTTGTACACCTCGGTCGCGCGGGCGACCGACTCGATCTTGACGTACTCGTTCGCCTGGTGGGAGAGCTCCTCCTCGCCGGAGCCGAAGATGACGACGCGCGGGTTCACTTGGGTGTAGTGGACCGCCTCGGAAGCGTGCACGAGCACCGTCGTCTCGGCCTGGGCGACATCGCGGAGGAGCTTCACGTGATCGGAGTTCGGGTCGATCTGCACGGCCGGCATCGTGAGGATGCGCCGGAGCGTGAACGGGGTCTTGATCCGGCGCAGATGCTCCTCGATCTCGTGGTACAGCTGGTCGGGCGTGTACGGCGGCGGGAAGCGAATGTCGACCTCCGACGTGCACTTGTTCGGGACGACGTTGATCCGGGTGCCGCCCATGAACGTGCCGATGTTGAGCGTGACGATGCCAAGCTCCGGGTGCGCGATGCGTCCCTTGAACGACTCGAGCCCGCGCAGGATGCGCATCATCTTGCCGATCGCGTTCTCCCCGAGGTGGGGCATCGCGCCGTGGGCCGCCTTGCCCCGGGTCTCGATGGCGAGGTCGAGGACGCCCTTCTCGGCGTAGGCGACGCGGAGCCCCGTCGGTTCCCCGACCACGACCGCCTTCGCCCGTCGGAGCGGCAGGGTCTTTGCGAGCGCCGCGGCGCCCTGCATCGAGGTCTCCTCGTCCGTGGTGAATGCGAGCACCACCGGGATCTTCCGCGCGACGAGGTCCTGGGCCGCGTCGAGCATGGCCACGACGGTCCCTTTCATGTCGGCCGCACCGCGGCCGTACATCCGTCCGCTCGCGAGCTGACTCTGGGAGAAGCTCCAGTAGTCGCCGACCGGCGGGGTGTCGAGGTGGCCCGAAAGGACCACCCCGCCCTGTCCGAACTCGGCGAGGAGCGCGGGCGCTTGGGGGTCACCGAACAGCGTGTTGCGCATGTGGATCTGGTCGGTGAACGACTGCACGTAGTCGAGCACTTCCTGCTTGTCGGAGAACGGGTCGCTCGGGATCTTCACGAGCTCCGAGAGCATGTCCACCATCTGGCGCTTCATCGGAATGGTACCCTCTCGCCGTTCGTACGCGTCGCGGCTGGCGAGCTTTTTCCCGGAAGGCCCCGACGCATCTTAATGGTGAGGTTCGGCGGGGGCACGCGTGGCGATGACCCGGGTCCGGGCGAGCGCCCGGCGGAACCCCTCGGGCGAGCCGACCGACCACCACTCACCGACCCGTGGGCTCATCACGAGGCTCGCGACCCGGCCCCTCTCGGCAAGAAGGGTCCGAATCCCGTCCGTGAGCTCGAGTTCGGGCGGGTGCTCCTCCCGACGGTACTTCTCGAGCGCCGCGAAGATCGAGGGGCGGAAGGCGTAGACCGCCGTCGCGGCCCAACGCGAGCGGGGACGCCGGGGCTTCTCGACCATCGCGTCCACGTCGATCCGCCGGAGCCCGTCGACGGACCGGCCGGCCCGTCCCTCCACGACACCGTAGCGTCGCGGGTCCGCGACCTTCCGAACCAGCAGCACCGCGTCCAGGTCCTCGCGCTCGAGCAACGCTCCCATCGCCCGCAGGAGCGTCCCGCGGCGTGACTCGAGGAGCACCCCGTCGCCCGCGTGCAGAAAGAACGGCTGTCCACCGACGAACTTCTTCGCCTGGGCTACCGCGTCCCCGAAACCTCGGGGCCGGTCCTGCACCGCATACGAGATCCGGAGGCGTCGAAGCGTATCGTATAGGCGGAGTGTCTCCGTGAGCCGTTCTCCCTGGTGACGGTGACGGCGGAGGAACGCGGAGTCAACCGAGAAGTAGCTGCGGAGCGACTCGGCGTCGCGCGGTTGGTGGACGATCGTGAGGTGATAGGCCCCGGCGGCGACGAGCGACTCGACCACGAGATGCGCGACCGGTTTGAGCACCGGGGTGCCGTTGCTCCCGCGGTCGTAGAGCGGGAGGAACTCCTTGCGCAGCCCGCGGCTCCACGGGAGCATGCGGGTGCCTTCACCCGCCAAGGTGACAACCGCTTCCATGGGCGCCTTAGGCGGGCGGGCTCTCGGACGTGGGTACTCCCGGGCCCGTCGACGACGGAGGCGACGTTGGAGCGTGGCGCGCCACGATCGCCGGACGACTGTCGACCGAGCGCCACTGTACGGTCGGCTGAACGACGTGCTTGCGCGCTTCGAGGCGCCGGCGGTAATGCAGGAGGTCGTGGAAAATCTCCCGGACCACCTCCTCGAGCTCGCGCGTCCGGCGGTAGCCCAGGGCGTAGAGGCGTTCGTGGATCGGCTGGTAGTAGTGCTGCTCGGCTTCGACCCGCGGGTCGGGCGGATGCTCGATCACCGGTGCGAGGCCGAACTCCTTCGCCACGCGTGCGGCCGTTTCCGCGAGCTCATTCACCGAGTACGCGGCGTCGAACTGGTTGAAGACGCGGTATTCCCCCGGCGCGGCCGGGTTCTCGACGGCGAGCCGGAGCGACTGCATCGAGTCCTCGAGGGCGATGAAGCCGCGCTTCTGTTCGCCCTTGCCGTACGCCGTGATCGGGAGTCCGAGCACCGCCTGCGCGATGAACCGGTTGAGCGCGGTGCCCCATGTCTCGTCAAAGTCGAAGCGCGTGAGCAGCCGACGGTCGGTCATCTCCGGTGTCCGGATCCCGTAGATGACCCCCTGCATCACGTCCGTTGCCGCGAGCCCGAAGATCTTCGAAGCGAACATCACATCGCCCGAGTCGAACACCTTGCTCCAGTGGTACCACGAACCGGCCTGGCGCGGGAACGGTAGCATGTCCTTTCGGCCGCGGAACTCCGTCTCGAAGAACCCCTCGGGGATATCGACGTTGGGCGTTCCGTATTCCCCCATCGTCCCCATCTTCACCAGGTGGGTCTTCGGCGACGTGTCGCGGATCGCGTAGAGGAGATGGAGGGTCCCGGTGATGTTCTCGACCTGGGTCGCCACCGCGTGGTGCACGTCGATCATCGAGTACGGCGCGCTCCGCTGCTCCGCGAGGTGGACGACCGCGTCCGGCTTCTCGCGGGCGAGCACCGAGTGGACGAACTCGTAGTTTCGTAGGTCGCCCCGGTAGAAGCCGATCTCCTTGCCGAGCAGTTCGCGCACGGCTTGCTGGCGGCGCGCGAACGCAGGGATGGGGGTCGCCGACCATGAGCCGACCTCCTGCACCCTCCGCCGGGTCACGAAGTTGTCGATGCCGAGGACCTCGTGGCCCCGTCCGAGAAGATGGAGCGCGAGCGGCCAGCCGGAGTAGCCATCAATCCCGGTGACGAGAACCTTCATGGAACGCCCTTCAATCATGCACCGACCCGCTTTAAAAGGAGACCGCCCCCCTGGTCGTTAACGCCCAAAGCCGAATAAACGCGGGCGGGGTGGGCTCTCCCCGGGAGCCACCCCGGGAACGAGCCGCACGACCATGTCGGACGTCCGCATCATCGATACCCGCGACGAGCCGCTCCAGGGAGCGATGATGGTGGTCGGCTTCCCGACGCACGGCCTCGTCGGCTCGGTCGCCGCGTCGTACCTGGTCCATTCGCTCGACATGACGCTCGTGGCGTACATGATCAGCGAAGAGTTTCCGCCCACCGTCATCATGGAGGAAGGTATCGTCAACGCCCCGGTTCGCTTCTACGCGAGCAAGCTCGTGTGCGGCGTCGACCGCTCCTGCGACCAATTGTTGGTCGTTCTCTCGGATATTCAACCTCCCCCGGCCCTCCTGAACGCGATCGGCCGGACCCTCCTCGAGTGGGCGGATGCGAAGGGGGTCCAGCTGATTGTCGCGGTCGAGGGCCAGCCGATCGAGGGCGAATCTCGCGGCGACGCACGGGTGGTGGCGATGGCGAACCGCGCGGCCGCGCCCCTGCTCGAGAAATATCGTTTCGACGCCGCGAGCGGGGTGGTGACCGGTCTCTCGGGCGGTCTTCTCCTCGGGGCGATTGCGCGCACGACGCCGGTCCTCTGCTTGGTCGCTCAGGCGCACAAGGATTATCCGGACGCCCGCGCCGCGGCGAAGGTGATCGAGACAATCAACCCCCTCGTCCCCCTCCTCGTGCTCGACACGAAACCGCTGCGGGACAAGGCTCGCCAGATCGAGGCCGAGGTCCGCAAGACGCTCCAGCAGACGCGCGAGTCGATGGCGAGCATGCAGCACGCGGAGCCGGAAGGGCCGGGTGAGATGTATCGCTGATTCCGCGGCGGGCCCCCCGTACGCCCCGGCACCCGACACGCGACCTTCCGTGACGCTCCGGGAGTTCCGGCCGACGGACCTACCGTTCGTGGGGGCGATCGTCGCGGAAGCGCTCCACGAGCACTACGACCCCTCGCTCTACACCTCCCTCTCGATGGAGTGGCCGAGCGGGTTCCTGGTGGCGGCCGACGCCTCCGACGTCCCGGCCGGGTTCTTACTCGGGGTGAACCAGGTCGAAGGCGAGGCGAGGATCCTCATGTTCGCGGTGGAGCGGAGCCAGCGCTCCCGGGGGATCGGCACGCTCCTCATGTCGGCGTTCCTCGACCGGGCCCGCGCGCGAGGATTCCGGCGGATCACGCTCGAGGTCCGCGTGTCGAACGCGACCGCCATCCGGTTCTACACCCGCTACCAGTTCGGCGTGGTCGACCTCCTGCGGACGTACTACTCGGACGGCGAGAACGGCTACCAGATGGCGCACGACCTTCGTTGACGCCGCGTCCCGTCCACCCGCAGGCTTCAAAAACCCCCCTCTAGGTGCCCCCCTCCTATGCCGACCGTTTGGCCCACCGCGAGCGACCTCATGTCCGCTCGTCCGGTGACGCTTCCCCACGACGCGCCGATCTCGAAGGCGCTCGGGCTGATGCGCTCGCGGCGCATCCACGAGATCCCGGTACTGCGGAACAGTCGGCTCATCGGGATGGTGACGCTCGAAGCGATCGCGCGCCGAAGTCGATGGGCGTTCACCACCAAGGTCGAACACTTGGTCGTGCTGCCGCCGCTCATCCTGCCGACGACGCCGTTCTGGGAAGTGGCGGAGCAGCTCCTCTCCACCGGTCTACGGGGCGTGCCCGTGGTCGGCCACCGCGGCGAGCTGCTCGGCGTCATCGGCCGTAGCGACCTCGTGCGAGCGATGCCCGGCCTCGCCGTGTTCCGTACGGGCGATGGCCCGACCGTCGAACAGGTCGCGCGTTCCACCGGGACCGTCGTTCGCGAAGACGAGCCGTGCCGTGCCCTCATCACGCAGTTCCGCGTCCTCGAGGACCATCCGATCCCCGTCGTCGATCGAAAGGGCCGGGTCGTGGGGGCGGTGGGCGTTTCGGACCTCGGCGAGGTGCTCTGGCGCCCGACCGTCGGCGGCAAGCGCGACGCGCGGGCCGGCGGATCCGCCCTTGAGGTGAAGGTGAGCTCGATCATGCGCTCACCCGCGATCACCGTGCCGTTGGGGGCGAGCGCGCTCGAGGCAGCTCGAACGATGACGCGCGAGAAGGTCTCGAGCGTCTTCGTGGTCGAGGGTGGCCGGCCCACCCGCGTCGTCGGGCAGGCCGACCTCCTCAGCTTCGCCGTGTCGCGTGCGCGACCGGGACCCACGCTCGGCGGCATCGAGAACGTCTACGTTGAGATCACGGGCCTCCGTGGGTCGGTCGACCCCGGGTTGCTGGCCGAGATCGACGGTGGGGTGGCGAAAGGCCTCCGTCGGATCGCCCGGTACGTCCGCCCGACGCTGCTCACCCTGCACTTCGCGCCCCAGGGAACGCACCGGACGAACGACCTCACGGTCGAGGCCCGGCTGTTCACGGAGCAGGGCCGGATCTTCTACGCGTCCCACACCGGCTGGAATCTGATGGCCGGCGTGGTCGGGCTCCTCGACGACTTGGCCGCGCAGGCTCGTCGCGCGAGCGAGGCCCCGCGCGGCCGGGGTCGACGCCGCGGCTCGTCGGTCGAACTCGATGAGGACGTGACCTCCGAGGACCCGGACCTCGAAGCCAAGCTTCGAGCGGTGTCCGGTGGCGGCGACGACGAGGAGTAGGAGGCAGCGACGATGATGCCCGGCGGACCGCGCAATCAACGACAGATGGAGATGATGATGCGACGGATGGGGATGAGCACGGAGCCGGTCCCCGACGTTCAGGAGGTCGTCGTTCGGACGAAGACGAAGGACCACGTCTTCCGCGCCCCCGAGGTCACAATCCTCACCGTCCAGGGGGTCCGTACCTACCAGGTCGTCGGTACGCCCGAGATCCGGCCCCGGACCGCGGCGGGGCCATCGGCCGGAGCCGCGCCGGCCCCGGCGGCCCCGGCGGCACCGGCCGGGCCGGCCGAGGAGGACATCCGGCTCGTGATGGAGCAGGCGAACGTCTCGCGGGAAGAAGCGATCGAGGCGCTGTTCCAAGCGAAGGGCGAACCCGCCGAGGCGATCCTCCAGATCCTGTCACGGTCCCGGTAGTGTCCGCCCCCGCCGGCCGGATCGACCGCGAGTGCGTGGAAGGTTACCTCTTCGCGACACCGCCCCTCGAACTGCTCCTCTTCCGACGCCCTCCGACCCGGGGAGGATTTTGGGTGCCGGTGAGCGGCAAGGTCGAGCCGAAGGACGCCGACTTTCGCTCCGCCCTGAGCCGGGAGCTCGACGAGGAAACGGGCCTTCGGTGCCCCCCGGAAGCTCTCATCGACCTCGACTGGGCCGTCCCGTTCCGGGCCGATAACGGCGAGACCTGGCGCCTGCACGCGTTCGGCGTACGGGTCCCGCGGTCGTTCGAGCCGCGTTTGAGCGCCGAGCACGACGCCGCGGAGTGGGTCACGCCCGAGGAAGCGGCTCGCCGCCTCCATTTCGACGACAACCGGGCCGCCGTGGAGCGGTTGCGCGAAAGGGTGGCCTAAGGCGCGCCCATCACGCCGGCGGGGTCGCGGGCGGGTTCGTCGGAGGCGCGGGCGACTCGCTCGGTGGCCGGCGGCTCCGACGTCTGGCGACGACCAACACGACCACCGCGGCGGCCTAATTTCGGGCGGTGCCCCAGTCCTCATCGGGAGGCCCCCAAACGTTTAGCCCGGGGGTCCGGTCGTCCCCCAATGGCCATGAACCATGGGGAGCGGTCGAAGACTCCTCCATCCGTCCGGGCTTTCGCAACGGTGGGGCCGGAATTGTTCCGGGCCGTTCGCGAGTCGGCCCCGCACCGGGTGGTCCTCCAAGTGCCCGCCGGGCTGGTCCGGAATGCGCACGACCTAGCGGACCGTCTCCGGGCGGAGACCGGTGTCCCGGTCGACCTCGCGGCACGCCCGTGCTTCGGTGCCTGTGACGTTCCGACGGACGCGGAAGCGCCTCGCGCCGACCTGGCGGTTGTTCTCGGTCATGCGCCCATCCCCAACATGCCGCTCACCCGCCGCACCTTTTTCGTGGAGATGCGGGACCCGAGCGGGGACCCGGAATCCCTCGCCCGCATGGTGGTCGCCGCGGGCCTCCCGCGGCGTCTCGGCCTCGTGGCCTCGGTCCAGCACCTCGACCTGGTGGAGCCCTTGCGAGACGCGCTCGGGCGCCAGGGATACGACGTCCGAGTCGGGGTAGGGGACCGCCGCCTCGCCTATCCGGCGCAGGCCCTCGGCTGCAACTACACCGGGGCGGAGGCGGTGGCCCCGAATGTCGAGGCGTACCTGTTCCTCGGCACCGGACAATTCCACCCCATCGGCCTCGCCTTCGCCGTGGACCGACCGGTCCATGCCCTCGACCCGCTCCAAGGCGCCCTCGAGCCCCCGGTCGACCGGGGAGCCCTCATTCGTCGGCGCCAGCTCCTTGTCGCGGCGGTCCGCGACGCCTATCGCTGGGGAATCCTCGTCTCCACGTTCGCCGGACAGAACCGGAGCCCGACCGCCCTCGCCCTCCAGGAGCGCGCCCGGGCCCGCGGTCGGGTGGCGGAAATTCTCCTCTTCGACCGCCTCGATGGGCGCGATCTCGAAGGGCGGGCGTTCGACGCGTACGTCTGCACGGCCTGCCCCCGAATCGCGCTCGACGACAGCGCGAACTATCCGAAACCGGTCCTCACACCGCCGGAATTCCTGATGGCGCTCGGGGAGCTGCCGCTCGAGCCGTACCGGTTCGACACCTACCACTGAGCGGCGCAACTCGAAAGAGCCGGCAGCACGCTCTCCCTTCCCGTGAAGGCGTCGCTCATCGCCGCGGCCGCGCTTTGGGTCGCCGGCATCGTGCTCGTGGTGCTGGCGGTGATCCGGGGCGGCGCGACGGTTTCGCTCGTTCTCATCGTGCCGGTAGTCTCGGGTGACTCCGTCGACTTTCTCCTGGGCGTCGTCCTCATCATCGCGGGGTTCGTGGCCCTCTTGTTCGCCGCGGTCGAAGGCGGGCCCGAAGGAGAGCGCACACCGACCGAGGCCGTTCGGGCGTCCGCGTCCGGGTCGAGCGGAGCGGGCGGTGTCGTGCTGATCGGCCCGATTCCGATCGTCTTCGGGTCGTGGCGAGGGCTCTCCCGCCGGGCTCGCTGGATGCTCGCGTTGGTCGGGGCCGCCGTCCTTATCGTCGTTGGGCTCGCGCTCGCGGGGCTTTGGCGATAACCTCCGGCTGTGCCGAACGGGCCGCCTCGAGGAACATCCGGTGCAACCTCGGGTCGCCCGAGAGCTCCGGGTGGAACGCGAGTCCCCAGATCACGCCCGCGCGAGCCCCGACGACCTCGCCGCCACGCCACGCGAACGCGGTCGCTTCGGCGCCGACCGAGTGGATCCTGGGGGAGCGTATGAATACCCCCGGAAACGCCCCGCCCTCGAGTCCCTGCACGTGAATCGGTGCCTCAAACGACTCGCCCTGGCTGCCGTAGTCGTTCCGACGGACTTGGACATCGAGAAGACCGAACGTCGGCGGGTCCATTCCGGAGAGGCCCGGGACGAGCTCCCGGGCGAGCAGGATGAGCCCGGCGCAGGTGGCGAGCACCGGGAGTCCGTTCTTGATCCGCTCCCCGAGAGGATTCCAGAGGGCCCCCTGGACGAGCAACCGGGCGATGGTCGTCGATTCGCCGCCGGGCATGAAGAGGGCCCCGACCTCGGCCAGTTCGACCGGGGTGCGGACCGCGACGACGTCCTCGCCCGGGAGGATCGTCTTGAGCGCGGAAAGGTGCTCGGGAACGTCTCCCTGCAGAGCGAGTACTCCCACCTTCATGGGCCCGCTCGGAGCTCCTCGAGGATCGCCTTCGCCCGGTCGAAGCGGACCTCGTGACCTTGAACCAGTCGCTCCACCACGCGGTCGACCTCGTCGGGGCGAGCCCCCGCGCTTACCGCGAGGTTCCGGGCATGGAGCTCCATGTGCCCCCGCTGGATCCCCTCGGTCGCAAGCGCCCGTAGCGCCGCGAAGTTCTGGGCGAGGCCGACGGAGGCGAGCACCTCCCCGAGCTCACGGGCCGACTTCACCCCGAGGAGCTTGACGTTCGCTTTCGCGGTCGGATGGACTGCGGTCGCACCCCCGATGAGACCGACCGGTGCCGGAATCTCGATCGAGCCGACCAGGTTCCCGTCCTTGTCCTTCTCGTACGTGGTGAGGGGTCGAACCACCGCTCCCGCATCGGCGGCCCTCCAGGCCGCGTAGGTGTGCGCTCCGCTCTCGATGGCCCGGAAGTCGTTGCCCGTCGCCACGACGACCGCGGAGACCCCGTTCATGATCCCCTTGTTGTGGGTCGCGCACCGGAACGGGTCGGCGAGGGCGAAAGCGTAGGCGTCTAGGATCGCCTCGACCACCTCGGGTCCGGAGGCGGTGTCCGTCTTGAGGAGTTCGGCCGGAAACATCGCGTGGGCCCGGGCCAGTCGGTGGACCGCGAGGTTCGAGATGATCCGGAGCACCACCCGCCCTCCCGTGAGCCGTGCGAACTCCGGCGCAAGCGCCTCGCACATCGTGTTGACGGCGTTCATGCCGCCCGCGTCCCGGGCGTCCACGAGAAGGTGGGCGACGACCATCGTCCCCCGGGTCGACGGAACGATGCGGACCTCGAGCTCTTTGGCCCCGCCCCCGAACTTGATGAGCACCGGGTCTTTCGCGTTCGCCGCCTCGAGGAGCGCGTCCCGGTGGTGGAGGATGCGTAGGCGCGCCGCCGCCGGGTCCGGGACATCGAGGATCTGGACCTGCCCAATCATCACCGGGGGCGTCGTCTGCGCGAGGAATCCCCCGCCCGCGCGGGCGACCTTGGCGGCATTGGACGCGGCCGCGACCACGCTCGGCTCCTCGATCGCCATCGGGACGAGATAGTCCCGTCCGTTGATCCGGAAGTTCGTGGCGATGCCGAGGGGCATCGGCATCACGCCGACCACGTTCTCGATCATCCGGTCCACGGTTCCGGGGTCGATCCCCGGAGGGAACTCGTACGCGCGCAGCTCGTCGTCGGTGAGCTGAGCCCACTCCCGCAGCAACGAGCGACGTTCCGCGATGGTGCGCTTGTAGAACCCGGAGATATCGGAGCTTCGCTCGGCCATCGGTCACTCCATCATGCCGGCGTCGTCGCTCGGCACTTCCTCCTCCGCCATAGGCACGCGAGCACGGGCGACGACCACCTTCGCCGGCCTCAGGAGGCCCCCGAAGAACCGGTACCCTTGCTGCACGACCTCGGCGACGGTGCCGTCCGGATGGTCGTGGTCCGCAGCCGCCTCGCCGACCGCCTCGGCCTCGTCGGCCCGGAACGGTCGCCCGGTGGTCGCGACCGGCTCAACTCCCTCGTGCTTGAGGAACGTGGTCCACTCATGGTCGAGCAGGTCGAGTCCTTTGCGAGTCGGGTCCGAGGCGGGAAGGTGCGCGAGCGCCTCGTGGGCGACGCGGAACGCCTCGATGATCGGGAGCAGCTCGCGCACGAGACCGGCGCGAGCTTGCCGGGAGATCGCCTCGCGGTCCCGCTCGACCCGCCGGCGGAAGTTGTCGAAGTCCGCGAGGAGGTACTTGTAGCGGGTCGCCCAATCCTCCGACGGAGCGGGCGCTGCCTCGGCCGGTGCCTTGGCCGCCTCGCTCGGCTCCGTCGGATGGTTGGTCCCGGTCTCGGCCGTCTCCTCGGACATGCGGACCGGCCGACCGAGTGTGGCGGGGGTAATAGGCCTTGTTCCGAGAGCCGGGCAACGCCCCGCGGGGTCGACGAAAGGGGCCGGAAACCCCCCCGTTCCGAGGGGTCGTTTCCGAGGTCAATTTCCACCGAAACCCAAGCGTTATAACGCACGCCCGGCTCGCTCAAATCAGGGCGATTTCCGACCCAATTTCCGATGGTGCAGCAGGCGGTCAACGGCTCCGTGTACGACGCGAGTTCCATCCAGGTACTCGAGGGTCTTGCGGCGGTACGCCGCCGCCCCGGGATGTACATCGGGTCCACCGACGCCCGGGGCCTCCACCACCTGGTCTACGAGGTCGTCGACAACGCGATCGACGAGGTGCTCGCCGGGGCCTGCACCGAGATCGAGGTCACGCTCCAGCCCGACGGGTCCTGCTCGGTCCGGGACAACGGCCGGGGGATCCCGGTCGAGAATCACCCGAAATACAACCGGCCGGCGCTCGAGATTGTGATGACGGTGCTCCACGCGGGCTCGAAGTTCGACCGGAACACCTACAAGGTGTCGGGCGGGCTCCACGGGGTCGGGGTGCATGTTGTCAACGCGCTCTCCGAGTGGCTCGAGGTCCACGTCTTCCGGGACGGGCACGAGTATTTCCAGCGCTACGAGCGCGGCGCGCCGGTCGCGGCGCTCAAGGTCGTCGGTGCGTCCGACGCCACCGGGACCGATGTCCGGTTCAAGCCCGACAGCTCGGTGCTCGAGACGATCGTCTTCGAGAAGGAGACGGTCGCTCGGCGGCTGAAGGAGCTTTCGTTCCTCAATCCCGGGGTGACGATCCATTTCAAGGACGAACGGGACGGCTCGTCCGAGACCTATCACCACGCCGGGGGCATCGTCGAGTTCGTCGAGGACCTCAACAAAGGCGCGAACGTGCTGTTCGCGCCACCGATCTTCCTGCACGCGAAGCGCGACACCACCGATATCGAGGTGGCGATTCAGTACAACGACGGCTACAACGAGACCGCGCTGGCGTTCGTCAACAACATCAACACCGTGGACGGCGGCACCCACGTCATGGGGCTAAGGTCCGCGCTCACCCGCACCCTCAACGACTACGCTCGCAAGCGGGCGTTCCTCAAGGGGGACAAGGAGGGCCTCACCGGCGAGGATGTGCGGGAGGGACTCGCCTCGGTCCTCTCCGTGAAGGTCCTCGAACCGCAGTTCGAGGGCCAGACGAAGGCCCGCCTCGGGAACTCCGAAGTGAAGGGCCAGGTCGAGAGCGCCGTGAACGAGAAGCTCGCGGAGTTCCTCGAGGAGCATCCCGCCGCCGGCCAGGCGCTGATCTCGAAGGCGGTCCAAGCGGCTCAGGCCCGCGAGGCCGCGCGCAAAGCCCGAGAGCTCACGCGCCGCAAGGGTTTGCTCGAGGGCGGGGGACTTCCGGGGAAGCTCGCCGACTGCCACTCCCACGACCCCGCGGAATGCGAATTGTTCCTCGTCGAGGGCGACAGCGCGGGCGGCACCGCGAAGCAGGGCCGGGACCGGGAATTCCAGGCGGTGCTTCCGCTGCGGGGCAAGATCCTGAACGTCGAGAAGGCCCGGCTCGACAAGATGCTCCAGAACGACGCGATCCGCGCGCTGATCACCGCCATCGGGATCGGCATCGGCGACGAACAGGACATGAGCCGCCTGCGGTATCACAAGGTGATCCTGATGACCGATGCCGACGTCGACGGCTCGCACATCCGTACGCTCCTCCTGACGCTCTTCTACCGGAAGATGCCGGCCCTGATCACCGAGGGCCATGTCTTCATCGCGCAGGCTCCGCTCTACCGGCTCCAGAAGGGGAGCCGCGTCCAGTACGCCTACTCGGACGACGAACGCGATAAGCTCCTCACCGAGTTCGGTGGGATGAAGGGCGTCACGATCAACCGCTACAAGGGACTCGGCGAGATGACGGCGGAGCAGCTCGCGGACACGACGATGCGTCGCGGCTCCCGCACGCTCCTCAAGGTCACGGTCGAGGACGCCGGTCGAGCGAACGAACTGTTCCAGATCCTGATGGGCGAAGAGGTCGACCCCCGTCGTCAGTACATCCAGGAGCACGCCATCGAGGTAACCAACCTCGACATCTAGGCGGCTTCGCCGTCGCGCGCCGACCGCCTCCCTCTTCGCTCCGAGGTGCCGTTCGGAAGGAACGGCTTTAACAGCGGACCGAGTCCCGACCGTCGTGAGCACCGGCGCCGCGCCCCGTTCGCTCGTGCTGCGGGGCGGACTTCTCGTGACCCAGGACCCGGCGCGCCGCGTGGTCCGGGGAGACCTTCGGGTCGAGGAGGGCCGGATCACCTCGGTCGGTGGCCGCGCCGAGCGGGCGGAGGAGGAGGTTGACGCCACCGGGTTCGCGGTCGTCCCCGGCTTCGTGAACGCGCACACCCACGTCGCGATGAGCGTCCTGCGAGGGATCGCCGACGACCGGGAGCTGGCGGGCTTCCTCGAGACGCTGTTCGCGGTGGACGCTCGTCGCACCGAATCGGACGTTGAGGCCGGCGCCCGAGCGGGCATCGCGGAGATGCTCCTTTCGGGGACGACGTCGTTCCTCGACCTCTACTACTTCGAAGACGCGGTCGCGAGGGCGGTCGAGTCGCTGGGCGTCCGGGGGTTCCTCGGCTGGGCCGTCCTGGACCCCGAGCTGACGACCCAGCGGGGGAAGCCGACCGACAACGCCCGGGCGTTCATCGACCGGTGGAAGGGTCGCCCGCTCGTCACCCCGCTCGTCGCGCCCCAGGGCGTGTACGTCTGCGGGAAGGAGACCTGGCTCGCCGCTCGAGAAATCGCCGACCGCACCCAAACCCTCGTCCACTACCACCTCGCCGAGACCCGTCGTGAGGTCCATGAGCACCAGGCGAAGACCGGCCGACGCCCGGTCGTCTGGCTCGAGGAGATCGGATTCCTCGGACCCCGGTCGGTCGCGGCCCACTGCGTCTGGCTCACGGGGGAGGAGATCTCGCTGCTCGCCCGGCGCGAGGTCGGAATCGCTCACTGCGCCAGCTCGAACCTCAAGCTCGCCTCCGGGGGAATGGCCCCGGTCGTCGAGCTCCGGGCGGCCGGTGCGACCGTCGGGATCGGAACGGACTCGGTGGCGAGCAACAACTCCCTCTCGATGCTGCGCGAGATGCACATCGCGGGACTCGTTCAGAAGAACCAGCGCTGGGACGCCACCGTCCTGTCGGCCCAGGAGCTCCTCGACCTTGCGACGCGCGATGGCGCGCGCCTCCTCGGACGCGAATCGGACCTCGGGTCGCTCGAGGCGGGCAAACGGGCGGACTTCTCGCTGTTTCGCCTCGACCACCCGACCCTGCTGCCCGCCCGGCCGGAAGCGATCGTCTCCCACCTCGTGTATTCGGCCGCGGAAGAGGCGGTCGACTCCGTCTACGTTGAGGGTGTCCCCGTCGTACGACACCGTGCCCTCACCCGAGGGGACTGGACGACGATCCGCCGGGACGGGGAAGCGGCGGCCGAGGCGTTGTGGTCGTCGCGACCGAAATCCTGAACCCGCCCCGGCCGCGTTCAGCGCCCCGACAGTGTGTCCGAAAGAGTCGCGGCGAGCCGCCACGCGAGCGGCTCCGGCGCTCCCTCCACCCCGAGCTCGCGGAGCGAGGTCAATCGTTGCGCAGCGGAGGCCGACAGGCCGAACAGACGCCGCAGGAGCGGCCGGTCCAGTTCGAGCGGGAGGATCCCATGGTGGAGGAGCGCCCCGCCCGCGAGATGCTGAGCGGCGCCTCCGAGGACCTGCTCTCCGTGCTTTAGGACGAGGCCTCGCGCGCTGAGAAGGCAGTATTCCGGGTCCGACCCCGGAGGGTCTTGCCAACGGGTCGGAATGCGGCGCTCCGCGAGGAAGCGAACCACGCCCTCCCCGAGTCGCGCGTAGGCACGCACGAAGTCCCGACCTACCCGCGGGTCGCCGCGGGGGAGCACGACCGACCAAGCGAGGTCACCGGGGGCGTGCAGAAGTCCGGTTCCTCCGGACGCGCGACGTACGGTCGTCACCCCCTCCTTGGCGGAGCGGGCGAGGAAGGGAGCCTCCGGCCGAACGCCGACACCGTACGAGACGGCCCGGTCGCTCAGTACCGCGACCCGCACCGCGGGCACGCCCCGCCGCAGGATCGCCTCGTCCGTCCGGACGTCGTCGATGCAGCTCACCCGGACGTCGACCCAGGTGGTGAGTCCCGGTGGGCGAGGCGCATCGTGCGCCTCCCGCGCTGTCGCGGAGATGGGCGTTCCTCCCTCTCGAGGGGGGCCTCGAAAGGCTAAGAAGCCGACGGCTCTCGTACCCGCATGGCCGAACTAGCCGAGTTCCACCTCCACCCGGGCGACCCCGCGCCGGAGTTCGCCCTGCCCGGGGTCGACGGCAAGACGTACCGACTCGCTGAGTTTTCCGACCGTCGGCTGATGCTCGTAGTCTTCTGGTGCAATCACTGCCCGTACGTTCAGGCGTGGGAGGGCCGGATGATCGAGCTCGGGCGACACTACCAGCCGAAGGGGGTCGGAATGGTGCTCATCAATCCGAACGACGCCCGGGCCTACCCGGAGGACCGTCTGGAGTTGATGGTCCGACGGGCCGCGGAGAAGAAGTATCCATTCCCGTACTTGCAGGACGAGAGCCAGGAGGTCGCGCGGGCCTACGGTGCCCTCGTGACGCCGCACCCGATGTTGTTCGGACCCGATCGGAAACTGCTCTTCCAAGGTCGGATCGACAACGACCATCAGCATCCGGAGCGCGCGACGGATCGCTACCTCGCCCGCGCGTTGGACCAGGCCCTGGCGGGCGCTCCGGTCTCCCCGGCCCAATTGCCGGTGGCCGGTTGCACCGTCAAGTGGAAGGATTGACCGGGTTCGCTCTCGCGCCCGGACCGGCTTTGGGCCGCTCTTTTCGGGTCCGCAGCTGAAGCCGCCGGGCCTCGAATGCCGCCGCGAGCGAGGGATCGACGGAGGCCCCGGCCCGGTCGAGGCGGGCCGCGATGGCCACTTTGCCCGCGAGCGCCCGAGCGAGCTTCCCTCGCTCCGCTCGGGAGGCGGACTGCACGGCCGGATGGAGGAACAGGAGCCCGTGACGGGGAGGGGGTGCCCGGCCCCGCAGATGCTCGAAGAACGCTCGTTCCGCGCCCAGCACTTGCACCGTGCTGGAGGGGAGGCGGGCGAGTCGGTCGAGACCTCCCGCCTGGGCGACGATTCGTGCGGAGAGCTCCGGCCCGAGAAGGCTCGAGAGGTTGGGAGTCTGCACGGGAGAGGAGGCCGCCACGGCGTCCTGCAAGGACCGGCGGGCGTCGGTCACGGCCCGGTAGAGGTCACCGAGACGTCGTCGTGCTTCGAGCAGGGCCGGGTCGGCAGGGCCGAAACCGGGCCGGAACCCTCCTTCGGAGGCCGTGCGGGCGGCTCGAGCGTGGTCCCCCGGGTCGAGGTCCGGAAAATCGTGGGAGACCCAGCTCCCGAGCCGTTCGCCGATCAGGTTCCGGACCCGGTCCAAATCCACGCCGGCGCGCACGGCTTCCTGCATGTGGACCGATGGGTCCCACGACGCGACCAACGCCCGCTCCGCGTCCGCGACCAGCGCCACGGACAGGCGGTCTCGGTCCGGCTCCCGGGATGGCCCGGGTACCGTGAGCGGAGCGTCCGGGTCGTAGCGGAGACCACGGCTCGCCAAGCGTCGATCGCGAGTGTGCCACTCGGCCGAATCGCTCCCCGCGAGGAGTTCCGCCTCCTCGGGTGTGAGGGAACCATCCCGGCGGAGATGGGCTCGTTCCGCCAGGCCCGTCGGCTCGGAGGGCGCCGAAATCGCCCGGACCACCTCTTCGCCATCGAGGAGGAACGTCCCATACCATGTCGTAACGACACTTTTCACGAAGCGGGCGAAGCCGCGCGACATAAATAGGACGGCGAAGGTCGCGCCCGCCAATGGCCGCAGCTCTTCCGCCCGAGCTCGTGCACAGTGAGCGGAAAGGAGGCACCGTCGTCCTCACGCTCGATGCGCCTCCGGTGAACGTTCTCTCTCGGCCGGTGCTCGAAGCGCTGTCGGAGCGACTCTCCGAGGCGGAAGACGACCCGGAAGCCCGGGTCGTAGTGATTCGGAGCGCTTTCGAGCGAGCGTTTGCCGCCGGTGCGGACATCCGCGAGATGGCCGATTTGAACCCCGAGCGAGCGCGCGTCCACGGCGGTCGTGGCCAGGCGATTACCCGCCAGATCGAGCGGCTGCCCCTGCCCGTGATCGCGGCGGTGCGCGGCGTGGCGTTCGGAGGCGGATGCGAGATTTGTCTCGCCTGCGACTTCATCATCGCGGGCGAGGACGCCCAATTCGGACAGCCCGAGATCAACCTCGGGGTCATGCCCGGGTGGGGCGGGACCCGTCGACTTCCCCGAAGGATTGGGGCCCCTCGGGCTCGTCGCTGGATCCTCACGGGCCGTCCGGTTTCGGCGGCGGAGGCGTTCGCGCAAGGTCTGGTCGACCGCGTGGTGCCCCCCTCCGACGTCGTGGGAGCCGCGCTCACGCTCGCCGAAGAACTGGCGATGAAGCCTCCCGTGGCCCTCGCCGCCGCCAAGTACGCAGTCCTGAGTGCGCTCGACCCGGCGATTGACTTGGGCCTCGCCTACGAACTCGACCTCTGGGCTCGATTGTTCGGCACGGAGGGACAGCGTGAGGGCATGCGCGCGTTCCTCGAGAAACGGCCGCCGCCCCCCGCGGTAGCCCGTAAGGACTGGGAGACCGTGTCGGTCGGCCTCCCGTGGGAGGCTGACGGCGCTCGACGGTCGAAGGGAAAGCGGCATAAGCGCGCGACCAAAAGGCTGGACTGACGCCGCGGTGGCTCAGCTGGTAGAGCGGCTCCTTGGTAAGGAGCAGGCCGAGGGTTCAAATCCCTCCCGCGGCTGATTTCCCTCGAGAACGTCGGGAGAAAAAGACCGGAGGGAATGGAACCAAAGCGTGGGTTCCGGCCGCGGCGGATTGTTCGAAGGATCGAACCAATACACGGCGAGGGTCCTGAGAATTCCCCGATTTCGACCGTCAGTCCTCGAGGGGAACCTCTGGAAGGTCCCGAAGTTCTTCCGTAGATTCTACTAAGCAACCGAAGCGGCGGCTGTGGAGCTCGTCCGACCCTTGACGAAGCTGTTGGTCGCATCGCGCAACTCGTTCATCTCGCTGCCGGAAAGCGAGAACGTCAGCGCGCCTGCGTTGTCGCGAGCCTGCTTCTCGTTCTTGGCACCCGGGATCGGAACAGCCCCTTGCTCGATGAGGTAACGCAACGCCACCTGAGGCACCGACTTCCCGTGCGACGCGCCGATAGCTGCCAGCTTCTCGGTTACGTGGAAGGTGGAAGCAATCCGGTTTGATCGGAACGGTCCGGCCATACGACGCCGAAGCATATCGTCGGGAAGGTGGCCGGGTCGATACTTTCCTGAGAGTGCCCCCAGGGCGAGCGGACTGAACGCGATCAGGGTGACCCCCAGCTCTCTGCATGCGTCGAGGACCCCGTTGAACTCTGGACCACGGTCGAGGAGCGAGTATTGATTTTGAATCGAAGCCAGCGGGATCCCGCGGGCTTCGAGGGCCGCATGGGCTGCCCTCAACTTCTCTTCCGTGAAGCCGGATACGCCGACAGCCCGCACCTTGCCCGCTTCAACCGCGTCCGCGAGCCGATTCATCCATGCTTTGATCGGGACGAAGCCGAACGTACGGAGCTGATACAAGTCGACAGTGCTTCGGTCCAAGCGCGCGAGGGCTGCGTCCAGAAGCTTCGGAAGGTGACTCGGCAGATACGGGAAGGCTGGCGGGACCAAGCGACTAGGCAGGAACTTGGTGGCGATGACAGCGTTCGTTCCGCGTGATAGTTCGCCGACCCTGCGCTCGCACTTTCCGCGGCTGTACATGCCCATCGTGTCGAACAGAGTGACCCCGGAGGCTAGGCTCGCTCGGAAGGCTGCTTCCTCATCGGCGGGTCGCGTCCCCCCGTAAGCCCCACGGCCTTCCTCGCCGCTCCACGACATGGTACCGACGCCGAGAGGCGAGATTCGGACGGGGGAACGTCCCAGGGGGATTGACTCTGACATGTGCGACCTCATACGGCGAGCTGGCCCGGCTTGTGATCCAGCCCTGGTGATTCATCGGAAGTGGGTTATTTCAAGTATTGCTGAATTATTCCGCTCGAACTGTTATGCCCGCCTCTCGAAAGCGCGGTCGTCGACGGAAGGCCGATGGAGACACCCGAGCCGCGATCATCCGGGCTGCCAAGGAATCCTTTGCCCACGCAGGACGTCGGGCACCCACTCTCCGAGCGATTGCTGAGCGTGCGGGCGTCGATCAGGCGTTGATTTTCTACTACTTTGGTTCCAAGGAGAAACTCTTCTACGAGATGGGGAGTGAGGGCCTCAAGAAATTCCTCGACCTTCGAGCGCTCGGTTCACCGACTTCTCCGAGGTTCGGAACCGCGCTGGTCAAGGCGTTTCTCGAGCAGTGCGAGTCCCGCTCCTACGGATTGTCCTTTGAGGCCTTCTTTCAGGGGGCGATCGCCGGGTCTCACTTGCGTCCTGTGCTGACCCAGCTCTGGTCGGAGGACGCACCGCTCCGCCTGCAGGTGCGTGACCGCGGGGGCCACGACAGCATCGTTACCGGACTCATCGTCTCCCAGCTACTGGGTCTCGGAATCGCACGTTACCTCCTCAAACTGGAACCTTTAGCGAGTGCCAGCCGCGAGCGTGTTGCTGAGGCCTACGGGCCCGCTCTCACCCGCCTACTGTCGGGGGCCCGATGATGCTCCGGACTACCGACCAGACGCGGATCCTGGTCGCATGCCCCCCCCCGCGAATGGTGGGGCGCTTGGGAAGAGACCCTGATAGAAAGGAGCAGATTGGACACACCGTCACGGTAGGGACTTGAACCAAAGGGGAACTCCCTCCCGCGGCTGATTTTCCTTTCAACCCGTCCGAAACGCGGGCGTCACCATCAGCTTAGAGGTCGAATCGCACTCGCTCACCTGATAAGTGACCGGACTTTGAGAAGCCCGACATGGCGCTCCCCTCCATACACGGTGCTTCCCGCGAATGCCCATACTGCGGGACCCCCAGGGAGGAAGGGTTCGTGATCGGTCTGCCCGGAGGTGCTCGCCTGCCCCTGTACCTGGACAACATTCCGACCACCATCGGATGGCTGGAGGGACCACCCCAGGGAAGGGGCCTTGAAGATCAGGGAAGAGCGGTGCCGCTGGCTCGAGCCGCGCTGACGTTCTTCGGTCGCAATCCACGGTTCCGGGCCTTCCGTTGTTCGACCTGCCAGCGCGTCGAGTTCGCGTACGACAAACCGGTCTACGATCCGAGGTCCGACCTGTAGAGTCCCGGCGGTGCTCTTCCGCCGAGTTCTGCAAAGTGGCCCTGACTTGGGATGCTCGTCGACCCCCCTCCGGCAAGCGCGGAGGGATCCGAGCCAAAGCCTCCCGAGGCTGATGCCCCCTCAAAACCCCGGTATCAACCGATGTGACGGGCGCCTTCCCAATAGGAGTGCGAAACGACTAGTCCGCCGTCCAGGACCGGTCCGGTGGGATCTCGATGAACCGGGTGGGCCGGAAGGCCGTCAGGTCAGGTCCCGGAGGCTTTCTCGAATCTGGGTAAGGATCTCCTGGCGGCGGGTCTTGGGCGCATCCATGAACGATTCCAGCATACCCTCGAGGACCATCACGGAGGCCTTCTCGAGCTGGGCGTGCACGGCCAAGATCTGTCGAAGGACCTGGGTATCGTCCTTACCGTCATCGACCATCTTGATGATTCCCTCCACGTGGCCCTTGGCGAGTACCAGCCGGTCCCGGAGGGCGACTTGCGAGGAATCGGGCATCCATCCGGGGGACGTCATCCGGTCGGATTAATCCTTCTCTCCCAACAGCCGCGCCATCGGTGACTTTATAAACCCCAACCCCCCTGGCGACCTATCCCCCCCAGGGGGGTGGGGTATATGCCAGGCATGCGAATCGTCGGTCCGTGCTCGGAGCCTGCCTCCCGCTGCGGGGAGAGTCAGGGGCTCAATTGACCGGGCGGAAGTGGCGCCATGAACTCGGTCATGAGCTCGGCCCGGATGGGGGTCGTCTCCCGGCTCTACTTCCGGTACCGTCGGTTCAGTAAGCAGCTCGCGATTCTCGCCGCGGTCATCGGCCCCGGCGTCATTGTGATGGTGGCCGACAACGACGCCGGCGGCATCACCACCTACATGCTCTCGGGGGCGTATTACCGGTACAGTTTCATCTGGATCGTCTTGCTGCTCGGGCCGGTCGCGTACGTCTGTCAGGAAATGACGGTGCGTTTGGGCGTTATGACCAAACGCGGCCATGCCCAGGCGATTTTCGAAGCGTTCGGTCCGTTCTGGGGATGGTTTTCGCTGACCGACCTAACGCTCACCGACTGTCTCACGATCACGACCGAGTTCATCGGGATGACGATGGCGATGGCCGTCTTCGGGATTCCGCCATTGTTCACGGAGGTGGTCGTGATCACGTTCATCATGCTCATGCTGGTGAACGGCCGCTACTGGACGTGGGAGAAGATCGTCCTCGCCATCTGCGCCGTGAACATGATCTACGTTCCGGTGGTCTTCTTCATCCATCCCGATGTGGGCAACATCTTCCGACAAGGCGTGATGCCGGGCTTCCCCGAAGGGCTGGGGGGTCCCGTCATCTTTCTCATCATGGCCACGATCGGAACGACGATCGCACCTTGGATGATCTTCTTTCAACAGAGTTCGGTGGTCGACAAGGGTCTCAAAAAGCGGGACGTGCCGTACGCGCGGTGGGACACGGCCATCGGCTCTACCTTCACCGTCGTCACCGCGGTCGCTCTCATCATCATCGCGACTATCTTCTTCGGCGGGGACATGAGCCTGACGTCCGCGGGCGAGGCGGCCGCCCTCCTGATGCCGTTGCATCCCTGGGTGGGCACCATCCTTGCGATCGGGCTGTTCGACGCGGGCCTGATCGGCGCGCTCTCCGTCTCGTTGGCCAGTTCCTGGGCCGTGGGGGAGGTCTTCGGTTGGTCCCACTCCCTCAACGACCGACTAGGCCAGGCGAAGTGGTTCAACGTCTTCCGTCTGAGCATTATGATCATCGCGGGCAGCATCGTCCTGATTCCGGGGGCCCCGCTCGGGGTGATTACCCTCTTCGTTCAGGTCATCGCGGTGACCTTGCTGCCGGCGGCGCTGGTGTTCCTGATCGTGCTCCTGAACCAGGAGGAACTGGTCGGGAGTTACAAGAACACGCGAGCGCAGAACATCATGGCGGGGAGCATCGTGGGCGTGCTCCTCGCCCTCTCGACGTTGTATGCGGTCGGGACCATCTTACCCAAATTGTTCGGAGGTTGAAGGCGCATGAGCTTGTTCCACAACGCAGCCGCGAAAATCCGAGAGATCAACCGAACCTACGCTGTCCCTCGAATCCGACTGACGCGCGCGACCAAGGCTGTCCTGGTCCTTCTCCGCGTCTACCTGCTCACCCTGGTGGCTCTGCTGCTCTACTCCTTGCTTTCCCGACTGGGAGTCTAGGGAGCAACGAGGGACATTCTCACACCATGGGCGGGAACGGGTCGAGGCGCGAGAGGAAATAGCGAACGGGAGCAACCGATGGCATCTCCACTCCGGTCGAACGGGAGCAAGACGGCGACCCCTGCTACCCTCCTTCACGAGCTCGAGGAATCGCAGTACCTTCGGGTCAGTGAGCTCGTGGACCAGAAGGTCCGGACCGAGGCGGGGGCGACGCTTGGAAGGCTCCAGGACTTCGTCTTCGTGGACGACCCGAAGTACGCTGAGGTAACCCACCTACTCGTTCGTCGCCCGTTCGGGCGGCCGCCCTTGAAAGTACCCTGGCCTCAGGTCGTTCGCATGGACGCTTCGGAGACCGTTGTGCGGGACCCTCCCGACACGACCCCGTACGAGGAGGTCGATGACCCGGGAGACCTGCTCCTGCTTCGGGACCGCATTCTCGACAAGCGCATCCTCGATACCCGAGGCCTCGGGATCGACGTGGTCTACGACATCCAGTTGCTGACAGTCGGTAGCCAGCTCTTCGTGGTCGCGGCGCTGATCGGCCAAGAGGCCCGCCGGCGTCGTCTCGGCCTGTGGGGAAAGGTCGCCGCCTCGGTCTCCGAAAACCATTCCCCGGAGGAGCGGATCCCCTGGAAGTACGTACAGCCCGTCGGTCCCGACCTCACGAGCACGGCGGGCGACGTGCGGCTCACCGTCACACGAGATGCGCTCGGCAAGATACCTGCGGAGGACGCAGCGGACATCCTGGAGGAGCTGAGTCGCGAAGAGCGTCTCACCCTCTTCAACGCCCTCGATTCGAAGGCCGCGGCCCACGCTCTCGAAGCGACCGAGCCTCGAGTGCAGCGGGAGATCATCGCCGACACGGAGGCCGCCCGGCTGGGGCAGATCATCGTCCACCTCTCGCCCGTGGAGATTGCCGACATCGTTTCGATACTTCCCGACGAGGACGCTCGCGCGCTGGTCGATATGCTCCGAGGCGAGACCGCGACGAAGGTCCGTGAGATCGTACAGGAGCACGATGTGCCCGTCCTCACGATCGCAGTTCGCACGTTCCTCGAGTTCCCCGGGGAGCTCTCGGTCGCGGCCGCCTTCGTGCGGTTTCGCGAAGAGGCTCCGAAGTGCCTCGTCACGATGTACATTTATGTGATCGACGCGGACCGTCACGTTCGAGGAGTCGTCGACATCAACGAGCTACTCCAGGCCGACCCGATGCAGCGGCTGGACGAGATCATGACTCAGGGCCTCGTGGTGGTATCCCCCCGCACGAAGTGGACCCAGGTCCTCGAGCTGTTTCGCAAGTATCGGTTCCGTGCGATCCCCGTCGTGGACGACTCGCGGAAGATTCTCGGGGTGATCCGCGAGAAGGACGCCTTCGTCCTCGAGGACGAGGAAGAGCGGTCGAAGCGTCTCCTATAGCGAAGGGCCTGGAACCCCTCGTTCAAAACCCTCCCGCGGCTGGTTTTTCCGGTGCTCCGGCTCGAGCGCGGTTGCGGTTGAACGCCCTCATCGCCTCGGTCGGAAGTTAGTGGGTCGAATCGATCCGTCCCATCCCACGGTCCGCCAAATCAACTGAGCGGGGTCGCCAAAGGAGGGCGACCGTCACCGCTGCGAGCGGAACCGCGGTCAGGTAGACCCACAAGTCGGTGTAGGCGCCCGCTAGCAGCGCGGGGGCGATCGTCCGGGCGGGGTTGAGCGAACTCCCGGTCCAAGGCCCAATCACATAGGTAGAAATGCCAACGGCACCCGGAGGCAGGAGGATACGCCATCTCCACTTGCCCTGACCCCGGTCCGAAAGGACGAACACCGAGGCGACGAGCAGTGCCGTGAATCCGGCTTCGCCCACGAATGCTCGGACGATGTCGCCGTTGGCCACGAGCGTTGCACCTAAGTGGCTTCCGCCCCCCAGCGTCGCGAGCACGGCGAAGCTCGCGGCGAACGCACCGACAAACTGCGAAATCCAGTAGGGAGGTGCCTCTTCCCAGGCGACGCGACCGCTGGCCGCGAGGGCCAGGGTCACGGCGGGATTCAGGTGCGCGCCCGAGACACGAATGAAGAGCGCTATCGGGACAAAGACCGCCGCGAACCACGCGATGGCCATGAGCCATTGGGGGGTCCCGCCAGCGTTCCCCGCCGCAACGATGGTGCCCGTGCCGATTCCCACCAGGAGCGCTGTTCCGGCGACCTCTGCGAGACACCGGTAGAAGAGACGGGCCGACACCGATCGTCAACGGCTCTCGGCCAGCGCATCGCGTCGCTTTTCCGCAAGGGCGAGCTCGCGTCGGAGTCCATCGACGTGTGACTGAAGGTTTCGCCGAACCTGGCGGAACCCCGCATCGTCGAGTTTCGCAGGATCGGGAAGAGCCCAATCTCGGACCTCGATAACCTTCAGCTTCGCGGGACAACTCGCACTGTCGAGGCAGCCCATCGTGACGATCACTTTCGACGCGGTCATCATCTCGTCCGTCAGGAGCTGCGGCGGGTGGGGAGGCATCTCCAGCCCAATCTCGTGTAACATGCCCTCCGTCCTCGGATTCGGGGCGGTGGCAGGCTGAGTCCCGGCGGAAGTGGCTCGCCAACCGCGAGCCGGATTCCAGTTGAACATTGCCTCCGCCATGAGGGAGCGACACGCGTTCTCGACGCAGATGAAAAGGACAGTCTTCTCGGCCATCGAGCATCAACCCGCCGGCTTCGTGGCAGTGATGTCGGCCGAGATCACTCCAAGGGACGCCTGACCCTTGAGCGACGGCGGAACCTCGTTCGGCACCTTCAGGTCGACCCGGACGCCCTTGAAGCCCGCTCGGCGGAGAAGGAACTTGACTTCCCGGACCTCGAGGGCTCCCGATGAACAGGACGACCAAAGTGTCAGGTTTGCTCGGTCTTTCGCCCGGATGGGCCGTGTGGCTACGACATCCGAGATGGCGAGGCGACCACCGGGACGGAGAACTCGGAACGATTCGCGATAGACCTGTCCCTTGTCGGGGACGAGGTTGATGACACAGTTCGAGATGACAACGTCCACCGTCCCGTCCGCGACGGGAAGGTGTTCGATCTCGCCCAGCCGAAACTCCACGTTCGGGTAGCGCCCCTTTAGGCCGTTCGCACGCGCCCTCGCGACCATCTCCGGCGTCATGTCCACACCAATCACGTGGCCCTTCGTGCCGACCCTCTTTGCGGCGAGGAAGCAGTCGATGCCGCCCCCGCTTCCAAGGTCGAGGACGACTTGTCGCGGTTGGAGAGCGAGGATGGCGGTCGGATTGCCGCAGCCGAGTCCAAGGTTCGCTCCCTCGGGAAGGGTCGCGAGGTCGGCCGCCGAATAGCCGAGCTGTGTCGCGGGCGTGGACTGTCCGCAACAAGAGGAACCGGCGTCACCTCCGCAGCAGCTCAACGATTGTCCCTCGGATGTGCCGCACCCTCCACCCGAGGCGATTCCCCCGTACCGCGTTCGGACCTGCTGTCGCACCGTGTCATCGGAAACCGCTCTCACCTTCGATGCGCTCATGGAACGCTGACCTCCGGTCGCTCGCTCAAGCGATAGTACATCCACTTCCCCTCACGCCGGGATTCGACGAGCCCTGCGTCCACCAGGATCGCCATGTGGTGGCTCACCGTCGCATGCGTAAGCCCGGTGGCCGCCTGGATCTCGCAAGCGCAGAGCTCCTTCCTCCGCTTGAGAAGCGCGACGGCGAGAAGCCGGTTCTCGTCGGCGAGAGCCTGCGCACGCTTCAGGGCCTGGGGAAACCACGTGGATCCCGCGACATCCTTGGCCAAGTCCTGATACTCGGGGACACAACACTCGGCATCTTCTCCCGTCAACCTCTCGAGACGATTCGCGAGGGCCCGGTCCGGTTTCGCCGTAGACATCATGTTCACCTAGGTCGACACGATATATGTAGATTCTGGTAAACATGACATATCCCAGGTCCCGACCAGAGGGACCGGGAAGCTAGAACTAGCGAACGAATCCTTTCTCGATATTCACTCACGCGGCCGGCGGAGTGATCGTATGAGTGAGACGCGAAGGGCTCACGGTCGAATCGTTCGAGAGGACTCCCCCGAGTTCCGGGAGGGTCTAACAAACCTTCAAACAGGGGTGCCGCAATCCGACCCCGGTTCGCGCTCTATGCCCGCGAAAAAACCTCAGCCCGAACTCGTTGCCGTCGACGAACCCCACAAGATGAAGCTGCGGAATCACATCGTGGCTATGCTCGGGATCGAACGGCAGATTCACGCTTCAATTGAGCCGATCTCCCAGGCATTGCGGGGGCACGCGGAGGCGTTGGCCTACCTCGCACGAGTCCGGGTGATGGCCGAGGACCACATGGAGGCCCTGCGGATCCGATTGATGGGCATCGAGGTTGGAGAGCCCGACCTCTTCGCCGCTCCGCTCCCCGCGTTCGTTTCGGAACGGCTGCCCGGAACGCCGAGCGCTGCCTCCACGGCTCTGCAGACCCTCTACGCGCTCCTGAGTCAGGCCACCTTCGGGTACTCGATTCTGCACGTGGTCGCCCACCGTCAACTCGACAGCCCCTGGGCTATCGAGGAAGGGAACACCGCGGACCTAGCCGAAGAGCTCCTACGCGAGTACGCCCGCGCGCTCGAGATTTTGGATGCCAAAGGCTGCGAAGTCGCGGTCTGGGAGTTGAGCCGGGAAGGTTTGGAATGCCGATGTGTGTGCCCATCGTGTTCCCTCGGGATCTGCCTATGCTGGATCCATGGCATCGCCACCGTGGTCGATGCGCGAAAACCGGTCCTGAGCGGGGAGGCCGGTTCGGTCCAGACCGGTCTGCCGGTCGCCTCGCCACGCAAGGATAGTGTCGCCCTGGTGGCCGGTGTCGGCGTGGGCGACGCCATCATGGCCATCGACGAGCAGCGCGTCGGAACCGAGGGGGACCTGGACGCGAACATCGGCGGTTTTCAGAAGGCGATCACGGCCCACGCTCGGGGCGAGTCGATCCAGCTCAAGGTGCGTAACGCCTCAGGTGACATTCGAAACGTGCAGCTCGCCCGGGACGTGGCGAGCCCGCCTCCGAAAGAACGGAGGCTGTCGGCGATCATGTTTACCGACATGGTCGGCTTCACGGCCCTGGCCCAGAAGGATGAGTCGCGGGCGCTCGAACTGCTCGAGGAGCACCGAACCCTCGTCCGGGCGGCGCTCCCTCGACACCGTGGCCGCGAGGTCAAGACGATCGGCGACGCTTTCCTCTTGGAGTTCTCGAGCGCCTTGGATGCCACCGCCTGCGCCATCGATGTCCAACGCGCGGTGCGCAAGCGGAACCAAATCCGTCGCCGAAGCCCAATTCAGCTCCGCATCGGAATCCACGTCGGAGACCTGGTGTCCGTCAGCGGCGACATCTTCGGGGACGCGGTCAATATCGCGTCGCGGATCGAGCCGTTGGCTGAGCCCGGAGGCATCTGTGTCTCCCAACAGGTCTACGACCAGGTCTGGAACAAAGTACCCGTCAAAATGGTCGAGGTAGCCGATCCCCAGTTGAAGAACGTGAAGGCTCCCATTGGGGTCTACCGGGTTTCCGTTCCGAAATCGTAGTAGACCTCAGGCCGGCACGCTCGGGGACCGGTGGTCGTTGCCAAGCGTGCCCCGGCGACCGACAGATGTAATTAGCTCACCGTGCTACGGTATAGCATGCCCCTGTATGTGACCTTGTACAAGTTTACCGACCAGGGCCGTAAGTCGATCAGGGAGTCGCCGAAGCGGATGCGGGACACCGTCGCAAGGCTCGAGAAAACCCCCGGTGTCAAGGTTCACCAGGCGCTCTACACGTCAGGACGCTACGACATCGTGGTCGTGAGTGAGGCGCCGAACGATCAGGTGGCTAACACGGTGGCTCTCGGAGTGATCTCTGCCGGGAACGTGGTCGGTGAGACTCTCCACGCGTACTCGATCGAAGATATCGAGAAGGTCGTGGGCAAGCTGCCCTAACGGGTTCCGACCGCTCGCCTCCTCGAGGGCGAGGGAGAACGGTTGGAACTCCCTCTTTAGCGAGGGGATTCCAACCGAAGCGAGACTCGCTTCCGCAGCTGGAATTTCTTTTAGCTCAGAGACGGTCTCAACCCAAGGTCGACGGCTTTCCCGCTTCGCCGCAGGGAAACCTCGAGATGGACCGAGAGGAAACCCACGAGCTCGGGACCGACCGCCCGGGGTTTCTTATCGGGGTCGTAGATTCGTTCTGAAACCACCTCGCGGGTCGGAGCATCGACACGCTCCGCGTCCGGGGTCATGAATTCTCGAGCGGAGGGTCAGCCGCGGGAGCCGAGACTCCGGAAAGCTCGGTCACCCTCTTCGGAAGCACTCGGCCGTGGAGCCAGAGGGCGGAGACAAACGCCCCGATCACGAGAGCTGCGGCTACGAGGAAGACGTCTGCGTACGACCCTGCGAGCGCCGCGCGCAGCGCCGAAGGAGACGTCGCCCCCGAGCTCAATTGCTGGAATCGCTCCGCCTGATAAATCGTGAGCAGCGAGATCCCGACCGCTCCCCCCAAGCTTTGGAAAAAACGAGTCAGTCCGACTGCCGCACCGACCTCCGCCGGGGGAGCTTCGTTCTGGACGGCGACCGTCGCCCCGGCGAGGGCCAGGCCGAGTCCGAAACCGACCGGGACGAGCGGCAGGACCAGCCCTCCGACCGGGAGGAACCCGAAAGCTAGTTTCCACAGAGGGGTCGCGGCCGAAATCGTACCCAGGGCGAAGGCGGTCAGGCCGGAGACCAGCAGTCCCGGCGCGACCATCGCGCGATACGAAACCCGGTCGAGAATCGGCCCGGAAAGGGCCGCCCCCACGATCATCGGGATCGCGAAGAAGTAGATCACGTCGCGGATCTCCGCCGCCGACCCCCCGAGGACGAGCCCTACGAAGAGAGAAAGGAAGGTCAGTGACCCGCTGAACACTACCCCTAGGAACAGCATGATGGCGCTCGAGGAGCCTACCACCCGCTGGCCGAGCAACCGGAGGGGAACCAACGGCTCGGGGTGTCGAAGTTCCCAGAGCAGGAAAGCGAGGAACAAGACCACGGCCGCACCCAGGAAGCTTAACGTCCCGGCGCCGGTCCACGTCCAACCGTCTTCCGAAACCTGGACGAGCGGGAGCATCAAGGCGGCCACCCAGGCGGAGAGGAACACGGCTCCCAGCACATCGAACGAACCTCGTGATTCCGGGCGCAGCGGGCCGACCGCGGCCCAGATGATGAGAAAACCGAAGAGGCCGAAGGGGAGGTTGATGTAGAACACCCATCGCCACGTCGTGACCGAAACGATGTAACTACCGAGCAACGGACCCGCGACGATGGCGACTCCGGCGGCTCCGGTGAGGGCGCCAATGACTTTGGCCCGCGACTCGGGAGGATACAGGACCGCCACCATCGCGATGGCGACGGGAAACACCGCCCCACCGCCGAAGCCCTGCAGGCTTCGGAAGGCGATCAGTTCGCCGAGGTTCTGACTCACGCCGGCGAGCGCCGAGCCGACGATGAAGATCGCCAGTCCGGCGAGAAACACGTTGCGGCGACCGGTGATGTCGGAGAGCCGAGCGAAGATGGGGATGGCGAGCGTCGAGGCAATCAGATAGCCGCTCACGACGAACGGCACCCCGTTCTGCTGGTGGAGGTCCCTCGCGATCGTCGGGAGGACGGTCGAGACGACGAGGCCGTCCATCGCTCCCATGAGGATCGCGAGGAACACGCCCACGAGCACCAGGACGCTCGAGGCGGGCGACAGCCCCCGAAACCCGTCCGGGGCCGGGGGCCCCGCATCTTGGCTCGCGGGGGGAGTTCCCACTGAGGTGCGGGCGTCCATCGAACCTCCGATCGGCGAGTATAGCTGACTGCTAGTCAGTATAAAATCTTTAAGTCATTTAAAATGCGACAGGACAGACATTATACTGGCGGTGGGGATTCTGGGTAGAGGCGGTTGGGAGCCCACGGTCGGTCTCGATGCCGAAGGTCGTCCCCGAGTACAAGGAACAAGCCCGAGCCCGGATCGTGAACGCGGCCGCCACCGTGTTCAAGCGCAAGGGCGTGCCCGCGGGAACGATGGAGGACATCGCGCGGGAAATAGGAGTGAGCAAAGGGGCGCTCTACCTTTACTTCCCGACGAAGACCCGTCTGCTGGAGGCGATTCAAGCGAAGTTTCGTGCCCAGTACATCGGGGTGTTGGAACACCGACTGGCCCACGGCGACGTGGCCGAAGGTATTGTCGACTCCATAGAGGGCATTCTCACGGGGGAGTTCGACCCCGCTATTTTCCACCAGCTGGTCATGAGCGCGGGCATCGATCCCGAGGTACGGGAGGCGATGCGAGCGGATGCCGCGGGGGACCGGAAGGAGCTTCGAAAGCTCCTGAAGCATCTCGAAGGCGAGGGACGAATTCCTCGGATGCAGGACCCCAGTGCGACCGTGGATGCGGTGATTCTGCTGCTTCAAGGGACGTTTATGGCGGCGGCCCTCCGGGGCGACCCAAGGGAGAGTCGTGAGCAGCTCATTCGCGCGATTCGTCTCGTGCTGGGTGGGGCTTCCCCCGGCCCGGCTCGAAAGTAAGTTGCTCTCGAATAGGAAGGAGCACTTCCGACGAGCAAATATCCGGACCGAATAGCGACCTGTTATCGGCGGGGACTTCTCTTGTGGGCCGAGCGATCATGGGATTCCCTCGGCCGCCTCCTCCACTCGACGCAAGGGACTCTCGACCTTGGCCGAAAGGAAGGCCGTACGCACCGAAGGGTGGCACAGAGCTTAGAATCCCTACGCCCGAAAAACGGGCCCGTTCGCATCCGACCGCGTCCGCGGCCTAGGACTCCTTCGGACCGGGCTGACGGCCCCGGCTCCACCGCCGCCAAAGGGAGACCCCCCAGGTCGCGAACAGCGCCCCGATGATGAGAAACGCCGCGGATTCGAATAGACCCAGCACTCCGGCCAGGAGCGCGAGGACACCGAAGGTGAGTACGATGCCGGCCACGGCCAGCGCACACACCCAACTCAGCCCAGGTGCGTAGGCCATTCGGGCGCTCGGAATCTCATCCATGGTCCACGGCGTCTCAATCGTTCCCGGACACTTCTCCTTTCTGCGTCCTTATGGCCAAGCACTGGGACGGGCAAACAGGCCGGTTTCGAAACCGGGGAGACTTCCCGAGGCAACGGCTTCGGGTCACCCGCGGAGGGTCGACCGTGCGCGAGAGTTTGCCGGCGTCTCCTCAGGGTTGTGAATCCTGCATTCTGCCTCCTTCCACGGCTGGTAATTTCGATTAGGTAGGTGGCGGGGCCCCACGGGCTTTGGACGCGAGGGCAAAAGCTCGTTCCTCGAGACGCCTTGAGTCCTCCACGGCGCCGAGCTCAAGGGCGACGGCCCGAGCGCGCGCTAACGCATCCGAAGCACTGAGGTAGTCTCGAGGCCCTCCTGTACCTCCCCAGGGTCCACGAGGGCGTTCATCAGTTCGACGGGCCAACCCAGGTTCGTCCAGAGTCGGACGGAACTCTCCAGAGAAGCTACGGCCGAGCGCACATCCCCGAATCGAGAACGACAACGGCTCTCGGCGTGGTGGGCAAAGGCCGGGATGATGTCCTCGTCCATGGAACGAGCGAGGCCCTGGAGCTCCCGTAATCGAGCCTCAATCTCAGCGCGGTCGTTCACTTCCGGTTCGAGCCCGGTGGTGACGAGACCCAACAGGATGGACGAGCGCCTCGCCCGGTGGACCGATCTCACGGCGCGGCGTGAAACCCCTGATTTCCCGGAGGTAGGGAGAACTCTCATAGACGGGGCTCGCATCCCGAGAGAAGCAACGCCAGGAACAGGATCTTGAGCGAACCGAACGCGGGCGTCCTCTTCAAAGGCCCCACGTCGGTGGTTCTTATCGGAGACAACCGCCCCCTACTGAACTGGGTCGCCTACGCCATGGCCTCCACGAGCGACCCGGGCTTCCTTTGGGTGGATGTTCGAGCCCCCGGAGGAGTTGTGGCCGAGACCGACCCGCTGGCGCGCGAAGTGATTCCTAAGGAACGACTCGCCGTGGAGCGACCGTCCGCCTTGGTCCCGGACCATACGAGGGCCAACGTTGGCGTCTCGGCGGTGGTACGCACCGACGAGCCCCCCGAGAGCCTTCAGGTCCTCCTCGACTTCCTTCGCCTTCCGGAGCAGACCCAGGCCGTACTGTCAACGATGGCATCGGCAGGTCGTCCCAGGGTTGCGGTCCTATCGAACGCGCAGCGCCTGGGAGGGTACTACCCGGTCGAGAGCGTCGGCCCGCTTCTGCGGGCGATTCAATCTACCGGCGTGATCACCATCATCACATTCGCGGACGCGCCCAACGATGGCCGATTCCTGTTTGACGTCGTCATCCACGTGGCAGGGCACGATATGGCGAACTGGCGGGAGGCGACGCTAAGAGTCGAGAAGGGGCTTCCCGATGGGCCCCTTCGAACCGGTTCCGAGCATCGACTCCGCGACCTCGATTTCGTCGCTAACGTTCTCGCCCAGCATCTCCCCTGACGAACCGCCATCGAACCGAGGATGTTCCGTGAGCGCCTCCTTGCGCTGGTGCATGGACCCCCACCCCCGCGATGGGGTTTTGTGGGCCCGGTCATGGCGCTTGTCGGCGCGCTCGCCTACCGTCCAGTGCAGAGGGGCGCCTAGCCTCTGCCGCGGAGATCGTCCGGCAGAGACCGTTCGCCGATGTCCAGTAGGCCAGCGAACTTGCCGATCTCCCCGAACACTTTCGATAGGTCCATCGAGAGCTGAACCACGACGACGAGGATCGTCCCGGTGCCTGCGCAAACGATGACCGTCCGGGAATCGGCCCCGTCAACGACGATGCGCTCGGGCGGCGCCCGTCGCAACTCACCGTGCGCCGTCACTCCCGCGCCCACGATCGCCGCACACATGACCGAGAACGTCTCCGCGAAGACGCCCACCGGGAGGTCGGCGTAGAGAACGGACCCGTCCCTCGCCACGAGAGCGGCCGCTATTCCGTCCAAGCGCCCCTTCAGGTCCTGGAGCACCGTCCCTACGGTGTGGGAAGCCATCATGGCACCGACTCCGGGCGGGCCGGCCGAGGCACGAACGCTGCGTGGGGCGGGCCCGTCGAGGGGTCCGGGATTATCACGTGGCTCCGTAAGAGCGGTCGGACACCGCGAATGAGGAGACCGACTTCGTCACGGTGCAGGACGAACTGGGTATCGACCATACGGCGGATTCCGGCCGCGCAACCGAGGCCCGGGCCGAGGATTCCGATGCCGAGGTTCCCCAAATTCCGAGTGCGTTTGATCCCACGGTAGAGGACTTTGAGCGCATTCTCGGTGCCCATGAGCGTGTCGAAGACCTCGAACGCCACGAGCTCCACGAACGGTCGTCCGCGGCCGCCCTGAGCGGCCCTCTCGGCGGCCACCGCCTTGGCGAGGGCCTGCTTCTTCACCTTCGGGTCGCGTCGCGGGTGAAGCGGGTCGTCGTCGGGGTCCCCGATGGTGACGACATACGAGAGCCCCTGGTCCTCGCCGACGTAGTCGAAGAGTCGTACGCGGCTATCGAAGCGGCGTCGGGTGAGGAAGCGGGTTAGTCGCGCGCGGAAATCGTGAGGAGTGTCCCGGGACGGAAGGACCCCAACCATGCCGCGGGACTGGTAGAGGGCGTTCAGGTACGTCGGGAAGAGCAGGAGGTCGAGGTCCTCGAGACCTACCGTTTCGTCCGTTTCGAAGAGCGCCACGCTGCCGCGTTTATAGCCTCCGGCCAGCAGTCGGTCGAAGTCGGGAATCCCCGACGAGAACCGATCCGGCGGGTCGGGGACGGGCTTCCAGCCGGTCGCTCCTTGCTCGCCGTGCCTCGTCGGTCGCATGACTCGAGGATGCGCGTTGATGGTTCATAAGGAATTGGCCGGCAGAACCGGATTTTCTGACGGTAGCGAGGCTCGGAACTTGCGTGCGCAAGACCGCCCGAACGGTGCTCGGCTCAAGTTTGCCGGTAACCGAACGCCGCGATCCGGTCGTCGTGTTTTTTCGGCCGTCAACAGAATCCTATGGGTCACGAGGGTCTCGTGAGCACCTTCGTCGGTGCTCACGTCGCGCGCCGCTCGCAGCGGGCGAGCACGCTCAGTGCCTCGACGGTGACCCATCGGCTCGGCTGATTCGGCGCCTCGAGTCGCAGCGGAAACACGGGCCCCGGAAACTCGTATCCACCGTGCTGGGGGTCGAGGTCGGGGTGGTCAGCGTCGATCGCCCAGCTCCCATCCCGGAGACGCTTACCGAGCAACCACCGAAGGGCGGGTTTCAGGCGGGGGTCCGAACCGTAGCCGAGTTGTGCGAGGACGCGGAGCCCGACGAGGATGTCGTAGTAGTAGTGGTTCGGGTAGTGGATTCGGAACCACGGCGGGTACCGCGCCTGGCCCTCGTCCATCAGGCGACGACGCAGGTAGAACTCCGCCCCCCGAGCGATCGAGCGACGGACCGACTCCGTGCGTTCGTCCTCAGGAATCGTCGCCAGGGCGGCGAGCCCTTCCCAACCATCCAGGGTACCCGAGCGCGAAGGAAAGCAGTGCCAGCCACCGTCGGACTTCTGTGTTCGCACGATCCAGTCGATGGAACGCTGTACCGCGGGATGGTCGAGATAGCCGAACCGGATGAGGGTCCGGACCGCGTTGCCCGTAACGCAGACCTCGCCGCCGCGGCCGGTGAGGTCGCCGCCCCGGGCGCTCCACCGCCGGATGATTAGCTCGGCGGCGCGCCGGATCCGGCGGTCATCCCGAGTCATCCCGAGGTCCGCGAGCACAATCGCGAACCAGTTTGTCACGATGTACTTGGGCCGGTAGAGTTCCCGTGCGGAGGAGCCCGGCGTTCCCCAGTGTCCGTCCGGGAACTGGTCCGCGAGGATTCGCGCGGCCCAACCAGTGCGCCCGATGGCTCGACGAGCCGAGCGCACCCGCCGGTCGCTTGGCGGGCAGCCCTCCACCTCGGACCAAAACCGCCATCGGACACTGGGGTCGGCGGAGGGGCCGGTGAGCCAGCGTCGCAACGTGCGGGAGACTTGCACGGCGGCGCGAAACAAGCCTCGCTCTTAACGGTGTGAACTGAGCGCCGACGAGCTCGAACCGTTGGAGTCCCACGGGAGAGGACGCACGGACGATTCCGGATGGGTTCCCGCGCAGGTGAACCTCCCGGGGGCGGCGGAGGTCGCCCTAGCTACTTTCGGACCCCGATGGTCGCGCCGGAGACTCGGGGCGGGTAGGGGGACGAGTTCCCCTCCACCTCAAGGTATTTGGGGCGGGAGTGAGGACACCGACCCTCGAGTCCATGAGCGAAGAGCCCGAACCGCCCCGATTCCGAGAGCATCTGCACGAAATGCGGGAAGCCTTGTCCGGCCTCGGACACGACGTCAAGACCGACGTCGCCGACGCGCCCAGGGTCGCGCGGGAGGGCACCAAGAATGCCCTCGCGCGAGCCGCCGGTGTCCGACGGACACCGATCCACGAGTGGAGCGACCCGGCCTCCTCGGAGAAGAAGTAACGTTCCGGGCGGAAGGCGCCGACGCCGGCACTTCCGCGGTCAGCCGGCAACCGAAGGTGGTGCCGGCGGTCCGCGCGCGCCACGACTTCGGAGGAAAAGCACCGCCATCAGCACGACGGCGGCGATGGTAATGAGGTACCATCCCGGGCCCGGTCCCCAGGCCACCGACCAACCGGACGCACACACCCCATTCGTCGGGCCCGGCACGCAACTACCCCAAAAACTGGTCTCGGGAGACGGCGAAGCTGTCCACGCACTGTTCGGACTGAAGGTAGAGGAGGCGTCCGCTCGGAAGGCGATTGGCTGTAGACACGCGAGGGCCGCGCTGGCCGCGACGGTGGCGAGCAGAGCTACGCTCAGGAACACGGTGTGGAACCGGCCTCGTGGCCCGGACGTGGCGACCCGTGCCGGGAGCGTCACCACCGCGAGAGCTGTTCCCGCAAGTCCGATCGTCACGAGGCCGAGACCGGCGTAATACAGCGTGGCCGTTCGATTCAGTCCGAGCGAAGAGAACGACTTGGCACCCTGAATCGGGCCGATCGGGGGACCGGTTTCGTACGCCGGGCATGAGGGGGAGCAAGTTCCCATGACCCCGGCGAGCGGAGCGTAGCTTTGCGTCGATCGAACGCCCTCGGGGCCCGGTCCGACCTCGGTTTCGGACCACCACGGGACCACGAGCGAGACGCCCAACAGGAGCACCACAACGATCAGAAGCATCCCCGGACCCGACACCCGACCGCGCTTCTTGGGCGGAGCGGAGGAACGGCCGGGGATCACCTCGGGGGCGCGGGTGTCGTCCATCCTAGGCCGCAGCCTCCGAGCAAGAACTCCGGTTGCAGGATCGAGCCACGAGAGCTTTCGCCAGCAGCCGGCCACGCGGCCGGCGGTAATAAAATAATTCGGGGCCATGCGACGCGCCGTAACGAGCGGTCGGAGGAACGTGCGGAGTCGACGCAGATTGGCGTTACTGGCGGTCCTTCTCGTTTCCGCGGCCCTCCTCGTGGTCGCGGTTCTCGGCGGTGCCGGACTCGCCCCTTCCGCACCCTCCTCGGGCGGCCCCGCGACCTCGGCCTTCGCCTTCGAGGGAGGGCTCGCGGCCTACGACCCGGTGGAAGGTTACGACGTTTGGTTGATGGCGGACGGCTCGACGTGGACGTATGCTCACGGTGACTGGACGAACATCACGTCGACGTCCGGCGTTCCTGTCGGGATGGAGGACAATTCTCGCCTCGTGTACGATGCCGAAGATGGTTACGTCCTCCTCTACGGGGGCCTCACGGGGACGTTGACCTTGCATCCTCTCAACGAAAGCTGGTCCTTTCAGAACGGCCGCTGGACCAACCGGACCGGTGAAGTTCGGCGCACACCTCCCGATATGATGCTCGGGCTGATGACTTACGACTCCGAGGGCAAAGCGGTGATGCTGTTCGGGGGGAGCGGCGTCAACGCAACCACCGGCTCGGTTTACGGTCGTGCCACGAACGAAACGTGGACCTACGCGGGAGGGGTATGGACGAACGTCACGGTGCCGGGCCCTCCTCCGTTCGTGGGGTTCTACAGCGACGACCCGTTCGCCGGGCTGGTGGACGACCCGACCGACGGTTACGTCCTGTACTACAATCCCCTCGGCGTCCCCGCCTCGGCTAACCCGGTCCACCCTCCGCTCGCGATCATGTGGAGCTACGTCGGAGGAGTCTGGACCAATCGAACCATGTCCCTTTCGACGGCCCCTCAGTTGATTCCCTACGCGGGATTCCTGTTCGACTCGACCTCCCGCTCGGTCATCGCCGTAGGGACGTGCGTTTCGACCCCGGGGTACACGTGCGAGCACCATTATGGGGCCACCTTCCGGTACTCCGGGGGCGAGTGGAGCGACGCTAACCCGCCGACCGGCCCACCCGGCCGGCTCGATAACGGATACGTCGACGACCCTTCGGACGGAGGCGTGATGATCGTCGGGGGCTGCTGCTGGGCCGATTTCTCGGGACTCTCGCTGGGGTGGCAGGACGTCTGGATTTTCGCGCACGGCACTTGGACGGAGGTGGAGCCCTGGGGAGGGTCCCCCTCATGGATTCAGAACGACGGAGCGTGGCTATCCCTCGCGATGGGCCTCGCGGCCGCCGCGATCGTAATCATGACTTGGCCGCCTTCTCGTCCCGCGCCGCCGTGACGAAGTCCCGCGAGTGCGCGGGTCCCGGCCTCCGGGGTCTCTTGGGGCCTACCGAGTGTAGGTAAGCCAGGACTCGTACTCCGGGAGGCGGCCGTGGACCGCCCCCTCGTAGCGCTGGCGGAGCCGCTTCGTGATCGGATAGTTCCCGGAACCGATGGGCCGGCCATCGACCTCACGGATCGGCATCACCCCGGCGGCGGTGCCGGTGTAGAACAGCTCGTCCGAGGTGAACAGCTCCTCCCGGGTGAAGTCGGTCCGGTGGAAGGTGAGATGCTCGTCCTTCAGGAACTGGATGATGGTGTCGCGCGTGATCCCCCGAAGGATTCCCGAGCTCGCGGGAGGCGTGCTGACGACGTCCTTCATCACGCGGAAGATGTTTTCTCCGGGTCCCTCGGCGACAACGCCGGCGCTGTTGAGCAGGATCGCTTCGTCGTACCCGGCCGCCGAGGCCTCCATCTTGGCGAGCGCGCTGTTCGCATAGTTCGCTGCGCACTTCGCTTGCGGCGGCATGGACCGGGAGTCGACCCGCGTCCAGCTCGAGACGGTCGCTCGAATCCCCTTCTCCGCGCCGGCCTCGCCCAAGTAAGCGCCCCACTCGAAGTTGATGACGGCGACTTGGATCGAGCTCTTCGTGGGGTCGAGGCCCATCTCGCCGTATCCGGTGAAGGCGATTGGCCGCACGTAGGTGGTGGGGACCCCGTTCGCTCGCACGACGTCGATGCACGCCTGGTTGATCTCGGCGTGGCTGTACGGGAGCTTCATCCGGTAGACCTTGGCGCTGTTCAGGAATCGGTCGGTGTGCTCCGGCAGTCGCCAGATGGCCGGCCCTTTCGGCGTGTCGTGACATCGAATCCCCTCGAACACCGCGTACCCGTAGTGGAGTCCGTGCGTGAGAACGTGGACCCGGGCGTCGTCCCAGTTGACGAGGCGACCGTCCATCCAGATTTTCTTGAGCGCGCGAATTCCGACCATGGAAATACCGACAGCCGGGCGCGCAATTAATTGAGCGTCAACCCGGCCCCACTTGCCCTTCATCAACTATGCTGGGGATGGTTCGACTGCGGTCGATTATGATCGAAATCCGGTTCCACGGTCGAGGGGGACAGGGGGCCGTGCTGGCCTCGGAAATGCTCGCCCAGGCCGTCTTCCTCGACGGGAAAGTTCCGCAGTGCTTCCCGTTCTTCGGTGTGGAGCGCCGGGGCGCCCCCGTCACGGCGTACGCCCGGGTCGACGACAAGCCGATGAGCGTCCGGACTTCGATCACCAAGCCCGACATCGTGGTCGTCCTCGACCCGGGGCTGCTCAGGACTCAGCCGGTGGCCGACGGGCTGAAGCCCGGCGGACTCGTGCTCGTGAACTCCCGTCGGCCGCCGAGCGAGATCGACGCTCCGCCGGGTGCGCGACGCGCAACCGTCGACGCGTCGCGGATCGCGCTAGCTCACGGGCTTGGCTCCGCGACGATGCCGGTCGTGAACACGGTGATCCTCGGTGCGCTCGCCCGGGCGAGCGGAGTCGTGTCGATCGACTCGGTGGCGACCGCGATCGAAAAGTACGCCCCCGCGAAGCCCGCGCAGAACCGGGACGCGGCGATCGAAGGCGCCGGCGCGGTGCGCCTCATCGAACCCACGACGAGCCCGGTCCCGCCGCGACCGAAGGTGCCGAAACCCTTCCCCCCTCTCCCCGAGGGGCCGGTCGCCTCCACGCCGACGACGGTGATCCACACCTCCTCGTGGCGAACGCTCACACCGCACATTCACCTCGAGCGCTGCACGAAATGCAACTTCTGCTGGAAGTTCTGCCCTGACGACGCGATCGAGTTCGACCCGAAGGGGTTCCCGGTGATCCGGCTCGATTACTGCAAGGGGTGCGGCATCTGCGCGGAGGAGTGCCCCCCGAAGACGATCGAGATGGTAGCGGAGGACTGACTGGAGGAACCATGCCGACGGTGGTGATGTCGGGCAACTCGGCCCAGGCGTACGCGGCGAAGCTGGCTCGGGTCCAGGTCGTGTCGGCCTACCCGATCACGCCGCAGACCTCGATCGTCGAGAAGCTCGCGGACTTCGTGGCGACCGGCGCACTGCAAGCAGAGTACGTGAAGGTCGAGTCGGAACACAGCGCCCTGCAGGTCGTGGTGAGCGCGTCCGGCCTCGGCGCCCGCGTCTATACCGCCACGTCCAGCCACGGGCTCCTTCTCATGCACGAGCTGGTCCACTGGGCGTCCGGTGCGCGCGACCCGATCGTGATGGGTGTCATCAACCGCGCCGTGGGGCCGCCGTGGAACATCGGGGCCGACCACACCGACTCGATGAGCCAGCGCGATACAGGCTGGATCCAGTTCTACGCGGAGAGCAACCAAGAGGTTCTCGACACGGTGTTGATGGCGTACCGCCTCGCGGAGCATCCGCACATCCGACTCCCGGTGATGGTGATGGAGGACGCGTTCTACCTATCCCACACGCTCGAACCGGTCGTGGTTCCCGATCAGGAGGTCGTGGACAAGTTCCTCCCGCCCCGTGACCCGCACGCGATCCTCGTGCCGGGGACGGCAAGTCGGCTCGGCTCGTTCGTCGGCCCCGACCGATACGTCGACTTCCGCTGGGAGGTCGGGCAGGCGATGGAGCGGGTCCCGGCGACCCTCGCCCTGGTCGAAGAGGAGTACCGCCGGGCGACGGGTCGGTATCACGGTGGTCCGGTGGTGACCTACAAGGCCGACGATGCGGACGCCGTGCTGATCACGATGGGGACCTCGTCTACCACCGCGCGCGGGGTCGTCGACGACCTACGGGCCCAAGGCAAGAAGGTCGGGCTCGCGAAGCTGCGTCTCTTCCGTCCGTTCCCGAACGAAGAGATCCGCGCGCTCGCGGCGACGGCCGACCGGATCGGCGTCGCGGACCGGTCGTATACGTTCGGTCCGATGGGGGCGGCCGGCACTGAGGTCTGCGCCGCGCTCTATCCGACCCCGCACCGCCCCCTGGTGACCGGCTTCTACGCCGGCATCGGCGGACGCGACGTCACGCCGCACGTGGTCCGTCGGATGTATGAGACGCTCCTCTCGGGGAAGACGCCCGAGGTCCACTGGGCGGATGTGGAAGAGGAGGTGGCGGTCGATGGCTAAACTCACCCTACCGGCGCAAGAGCTGATGTTCAGTGGTCACTCGGCGTGCCCCGGCTGCGGAGCGGCGCTCGCGATGCGCCTGCTCTTGAAGGGGCTCGGGCCGCGCACCGTCGTCTCGGTACCGGCGTGCTGCTGGACGGTGATCGCGACCCCGTACCCGACGACCGCGCTCGGCGTGGCGATGATGGACAACCCGATCGAAGCGACCGGCGCGTCGATTTCGGGGATCCGGGCCGCGCTCGACGCGATGGGTCAGAAGGACGTGACGGTCGTCGGCTTTGCCGGCGACGGCGGCACCGCGGACATCGGCATTCAGGCGTTGAGCGGGATGCTCGAGCGGAGGACGAACGCGGTTTACGTCATGTACGACAATGAGGCGTACATGAACACCGGCGTGCAACGGAGTGGGGAAACGCCCCTCGGAGCCTGGACGACCACCACCCCGGTCGAGGGGCACGAGCGGGGCAAGATGGAGCCGAAGAAGGACATCATGGCGATCGTCCTCGCCCACCACCCCACGTACGCGGCGACGCTCAACCCGAGCTTCCCCGAGGATTTCGAGCGGAAGGTAGAGAAGGCCAAGGGGATGACCGGTCCGCGATTCTTCCATATCTTCGCCCCGTGCTCGCCCGGCTGGCGGTTCGACTCCCAGAAGACGATCGCGATCGGCCGCCTCGCGACCGACACCGGCGTCTTTCCCCTCTACGAGGTCGAGGAAGGCCGGTACCACATCACGCGCAAGGTCGGGACGCTGAAGCCGGTCGAAGAGTACCTCCGGGCCCAGGGTCGGTTCCGCCACCTCACCGCCGAGAACATGGCGGCGGTGGGGGAAGAGGTACGGGAGACCTGGGAGCGACTCCTCGCGCTCGAACGCGAGGCGATGATGGCAGCCCCGACGCCGAAGGGGCCGGCCATCGCGCCGGCGGCCGAAAGCACCTAAATACGCCGTCCTGCTCGGCCTCGCCGCAGCGGGGTAGGGTAGTCAGGAAAGCGGTCGGCGGCGCCGGCCGTCCTGAAATCCCGACGGGCTCATAACCCGTAGATCCATGGTTCAAATCCATGCCCCGCTACCTTTCGGAGGGCGGGGCCATCGCAACTTCGTGGGCTCAACCTCCTGCTGACGGTTTGGACGGCACTGCGCCTGTTTTTGCGGAAAGGGAGCCCTCTCCGCGCGAAACTCCTCACGTGGGAAATGGTTGGGCAAGAGGACGACAGAGGTTCCCGCACGGAACGCGCGCCTTGAAAACCTGTCCGACCCGGCTTCCCGAGAATTAATCTGCACCAGGGGTATGGCCGGCCGTGGCCGCCGAGCGTCGGCTCGCTGCCATCGTCTTCACGGACATTGTGGGCTATACGGCCCTTTCCCAGCAGGACGAACCCGCCGCCCTGCGCCTTCTGCAAGAGCAGGAGCGCCTCATCCAGGGCCTCCTTCAGATCCACCGGGGCCGAAAGGTCAAGTCGATGGGGGATGGCCTCCTCCTCGAGTTCCCGGACGCGCTGGATGCCGTCGAGTGCGCCGTGGACTTCCAACGGCACCTTCATGACCGGAACACGCGGGCGATGGCGGCACCGCTCCAAGTTCGGGTAGGCATCCACGTTGGAGATGTAGAGGGCTTTGGTGCCGACATACTCGGAGACGCCGTGAACATCGCGTCCCGCATCGAGCCCTTGGCCGACCCTGGGGGCGTGTGCCTTTCGGAGCAGGTTTTCGCCCAGGTCGGAAACAAGGTGCCGTACAAGATTGAGGGATTGGGACCAAAGGCACTGAAAGGAATCGGTGGCCCAGTGGAAATCTATCGGGTCATCGTGGTGACACCCCGTCCCCCCGAGCCGGCTCCGGCGTCTGCGGCCCCCCGGCCGGCGCCCGTCGGGGCCAGCAATCCCCGGGGCATGCCCGCGCCCCCGGTGGCCCCCAGGGCGAATCCCGCGCGGGCGGCCCGGCCGCTCGCGCCGTCGTCCGTCGGTAAGCCCGCCCCAGCGACCCTCTCCGCCGTGTCCGAAGCCGACTCCCTCTCCCCGATTCGGGAGGTGATCCTGGAGGCCGTACACGGCGCCCGCGAGACCGTCCCCGGGAGGGCAGTTGCGACCTCGACCGGCCTTCCCTTGGAGGTCGTCCAGCAGGAACTACGGGGAATGGTGACCTCCGGTCTCCTCGCGACGGGCCGGTCGCCCGGTTCTAAGGAGGACCTCTACTGGCCGGTCGAGGAGGAGTTCCGTCCATCGATCGGCCTCACGCAGGAGGTCCTCGGAATCACCATGAGGGTCACGCAAGTCGACGCGGTGAAGCGCGCGTCGTCGCTGATGACGAGGACCGAGGAGGTCGCGATTGCGGAGCTCGACCAGGTCCCGGTTTGGAAGATCAGCTGCCGGTGGACCTCCAAGAGTCTCCTTTCGTCGGCGAAGGACCACGTGGACGACTACTACGTCAGTGCCCGCTCCGGCGCGTTCATGACGATCGAGGGGAAGCAGATGCGGTTCGAGAAGATCGCTCGGAAGTCGGCCGGGCGGATTGAGGACCTCGCCGACCAGGCCGACGTTTCGTTCAAATCGGCGCTCCCGAGCGAGATCGGGCGGATGCCGCCCATCGAGGTCTCGCTCCCCCGGGCCACCGAAATCCTCCGGACGACGTTCGGGGTAAAGCCGGTCGACGGTCGCCTCGCTCTCTTGCCCATTTGGCACCTGGGCCTGCGCCGGAGGGACGGCCGGGGCGCCATCCGGACGGTGACGATGGATGCCGTCTCGGGGAAGGTGGTCTTCGGAGAGTACTGAGGACCTGCAGGACGGAAGGCTCCTCGCTATCGAATTGCCGTTCGAGCAACGAGGCTCAGAGGAAACGGGCCGGGGCGTGCCGGGGGGTCGCGGACCCGTCGCCGTCCGTGACGGCGGCCGGGGCGTGCTGGAGAATCCAGCGCGGGTTCGTCCGGTAGGAGTCCGCCACGACGAAAACGAAGAGGACCATTACGAGCGAGGACAACAGCCAGACGGTCGCCGCCACGGACGGGGCCGGGCCTATCCCTCCGGTGGCAAGGACCCAGAGCAGGCCGATCTGCGAGACCAAGAAGCAGACCCCCGCCCCCGTGAACCCGAGCACCCGGGCCCGCCGAACCAGCTCATCCCGGTTGGTCGACGGCGACGGGGGTTCGGTCACTTGAGTCTGCTCCCGGGGCGAGTCCGTATGGATGTGTATCCGGGCTGGGTTCTCATTATCCTTTCGTTGGAGGACGGACGTCCCGAGCGGCTCCGACCGTCGAACGGGCGTTGTCTTCGGCGGCGGGTCGTGCCCGACGGAGCCGACAGTGCCCCGACGAGCCACTTACGCCTTCGGCGTCGCCACCGTCGCACAACACGGCCGATCTTACCAAGTCGTTTATACCGGGGGCTCATTCCAGTTGTGGCACCAGCTCGTTGCCTCCGGGGGGAACGTTCGTGGTTCCGGCATGGGTGCTCTACTACACGGTCATCTTGGTCCTCGGGCTGATCGCGGGGTTGCAGCTGAGGTTCCTCATCGCCCTCATCGTCCTCGTCGTAGCCGTGATCGGTGTGATTTGGCTCCTCGGCTACATCGACACGTCGCTGCTGGTCAATCTGCCGACACTGACCGGTAAGTATCTCGCCGGTCTACCCATCGGGCCCCAGGTGCTGGTCACCGTCGCTGGGGCGGTCTTCCTGGTCGGAGTGTTGATCAGCCTGCTCCTTACGACCCGCTTGAGGGCCTTCGACCGGGCGCACGCTAGCTGATCGCAGCGCCCCCCTTCGTGAACAAGCTACCGGATGCGCCACCGTGACCCCCCTCGACGGTGGAAGCTGCTGTTCCATCTTCAGGTCGTGGATTTGAACCAATCGGGAAGTCCCTGCCCCGCTACCTTTCTGGGGGCGGGGCCATCGCACTTGAGCGGGCCATACTCCCGCTGAACCGTTGGGCGGGACTGCTCTCGGGTTCGCGGAAAGGTACTCCTTCCGTCGGGATCCCCTCCTCTGGGCGAGGGTCGGGCACGAAGAGGAGGGGGGTCCCCGTCCGTCGCGCGACTTGCCCACATCTCCGGTCGGGCGCGCCGCACCCGCACGACCAGGAGGCGTGACGGTCTGCATCCGCACGCACGCCCTTATTTGGCACGACCAGTCTCCCTCCTCCGCTTCGTGGCGAAGGAATGACAGAACTGTCGCACGGAGAAGGGGAGGCCGAACAGCGGATCCTCTACGGGCTGCGCCTCGCAGTGTTCCTTTCTGTCGCAATCCTCGCCATAGAGTCGCTCGGCGCGCTGTTTTCTCGCAGTCTTTCACTCACGGTAGATGCCGTTCACAATATCCCCGACATCATGGCCTTCGCCGTTTCTTGGACCGCCCTCCAGGGAACGAGGTCGGGAGTCTCCCCGAAGTTCACCTACGGGAAGCATCGGATCGAGATCTTCGCTGGGATACTCAACGGTCTCCTTGTCCTCGGAACCGGCGCCGCCTTCGGTTACGAGGCACTCGTCGCGCTGCTGCGGTCGGCTAGTTTCGCGGGGACGGTTGACCCGGTTTGGCTGTTGGTCGCTGCTGTTCCAACCTTGGCACTACGGATCGTCAACCTGCGGGCTCTCGGTCGATTGCCGGGCCGAGTCCGGGATCTCAATCTGAGGAGTGTGGTGGTTCACCTTGCAAGCGACGTTGCGATTACCGCAACCCTGTTGGCCGCGGGGCTAACGATCCTCGTTCGCCCTGCCTTCGGATGGGCGGATACTCTGGGGGCCCTGGTGATTGCCGGAATTCTAGTCTACGAGAGTGTTCCTCTTCTCCGCGGGGGGTGGGAGGTTTTGACGGAACGGACTCCCCGAGGGCTCTCCACCGAGGAAATCACTCGCGTCGCGCTCTCCGTTCCCGGGGTCCGAGAGGTCCATGATCTGCATGTCTGGGCGGTCTGCGATACTCTTGTCTGTCTCACCGCCCACGTCGGTGTACGGGATATGTCGATGAAGGAGGGGATGGAGGTCACGAGACTACTTCGAAGCAGGATGGAGGAGGCGTTCGGTATTGTTCACGCCACCTTCGAAATCGAGGCTCCCGTTGCGTAGGATCGGGCCAGGACTTCGGCAACGCACCACCGCCGGCGACCGACCGGATGTACCCAGGTACCCCCTCGCCCTCGGAGGCGGCTGCTCCCACTTCGTCTCACAGATTTGAACAAATCGGGAAACCCATGCCCCGCTATTTTCTCGGCGGGTTGGGACTCCGCGGGCACTCACCGCCGGCGGAAGCCCCGAGCGTCTCTAGTTCCAATGGCCTCGTCCTCGGAAAGGGCGGGCCATCGACCCAAGTCGCTCGCACTCCCGACCGCCGAGGTGATTCGGACCGGGGCGGTCGACGCTCGAATCACCCACGGCCCTGGAGAGGGGGGCCGGGCGGGCGTCCTCTAGGCGAGCGCGACGCATCCATTTCCGAAACCCCGATTCGCGAACGAGGGACCTCGATCACATCAGATGTTGACGGCCCGGTCGTTCGGCCACGATGTCCCCAACGACCCCGCGGGAGCCACGAAGAGGGAAGGACCCCCCTTCACGCGGTACCTCGGGTCCAGGTATGCGCGCACCACGTCGATCACCAGGTTCGCGCCGACGATGAGCCACGTACACGTCAGCAAGACTCCGAAGAGGATGCCGAAATCCCAATCCGGAGCCCCGCCGACCACCGAGTACGCGAGCAACCGACCGATTCCCCAGAGACTGAAGAGGACCTCGACAACCGGGAGCATTCCCAACACCGCGACCAAGGCCGGCCCGAGGCCACCCGTGAGCTCGACGAGCGTGGAGCGTCCCACCCGACGACGCTCCACCTCCTCCGGAAGCCCGAGCCCTCGGACCGCGTCGAAGTGCTCCCGGCCCGCCGGCGCGCATGGCCGATACCCGGCGTATCGGAGGATGACGGCTACGGCGATGAAGGCGAGCACGAGTGCCGGGAGTACCATGCGGGACAGCGTGTCCAAAGCAAGCCACCCGTCCCCGTGGACTAGGGCGTCCAAGGTCGGGAAACCGGTCGGGGTACTGATGTACCCAATACCGAGCCAGTTGGGATACCCGAACGGGCCGATGTTCGTGGTCCCGTAGAGCGTCGAACAGGGCGGAATAGGCCAAGACCCGAACAGGTCGAAAAAGGCGGTCGCCTGACTCCCGCAGATGGGGGAGGCGGCGGCGGGACCGCCCAGGGCGAACACCGTCCCCACCATGGCGAGCATCCCTACGAGGAACAACGGAATGCTGAACCCCGAGGTGACCCACGCTCCCGCGGCACGGTCCGCGAGTCCGCCCGGGCTCGCCAACGCTCGGTTCCGCAGGGGCACAACGATCACGAGCGTGAAAACCAGGGTCAGGGCCAAGAGTTCGAGCGAGTACGGCAGGAACTCCCCGATCAACCCGCTCACCGATTGTCCCGCCAGGAACGGTAAGCCGGACCCGGTTTCCCCCGTGCCCAACGCGCTGCCTTGGTCCACGGACCCCCAGTGGAAGGTAAGCGCGTGCTCCAGGTAGTAGAACCACTGCAGGTAGACGGGTTGATTGAGTCCGAGCGCGTTGTCGCCCGTGAACACCGGGTTCGGGCAGAGCTTGCTCGGGTCCTGCGGGCACGGAATCAGGCGAGTGCAGGGTGGCGATGTTCCGCTGGGATGCGAAGTGCAGGGGATGGTGGGCGCAGGCAGCGCACTAAAAATGACGAACAGAACGGTCATCGCTCCAATCAGGACCGGAACCGCCAGCACGACGCGGCGGACCGCGTACACCCAGAGCCGCATGGGACTCGAGCCTGAGGAAGGCCCTCGCCGAGAGTCCTAGCTGGGCACCTCTACTTATTCCATTCACGGACGAGCTCGGTGGTGCGCCGTCGAGCTGGTTCGCGCGGGCCGGTTGCGAAAGGCTTCGGGTCGATGCTGAATTCCCAACCCCAGGGCCACCGGGCTAGACGTGAGGAGAGCGTTGCAGGAGCGGGAAACGCAACACCTTACGACGACGAGTCGCCGCCACTCTTCGCCTTCGTGCTCTTGCGCCGGGTGGTCTTCTTGGACGGCTCCGCGGCGGCGGGCGCCGGCTCCGGTTCCGCTGATATGGGCGCGGCGGCGGGCGTCTCCGGGGCCGGTGCCGCGGGGGCGGGAGCGACCGGGGCAGGTTCCGCAGGCGGAGGCGGAGGAGTCACAGGCGGAGGTGGAGTCACCGGAGCCGGGGCCGCTGGAGCCGGGGCGGGAACCAAAGCTGGGGCGGGAGTCGGGGCCGGGGGTGCGGGCAGGGGATGGTGGGCGGGTGGAGCCGGGGCTCGCGGAACGATCGGGGTGAACTCACCGGGCCGCCAAGTGTGCGGCATCCGGAGGATCGAAGGGTCCTTCAGAAACAGGTCCGCGTGGCCGCACGCGCGGCAGATCCGAGTGCCGAGCGACAGCTCTCCTCGCGAACGCAGGGACAGGGACCCGCCGCCGAGACTGCCCGTCTTGAGGTCGTTCGCCCAGACGAAGTCGGTTCCACCGCAGTTGCTACAGACAGGGGCCACTCGAGTCACCTTGCACCGTCCTCAGGTGGGCCGCATGTAAAAACAGTTACGGAGGCGAGTGGGACGGGGACCGAGGTTCCGGGGTGAGGGCTCCCGGAAGACCCAAGTAGCCTTAGGCCCGTCCGCTTCCCCGAATGACGCCCAACCGGTTCGCCCGCATTACGGTCGCCATCGATGGGTCCGCGCATTCCGAAGAGGCGCTTGACGCCGCAATCGACCTCACGCAACGGTACGGGAGCGAGCTCACGATCCTCTCGGTCGCCCCGCTCGTACCGGTCTACATGCCTTCGGGCAACGCCTACTTGGCGGCGCCGGTCGCCCAGACCGACACCGCACCCTACCGAGCGCTCGTCGAGGCGGCGGTCAAGCGAGCCCGGGAGGCGGGGGTTTCCGCGGTGACGGGTGCCTGCCCGGACGGAGTGGTCATTGACGAGATCCTCGCGTTCCTCGACGCCCATCCGGCCGACCTCGTGGTGGTCGGGTCGCGGGGGATGTCCGCCGCGAAGCGACTCCTGATCGGAAGCATCTCCTCGGCCCTCGTGGCGCACGCACCTTGCCCGGTGCTCGTCGTCCGCGGCGGACGGTCTACGAAGCCCGCTGACGGACGATGACCCGGGTCGGCACCGGGAGCTTGTGGGACGCCTTGCGCAGCGCTTCCTTCGCGACGTCGACGTGCGCCTCGGTCGTGTAGATCGTTAGCAGCTCCGAGCCGATTGACGCACGGACCGCATGGCCGACCGGTTTGCCGAACGCGGCGCGCATCCCGTCGGAGATACGGTCGGCCCCGGCCCCCATCGCCATCTTGTGTTCCCGCAGGATCTGATGCGGGAATCGGCGAACCTTGAGGTGGAACTCGTTGGGGGCGGACTTCTCGAGGACACGGACCGCGCTCACCCGGGCCGCCTCGAGCGCGATGTCCCGCACTTGAGCCGCCTCCTCCGTGCCAAGGCTCAGACTGACCGGGAACTCGACGTGCAGGTTGCCGGTGTCGAACTGAGTGACCCGGCACGTCGGAATCCCGCCCATGTACTCTTGGCGGGTGTAGACCTGCCCCTCGACCTTGCGGTACATGCGGGCGGGCTTGCGCGTCATGGGAGCGGCCGAGACTGGCCTTCCACTAAAAGGCTTGCGGCACGCGGGCGCCCCCGAGGTGGCCCGGCCGGGCCCTCAACTCGGGCGGCGAGGATTCAGGCGACCTCCTGCCCGCGCCGCGGCGATCTCGACGGCCCGGACCCCCTCCTCCCGCAACCAGTCGAGGCAGTCCGCTCGGGCGCCGGGCGATCGCGGTACCGCGAAGAAGCTCTCGCCGAACATCGCCTGAGCGGCCCACGCTCCGCGGCGGCGAAGGGCGCGCACCGTGCGATCGACGGCCGCGGAGGCGAGTCCAACCCGGTCCGTGAACCGTTCGGCGAGTCGAAGGAAGGGCCCCGCGGCCGTGGGAGCCTCTCGCTCCCAGCCACGAGCGGCGGCCGCGATACGCCTGATAGCTACCGGGTCGCCCAGCACGGACGGCGAGGGGATCGGCCGCCCTACCACCCCCACCAGGAGTTTCGGGTCAAAGGGTCGATGGACGACTCGCCCGAGCGGAGGCACCCCGGCTCGGGTGCGGATTTCGAGTCCCCCGCCGAGAATGGCGGCGACGCCGCCGAGGCCACCGCCGCCGAAGAGGTCGGCGAGATGCGCCACCTCGACGGCGTGCGACCGGGACCCGCCCGCGACCGCTCGAACCGCGAGGGCGGTCGCCAAAGCCCCCGCGGCGCTCATGCCGAATCCCTGCCCGACGGGAAGTTCGTGCGAGAGCCGGACCGAGAGTTGGCCGGGGCGGCGGGGAGCCAGCCGGCGCGCCACGTCCTCCGAAATCGGCCACGGACCGGGATAGTCGCCGGTCACGCGCACGATCGCTCGGGTGCCCGGCAGGAACCGAGCCTCGGCCCACGCGCCCAATTCGAGGACGACCCCCGCCCCGACCGAGCCGCGTCCCCGGGGGTCCCGGTAGGTCATCTCCGGCCGAAAAATTCCGGTGACGTGACCGGGGGCGAAGGCGCGGGCGGTCCGGGCGAGCGGGCGGCTCATCGACCTCGCCCGGGGCTTCTGGTCATGCGTAGTTATAAGCGGAACCGCTTTATGATTGATAGCGCCGCCGTGGCGACACCGTTCGTACAACCATGAGCGAACCTGAAGCGCCCACTCCCGAGCACGACGCGTTCGACCGCCTCAATTTCCTGGAGCTACGGAACACTCAGCTGGCCGAGGCGATCAAGCGCGTGGAGAGCGAGCGCCACTACATGGAGGCAGAGATCCTTCGCCTCCAGCGCGAGGTGAAGCGACTCAAGACGGAGCTCGACCGTCTGCGCTACCCTCCGCTGATCGTCGGCAGCGTCCGGGACGTCCTCACCGACGGGCGGGTGATCGTCAAGTCCTCCACCGGTCCCGATTTCGTGGTCAACGCCGCGGAGACGGTGGAGCACGGGAAGATCACCGTGGGAAGCCGCGTGGCCCTCAACAAGCAGACCCTCGCAGTGATGGGGATCCTTCCCGCCTCGCTCGACCCGCTCGTCACGGCGAGCGAGATCGTCGACAAGCCGAAGGTCGCCTACAACGACATCGGCGGCCTCGCCGACCAGATCCGCGAGATCCGGGAGGCGGTCGAGTATCCGCTCCTCCGCTCGGAGCTCTACAAGAAAGTCGGGGTCGACCCGCCGAAAGGCGTGCTCCTGATCGGCTCGCCGGGAACGGGTAAAACCCTCATCGCGAAGGCCGTGGCGCACCACACGAACGCGACGTTCGTCCGCCTGGTCGGCAGCGAGCTCGTGCAGAAATACATCGGGGAGGGTGCGCGGCTCGTCCGCGAACTGTTCCAGCTGGCCCGCGAGAAGGCGCCGACGATCATCTTCATCGACGAGGTCGACTCGATCGGCGCGAAGCGCCTCGAGGTGGCGACGAGCGGGGACCGGGAGGTCCAGCGGACGCTGATGCAGCTCCTCGCCGAGATGGACGGGTTCGAGCCGCTCGCGAACGTGAAGATCATCGCGGCGACGAACCGGCCCGACATCCTCGATGACGCGCTCCTTCGCCCCGGCCGCTTCGACCGGATCATCGAGATCCCGGTGCCGGGCTTCGGCGGACGCGCGGAGATCTTCAAGATCCATACTCGCGGGATGGCGCTTCACGAGCCGATCGACTTCGAGGCGCTTGCGAACCGGTGCGAAGGCGCGACCGGCGCGGACATCCGCGCGATCTGCACCGAAGCCGGCATGTGGGCGATCCGCGAGGAGCGCGACAGCGTGACGACGGCGGACTTCGACCGTGCGATCGAGAAGGTCGTCGGCGAGGAAGAACTCCGCAAGGAGTCCGTCACGATGTTCGCGTAGGCCCGCCCCTCGCTCCGCGCCGACCGGATGCGGCTCCCGGCGTCTTACACGGAGACCGAGAACCGACCCATCAATCGAGGCCCCGCCGGGACCGATAGGTCGATGAGGTAGGCGGGGGCGCCGGGGATTCGAGCGACCGGTCGGTCCGCCGTGACGCGTACGCCGGCCGGCCCGACCTCGCCGATCTCCGCCGGGACGACCTGGAGGCCGTGGGCGACATGCACGGCGGCGCCGACCCCGGCGTCCCCCCGGTAGTACCGGCAGCGCTGGAACGCCCTGCCCGCGAGTTCGGCGCCCTCGGTGAGCGACCCCTCGGGCGCCAACACCTGGCCGCGCGCGAGCTCGTCCACGTCGACCCCCTTGATCGCGACCCCGACCCGCTCGCCGCATTCCGCCTCCGTGCGGTCGACGTCGTGGACCTGGATCGAACGAACCTCGATGACCTTGGGGGTGGGCCAGAGCCGCAGCCGCTCGTGCGCGTGCAGAACGCCCCGGCGCACCACCCCGAGCACGACGGTGCCGACGCCCTTCACCGGGAAATGGTGGTCCACCGGCACCATCACGTCCCCCTCGACGAGGGGAGCCCGCCATCCCTCGATGCGTTCGCGAAGATGAGGAAGGTCGAGCGGCACGCGCGGCGCCCCCTCGAGCCGACCACCCTTGAGGGCGCGCGCGAGCTCCGATTCGCCGACCGCCGGACCGAGGACGATGGTGGTGGGCACGTCCGCGAGCTCGACGGTCGCGATCGTTTCCGCCACGGGGCGCGTGAGTTCGCTCACCACCAGCAGGCACTGGTCGGCCATGGCGAGGGCGTTCAGGAGCGGAGCGAATTTCTCCGGAAACTGCGTCGGCTCCACGATGGTCGTCGCGTGGCCCTCGGTGACCGAATTGAACAGCGTAACGTCCGACTCAGTGCCGTGCTTCCCGAGCTCCTTCGCCACGTTGGCGGCGCCGACGACCGCGACCGTCACCCCGGTCGTCACGGGGCCCTCCCGGCGCCTTTCGGGGCGGTCACGGTGAGCACGACCGCTCCGTTGTTCGCGTCAATACGGACCTCGCTCCCATCCCGGACCTCGCCGGCCAAGAGCTTCGCGGTGAGCGGGTCGACGACGAGACGCTGGATCGTGCGCTTGAGCGGACGGGCGCCGAACGTGGGGTCGAAACCGGCGCCGGCGAGGAGCGAACGGGCGGTGGGGCTCGCGACCAAGCGAATGCGCCGATCTTCGAGCCGGGCGGTGACTTGGGCGAGCTGCAGGTCGACGATCTCCTCGATCTCGGGTTCGGTGAGCGCGTGGAAGATCACCACCTCGTCGAGGCGGTTCAGGAACTCCGGGCGGAACTGGGCTCTCAGCGCGGGCTCGAGAAGCTTTCGGCGTTCCTCGTCCGACCGCGCCCCCGCGATGAGGTCCGAGCCGAGGTTGCTCGTCAGGATCACGAGCGTGTTGCGGAAATCGACCGTCCGGCCCTGTCCGTCGGTGAGGCGGCCGTCGTCCATCAGCTGGAGCAGCACGTTCACCACGTCGGCGTGCGCCTTCTCGACTTCGTCGAACAGGATCACCGTGTACGGTCGCGTCCGCACGGCCTCGGTGAGTTGGCCACCTTCCTCGTAACCGACGTACCCGGGCGGCGCCCCGATGAGGCGTGCGACGGTGTGCTTCTCCATGTACTCGCTCATGTCGATCCGCACGAGCGCCTTCTCCGAGTGGAACAGGAACTCGGCGAGCGCCTTCGCGAGCTCCGTCTTACCGACTCCGGTCGGGCCGATGAAAAGGAACGTCCCCATCGGGCGGTTCGGGTCCCCGAGCCCGGAGCGGGCGCGACGTACGGCCTTCGAGACCGCGGCGACCGCTTCGTCCTGCCCGATGACCCTCTTCCGCAGGCTCTCCTCCATCGTGAGGAGCCGCTTCATCTCGCCCTGGAGAAGCCGCGTCACCGGGATACCGCTCCACTTCGAGATGACCAGCGCGACATCGTCCTCGGTGACCTCCTCGCGCAGCAGCGACCCCGTCGGGGTGCCTTCGGCCTCCTTCGTGAGAGCGTCGACCTTCTTCTGCAGCTCCGGGACCGTTCCGTAGCGTAGCCGAGCGGCTGCCTCGAGGTCGCCCGAGCGCTCGGCCTGCTCCTCCTGGGCCTTCGCCTCATCGAGCTGCGCGCGGAGGCCCCGCAGCTGCTCGACGTGTTCCTTCTCCCGCTGCCAGCGGGCCGCGAGGCTCTTTTCCTTCTCCTTGAGGTTCGCGAGCTCCTTGTCGAGCGCCTTCAGACGCTCCCGGCTCGCGACGTCCTTTTCGCGGGCGAGGGCGGTCCGCTCGATCTCGAGCTGGCGGATCCGCCGCGATAGCTGGTCGAGCTCGCTCGGTCGGGAGTCGAGGGCGAGCCGCACCATCGAAGCGGCCTCGTCGATGGCGTCGATCGCTTTGTCCGGGAGATGCCGGTCGGAGATGTAGCGCGCGGAGAGCGTCGCCGCGGCGACCAGCGCCGAGTCGTGGATCCGCACACCGTGGTGGAGCTCGTAGCGCTCCCGGAGTCCGCGCAGGATGGAGACCGTGTCCTCGACGGTCGGCTCGGCGACCGGCACGGGTTGGAACCGTCGTTCGAGCGCCGCGTCCTTCTCGATGTACCGGCGGTACTCCTGGGTGGTCGTCGCACCGATACAGTGGAGCGTTCCCCGTGCGAGGGCGGGCTTGAGCAGGTTCGAGGCGTCGAGCGCTCCGCCCTCCGTCGCCCCGGCGTGAACGAGCGTATGGAGCTCGTCGATGAACAGGATCACCTGGCCTTCGGAACGCTCCACTTCCTTCAGCACGGCCTTGATCCGCTCTTCGAACTCGCCCCGGAACTTGGCTCCCGCGAGGAGGCTGCCGAGGTCGAGCGCGACCACGCGGCGGTCGCGGAGCGAATCCGGAACGTCCTTGGTGGCCACCCGCTGGGCGAGGCCCTCCACGACGGCCGTCTTCCCGACCCCCGGTTCCCCGATCAGGACCGGATTGTTCTTGGTCCGGCGCGACAGAATCTGAATCACGCGGCGGATCTCGTCATCCCGTCCGATCACCGGGTCGAGCTTGCGGGCCCGGGCGAGGGCCGTGAGGTCCCGACCGTACTTTTCGAGCGCTTGGTACTGGGCTTCCTCGGTCCGGCTCTCGACCGGGTGGTCCGTCCCACGAAGCCCCTCGAGGGCGGACTCGACCGCCGCGCGACGCACGCCGAACTCCTCCAGGAGGTCGCGGGCGGGCGACGGAACCGAGAGCAGCCCCAGGAGCAGCTCGTCCGCGGTGGTGTAGCGATCATGGCGCTTGCCCGCCTCCGCTTCGGCGGCGTCGACCGCTTTCGAGAGGTCGCGGGAGAGGTATTGGTCCGAGGGAGCGACGCGGTCCGCGGTCGGGAGGCTCTGCAACCGCTCGGAGATCCGGGTCTGCAACCGGTCGACCGGTACCTTGAGGCCGGAGAGAATCGCCGACGCCGGGCTCTCCGTGGACTCGAGGAGCGCGGCGAGGAGATGTTCCGGCTCGACGGCCGGGTGCCGCAGCTCGGCCGCCCGTTGGAACGCTTTCTCGAGAGCCTCCCGGGCGGCGTCCGTGAGCCGTTCGAGATGCATGGGCTTCGGCCTCATCCGGGCGAGTCGATTTAAGGGCACCACCCGTCCCGCGCTCCGTGGCCGAGCTCAGGGTCCGCCTGGCCGGTATCGACCTACGGAACCCATTCCTTCTGGCGTCGGGAATCTGGGGGGAGAGCGGCGAGTCGCTCGCCGGCGCATGGCGGGCCGGCGCCGGCGGGGTGATTACGAAGTCGATCGGCTCCGAGCCTCGCTTGGGCTACCCGAACCCAACGATCGAGGCGTACGAACGATGGGGCCTCCTCAATGCGATGGGGCTCCCGAACCCGGGGATTGAGGAGTACCCCCGCGAGATCGAAGTGGCCCGCCGGGCGGGCGCGACGGTCATTGGCTCCATCTTCGGCGGGACGCCGGAGGAGTTCGCCCGTCTCGCAACCCGGATGGCCGCGACCGGTGTGGTGGCTCTCGAGCTCAACTTGAGCTGCCCGCACGCCGAGGGGTTCGGCACCGAGATCGGCAGCACGCCGGAGGATGTCGAGAAGGTGGTACGCGCCGTGACGCAGGCGGTCTCCGTTCCCGTCATCGCGAAGATCACCCCCAACACCTCGGACGCGGCCGGTCTCGCGCGCGCGGCCGAGCGCGGGGGCGCGGCGGCCGTGAGCGCGATCAACACCCTGCGCGCGATCGCAATCGACGTCCAGCTCCGCCGGCCGGTCCTCGCTCACGGTCTCGGTGGATTGAGCGGCCCCGCGGTGAAGCCGGTCGGCCTCGCCTGCGTCTGGCAGATCTTCGAGAAGGTCTCCATTCCCGTCGTCGGGGTGGGGGGGGTCGCGAACGCCCGCGACGCCCTCGAATACGTGATGGCGGGCGCACGGGCGGTCGAGGTCGGGACGCAGGTCACGTTCGACGGGATCGGGGTGTTCGGCCGCCTCGCGAAGGACCTTTCCGGGCTGCTCGACGAGCTCGGGTTCACGCGCCTCGAGGACGCGGTGGGTGTCGCCCATCGCGCGGGCTCGCGTCCGCCGGACTGAAGGCCTGTGCGCGCCGCCGACCGAGCGGCTATATCGGGGACCCGCTAGGTGGTCACCGTGCGCACGGTCGTCCGGGTGTCGGAGCGGGTCCTCGAGACCCCGTCGACCGTTACGCTCCGATTCCCGTATCCCGCCCCCGCCGACCCGGGCCAGTTCGTGATGATCTGGCTGCCCGGGGACGATGAGATCCCGATGTCGCTGTCCTACACGGAGGGGCCGTCGAAGGGGGTCACCATCAAAGCGATGGGCGGCACGAGCCGGCGCGCCCAGTCGGTCCGCCCGGGCGACCTCGTGGGGATCCGTGGCCCGTACGGGAACCGGTTCGACCTTTCGCCGAAGCGAGTCCTCATCGTGAGCGGGGGTTCGGGTGCCGCAGTCCTCGCTCCTGCGGCCGACCGGGTTCGGGCTCGAGGATCGTCGGTCACCGTGGCGCTCGGGGCGACCCGGGCGCCCGAGCTCCTGTTCAAGGACCGGTTCCGCGGGATGGGAGCTCGGGTCGAGGTCGCCACGGACGACGGCTCCGAGGGCACGAAAGGTTTCGTGACGCTCGTCGCGGAGCAGTTGCTCGCCTCGGAGCCGTACGATGCCGTTTGGACCTGTGGCCCCGAGGTGATGATGAAGAAAGTCGTGACCGCGGCCGCCGCGCGTTCTGTTCCCGTGTTCTGCTCGATGGAGCGGCACATGAAGTGCGCGCTCGGAATGTGCGATGCCTGTGCGATCGGTCCGTACCACGTCTGTGTGGACGGCCCGGTGTTCCCCGCGGCGCTCGTCGCGGGGCTGAGCGAATTCGGAGCGTTCCACCGCGACCCCGCCGGGCGTCGCGTTCCGCTCTAAACCCCCCGGCGGGCGTGCCGGGCGGTTCGTCAGCTGCCGGCGCCCGAAAATCTGGGCTAGACTTTATGCGAAGAGCCCGCTACCCGAGCGCGTCGGAGGTTCTGTGAAGGTATTGGTGGTGAGCGGCGGAGTGATTTCCGGTCTTGGGAAGGGAATCACGACCTCCTCGCTCGCGCGACTGTTGAAAGCCCGTGGTATCGCCGTGACGATCGTCAAGATCGACCCGTACCTCAATGTGGACGCGGGAACGATGAACCCGTACCAGCACGGCGAGGTGTTCGTCCTGGACGACGGGACGGAGGTCGACCTCGACCTCGGGAACTACGAGCGGTTCTTGGGCCAGAATCTTGCGGGCACACACAACCTCACCACCGGCAAGATCTACCGCGCCGTCATCGAGAAGGAGCGGCGGGGCGACTACCTCGGCAACACGGTCCAGATCATTCCGCACGTTACCGGCGAGATTAAACGGACGATCCGCGAGGTCGCCCAGGCGGCGGGGGCGGAGGTCGTCCTCGTCGAGGTCGGCGGTACGGTCGGCGACATCGAGTCGATGCCGTTCCTTGAGGCGCTGCGCGAACTTTCCTACGAGCTCGGCGAAGGCCACATGGCGTTCGTCCACACGACGCTCGTGCCGGTGGTCGGCCCGGTCGGCGAGCCGAAGACGAAGCCGACCCAGCACTCCGTTCGGGAGCTCCGGGCGATCGGGATCCGGCCGAACATCATCATCGCCCGCGGTCCGCTGCCCCTCTCGCCCGACATCAAGGCAAAGATTTCGCTCTTCTGCGATGTCCCGCCGGAGGCGGTGATTTCGGTGCCCGACCAGCCGGTGATCTACGAGGTCCCCCTCGTGCTGGAGGCCCAGGGGGTCGGGGCGATCTTGACGAAGACGCTCGGGCTCCCCGAACGTCCCCCGGACTACGCCACGTGGAAAGAGTTTCTCGCCTCCTACCGCCGGTGCGAAGGCTCGGTCGAGGTGGCGGTCGTCGGCAAGTACACCGAGCTCAAGGACGCCTACCTCTCGCACTCCGAGGCGTTCCACCACGTGCAGGGCGCCCTCGGCTCCGAGGTCCGCCTACAGTGGTACGACTCCGAGGACATCCCGAAGAACCCGTCCCTCCTCGCCCGGCTCCAGCGGTCGGACGCCATCATCGTACCGGGCGGTTTCGGTTCGCGCGGCGCGGAGGGGAAGATCCGGGCGATCGAGGTCGCGCGAACGAACGGCATCCCCTATCTCGGGATCTGCTTCGGGTTCCAGCTCGCGGCGGTCGAGACCGCCCGCCACGTGCTCGACCGGCCGAAAGCGAACACGACCGAGATCGACGCGACGACCCCGGACCCGGTCGTTTGTCTCCTCGAGCAGCAGAAGGGGCTGCACGACCTCGGCGGAACGATGCGCCTCGGCGCTCAGCGCGTGATCCTCACCGCCGGCTCCAAGGTCGCCGAGCTGTACGGCAAGAACGAGATCTGGGAGCGCCACCGCCACCGCTTCGAGATTAATCCGGACTACATCGAACCGCTCCGCACGCACGGCCTGGTCGTCACCGGGATGAGTGTCGACGGCCGGGTCGAGGCGCTCGAGATGCCCCGTCACCCGTACTTCATCGGGGTCCAGTTCCACCCCGAGTTCCTCTCCCGCCCCGAGACCCCTCACCCGCTCTACGTGGGGCTCGTCCGGGCGGCGCTCGCCCGCAAGGAGGTCGCGTCCCCTGTCGCCCCCGCGCCGGCTCTCGCGTGAGCTGAAAGACCTCGACGGCGCAAGCGTCCGGGTGGCGGGCCACCTCGAGGACTACCGCGCCCTCGGCGGCGTCGCGTTCGCCCTCGTCCGCGACGGCGCGGGGACGACGCAGGTCACCCTGAAGAAGGGGTCCGCCGACCCGGCGTTGTTTGCGCTGTTCGCGGAGCTCCCGAGAGAGTCCGTCGTCTCGGTCGAAGGGACGGTCCACCGCTCGGAGAAGGCGAACCGGGGCGTCGAAGTGTTCCCGACGTCGGTGAACGTCGTTGCCCGGGCGGAGGTGCCGCTTCCGTTGGGGGTCGTCGACAAGGTGGGGGCCGAGCTCAACACTCGGCTCGACCACCGGGTCCTCGACCTGCGCAAACCGGCGGTCCGCGCCGTCTTCGAGCTGCGCACCGTCCTGCTCGCCGGGTTCCGGGCGGCGTTCCTGCGCCGAGGGTTCCTCGAGATTGCGACCCCGAAGCTGCTTCGGCAGGGCGCCGAGGGCGGTGCGACGCTGTTCGCCGTCGACTACTTCGACGGCCGGGCGTATCTCGCCCAGAGCCCGCAGCTCTACAAGCAGATGCTCATCGGCGCCGGATTCGAGCGGGTGTTCGAGATCGCCCCCGCGTTCCGGGCCGAGCCATCGGACACCGTGGCCCACGTGACGGAGTTCTCGAGCCTCGACGCCGAGGTCGGATTCATCGATTCGGTCGACGACGTGCGGGTCGCGCTCGAGGGGGTGGTCGCCGACGCGTTCCGCTCGACGCGAAAGGAGCTCCTCGAGCGGGGGAACCCGCTCGCCGAGAAGGTCCCCGAGCCCACGCTGCCGTTCCCCCGCGTGACGTTCGCCGAGTGCATGGAGTGGCTCGGCCGCCCCGGCTCGGAGGAGGACCTCGGCCGGGAGTCGGAAAAGGCGATCGGGGAGCTGATGGAGAAGAAGTTCGGCGCCCCGCTCTACTTCATCACGGATTTCCCCACGGCGATCAAGGTCGGCACGTTCTACGCCCAGCGGCAGGACGCGAACCCGCGCCTCACCTACTACTTCGACCTCGATTTCAAGGGCCTCGAGATCGCGAGCGGCGGCGCCCGGGAGCATCGCGTCGACCGGCTGCGCGCGAACATCGAGTCCGCCGGGCTCGACCCGGAGAAGTTCTCCGGCTACCTCGAGGCGTTCCGGTTCGGGATGCCGCCGCACGGTGGCTGGGGGCTCGGGGTCGACCGGATCGTGCAGATGCTCGCGGGGCTCGGCAATATACGCGAGGCAATCCTGTTCCCCCGCGACCGTTATCGGCTCGACCCGTAACGGAGGGAAGGTTCCATGGTCGCCGTCAAGAGGACCCTCCCCGCGCCGCCCGAGCTCCAGAGCCGGTGGGCGTCCGTGCTCGAAGAGGCCGGGCTCCGGCCGCGGGTCCTCGAACTGCATGACCGCTTTCCCGAGGAGCGGTCGCTCGAGGTCCCGTTCTCGGTGATCGACAGCACCGACACGCCGCTCGCCGACCTCCTTCTCGACCGCCCGGAGGTGGTGGTCGAGGCCGGGGTCCGCGCGCTCAAGGACCTTCTGCCCGTCGCGAGCCCCGAGGCGGACCAGCTGCGCCTGCGGGTCATCGGTCTTCCTTCGACTGCCCGTCGTGCGGTCCGGGCGATCCGGGAATCCGACCTCAATCGGTTTCTGGCCCTCGACGGGATCGTCC